>NZ_CP091285.1:0-667407 GCF_021650975.2 Flavobacterium jumunjinense
ATGGATAAAACTGCGCAATCGGTATGGAAAAATTGTCTGTTATTTATAAAGGATAACATTCAGGAACAAGCCTACAAAACATGGTTTGAACCGATACAGGCAGTTGACCTAAATGAAAACGCACTTTCTATTCAAGTACCAAGTAAGTTTTTCTACGAATGGCTAGAAGAACATTATGTTAAACTTTTAAAAGTTTCCTTAACAAAAGAACTTGGTCCAAGCGCAAAATTACTTTACAAGATCAGAATGGAAAATGCTTATGGAAATAAACTTCCATTTACTGAGCAAATTCCAAGTAACAATAGACAACCGGTAAAAACGCAAGAAGTTGATGTGCCTATCGTTCAAAAAAATCCAGAATTAAAAAATCCATTCATTATTCCAGGAATAAGAAATATCAATATCGATTCGCAATTAAACTCGAATTATAGTTTTGATAATTTTCTTGAAGGAGATTCTAATCGTTTGGCTAGAAGTGCAGGTTTAGCTGTTGCAAACAAACCCGGTGGAACTTCTTTTAATCCGTTATTAATTTTTGGAGGTGTTGGTCTTGGAAAAACGCATTTAGCACACGCGATTGGAGTAGAAATTAAAGATAAATACCCTGAAAAAACAGTATTGTATATCTCTGCTGAAATTTTTACACAACAATATATTGATTCTGTTAAAAAGAATACAAGAAATGACTTTATTCATTTTTACCAATTAATTGACGTTCTACTTATTGATGACGTTCAATTCTTATCGGGAAAAACTGGAACACAAGATGTATTCTTCCACATATTCAACCATCTACATCAAAATGGAAAACAAGTAATTCTAACTTCCGATAAGGCTCCTGTAGACATGCAAGATATTGAGCAACGCTTACTATCTCGTTTCAAATGGGGATTATCAGCTGAATTACATCAACCGGATTATGAAACACGTATTTCTATCTTAAAAAATATTTTATATAGAGATGGTGTAGAAATACCTGAAGAGATTATTGAATATGTTGCTAAAAACATAAAATCTAATGTTCGTGAACTTGAAGGAGCAATCATTTCATTAATCGCACAATCTTCTTTCAACAAAAGAGAAGTAACAATAGAATTAGCGAAACAGGTAGTAGAAAAATTTGTTAAAAATGTTAAACGCGAAATTTCTATAGACTACATACAAAAAGTGGTTTCAGATTATTTCCAATTAGACCTTGAAACATTACAATCTAAAACTAGAAAAAGACATGTCGTTCAAGCACGTCAATTAGCTATGTTTTTTGCGAAAAAATTCACTAAATCTTCTTTAGCCAATATTGGTAATCAAATTGGAGATAGAGATCATGCTACTGTATTACACGCTTGTAAAACTGTAGATAATTTAGTAACTACAGACAAACAATTTCGTAAGTTTGTAGACGATATCACTAAGAAATTATCATTATAAAATGACAACAAAAATCTTAATGATTTGTTTAGGTAATATTTGTCGTTCTCCTTTAGCCGAGGGCATATTACAAAGCAAACTACCAAAAGATAAATATATTGTAGATTCCGCTGGAACTGGTGGTTGGCATGCTGGAGAGCTACCTGACAAGCGGTCTATTTCTACTGCAAAAAAGCACAATATAGACATTACAAACCAACGTGCAAGACAATTCAAACCTTCCGATTTTGAAAAGTTCGATCATATCTACGCTATGGACATGTCTAATTATAAAAATATTCTGAATTTAGCTCCTAATGAAAGTGTAAAATCTAAAGTAAAAATTATCCTAAACGAACTTTTTCCTGATGAAAACGTAGAAGTTCCAGATCCATATTATGGAGGCCAGGATGGTTTTGAAAATGTTTACGACATGCTAAACAAAGCTTGTGATGTTATTGCAAATAAGTTAACTAATTAATAGTTTCAACAAAGCAACAATTTTAACCGTAACTACAAAAACATCAATTTTATTACTAACAGTAAAAACATTTAGTCCTGCTTCAGTGGGACTTTTTTTTGTACTTTTGCAAAAATCAAAATATCACAACAATGAATACTTCTTTTGGTAAACTCTATTTAATTCCTTGTACATTATCTAATCCTGGAGAAACAACTGTTGCTCCAGAAGATGTTTTACCTCACACAGTGAAAAGAAGTATTGACTTTATTGATCATTTTATTGTTGAAAACGAAAAAACAGCTCGTCGATTCATAAAAAGCATACATCCTGAAAAGAAACAACCCGAATTAATTCTTTCACTTTTAAATAAGCACACAGAAATAGCAGAACATTACGAGTTCATAAAACCCTTATTAGAAGGCAAAAATATTGGATTATTAAGTGAATCTGGTTGTCCTGGAATTGCGGATCCTGGTGCTGTAATTGTAAAAATAGCACATGAAAAAGGAATTCAAGTAGTCCCTTTAGTTGGACCAAGTTCTATTTTATTAGCATTAATGGCTAGTGGAATGAATGGACAGAGCTTTGCTTTCAATGGCTACCTACCTATTGATAATCAGGAGAAAAAGAACGAGCTTAAACATTTTGAACGCTTGTCACTAGAAAGAAATCAATCGCAGTTATTTATAGAAACTCCATATAGAAACAATAAACTTGTTGAAGATTTACTACAAATCCTTCAACCTACTACACTTTTATGTATTGCTTGCGATATTACGCTGCCAACAGAATATATCAAAACAAAAACAATAAAAGAGTGGAAAAAAAACAAGGTCGACTTACATAAGCGACCTTGCATTTTCATTATTCACAAAATGTAAATTTTTAATTCAACTTTACTTTGGCATTTCTATTGGCTGGCACATGAGAAACATCATACCCTCCAAACTTTTTAAGATAACTTTTTAACGAAGTACCAAAACCGTCTTTAAAACCATTTCTCCCATTACTTCTCAAGTATTTCTTAACCGAACCAGCTCCACCAAGATGTGCTGCCGCTAAGATACCTGATTCGGTAATTTTAACCCCATTAATTACTTTACCATTGTATTTTTTGATTTCTTTTCTTAATTCCCACTTGTTTATAGACAACAAAGCTTTGAATGCTTTTTCTTGCCAATCTGCGTTTCTAAGGAATTCTTGAAAATCATACACTCCAACACAACGTAAAGCTGTCTTTCCAAATTGATATTTCCCCATGTATCCATAGGAATTTACCATGTTCAAAATACCTCGTGATTCTTTAAATGCAATAGCTTGTTTAAAGCCTGCAAAAGTTCTTCCTACATAAGGAACAGCATTTCCGATTACTACTGTTTCGTCTTCGATTTCATTTTCATCTTCACTTGGAACATGATAGGAAACTACTTCGTTTTCCGTTAAATAAAACCCTCTTACTTCTTTAGTTTCAATCGAATTGAATCCTGATGAAACCAACACTACTAGGATGGTCAATCCTAAAAAATACGAACCTTTTCTTACCATAAATTACCATTTCTCAGGACCTGTCACTTCTCTGAAATTTGCGAGTGCAAAGATACGTATTTTTTTATAATACTGAAAAACAAGTTGTTAAAGTTTACTTAAAGATAGATTCTTCATTTTTTCACTCCTTGAAACACCTAATATATAGCAAGATAGCAAGACTTAAACAGGAAAAATAAATCGTAAAAAAACAAAACTATAGAGCTGCTTTTTTTCGTTTTTTAGCACAAAAAACATCAAACATAAGACAAAACTGACTAAAACAAAATACTGTTTTTTTAACTAAGATATAACATCAAAAAAAATAAAGCTTCAAAATCATGAGAGTAAACTCACAATTTTGAAGCTTTATTTTTTTTAAATTTTGAAAGAATATCAGCGATTAATTCCTAATTTATTTACCCACTGGCTATATTTTCTTGCATTTGTTTGATGCTGTGCATAATTAGAAGCAAAAGCATGATAACCTGGCTTTTCAGGGTTAGCACAAAAATAGATATAATCGTGCTTCTCTGCATTTAAAACAGCATCTATTGCTGAAATATCTGGCATTGCAATTGGTCCAGGAGGTAATCCTAAATTTATGTATGTATTATAGGGAGAAATAGTTCCTTGTGTATCTTTACTATAAACACGCTTAATTACTTGATCGAAATCACCTGAATTTCGCTTCATTGCATAAATAACTGTTGGATCGGCTTGAAGAGGCATTCCTATTGCCATTCTATTCAAATAAACACCTGCAACTGATGGCCTTTCACTTACTTTTGCTGTTTCTTTATGAACTATAGACGCTAAGACACATACTTCAACGGCTGATAAATTTAAATTAGACGCTTTAGCTTTTCTTTCGTCATTCCAGAATTTTCTATATTCCTTTGCCATTTTATCTGCTACTTTTGTCGCTGAAGTATCCCAATAAAATTCATAAGTATTCGGAATAAACATAGCCAAAACCTCATCTTCAGTAAATTTGTTTTCAGTTAAAAAATCTACATTTGTAAAAGCTTCAATAAAAGCAATACTATCGGGTTCTATTTGAGAAGCTAATCTCTGTGCCAATTTATTAATGGTTTCTTGATTATTAAAGGCTACTTTAATTGGAATATTACTCCTCATTGCTTTAATAATATCATAATTTGACATTCCTTTTTTCAATAGAAATTTCCCTGCTTTTACATTTTGCGCATATTTCCTTTTAACAGCAACAAAATCAAAATCTTCTATACTGTTTAAAAAAGGAGATAGAATTTCTTTCACACCTTCATAGCTGGTATTGGATGGAACAAAAACTAGCACTTCTTTTTCAGAAAACTTAGTATTGGGTAGAAATGCTTTATTATAAACATAATACACAACAATTCCTGCTACTACAATTCCTGCTACTGCTAAAAAAGCAATGATTTTTTTTAGATTCAATGTGTTATTTTTTATTGTTAATTAATTGAAACAAAAACTCATCTTTATAGATTCCATTTACTTTGTTCCATTCTTTCTTTATTCCAATTTCTTTAAAACCAAATTTAGAAAAAAGTTGCATACTATTTTCATTTTCAGCCCCAATATTTGCATATAACTGATGCAATTGTAATTGATGGAAGGCATAATTAATTAACATTCCTAATGCTTCCGTACCAATTCCTTTAGCTCTATTCTCAATTTCCTTAATTAGAATACCCACTCCTGCTCTATTATTTCTTGGATCAAAATCAAATAAATCAATTAAACCAATTGCTTCAGAAGTAGCATTCAAGCAAATTGCTAACCTTAATTGCTTCGCTTCATATATATCTTGATGTGCATTTTCAAGATATTGTCGAATTAGAAATCGACTATATGGTGTTTGCGTATTACTTACTTCCCAAATGGCTTCATCATTTTCGATAGCATGAACAAACTCTAAATCTTCAGGCTCTAATGCTCTTAAATGGATTGTACTCCCTTTTAATGTTATCAATTATATTTCTTTATTTGTTCTTTAATATTAACCATCAAGGTATCATATTTTTTATCCATAAAAACATGATTCTTATCCTTCGGAAATTCATTAGTATTATATTTCATCATCATATTATGAGTAATTTTTAATTTCATAATAGTATGATAATCGTCTAACAATACTGATTTCATATTTAAAAGACTATCCTTGTGTTGTAATGAAGTTATCGATTTTTTAAATTCTTTTTCAAATTTATCAAAATCTTTAGTTACTTCTTTTCTTAAAATAGTATCTTTTATTTGTTTTAAGTAATCATCAACATCATTCCAATACCTAGCATTATTACCCAAATAGTCATTAAAATCTTTTAAACTATCTTTCTTAACTCCACCTATATATAGAAAAACATTTTCTAACTTTTTTAGACTCTCATCTTTTTCTATTGCTTCATTATATAGTTTATCAATAATATTAAAATCATATTTTTTCCCAAAAGATCGTAACGAAATATCCGAATCATTATTTTGTAATACTTGAGGAGTTTCATTTGCTACATTAATCTCTTTTTGTTTTCCTTTAGAGCATGAACAAACAAAAGCGAATAAAAACAGAATACTTATTTTTTTATACATATATTATTTATTGATTCTTCCTTCAAAAACAAATGTTGCTGGTCCTTTTAAAAACACATCTACAAACTGTCCGTTTACTTCTTTAAAACTTACTTCCAAACTCCCACCTTCTACATTTAACTTCACATTATTAGAAGTTGTCTTTCCTGCTTTATACATTGCTATTGCTACAGCAGTTGCTCCTGTACCACAAGAAAAGGTTTCGTCTTCCACTCCTCTCTCATAAGTTCTCAAAGCAAATTCGTCACTCTCAATTTGATTCACAAAATTTATATTGCTTCCAACTTTTCCATACAGATCAGAATAACGAAGTTTTGCACCTTCATTTTTAACATCGAACTGTTTTAAACCTTCTACTAACTGCACATGATGTGGCGATCCTGTATCTAAAAAAGTATACTCATTATGTATTTCTATATCTGACACATTCTTCATTTGTAATGAAACAATACCTTCGTCAATTGTTGCAAAATGATAGCCATCTATGGCTTCAAATTCTGCTCTATTCGTAATTACTCCAAGTTGTTTCGCAAAAGCAACCAAGCACCTTCCACCATTGCCACACATACTGCTCTCATTTCCATCAGCATTATAGTAAACCATTTTAAAATCATATTTTTCATGATTTTCTAATAAAATAAGTCCATCTCCTCCAACACCAAACCTTCTATCGCATAAAAAAGCGACTAATTTGGTATTATTCTTGTCGAAATTGTTTTGACGATTATCAATCATGACAAAATCGTTCCCTGTTCCTTGATATTTATAAAATGTTAGATTCATGTTTTATGCTAAAATTAGAACAAAGGTAAATAAAGATTAGAGTATTTAAAAATATAATAAAGCACACTAATTTTATATCACATTTTTATATTGAATCATCATTTTCTTTTACAGTAAATTGAAGTCATAACTGGTATTATATAAAATTTAGCGTTTCTTCCTACATCTCATTTTATTAATTCCTAACAAGATGTTAAACAATGTTAAGCGAGCGTTAAACTGATTTTTTGTTTCGTTTTTGTATTTAACTTTACATAACAAAAATAAATTATTATATGTCTATGAGAAATTTAGGAAATCTATTTTTAGTATCATTATTAAGCGGTGCCACAACATTAGGTGCATATAAATTTTTTATTGAACCTAAAAATGACACTTCAACAATTGCTGTTGCGCCAAGTTACACAAAGAATGTTAGCCTTAGCGCTGAAAATATCGATTTTACAGCAGCAGCAGAAAGCACAATCCATAGTGTTGTGCATGTAAAAAACATGGCGATGCAACGTGTTTACAGAGATCCGTTTGAGTTCTTCTTTGGAGGTGGTCGTAGCGGAGGTACACAACAACAAATGCAAGTTGGAACTGGTTCGGGTGTAATTATATCGGAAGACGGTTACATTGTTACCAATAATCATGTGATTGATAAAGCAAGTGAACTTGAAGTGACGTTGAACAATAATAAGACTTACAAAGCAAAACTTATAGGTACTGATTCTAAAATGGACATTGCTTTAATTAAAATTGAAAGTGATGAAAAATTACCTTTTATTACATTTGGAGATTCAGAAAATGTAAAAGTGGGCGAATGGGCTTTAGCAGTAGGAAATCCTTATAATCTAACCTCTACTGTAACGGCTGGAATAATTTCGGCAAAAGCAAGAGATTTAAGTAATGAAGGACTACAGTCTTTCATTCAAACTGATGCGGCTGTTAACCCTGGAAATAGTGGTGGTGCATTAGTAAATACGCGTGGTGAATTGATAGGGATAAACACTATGATTTCTTCTCCAACAGGAAGCTATACCGGCTATTCTTTTGCTGTTCCTTCAAACATAACTAGAAAAATAATTGAAGATTTAATGCAATTTGGTAATGTTCAAAGAGGTGTTCTTGGTATTGAAGGTGGTGATTTGAACCCTATGACTTCAAAAGAATACGGAATAGATGCTTCTGAAGGTGTATACATTGGTAAAGTAACTAAGAAATCTGGAGCAGAAAAAGCAGGCATTAAAGAAGGTGATGTTATTATAGCATTAGATAGTAAAAAAATTAAAAGTTTTTCTGAACTTACTTCTTATATTAATACGAAACGCCCAGACGAAGTAGTCAATGTAAAAGTATTACGAGATAATGAAGAAAGAATTTTCCCTGTTAAATTAGTAAAAAAAGAATTATTAATTACCGAATTTAATGGTTTTGAATTTGAAGACATGTCTCCAACAGAGATGAAAAAATTAAATTTAGATTATGGTATAAAAATTAAAACCATTACTAATGAGAATTATCAAGAATATAAAAACGACTTAGAAGGTAGTATTATTTTAAGTGTTGATGGAATAAAAGCAACCGATGCCGAAAAAATATCATCCTATTTAAACAAAAAGAAATCGAGTAAGGCTAGGTATAAAATATTGTTTAAAAACAGACAAGTTCAAGACATTATAATGTAGAAAAAACAAGTAAATTGTTAACCAGTCAACACTGACTGGTTTTTTTATATATAAATGTCACAAAAAATTTCACGAAAACGTTTGAAAACTTTATTTTTGCATAAATATTTTTCAAAACAACACAATTTATATTTTACTTCATGAGTAACAACAACTTATACGAGAAAGAACTTGCTTTTCAAGCAGATAGAAGAAAAGCTTGCGTTGAGCTTATTAAAATTATTAGCGATTTATGGTATGACAAATCGATTGAAATGGTTCTATTTAGAAACCAATTAATCGATAGAAACGTGAGTGACATTATTAATCTACATGAATATGCAGGAGAATTTGTTGCAAAACCAATCAATGTATTCGATTCTGTAGAGATTGCTAACGCTATTAACAGTCTAGATTTACCACCTTCAAAAATTGATATTGGTAAACTTACTTATGAGTATCATTTAGAAGATGACAAATACAACGATGCTAAAGCATTTATAATTGACAAATTAAAAGATGCAAAAGAATATCAAGAGATCAAACCAAAAGATGTAGTATTATATGGTTTTGGGCGTATTGGTCGTTTATTAGCTCGTGAAATGATGAGTAAAATAGGGAAAGGACAACAACTACGTTTGAGAGCTATTGTAACTCGCGATAAAAATGATGCCGTTCTATTAGAAAAAAGAGCTTCTTTATTACGTTATGATTCTGTTCATGGTGATTTTGAAGGTTCTGTTCACGCAGATCCAGAAAACAATGCATTACTTATTAATGGCACAACAGTTCACCTTATTACTGCTAATTCTCCAGAAGAAATAGATTATACAGAATACGGTATTGAAGATGCCTTAATTATTGACAACACTGGTGCTTTCACAACAGAAGAAGCATTAAAACGTCACTTAGTTTCTAAAGGTGCTGCTAAAGTTTTATTAACAGCTCCAGGAAAAGGTGTTCCAAATATTGTTTATGGTGTAAATCATACTGAGTTTAATCCAGATGAAGTAGACATTTATTCTGCTGCTTCATGTACAACTAATGCAATTACACCCATTTTAAATGTAATTGAAGACACTCTTGGCGTAACAAAAGGACATATTGAAACTATTCATGCATACACAAACGATCAAAACTTGGTTGATAATATGCATAAAAAATACAGAAGAGGTCGTTCGGCAGCTTTAAACATGGTAATTACTGAAACTGGTGCTGGAAGTGCAGTTGCTAAAGCATTACCAAGTCTTGCCGGAAAATTAACTTCAAATGCAATTCGTGTTCCTGTTCCGAACGGATCATTAGTGGTTTTAAATTTAGAAATAGACAAAACTACTACCGTTGAAGAATTAAATAATATTGTAAAGAAATATGCTTTAGAAGGTAAACTTGTTGAGCAAATTAAATATTCTTTAAACAATGAGTTAGTATCTTCTGATATTGTTGGAACTCCTGCTCCATCTATCTATGATAGTAATGCTACGATTGTTTCGGCTGACGGAAAAAATATTGTAATGTATGTATGGTATGATAACGAATATGGTTATAGTCACCAAGTTATTCGTTTAGCTAAATACATTTCTAAAGTAAGACGTTTTACTTACTATTAGTCGGTTAGAAAAACATAAAAATCAAAAGCGCACTCTTTTTTAAGAGTGCGCTTTTTGTTTAGCTAATGTTCAGTTAATTTTCCCACAAGAGAAGTTAATCTAAATAATCAAATAGTTTAGTCCAAAACTTTTGCTTAAAATACGATATCAAACGAGCGATAATCATCAAAAAAATATTAATTAACTAAGATTGAAATCCTTTTTACTATTTTTACTTTGCCGTTGTATTATATTAGTGCATAAAAAAATGTCTTAGTAACTGTTTTACAGCTTTTCTAAGACATTTTTTATTTCCTTTTTAATTGTATGTGTTGAAAAAGAAAAGATTCTTTCTATTTATTTTTTAATATAATTTCTTTTCTATCAAATTTTAAATAGCCTTCTTCTTGCAACTCATTTATTAAAATATTTAATGTTGGTCTAGATGTTCCGATTAATGCAGCAATTTCTTTTTGGGTGAAGGGATGACGAATTACAGTGTCTCCAGAAACTGCATTGGTATAACCATAATCTAATGCAAGTTCTTTTAAGTATTCTTTTAAACGTGTTTTTGTATCTTTAAAAAGAAGTAGTTTTAATCTTCTTTCTAATCGTTTCAGTCTAAAACCAATAAACTTATATATTTTTAAACTTAATTCTCTATTTCCTCTAATCAGTTCGAGCATTTCTTCGCTTGCAATGGGGCATATTGAAGTGTTGTTTTCTAAAGCAAGTGCAAATTCGTTTCTTCTTTCTTCTCCTAGTATTGCTTTTTCTCCAAAAATTTCTCCTTTAGATAATATTGCAGATATTACCTCGTCTCCTTCTTCGTTTATATAACCAATCTTGATTTTCCCAGAATTAATTAAGTAAATCTTATCTGCTGCATCTTCTTCTGAATAGATATAATCATTTTTTGAATATTCTTTAAAAGTATGGTTATGTCCTGCGTCTTTAAATTTGTGCGGACACATTATGTTGAAAAGATTTACATCTTCAAAATACCAAATCGAATTCATTTGCAAAATTATTTATTCAAAGTTAATCATATTATAACAATAAAAAAATGTATTAGTTTCCCTAATACATTTTTATCATTTTATTAACTGTTTTGGTTACTTATTCTTTTTATTAGCTTGACGTTTAAAGTTGCTTTGTTGCAGACATTACTACACAACTATTGGTTACATATATCAAGTTTTTTTAACATTATGTTACAATAAGCGACATACAAACCAAGTGTTTTGAATAGGCTAAATTCTTCAATTTACATCAATACATTTAACCAATGGAATTTTAATTATACTAATTTCTACAAAGTTGCTTGAAACTCATTTTGCAACTAAACTTACTATTGCAAAAAGGCAAAAATAACAAAAGAAATTATGAAAAATTTTAAGAATTCAAATGATTTAAATTTTAGTTTTTCTTTTGAAAACCCACTCCCAATTAACCATGTGCATAAAAAAAGAAGAAGAAATATAGATGTTAAAATTCCAATTTCGTAGAGCGAGCCTAATTGTTTACTTGCGCTTATATATTCGCTTCCTGTCCCATAAAGCAAAAGAAATCCGATGATAATTTTAAATGTTCTCAAATTTTTGTTTTAATAAATGTAGACGCTAAATATATGATAAGTAAAACTGAAAACAATTGATTATTTTCAGTTTAGCCGCAAATCTTTTTGTTTTGTTTTAATTTTCACCTCTTATTACTAAATCAAAAAATCTGTAACTTTATAGATAATTATCTTTCGAATTAACACTAATCAACTTATTTGCTGTCATAATTTCAGTAATAGTTTCACCCAAGAAATAGGCATATCTACTTCTTTATTTTATAAAATAAAACTCTGTTGAATTAACTATTTCATAGAAAAACTTAGAAAAAAAAATGTATTAAAACACAAAAAATTTCATTAAAACGGTTTTCAACACGCATCACCTTGAGTGCGAAGCGTATCGGAAAGTTTTATTCCATTTTATTCCGTTTTATAACTTTTTCAAGAGGAATGAAAAATAAAAAACAGCTGTTTTTATTAAAAAAACAGCTGTTTAAAATACTATCCTAATTGATTAATTAAGCTTTTCCAGCTGCAATTAAATTTAATGCAGAACCTGCTTTAAACCATTCAATTTGTCCTTCGTTGTAGGTATGATTTGCCATAATTACATCTTTAGAACCATCTTCATGAACGAATTCTATAGCTAACGGTTTTCCTGGCGCAAATGCTGTTAAATCTAAGAAGTTGATGGTATCATTTTCTTGAATTTTATCATAATCTGCTTCGTTAGCAAACGTTAATCCTAACATTCCTTGTTTTTTAAGGTTTGTTTCATGAATTCGTGCAAAAGATTTTACTAAAACAGCTGTTACACCAAGGAAACGAGGCTCCATTGCAGCATGTTCACGAGAAGATCCTTCTCCGTAATTATGATCTCCAACAACTACAGAAGGAATTCCAGCTGCTTTGTATGCTCTTGCTACAGCAGGAACAGCATCATAACTATTATCTAATTGATTTTTCACTTTGTTTGTTGCTTGGTTGAATGCGTTTACTGCTCCAATCAACATATTATTAGAAATATTATCTAAATGTCCACGGAAACGTAACCATGGTCCTGCCATAGAAATATGATCTGTAGTACATTTACCAAAAGCTTTAATTAATAACTTAGCTCCTGTAATATTTTCACCATTCCAAGGTTTGAAAGGTGCTAATAATTGCAAACGATCTGACGTTTCTGAAACAGATACAATTATTCCTGAACCGTCTTCAGCTGGTGCTTGAAAACCTGCATCTTCTACATCAAAACCTTTGCTTGGTAATTCGTCTCCTTTTGGAGGGTTTAATTTTACTTCTTCACCTTTATCATTTAACAATGTATCTGTTAAAGGATTGAAATCTAATCTTCCTGAAATTGCTAATGCAGCAACCATTTCTGGTGATGTTACGAAAGCATGTGTATTAGGGTTACCATCTGCTCTTTTAGAGAAATTTCTATTGAAAGAGTGAACGATGGTGTTTTTCTCTTCTTTGTCTGCTCCAGCTCTATCCCACTGTCCGATGCATGGTCCACAAGCATTTGTAAACACTTTAGTTCCCATTTTTTCGAAAGTAGCAATGATTCCATCTCTTTCAATAGTGTAACGAATTTGTTCTGAACCAGGATTGATTCCGAATTCTGCTTTTGGAGAAATTCCATGTGCAACTGCTTGTTCAACAATTGAAGCTGCACGAGACATGTCTTCATAAGAAGAGTTAGTACAAGAACCGATTAATCCCCATTCTACTTTTATTGGCCATCCATTTGCAGCTGCTTCTGTTTTCATTTTAGAAACTGGTGTTCCTCTATCTGGTGTAAAAGGTCCGTTGATATGTGGTTCTAATTCTGATAGGTTAATTTCGATTAATTGGTCGAAATATTGTGCTGGATCTGCATATACTGCTTCATCTGCTGTTAAATAATCGGCTACTTTGTCTGCTGCTTTAACTACATCTTGACGATCTGTTGCATTCAAGTAACGACGCATTGAATCATCATATCCAAAAGTTGAAGTTGTTGCTCCAATTTCTGCACCCATGTTACAAATTGTTCCTTTACCCGTACATGACATTGACTCTGCACCTTCTCCGAAGTATTCTACAATTGCTCCTGTTCCACCTTTTACAGTAAGAATATCAGCAACTTTAAGAATAACATCTTTAGGAGCTGTCCATCCGTTTAATTTTCCAGTTAATTTAACACCGATTAGTTTTGGAAACTTCAATTCCCAACCCATTCCAGACATTACATCTACTGCATCTGCACCACCCACACCAATAGCTAGCATACCTAATCCACCTGCGTTTACAGTATGCGAATCGGTACCAATCATCATTCCACCTGGAAATGCATAATTTTCTAAAACAATTTGGTGAATAATTCCAGAACCTGGTTTCCAAAACCCGATTCCGTATTTGTTTGAAACTGATGATAAGAAATCGAAAACTTCACTTGATTGTGATTTTGCACGTGTTAAATCGGCATCAGCACCAACTTTTGCTTGAATTAAGTGATCACAGTGAACTGTTGTTGGAACGGCAACTGTTTTTTTTCCAGCATGCATGAACTGTAATAATGCCATTTGTGCTGTTGCATCTTGACAAGCTACTCTATCTGGTGCAAAATCCACATAATCTTTTCCTCTTGTAAATGCTTGTGAAGGCATTTTCTCCCACAAATGTGAATATAAAATCTTTTCAGACAATGTTAGTGGACGACCAACTAGCTCGCGTGCTTTATCAACACGTTCTGCCATGGTTGCATACACCTTTTCAATCATTTCAATATCAAAAGCCATATTATTTTTGTTTATTATTTTACTATTTATTTTTGAAGATTACAAGGTACGAAAAAATAAGATATCTAAAAAAAGCCTGAGTTAAAATAACTCAGGCTTTTTTTAGATTTAACAGGAAATTAAATTATCCTACTAATTGTTTTTGAGAAGGTTTAAATCTTGTTAAAACAATCCCTTCCACTGCAGCTTCATATTCTTCCATTGTAGGTGTTCTACCTAAAATAGTAGATAAAACCACTACTGGTGTAGATGATAATAAAGATTCTCCTTTTTTCTCGCCAGAATCTTTAACGACTCTTCCCTGAAATAAACGTGTAGAAGTAGCCATTACAGTGTCTCCAGGCGCTGCTTTTTCTTGATTCCCCATACACAAGTTACAGCCAGGACGCTCTAAATACAACATGTTTTCATATTTAGTACGTGCCAAACCTTTTGGTGCATTATCATCAAACTCAAATCCTGAGTATTTTTGTAATACTTCCCAATCGCCTTCTACTTTTAGCTCATCGACAATATTATATGTTGGAGGTGCAACTACTAAAGGAGCTTTAAACTCAACTTTACCATGTTTTGCCTCTATGTTTTTTAACATTTGAGCTAAAATTTTCATATCTCCTTTATGAACCATACATGATCCCACAAATCCTAAGTCTACTTTTTTAGTCCCACCATAGTATGATAAAGGTCTAATAGTATCGTGTGTATAACGTTTAGAAACATCTTCGTTATTTACATCTGGATCTGCAATCATTGGTTCGATTACTTGATCTAAATCAATTAAAACTTCTGCGTAATATTTAGCATTAGCATCTGGTTTTAAAGCTGGTTTTTCTCCCGATTTAATTTCAGCAATACGTTTATTCGCCTTATTTATTAATCCTTGAAGCACTTGATTTGCATTATCCATCCCTTTATTGATCATAATTTGGATTCTAGATTTAGCAATCTCTAATGATTCTATTAAAGTCTCATCTTCTGAAATACAGATAGAAGCTTTTGCTTTCATTTCTGCAGTCCAATCAGTAAATGTAAAGGCTTGATCGGCAGTTAAAGTTCCAATATGTACTTCAATTACTCTACCTTGGAATACGTTTTCACCTCCAAATTGTTTTAACATTTGTTGTTGTGTAGCATGCACTACATCACGGAAATCCATATATCCTTTCATTTCTCCTTTAAAGGTAACTTTTACTGAATCTGGAATTGGCATTGAAGCTTCACCAGTAGCAAGTGCTAAAGCAACTGTTCCTGAATCTGCACCAAAAGCAACCCCTTTGGACATTCTTGTATGTGAATCACCTCCAATAATAATTGCCCAATCATCTATAGTAATATCATTTAATACCTTGTGAATTACATCGGTCATAGCGTGATATTTCCCTTTAGGGTCGCGAGCTGTAATTAAACCAAAGTCGTTCATGAAACTCATTAGTTTAGGAATATTAGCTTTTGACTTATTATCCCAAACTGAAGCGGTATGACATCCTGACTGGTACGCTCCATCAACAATTGGAGAAATAACAGTTGCTGCCATTGATTCTAATTCTTGAGAAGTCATTAAACCTGTAGTATCTTGAGAACCTACAATATTAACTTCAACACGAACATCTGAACCTGTGTGCAATATTTTTCCTGGAGTTGTGCCAACAGCATTTTTATTAAATATTTTTTCAACAGCAGTAAGTCCTTGTCCTTCATGAGAAATCTCTTTCGATGGAGCATATACAAGTGGAGTTTCAATACCTAAAGTCTTAGCTGCAAATGTTTGAATTTTTTTACCAAATACAATAGCGTATGATCCACCTGCTTTTATAAATTCTACTTTTTGCGGAGTCAATGAAGCTGAAATATCCATTAACGCTTCACTTCCTTTGTATAATTTTTTCGATTTTGTATTAATAGTTAAAACGGTACCTGTTTCAACAGAATAGGTTTGCTCTAATACAATTTCACCGTCTTCATTACGAACTACTTTTCCTTCTGCATCTGTTTTCTTAACCCAGTTTTTAAGGTCAACCCCTATTCCTCCTGTTACACCAACAGTTGTTAAGAAAATTGGTGAAATACCATTTGTACCTGCAATAATTGGAGCAATATTAATAAATGGAACATAAGGACTCGCTTGAATACCTGTCCATAATGCCACGTTATTAACACCCGACATTCTTGATGAACCCACTCCCATAGTTCCTTTTTCAGCGATTAACATCACGCGCTTATTAGGATGTTTCTCTTTTAAAGCTAAAAGTTCCTTTTGCATTTCTTTATTATGCTCAAACAAACACTGACCGTGTAATTCACGATCTGATCTTGAATGCGCATCTCCTCCTGGTGACAATAAATCTGTAGAGATATCCCCTATCCCTGCAATATATGTCACTATTTCAATTTCTTCTTCTACATCTGGTAACTTAGTAAAGAATTCAGCTTTAGCATAACTTTCTAAAAGTTCTTTCGCTATTTCATTACCTTTTTTAAATGCCTCTGCTAAACGATTTGTATCGGCATCGTATAAGAAAACTTGTGTTTTAAGAACTTTTGCAGCTTCTTTTGCGATAGCTACATCATTTCCTAAAGCTAAATCTAATAATACTTCAATAGAAGGTCCACCTTTCATATGTGATAATAACTCAAAAGCAAAAGCAGGTGTAATTTCTTCAACAACAGATTCACCTAAAATAATTTCTTTTAAAAATTTAGCTTTAACACCCGCTGCACTTGTTGTACCTGGCACAACATTATAAATAAAGAAATTAAGAGAATCTGCTCTGTTCTCGTTATTTAAATCTTTAATTTGGCTAATTATTTCGCTTAATAATTCAGCTCCATCAATTGGTTTTGGATGAAGTCCTTGACCTTTTCGTTCTTCAATCTCTTGAATGTAATCTTTATAAGTATTCATAATAGAGTTTTTTTTTGACATCAACAAGTGAATTAATAAGACATTTAAAATCTAAAATCTTTCATTTATTCACGGGTTGTTTCTTGATTTTTTTTAAGACGAGCAAATTTACTAAATAGTAACGAGATTTAAAAATTTTTAATAAAAGCATCTATTCTACTCATTATTATTTAAAAAGATTCTATTTTACTGAAAATTATTCATCAAAAACAGCTTTTAACAACTTTTATTAAATTATTCTTAATTTCAGATTTAAATTTTATCAAATTCTCAAATTTGATTACTTTGATTACGATTTTAAAAATATGAATCCTCTAAAACCTACCGATCTCTCCTGTTCATCATTGGTTTTTCGTAGTAGGTATAAAGTAAAAAACTTAAGGTAAAAGTGGTTATTAGATAGGCTACTGTAAAAATATGTAGTTGCATCATCGTATACTTTGTTGTGTCTATCCAAAATTTCATAAGTTGTAAAACAATACAGTAATGAATTAGGTATACAGAATAGGATACTAAGCTGACAAACTCGATTGGTTTTGCGAAAAATTGTTTTGAGGTTTTCCATTGGGATAGTACTGGCAAGAACAAAGCAAATCCTATTGAATTTATTGGCAAATATAGAACGTTCCAAAAAAACGGATTCGAATCGATATAGATTCTAAAATAGCTTACACCTCCAAAAATAAACATTAAAATTAGGGTTCCAAGTAGAAAACAAATACGTTTATTTTTTTTCCAAATGTTTGTATAATTATGATAGATCCAAACCATTGCAACTCCAATTAATACTGCATCTACTCTATAAATGACCACCGATTTTAATGACAAATTCCAATCGGTCATATTGTTGCTTGTAGCTGTGTAACTAAAGTACAACTTAGTAAGAAAGAAAAACAGCATTGATAATCCTATTACAGAAATGAATCGAATGGATTTGTTTTTAACTTTGATGAATAATGACACAAAAAGCAGGAGAGGCAATAACAGATAAGTAAATTCTTCTACAGATAAACTCCATGATTCTGGAAAAAAAGGAAGCATTGTAGTAGAAAAATTTTGAAGAAAGAAAAAATATTTCCATAGTGCTTTCGCTTCGTAACCAATATAATATGCCAACCCAATATTAATTATTAGAACTAAATAATAATTGGGTAGTGTTCTGAACCATCTTCTTTTTAGAAAAACAAAGATTTCTTGTTTTCCAAATGAGGTTGTAAGGTAGCTTCTATATAGAATTCCTCCAATTAAGAAACCACTTAATACAAAAAATATTTCGACACCCCAAAGTCCAAAAACTTCAAAAGCACTTGTAATAATATTCTTTTTATTAGGATAGACCCACAGCACATGCGAAGACAAAACCATCAGTATCGCAACGGCACGCATTAGATCTAATCCAAAAATTCGTTGTTTATTATTAGTATTCATTAGAGAATTGGTTATTTTTGTTTTTTGTATTATTCAACAATGAGAAAATCAAAGATATATAAAATTTTAGGAGTTATTTTTTTAATTGGAGCAATTGGTGGTGGTATTTTCTACTCGCAACTTTCCAAAAGAAAAAAAGCAATTGTAAAAACTACTTTACTACACAAAATTGGCATAGTAGATAGCGAATGGCAAATAGCCAACTCTTCTACCAAGCACAAAATGATGTCGCCTACTTTTTTGGTAGATGGTATTTATAAATCTATGGAAGGCCCTCAATCTTCTCGATACATACAACTGAGTCAAGAAGATAGTTTGTTATGGATTACTGGTTTTGATATTAAAGCAATAGATGCAACGACAAGTGTTCGCTTATCGAATGATTTCATCTGTCACATGAATGTCGATATTAACGATGTTAATTATTACACGCATTGGGATTTAAAGGAGCGAATTGGAAAGCAGTTTCCGCGCTTAACATCACTTTCTAATGGTTTTATTACTTCTAATTTTCCCGATGGCTATGGTGTTCCAATTAAAGGAAATGATTTTTTATATATTACTTCTCAGGTATTAAACCATAATCAAGCTTCAATTTTTAAGAAATTAAAACACGAAGTGACTATTACGCACGAGCCTTATAATGGTAAACAAAGACCATTAATGAGCAAGACTGTTTTTATTCAATTACCCTATAATGCAGAGAACCCGTATAAGAGTCCGCTTTCTCCTGGTAGTAATCAATGCATTCCTGTAGATCCAAAATACCATAGTTATACTGATGCTATGGGACAATCACTTTCTGGACATTGGGTTGTTCCACAAGGCAAAAACACTTACAGGAGTTCTATAAAAAATCAATTGCAGTTAAAAGATAGTTTACGTTTGCATTATTCGGCAATTCATGTGCACCCTTTTGCTACTTCTATTGCTTTGCATGACAAGACTTCTGAAACAACATTATTCAAAAGTGCTATTACGAATTTCAAAAAAAAGATTGGATTACAAAAAGTGACTCCTTTTAGTTCGATTGAAGGTATTTGGTTGTATGCCGATCATGATTATGAATTGGTTTTAGAGGTAGACAATACTTCTGCTACTGACCAAGATATGATGGGAAGTATGTTTTTGTTTTTTTATGATAGTGAGTTGGAAGAGAAAATTAAGCTATCACTTAAATAATAGCTATACTATATTTTTCTATGTTATTTGATTTAAAATTTGAATACCTCACAAATTATCCTCTTTAAATTCCTTTCTCTATAGCTTATTAATAAAAGCCCATCTTCTATTTCTAATAAATAGGAATAAAAATTAGAACTCTAAATCAATTTTCAGGTGTTATATAAGAGATCAACTCTCCTTTGCGTGTAGCACCAATATAACCTAAGCCTTTTTGATAATAAAAATCATACGTAACACCATTACTGTATTCTGCCCTTAATACAAACAAATCTTTATAATTGCAGAATG
Organism: Flavobacterium jumunjinense; assembly: GCF_021650975.2. Lineage (NCBI taxonomy): Bacteria > Pseudomonadati > Bacteroidota > Flavobacteriia > Flavobacteriales > Flavobacteriaceae > Flavobacterium > Flavobacterium jumunjinense. The sequence continues at coordinate 20,155 of NZ_CP091285.1, forward strand.
GTGTTCTTAATTTACCGTTTCTAACAAGCACAATATATCGGACTTTATCTTCAATTCTTTCCCATTTTTCTTTGTTATTCATTTTATCAGAATAACGCAATGATTTCGTTTTACAACAATCTTCATATTGATAAACCTTTCCGTTTTCTTCTCTTAAATAAAGAAGATCAACTTCTCCGTTTTCCCATTCTTGTACAAACTCAACATACTGCTTTTCATTTATTGTTTTTGTTCCGTTAGGAACTTCATAATAAAAGGTATTATACCAATATATTTTCTTTTTAGTGATATCAAGTGGAAAATAACTTCCTTTACTATTTCCTTTACAAAAATCTTGACCTTCTTTTTGTGAAAAAACAAAACCAGAAACTGACAATAAGATCAGTAAAATAATTTTTCTCATATTAAACCCTAAAATAATTTTTTAATTATTTCTTCATCGCTTATACCTTCTGCATCGGCTTTATAGTTTTTCACAATACGATGACGTAAAATCCCTGTTGCAACAGCTTGAACATCTGCTATATCTGGCGAGAATTTACCATTAAGAGCTGCTTGTGTTTTCGCTGCTAAAATCAGGTTTTGCGAGGCTCTAGGTCCTGCTCCCCAATCGATATAGGTTTTAACAAAATCGGTAGCCAATGGATTATCTGGTCTGGTCTTACTTACTAATGTTACTGCATACTCAATTACATTATCGGCTACTGGAATTTTTCGAATTACATTTTGAAAATCGATGATTTCTTGTGCTGTAAATAATGAATTCACAACAGGTTTAAAATCGGAAGTAGTAGCTTTTACAACATCTACTTCTTCTTGAAAACTTGGATATTCTAATTTAATAGCAAACATAAAACGGTCTAACTGTGCTTCTGGTAAAGGATAGGTTCCTTCTTGCTCAATTGGATTTTGTGTTGCTAAAACAAAATAAGGTAGGTCTAATTTATAATTATGTCCAGCAACAGTCACTGTTCTTTCTTGCATTGCTTCTAACAAAGCTGCTTGCGTTTTTGGTGGTGTACGGTTGATTTCATCTGCCAAAATAATGTTTGAAAAAACTGGTCCTTTTATGAATTTAAATTGACGGTTTTCATCTAGAATTTCACTTCCTAATATATCAGATGGCATTAAATCGGGTGTGAACTGAATACGCTTAAAGTTTAAACCTAAAGCTTTTGCTATTGTATTTACCATTAATGTTTTTGCTAATCCCGGAACACCTATTAATAAGGCATGACCACCAGCAAAAACGCTTAATACTATTTGATTTATTACTTCTTCTTGCCCTACAATAACTTTTGCAATTTCTTGTTTTAATGCTTTTTGTTTTTGAACTAGTTGCTGAATTGCTGCTACATCTGACATATATCTCTTTTTATTTTGTTCGGTTTATGTTGTTCTTTGTCTTTTGAAGTTACTAAAGTAAGAAAAAATACTTATAAAAAAGTAATGACAATTACTATTTAGCCCTGACAGAAGTGTTATCCTTTCATTGCTTCATTTTTGCAATGAAAGATAAAAGCGAATGGCAGGAAATACATTAACTGATTTACCTTTACCATTCGCTTCTATAAAATAGTATTAAAAAATAATTTATTTTTTAGTCCAGTTATTTGTGAATTCACAATCTTTATAATCTGTACCTATTTTAATATATGTTTCGTCGATTTTTTCTTCCGTCCATTTAGCGATTGCTTTAATTTGCTTGTCTTTCAAAGCTAATTCTTTAATTTTTAAATAATCTTGTGAAAAATCTGCTTTGTGCTCTTCTGTTCTGTTATTAACAGTCATAATTTTATACACTTTTCCAGTTCTTTCCTCATCTATAAAAGGCACTGTAATTTCTGTATCTTTTAACGTTGAAACTCTTCCGTATAATGAAGGATCCATTTTAGTTAATTCGAAACGTGGCTCTAATGTTCTTGGGTTTAAAAGTACTCCACCATTGTTACGTGTTTCTTTTTCATCTGAAGATGATTTTGCAGCATCTGCAAACGAAATTTCTCCTGTTAGAATTTTTGTTCTAATTCCTTCAATTTTTAGTTTTGCTTCTTTTAATGCTTCTGGTGAAACTTTTGGTGAAATTAAAATGTGTCTTAATTCTACATCTTGACCTTTAATTTTATCTACTTGTATAATATGGTAACCAAATTCTGTTTCAAATGGTTCTGATATTTCTCCTACTGCCAATGAAAAAGCAACTTCCTTAAATTCTTTTACAAATGGTGTTTTTCTATTCATTTTATAGTAACCACCGTTTGAACTTGAACCTGGATCTTCTGAAAACAATACTGCTTTACTAAAGAAACTTGAACCATTAAGTACTTCTTGTTTTAATTCTTTTAACTTCTTAATTACTGCTTGTTTTTCACTTTCAGGAACAACTGGTTTAACAACAATTTGAGCTACTTCTATTTCTGCTCCGAAAGTTGGAATTTCATCTTTAGGAATTGCTTTAAAGAAATTACGCACCTCTTCTGGTGTAATTTGCACATCGTCAACTATCTTTTTTTGCATTTGAGATGTTAACTTGTTGTTTTTAATGATGTCGAAGAAATAAGCACGAAACTCATCTACATTTTTCTTTCTGTAAAAAGTAAGCACTTTATCCATTGAACCAACTTGTTCAACCATGGCATCAATTTGCTCTTCCATGAATCCGTTTACTTCAACATCTGTAACAATAATACTATCTACAACTGCTTGATGAGCATATAATTTATCTTCTAACTGCTTTCCAAATAACTCGCAACGTGAAATTTCTTTAACATCTACTCCTTGTGCTCTTAATTGAATATATTCTAAATCGATATCAGAATCAAGAATAACATAATCTCCTACTACACCAATTACACCGTCTACTTTTTCTTTTGTCGCTTGTGCATTTATTACTGTTGCTGACAATAAAAAGAGTGCTAAAATTGCACTTTTATTTATAAATTTCATATTTTTTATTTTTAATAGCATCATTTGTAATTTCCTTTTCTATTGTATTTATTAATTCTAACTTTCTATTATTAATTATAATTTGCTTAATCGTTGGCTTTAAAAACTGCAATGGTGTTATGCTGTTTCTTGGCAACACTTGCTTTACTTTTACTAACCAAATTGTTGTTGAATCTGAATATTTATAATTTTTCCCATCAGACAAATAATCGTCTTTATTTTCTAAGTTTATAAATGGTAATTTTTCATAAACTTGATTGATATCGACCCAAATGGAATCGTTAAAAGCATAACTTTTAAACTGAATTGCCAGTTGTTCTAATTCTTTTTTATCGTTAGTAGCAAAGGAACTAAACTTTGATTGGATTTTATCGAATTTTGGATTTTCTTTAACTAAATTGATGTATCTTAACTTAACTAATTCAGAAGAATTCTTAAAAAAATCTTTATACTGATCATAATAGTCCTTTATTTGCTCGCTAGAAACAATAGTATCTATTTTACGTATTACTAATTGTTCAATATAGGCTTTAGAGTATAAATCTACTTTGTATTGATTAATTAAGTCATCAAAATCTGCGATTTTATCTTTACTTAAATTTAGTTCGGCTCCTTTAAAAAGTAGCTTTTGTGTCGCCCACCTATCGATATAAGCTTTTACAATTTCTACACTATCTTTTTTAGAGGTTCCTTTTGGTACTAAATTTAAAATATCTTCTTTAAACAAATAATCTCCACCAACTCTCGCAATAGATTCTGGCTCTTTAGGAGTTTTGAAATATTCGCAAGATGTTGTTAAAAGAATTAAAAGGATTATTTGATATAACTTCATTATTTTGATAATTGTCTTTTTACTTTATTAAATACATCTTGGTCTACTTTTACTGAAAATTCTTTTTTCAACTCTGAAACCCAATTATTTTCTAAGTATTGCTGATAATCACTAACCAATTTCCCCTTGCATTCTTCCATCTTTTTTGGTTGCGCTTCTTTAACTTCTTTTACATTAGCTACAAAAAAGTAATTATCTTTTGATACTATATTTGTTACTCCTTTAGATTTTACTTTAAATTCTGGTAACACGTCTGAATCTTCTTCAAAAACTCCTGATTTTTCTATAATGTTAACTTTATCATCGAGGTTTAGTTTTTCTTTAATATATTCTAATGACTTCCCTTTCTTTAAATATTTTCTAGCTTTTTCAATTGTTTTCTCATCTGTTGATGATAATAAATCAACATCCAATCGTTTTTTCCACATGTAATCATTTTTGTGATCATTATAGAATTCCGAAAGTCCAATTGTATCTGTTTTTGCTTTTGTCCAAATTTCTTTATCCATTAAATCAAACAATAATAGACCATCTCTGTATTCGTCCATTACGAATTTAAATTCTGAAAATTCGCTTTCTAAATTATTATCATAATATTCAATTAACTTTTCATCTGACCATTTTTCAAACTGCTCGTCTACTAATTTTGAAATTGGTTCTGTTTTTGCTCCATTTTTTTGTTGAGAAAAAAGAAACTTCATGAAGTCTTCAGCATTGATTATTTGATCATTATTTATTATTGCTATTTGCCCTTTTATCTCATTTCCATCAACAGGAATTGTCCAATTATTTGCATAATACTCTTTCGTTACTGCTTTTTTAATTTTATTCAAAACAGTTTCATCTGCTACAAATGTATACTTTCCTCTAACTTTTTTCGCTAATGAATTAGTAATCAACAAAGATCTTTCGTCTCTTCTTACTTTGTTTTCTAATTCATACTTTACTTCTTCTAAAGTTTGCACTGGGTGTTTTTCAATTAGCTTTACGATATGCCAACCAAATTGAGATTGAAATGGTTCTGAAATTTGATTTTTATCTGTCAAAGAAAAAGAAATGTTTTCAAATTCTGGTGATGTTAATTGACCTGAACCAAAACGTTGCAATAGTCCACCTTTTAATGCGCTTGACTTATCTTCGGAAAACTGATTTGCTAAGCTTTCAAAACTTTCACCTTGCTTAATTTTTTTATAAATATCTTCTATGGTTTGTTTTTCTTTTCCTTCAGCCGCTTCTTTATTTTTTAAAATCATTATATGTGCAACCGTAACTTCTCCTCTATTTTCTCTTTTATCAACAACTTTTAAGATATGATATCCAAATCGTGTTCTGAAAGGTTTAGAAACTTTACCAATTGGAGTATTGAAAGCTGCGTTTTCAAAAGCATAAACCATTCTAAATGCAGAAAAATATCCTAAATCTCCTTTGTTTTCTTTAGCCGAAGGGTCTTCTGAATATTGTGCTGCAATATTGTCGAAGTTTTCTCCTTTATCTACACGTTTTTTTAAATCTAAAATTTTGTTGTAGGCTTTTAATGTGTCTTCAGGTTTTGCCGATTCGTCGACCATGATTAGAATATGTGAAGCTTTTACTTCATTTTTCATTCTATCATAGGCTTCTTCAATCAATGCATTAGTAACCTTAGTATCATTTAAATAATTTTTAGCTAATTGACTTCTATAGGAAGCTAATTCGCTTATATATTTTTGATCATTTTGTAAACCTAACTTATATGCTTTTTCTACCTTTAGTTTATAGCCTAGAAAAAGTTCTAAATATTTGTCTAAATCTTTTTGAGAATCGTCTTTTACTAAGTCTAGATTTTTATTGTAAACTCTTAAAAATTCATCTGTGTAATAAGAATGACTATCAATTGTAAACAACTTCTCCTTGTCTTGTGCAAAGGAAAACAACGAAGCATAAAAACATATTACTACAAATACTAAGTTTTTCATATAATTTTAAATTTTTTATTACCGACCAACAAAAATAACAATTCAAATGTATATTGCAACTATATAGAACGCTATTAACAAAAAATTATTAAGCAAAAAAAAAGCATCAACTGAGTTGATGCTTTTTTTAAATATTAGATCAGTTACATTTCTATAACGATAAATTCACTTCTTCTATTTGCTTGATGCTCTTCTTCGGAACACTCTACTCCATCTGCACATTTGTTAACTAATTTAGATTCTCCATATCCTTTTCCAGTTAATCGTTTTGCTTCAATTCCGTTTTTCACCATCCAAGCTACTGTTGCTTTTGCTCTTCTTTCTGAAAGTTTTTCATTATAATCTGCACTTTGTCTACTGTCTGTATGTGATCGAACATCTACTTTTATAGATGGATTCTCTTTCATCACTTCAACAATTTTTGCTAATTCTAATGCTGCATCTTTACGTATGTTAGATTTATTTAAGTCGAAATAAATAATTTTTATTCCAAATACTTTTGCTAAATCTTTTCCAACGCTTACTTCTTTCATTCGCTTAGTAACTTCTAAAGTCGCTAATGTTTCACCTGAAATTTTATCGGTTGTCACCGATACTTCTGCAGTTTCATACTCTGGAACTTCTGCTCTAACACGATATACTTTATTACAATCTAATCTATCAAAACGATATCTTCCGTCCTTATCTACAAGAATTTGAGAAAGTTGATTCATATCTGCATCGTAAAGACGAATATTTGCTTTTGTTATAATTTCTGAAGTTTCTTCATCGGAAACAAAACCTGTAATAGCTTGCTTACAATCAAATTCTAAAGGAATGTTTTCTTTAAACTTATAAATATCATCAAATCCTAATCCTTCAGGTCTATTTGAAGAAAAGAAACCCATTCTTGATCTTGAATCTATTAAATAAGCAAAATCATCATTTGGTCCATTTACAGGTGAGCCTAGATTTAGCACTCTTGAATAAGTTCCATCTTCATACATTTTTACTGCAAAAATATCTAAACCGCCTAATCCTAATTGACCATCGGATGCGAAATAAAGCACATTATCATTATCTACAAAAGGAAAAGTTTCTCTTGCTTCTGTATTAATCTTTGATCCTAAATTTTCTGGAACACCAAATGACCCGTCTGAATTAATTGCTACCTTATATAAATCTGACTGCCCTTTTGTTCCTGGCATATTAGATGCAAAATATAGAGTTTTATTATCTGGACTTAATGCAGGATGCGCAACACTATACTCGTTACTATTAAAAGGAAGTTCTTCAATATTTTTCCAAGAATCTACTTCTAAAGTTGCTCTATATAGTTTTAATAAAACTGTCTTTTCGCTATCGGTTCTCTTTTTTCCATTATTGAAATTATTCCTTGTAAAATACATCGTTTTTCCATCATTTGAAAAAACAGGTGTAGATTCATTAAACTTAGAGTTTACTTTTCCTGAAAACTCTTCAGGAGCATTTAAATTCCCTTCTGAATCTATTTTTGAAGTGTATAAATTAGTAAAAGATTGATTTGTCCATTTACTTTTAATACTTGAAACACTTCCTGTATCTCTTGCTGATGCGAAAACCAATTGTTCCTTATAGATAGCAGAACCATAATCTGAAAATTCTGAATTAATTTTAGCGTTTTCAATCGTATATCTATTTGATATTTTCTTGATGTCTGCCAAATAATTCTTATTCTCTTTATAAATTGCAGAACGATTATCTGATTTTGTCTTTTCTGAAAACTTTGTCAAATATTCATTTGCTTTCGTGTAATTTTCAACGGTTTTCAAACATTGTGCATAGCGATAATAATACTCTGGTTCTATTTCTTTCCCCAAACTAAATAATTTTTCATACCATTTTCCTGCCTCTTTTAGATTACCATTGAAATAGTAGGAATTTCCTAATTTCTGAAACAAGTCTACAGATTCGTGACCATTTTCTGCTACTTTTTCGTAAATCTTAATTGCGTCTATATATGCTAACGAATTATATTTCTTTTCTGCCGAAGCTAATTTAGCTTTTTGTGCAGATAATGATATAAAACTGAATAAACATATAAATAATAAATATCTCATTTTCATAATACTCGCTTTATTAGAAGAATCTTGGTGATACAACTTTATCATAATTTTTAAATAATTCATATCTCAAAAATATCTCGTGTGATCCTGAATTATAACTTGCTAACTTGGTTGTTTCCATATCATAAGCATACCCTATAAACCAAGAATCTGAGGCTTGAAAACCTACCATTGCACTCATTGCTGCACTCCATCTATACGCTAAACCAACTGTAAACTTCTCATTAAATAATAAATTTGCTGATAAATCTACTTGTAATGGAGAGCCTTGAACTAGTTTTGTTAATACTGCAGGTTTAAACTTAATATTTTCTGAAAAATCAAAAACATGACCTCCAATTAAGTAATAATGCATTCTTTCTACTGCAATAGATTCTGAACTGAATGAAGTGTCATTCTTATCGAAATGTTTAGTTTCTAGAAAGTTTGGCACAGACAACCCTATGTAAGTTTTATCTGAATGAAAATAAATTCCTGCACCAACATTTGGAGAAAATTTATTATCTATATTTTGCCTTCCAAACTCATCGTTTGGATCATAAATATTCAATTTACCAAAATCTACATTTAACAAATTAGCTGTTCCTTTTATCCCGAATGACAATTTAAACGTTTCCGATGTTGGAACCGAATATGAAATATCTACCGAAATTGCGTTCTCATCTGAGGGCCCAATTCTATCATTTATCACTGAAACTCCTAATCCAATTTTTGAATTATTTATTGGAGTATTCAATGACAATGTATTTGTTACTGGAGCTCCATCGAGACCGACCCATTGATTCCTATGTAAACCAAATATACTTAAAACACCACGTGAACCAGCATAAGCAGGATTGATATTAACAGTGTTATACATATATTGAGTGAACTGTGAATCTTGTTGAGAGTACATCGATACTCCCGATAAAATAAAAACTATGATTAATATACCTTTTTTCATTTTTTTTCACTTTTTATAGTTTCTTAAAGGGGACTTTCATCCCCTTTTAAGAATCTTATCTGTTAATATATAAATATCCTGAACGCTCTTTACCTTTTCCTTCATTGTTTGTATACTTAACAACATAGAAGTAAGTTCCTATAGGTAATTCAGATGTTTGACTAACTGTTACTCTTCCTTCTGAAACTCCTTTAAAGTAGTTTCCATTTTGTCCATAACTAGCTGTTTCATATACTAATATTCCCCAACGATTATATATTTCAACTGTATTATTAGGATATAATTCGATATTTCTAATTACAAATACATCATTATCTCCATCACCATTTGGTGTCACTAAGTTGAAAATTTCTAAATCATCATCTGATGGGTTATGATTATTGAATTCTAAGAAATCAGCAATACCATCTCCATCACTATCAAGTGGATCAGTAGGATCATTTCCGTACTCATCACCATTCGTTAATCCATCTCCATCACAATCTGCATCTAAGAATGCTTGAGACTGTAGTAACGTAACATTTGCTGCAATGAAATCACAAAAATCAAGTGGATCTGTTCCATCTATTACTTCTTGACCGTTAGTAACTCCGTCTCCATCACAATCTGCTGCGTTCCAAGCTCCACCTGGGGCAACTGTTTGGCTTGACAATACAAAATCACACGAATCTAATGGATCTGTTCCATCTATCACTTCATCTATATTAACTACTCCGTCTCCATCACAATCCGCTGCATCCCATGCCGTACTTGGTGAAACCGTTACATTTGCTAATACAAAATCACAAAAATCAAGTGGATCTGTTCCGTCTATTACTTCTTGTCCATTAGTAACTCCATCACCATCACAATCTAGTGCATTCCATGCTGCACTTTGTACAACTGTTGCACTTGCTAAGACAAAACTACATGGGTCTTGTCCATCTGTACCGTCTGCTGCTTCATCTGCGTTGGTAACTCCGTCACCATCACAATCTGCCAATGAGGTTACTACTACACTGATACTTGCTGTTATATATGAACAATCGTCTAATGGATCTGTTCCATCTATTACTTCTTGTCCATTAGTAACTCCATCGCCGTCACAGTCAGCTGCGTTCCATGCTCCACTTGGGGCAACGCTTACGCTAGCTAATACAAAACTACATGGGTCTTGTCCATCTGTACCGTCGGTTGCTTCATCTGCGTTGGTAATTCCGTCACCATCACAATCTGCCAATGAGGTTACTACTACACTGATACTTGCTGTTATATATGAACAATCGTCTAATGGATCTGTTACGTCTGTAACTTCTTGTCCGTTAGTAACTCCATCGCCGTCACAGTCGGCTGCGTTCCATGCTCCACTTGGGGCAACACTTGCGCTTGCTAAGACAAAACTACATGGGTCTTGTCCATCTGTACCGTCGGTTGCTTCATCTGCGTTGGTAACTCCATCGCCATCACAATCTGCCAATGAGGTTACTACTACACTGATACTTGCTGTTATATATGAACAATCGTCTAATGGATCTGTTCCATCTATTACTTCTTGTCCGTTAGTAACTCCATCACCGTCACAGTCGGCTGCGTTCCATGCTGCACTTGGGGCAACGCTTGCGCTAGCTAAAACAAAACTACATGGGTCTTGTCCATCTGTACCGTCGGTTGCTTCATCTGCGTTGGTAACTCCATCACCATCACAATCTGCCAATGAGGTTACTACTACACTGATACTTGCTGTTATGTAAGAACAATCGTCTAATGGATCTGTTCCATCTATTACTTCTTGTCCGTTAGTAACTCCATCACCGTCACAGTCGGCTGCGTTCCATGCTCCACTTGGGGCAACACTTGCGCTAGCTAATACAAAACTACATGGGTCTTGTCCATCTGTACCGTCGGTTGCTTCATCTGCGTTGGTAACTCCATCGCCATCACAATCTGCCGTAGAGGTTACTACTACACTGATATTTGCTGTTATGTAAGAACAATCGTCTAATGGATCTGTTCCATCTATTACTTCTTGTCCGTTAGTAACTCCATCGCCGTCACAGTCTGCTGCGTTCCATGCTGCACTTGGGGCAACGCTTGCGCTTGCTAAAACAAAACTACATGGGTCTTGTCCATCTGTACCGTCGGTTGCTTCATCTGCGTTGGTAATTCCGTCACCATCACAATCTGCCAATGAGGTTACTACTACACTGATACTTGCTGTTATATATGAACAATCGTCTAATGGATCTGTTACGTCTGTAACTTCTTGTCCGTTAGTAACTCCATCGCCGTCACAGTCGGCTGCGTTCCATGCTCCACTTGGGGCAACACTTGCGCTTGCTAAGACAAAACTACATGGGTCTTGTCCATCTGTACCGTCGGTTGCTTCATCTGCGTTGGTAACTCCATCGCCATCACAATCTGCCAATGAGGTTACTACTACACTGATACTTGCTGTTATATATGAACAATCGTCTAATGGATCTGTTCCATCTATTACTTCTTGTCCGTTAGTAACTCCATCACCGTCACAGTCGGCTGCGTTCCATGCTGCACTTGGGGCAACGCTTGCGCTTGCTAAAACAAAACTACATGGGTCTTGTCCGTCTGTACCGTCGGTTGCTTCATCTGCGTTGGTAACGCCATCGCCATCACAATCTGCCAATGAGGTTACTACTACACTGATATTTGCTGTTATATAAGAACAATCGTCTAATGGATCTGTTCCATCTGTAACTTCTTGTCCGTTAGTAACTCCATCGCCGTCACAGTCGGCTGCGTTCCATGCTCCACTTGGGGCAACGCTTGCGCTTGCTAAGACAAAACTACATGGGTCTTGTCCATCTGTACCGTCTGTTGCTTCATCTGCGTTGGTAACTCCATCACCATCACAATCTGCCGTAGAGGTTACTACTACACTAATATTTGCTGTTATATAAGAACAATCGTCTAATGGATCTGTTCCATCTGTAACTTCTTGTCCGTTAGTAACTCCATCGCCGTCACAGTCGGCTGCGTTCCATGCTGCACTTGGGGCAACGCTTGCGCTTGCTAAAACAAAACTACATGGGTCTTGTCCGTCTGTACCGTCGGTTGCTTCATCTGCGTTGGTAACGCCATCGCCATCACAATCTGCCGTAGAGGTTACTACTACACTGATATTTGCTGTTATGTAAGAACAATCGTCTAATGGATCTGTTCCATCTGTAACTTCTTGTCCGTTAGTAACTCCATCGCCGTCACAGTCAGCTGCGTTCCATGCTCCACTTGGGGCAACGCTTGCGCTTGCTAAGACAAAACTACATGGGTCTTGTCCGTCTGTACCGTCTGTTGCTTCATCTGCGTTGGTAACGCCATCGCCATCACAATCTGCCGTAGAGGTTACTACTACACTGATATTTGCTGTTATGTAAGAACAATCGTCTAATGGATCTGTTCCATCTGTAACTTCTTGTCCGTTAGTAACTCCATCGCCGTCACAGTCTGCTGCGTTCCATGCTGCACTTGGGGCAACGCTTGCGCTTGCTAAAACAAAACTACATGGGTCTTGTCCATCTGTACCGTCTGTTGCTTCATCTGCGTTGGTAACTCCATCGCCATCACAATCTGCCGTAGAGGTTACTACTACACTGATATTTGCTGTTATGTAAGAACAATCGTCTAATGGATCTGTTCCGTCTGTAACTTCTTGTCCGTTAGTAACTCCATCGCCGTCACAGTCGGCTGCATTCCATGCTGCACTTGGGGCAACGCTTGCGCTTGCTAAGACAAAACTACATGGGTCTTGTCCGTCTGTACCGTCTGTTGCTTCATCTGCGTTGGTAACTCCATCACCATCACAATCTGCCGTAGAGGTTACTACTACACTGATACTTGCTGTTATGTAAGAACAATCGTCTAATGGATCTGTTCCATCTGTAACTTCTTGTCCGTTAGTAACTCCATCGCCGTCACAGTCGGCTGCGTTCCATGCTCCACTTGGGGCAACGCTTGCGCTTGCTAAGACAAAACTACATGGGTCTTGTCCGTCTGTACCGTCGGTTGCTTCATCTGCGTTGGTAACGCCATCGCCATCACAATCTGCCGTAGAGGTTACTACTACACTGATATTTGCTGTTATATATGAACAATCGTCTAATGGATCTGTTCCATCTGTAACTTCTTGTCCGTTAGTAACTCCATCGCCGTCACAGTCTGCTGCGTTCCATGCTGCACTTGGGGCAACGCTTGCGCTTGCTAAGACAAAACTACATGGGTCTTGTCCATCTGTACCGTCTGTTGCTTCATCTGCGTTGGTAACGCCATCACCATCACAATCTGCCGTAGAGGTTACTACTACACTAATATTTGCTGTTATATAAGAACAATCGTCTAATGGATCTGTTCCATCTGTAACTTCTTGTCCGTTAGTAACTCCATCGCCGTCACAGTCGGCTGCGTTCCATGCTGCACTTGGGGCAACGCTTGCGCTTGCTAAAACAAAACTACATGGGTCTTGTCCGTCTGTACCGTCGGTTGCTTCATCTGCGTTGGTAACGCCATCGCCATCACAATCTGCCGTAGAGGTTACTACTACACTGATATTTGCTGTTATGTAAGAACAATCGTCTAATGGATCTGTTCCATCTGTAACTTCTTGTCCGTTAGTAACTCCATCGCCGTCACAGTCAGCTGCGTTCCATGCTCCACTTGGGGCAACGCTTGCGCTTGCTAAGACAAAACTACATGGGTCTTGTCCGTCTGTACCGTCTGTTGCTTCATCTGCGTTGGTAACGCCATCGCCATCACAATCTGCCGTAGAGGTTACTACTACACTGATATTTGCTGTTATATAAGAACAATCGTCTAATGGATCTGTTCCATCTGTAACTTCTTGTCCGTTAGTAACTCCATCGCCGTCACAGTCTGCTGCGTTCCATGCTGCACTTGGGGCAACGCTTGCGCTTGCTAAAACAAAACTACATGGGTCTTGTCCATCTGTACCGTCGGTTGCTTCATCTGCGTTGGTAACTCCATCGCCATCACAATCTGCCGTAGAGGTTACTACTACACTGATATTTGCTGTTATGTAAGAACAATCGTCTAATGGATCTGTGCCGTCTGTAACTTCTTGTCCGTTAGTAACTCCATCGCCGTCACAGTCGGCTGCATTCCATGCTGCACTTGGGGCAACGCTTGCGCTTGCTAAGACAAAACTACATGGGTCTTGTCCGTCTGTACCGTCTGTTGCTTCATCTGCGTTGGTAACGCCATCGCCATCACAATCTGCCGTAGAGGTTACTACTACACTGATACTTGCTGTTATGTAAGAACAATCGTCTAATGGATCTGTTCCATCTGTAACTTCTTGTCCGTTAGTAACTCCATCACCATCACAGTCAGCTGCGTTCCATGCTCCGCTTTGCGCTAATGTTACATTAGCTAAAACATAAGTACATGAATCTAATGGATCGGTTCCGTCTGTAACTTCTTGTCCATTAGTAACTCCATCGCCGTCACAGTCCGCTGCGTTCCATGCTCCACTTGGGGCAACTGTTGCGCTAGCTAATACAAAACTACATGGGTCTTGTCCATCTGTGCCGTCTGTTGCTTCATCTGCGTTGGTAACTCCATCGCCATCACAATCTGCAGTAGAGGTTACTATTACACTGATACTTGCTGTTATATATGAACAATCGTCTAATGAATCTGTTCCGTCTATTACTTCTTGTCCGTTAGTAACTCCATCGCCGTCACAGTCCGCTGCGTTCCATGCTCCGCTTTGCGCTAATGTTACATTAGCTAAAACATAACTACATGAATCTAATGGATCGGTTCCATCTGTAACTTCTTGTCCGTTAGTAACTCCATCTCCATCACAATCTGCTGCGTTCCATGCTGCACTTGGAGCAACGCTTGCGCTAGCTAAAATAAAATTACATGAATTTAATGGATCTGTTCCGTCTGTAACTTCTTGTCCGTTAGTAACTCCATCGCCGTCACAGTCCGCTGCGTTCCATGCTCCACTTGGGGCAACTGTTGCGCTAGCTAATACAAAACTACATGGATCTTGTCCATCTGTGCCGTCTGTTGCTTCATCTGCGTTGGTAACTCCATCGCCATCACAATCTGCAGTAGAGGTTACTACTACACTGATACTTGCTGCTATATAAGAACAATCGTCTAATGGATCTGTTCCATCTGTAACTTCTTGTCCGTTAGTAACTCCATCACCATCACAGTCGGCTGCGTTCCATGCTGCACTTGGTGCTACTGTTGCGCTGGCTAAAACAAAACTACAAGCATTTAATGGATCTGTTCCATCTGTAACTTCATCTGCGTTCGTAACTCCATCACCATCACAATCTCCAGCATTCCAAGCTGCACTTGGCGCTAAAGAGGCACTTGCTAAAACAAAGCTACAATCATCTAATGGATCAGTTCCATCTGTAACTTCATCTCCATCTGTTACTCCATCTCCATCTGAATCAACAGCACGGTTTATAAAAACCTCTACTATTGATGAAACAGCTAAACAAGGTGCTGTTCCGTTTACTGTATATGTATATGTTCCTGATGTATTTGTAGCTGGGTCAAACGTTCCTGCTGAACCACCAGCTAATGCACTTGGTCCTGACCATGTTCCTCCTGTATTAGGAGTTCCGTCTATAATTGAAAATAAATCTGCAGGGCTATCATAAACATAAAAAGAAATAAAATCATCTGTACCAGCTTCTGGTTTAGGTTGTGAAGATATTTGAACTACATCCTCAAACAAACAACCTACTCCATTATCTGCAATAATTCTAAACCAAGTAGTTTGATTGATTGCAAAACTTGGTGATAGGGTTGCATTTTCAAATGAACCCGACCATGGTCCAGTAGCACTATCTGTACTATATGACCATTCATAACCTCCAATTCCACCAACACCAACTCCATTATTCAATGAAATTGAACTATTTGAATTTGAAACAGGGGGATTAAATGGTACTATATATTTAGATGCCGAAAGTGGGTCACATGAATTATCATTTATTGGGACACTAATTGCTCCACTTGTGTAAGTTATATTTTCACCACCTCCATTATCAAAAGTAATAGTTGCACCTGTTAAGCTTCCTACATCTGCTCCAACACAATCATAAATTTGGACTGCCCAACCACCATCTCTTGCATTCATTCCATATAATGGAGACCAATCAATAGTAAAAGTATTAGCTCCATCAAAATATTGATTATAAATACCAGTCAATGGTGCTGGTTGCACACAAAAATTAAATACACCTGCTGCTTGATTTGTAAATCGTAAATTAGTTACATTATCTCCTCCATTACATGTATTTCCTTGATTAGGACCTAACAGAATAGTTGTTAAACCATCTGGAGAAACCATATAAAAACCTAAGTCAGAAACATATGTATGTACCGCATCAAAAGTTACTGTTATCTGAGTTGTAGCACTAATTCTTATTGGTCTAGGAATTGGGTCATAATAGGTGTATGTTGGGTTACTAACTGTACCCGACCCATTCAAAGTAACCGACTCTCCTTCACAAATAGTTTGTGGGGTTCCAGCATCTAAAATTAAATTTGAATTCCAAACCCACGCTCTTCCTTCTTCAACTGTTCCTGCATCATTTCTTACAACCATATATCCACCATCAGTCAAACCTGTTTGAGTTGGAGTTGAATTTAATGCATAATCATCATATGAATTTGTAACGGAATTATATTTATACCAATTATAGGTTGTTCCAACCGCTCCTAATTCAGCAGATAATTCACCCGAACCCGCTGAGAATATAAAAATTGGGTCGTCTGAATTTGCTGAGAAAAAAGGATTTGTATATTGTGTCATTACTTGCCCACAAGAAGTACTTGAAGACATTGGTACTTCTGAACTATTTATTTTGATTACTACAACAGTTGCAAAAGCATTACTACATGGTCCTGTTCCTGTCACATCATATCTAAAAACACTACCACCTAATGGCAAAGCAGCTACATTAACAGTACTCGGAGCTAATAATGCTCCAGTAGCATCAACATCTACCCAAGTACCACCCGCATCTTGAGAACCATCTAATGTTGTAAACAAATTAAAATTTGGATCTCCTGTAAAAACATATCTTGGACTTATAGGCAAACCTGCATTTGCTCCTTTAGTCAGTGTTAAATTTGCGACAGACACCGGAGAAACATTCCCTTCAGTATCTGTAAATGTTATTTCAACTTGTCTTATTACTGCAGTATTCGGTGATACCGCAGTATTTTTGTAGAACAAATCATTTACTGCATTTACAAAAGGTGCATTTAAAGTACCCGAAGTATTTGTAAGTAACAAACTTGTTGTTCCATTGCCTGAAGTTGTTAATCCAGAAAAACCTCCAGACATAGACAAAGATTCTTGTCCAGCATCTTGAGGGTTAATAAGAGTAACTGTCATTGAAGCCATTCCTTTTCCTCCAATATAACTTGCAGAAATACCTGTATTTACAACTTCAAGAAATTCATAACCTGTAGAACAGGCAGGAACATTTATATTTCTTCTTCCTGCACCAGTTGCATTTGTTGGATCCAACAAAATAAACGGCAAAGGGTTTAAATTCATAGAAAAAGGCTCATTGCTCGCAATATCAGCAGCATCAGTAGCATAGTATTCTACACTAAACGTTGTTACCGGAATTGAAGTTGTTGCCTTCCAATATGTTCCTGTTGTTGTGTTTCCAACACCAATAGAACCTATATGTACATTTGCTGACTCATTTCCTTGCAAGAAATGGTTTGCTAAAGGATTGACCAAACTTGCTTTAATAGTTGCACCAGGAGTTGTCGTTCCTAATTTTATGTTTTCCGTTCTCATCAAAGCACTATGTGCTTGTGAACTTAACGTTACATAAACAGGCTCACTAAACGTATAAGTATAAGTGTTCCCCGAAATTCCTGTTGTTGCTCGACCATTATTAAAATTCAAACTGTTTATAACCGAGCCTGGAGCAACGGCATTAACCGCACCTCCTGTAGTTGCTGAACTAGCTTGTGTTATATTAACAGTTACTAACGTTACACCATCGGCAGCTACTGCCGAAAAGCTACTTGTTGTATATCCTACTTCTGGCATAGTACCAGACAAACCTGACCAATCAACTTCTTGCGAAAAGAATTGGAAAGTATAGAAAAACAACAAGAATAATAGTAATTTTTTCTTCATATAAAAAAACTTTTAATTAACTTCTATTTCAAATTTTTCTTTAACCATTTATCATTTAAAGATTTATATTCTTCTTCTGAAAGCTTGGCTTTTAATTTATTGTGAATATTTTCTTTTACTTGATTTTTAGTAGTACTGTCTGAGTTATTATTGTTGTAATAATAAACTAGCAATTGATTTATGTATTCATAAGAAGCTTCATCTAACTTTACTAGATTTTTTATTTCGACTAAATTTTCTTCTACTTTTTTAGTAGAATTAAATTCTTGCGAAACTGCTAGATGCGCAAAAAACATGAATAATAACATTGAGAAAATTTTTTTCTTCATAATTTATTGATTTTTATATTTGATTTTTATATTCTAAACATTATTTCTATTTACCATTACCTTACATATTATTTATTTTAAATATGGAATAAATTCCCTTACAGAGCTTTAATACCAAAACTCTTACATTTAACAAATGTAAACAACTCCAACTAAGTTAGCTTTTTTTTGTGTTAAAAAAAAACAAAATTTAAGTTAATTTAACTTAAATTATAATAAAAACACATGATATGTTAAAACCAACTATTATATTAATAAAAACAGAAACGAAATTACATTTTTGCTATTACTATTTTTATTGAAGCAGTAAAATTAACAAAAACGTAATCAAAAAAAACACGTAAAAATACCTGTTTACTTCAAAGTAAAATACTTCTTACAAAACTACTATTACTACTTTTTTTTGCCCTGTTTTTATTTTACAAAAAACAGAACATCGATTAAAGCAATAAAAAAACCGTTGAAGTGTCGTAATCACATACAATCATACATACTTTGATATAACTCTTCAGAAAGAAAAGGTTTTTTCAAAACAGTTTCAAGATTATATTTTTGAAGCGCAAGTGCATCTTCACTATTTAAACCTGTTGTCATTGGAATAAAACTAATAGCATTCACCAAATCACTGGAATGACTTTTGATTGTTTTTATAATATCAAAAGAAGAAACTTTTGACAAATGTAAGTCTAGCAAAATAAAATCATATTTTTCATTTGCTAACATATTAATAGCTTGATTTCCATCCAAAGCTACATCTATATAAAATCCACCATGATTAATCAACAATTTCATTAATATCAATTTATTAATTTCATTATCATCAACAATCAAAACATTATATATCCGTTTTAAATTTTTCTTTTTAAATTTTGAGACAATACTATTCTTAGTAACCCCTTTCACAAGTTTAAAAGGAAGATACACTTCTACATTTGTTCCTTTATCAATTATAGATTCAAACTTAACATTACCATTCAAACTGTTAACCAAATTTGTAACTATAGAAATCCCAAGACCAACTTCATCATTCGAGTCAAATTTAAGTTGCGCATTTTTTATATTAACAACTTCTTTATCAAATTCAAACCCTTTTCCTGAATCTCTAACAATAAAATTCAATCCAACGTTTAATGACTTCTTGTATACTTGCTGAATCTCTAATTCCACAAAACCTTCATTCGTATATTCAGATGCATTATCTAATAAATTAAATAAAATTTGTAACAATCTATCCGAATCACCAATAACTAAATCTGGCAATTTTGCTGCCTTTATTATTCTAAGTTCAACATTCTTAGACACTAATTTTCTTTGGTAAATCTTCTCAATTCTACTGATTAAATCTTGAAGACTGAATTCTTTTTCCTTTAAATTAAACAAGCCTGTTTCAATTGATGCCAATTCATAAACATCACTTATTAAACGATTTAAGTATTTTGAAGATTCAAAAATAGTTTTACACAATTCTCTTTGTTCATAGGATAAATTGTTTTTATCTAACAAACTCAATAGATTCACTATTGAATGAATTGGCGTTTTTAGATCGTGAGAGATACTAACTAAAAATTCGCTTTGTATATCTATCTTATTAATGAGGTTGAAGTTTTTTAAACTTACTTTATAATTCTCAATCGAAACCTCATTTTTTAACTGCGTTAATGATTGAATATTACAATAATGATCAGTTTTATCAATTAACAGAACAAATGGAAGTTGTTCTTCATTACCAATCGAAAAAACCACATCTACAATTAAATTTCCCTTTTCAATATTTACTGCTTGAAAAAACTCTTCTATACAATTTTCTTCAATCAAACCGCGAAGTGTTTCAAAAAATGGATGAAAATCAAAAATTTCGCTACCAATTTGAATATCTAAAAGAGTGTTTTTAACTTTTTTTACAAGTCCATCTTTTTCAAATTCTATAATTTGAAAATCAACTTCCAGGTATTTATTTAAAATATTATTTATCATTCAAAAATTTTAAACCTAAATCATTAAAAATTAAATCAACATTTTTATTTGTTTTCGCACTTGTAAAATAATCAATTTCAAAATCAATTTTACTTACAAATTCTTCTTCGTCAATCAAGTCTAATTTATTCGCAACTGTAATCAACTTAGCTGTTGGATAATTTGTTTTACAAAATTCTACATCTTGATTTATTGTACTATAAGTATTTTTT
Source organism: Flavobacterium jumunjinense (assembly GCF_021650975.2). Taxonomy (NCBI): domain Bacteria; kingdom Pseudomonadati; phylum Bacteroidota; class Flavobacteriia; order Flavobacteriales; family Flavobacteriaceae; genus Flavobacterium; species Flavobacterium jumunjinense. The sequence goes on from NZ_CP091285.1 coordinate 40,599, forward strand.
CTTGTTGGATCGAAAACATAAATAAATCCTGAAGTCCCAAGTAAATAAGATCTTCTTATTTCCGTTATATCCTCTTTTCCTTCAATATCCCATATTACAAAAGTTAAATTTTTACCTTCAACTTGTATTACTTTTTTAAAAATATGAACACCAATAGTCACTTTATATTCTTCTGAAAATATATTTTCGACAAACCTTCTTATTAAGGAAGACTTTCCTACTCCAAAATGACCAATTAAAACTATTTTTTTTGAACTAATCATTAATTTTAAATACTGTTTCTATTATTTTATTTACTTTTTTTGAATCTTCTAAAAAAAGTTCATTTTTATTTTTTGATAATGCATCAAAAATTAAATCCTCTAATTCGTTTTTAAATTCTCTATTAAAAGCACCTGAAATTACAACTGCAATATAGAATTTAGAAAAATTTTGAAGGTAAATATTATACAATTCATACTGTATAAGCTCTAAGTTTTGTTCTTCTTTTGTAAATGCGTCTTCTACAAAGCTTTTAATTGCAGTTAACATTCCTGCAATCATATCTTTATCTATACTATCTTCTTTCTTAGAAACATTAGATATTAACAAACCCGAACCTTTTTCTATAATAAATACTTGCTCTACTTTAGGTCTTGAAAGCTGGGAAAGTATAATTTTCTCTTCTGGAATTCCTGTGAAAAAAGATTTTATTTTATTTTTCCATCTAGAAAACGAAAATGTTTTTTGCACTTGATTATTAATATTGTCTGAAAGAATCCTTATCTCTTCCTGAATATATTTTTTAATCATTTTACCAATAATAGGAAACAAAGCTTCTACAACTTGATCTTGAGAATCTCTAATCTGAACCTTTAAAGCTTCTGTTATTGCAGGACCTAGTTTACTTGGAATATCGTTAGAAAACGTCGCTATTTTTTTATCAACTATTGGGTTTACCTTCTCCGAAAGTAACTCCTCTTCATTAATAGTTGACTCTAAACCTTCAATTCTTTTGAATATTTGTAACGCAAAATTCTGATCTTCCTTAAGAAGAGCTTCTTTAAGCCTTATTAATTTCTCAGAATCTGTCATGAAAAAATACTTTAATTACTTAACCTTTCATGATTTTTTCTCCCATAGTAACAAGCATGTTTCCTAAAGCTGCTCTGTCCATTTTTCTATGATTCAAATCGTCTACATTTTCATCAACTTTTGCATCTAAATCTGTAATACGAATATTTAAATCGGTTTCTAAATTATCGATTGCAGTATTAAGCTCTTTTTGGGTAATCTCAATTAAACTTTCTAGCTCAAGTTTTCTTTTTTCAATATGTTCTTTGATTAATTGAAATTCTTGATCTATTTCTTGGATATTTTCACCAAAAATAAGGTTTTTTATAGCTTCTAATCGTTGAGAAGACTCATTATTATCTAATGAAGGTTTTAAGCTTTCTTCCGTATCTTCTTTCTTTGACATAATGATTTATAAATAAAAATTTGTTAACAAAAGTATAAAATTAAATTGGCATAGTAAAGCAATGAATAGACTTTAAAATATTTTAATAAAAAAATTCACAATCAATTATACCTCAGAAAAGATACTTATTTTTTATTTTATTTAAAGAATACAGCTACATAAATTTATTAGTATCTTATTTTAGGTTTATCAATATTGAATTCTTTAAAAAACTTATATTTGCAGAAAATATTTTTTGATGGGTTTTAAAGACGAAATAAAAAGAAGAAGGACTTTTGGAATTATATCACATCCTGATGCTGGTAAAACTACTCTAACAGAGAAATTACTTTTATTTGGTGGTGCAATTCAAGAAGCAGGTGCTGTAAAAAGCAATAAAATAAAAAAAGGAGCTACCTCTGATTTTATGGAAATTGAGCGTCAGAGAGGTATTTCTGTAGCTACATCTGTATTGGCCTTTAACTATAGAGATAAAAAAATCAATATATTAGATACTCCTGGTCACAAAGACTTTGCAGAAGATACTTTTAGAACTTTAACGGCTGTTGATAGTGTTATTGTTGTAATTGACGTTGCAAAAGGGGTTGAGGAACAAACTGAGAAATTGGTTGAAGTTTGTAGAATGAGAAACATTCCTATGATTGTTTTCATCAACAAAATGGATAGAGAAGGAAAAGATGCCTTTGATTTATTGGATGAAATTGAACAAAAATTAAAACTTACTGTTTGTCCTTTAAGTTTTCCTATTGGAATGGGCTACGACTTTAAAGGAATTTATAATATTTGGGAGAAAAACATCAACTTATTTAGTGGTGACAGCAGAAAAGACATTGAAGAAACTATTGCTTTTAACGACATTTCAAATCCAGAATTAGATTCAATTATTGGTAATAAACATGCTAATAATTTAAGAGAAGAAATAGAATTAGTTACTGAAATATATCCAGAATTTAATAGAGAAGAGTATTTAAATGGAACTCTTCAACCTGTATTTTTTGGTTCTGCATTGAATAATTTTGGAGTACGAGAATTATTAGATTGCTTTATTGATATTGCTCCAACTCCAAGACCAAAAGAATCTGACACACGTTTGGTAGACCCAAATGAAGATGTGTTTAGTGGGTTTGTGTTTAAAATTCATGCCAATATGGATCCAAAGCACAGAGATAGATTGGCCTTTATTAAGATTGTATCAGGTACTTTTGAAAAAAACAAACCTTATCTACATGTTAGACATGGTAAAAAAGTAAAATTCTCTAGTCCAAATGCCTTTTTCGCTGAAAAAAAAGAAATTGTAGATATTTCTTATGCGGGTGATATTGTTGGGCTTCATGATACTGGAAATTTTAAAATTGGTGATACATTAACCGAAGGTGAAATTATGCAGTTTAAAGGAATTCCTAGTTTCTCTCCAGAGCATTTTAGATACATAAACAATGCAGATCCTTTAAAATCTAAGCAGTTAGAAAAAGGTATTGATCAATTAATGGATGAAGGTGTAGCACAGTTATTTACACTTGAAATGAACGGAAGAAAAGTTATTGGTACAGTTGGCGCACTGCAATATGAAGTAATTCAATATCGTTTAGAGCACGAATATGGCGCTAAATGTATTTATGAAAATTTCCCTGCACACAAAGCATGTTGGGTTAAACCAAAAGATCCAAAGAATGAGGAATTTGCTGAATTTAGAAGAGTAAAACAGAAATTTTTAGGACACGATAAATATGGTCAGTTAATTTTCTTGGCTGATAGTGAATTCTCAATTCAGATGACGCGCCAAAAATACCCAAGTGTCGAATTATTCTTTACATCCGACTACAGAGTAACATAAAAATTAATATAACTGAGCTTCGATACTCTATAAAACGAAAAAACTGCAAAATTTGCAGTTTTTTCGTTTTTAACACATTTTAAACGATTAAAAAACAAAAAACATATTCTTATACCTGTTTTTTATTTTATTTGCTTATCGTTATTTATTTAAAGTCAGTTTTAATCAAGAAAAAATATAATAACACTTTTTTAAATAATTAAAATCTATTTACTCCTTTTTTGCTCTCTTGCCAATAAAGTATTTTTCAATAGCATTGCAATTGTCATTGGTCCTACTCCACCAGGAACAGGAGTTATAAATGATGCTTTTTTAGAAACAAATTCAAAATCTACATCTCCAACTATTTTATATCCTTTTTCAGTAGTTTCATCTGGAACACGTGTAATACCCACATCAATAATTACTGCATCATCTTTAATCATTTCTGCTTTAAGATAATTCGGCACACCCAAAGCTGTAATAATAATATCTGCTTGAGAAGTAATTTGATTGATATTCTTAGTATGACTATGTGTTAAAGTTACCGTTGAGTTACCGGGAAAACCTCTTCTTCCCATCAAAATACTCATTGGTCGACCAACAATATGACTTCTTCCAATAACAACAGTGTGTTTCCCTTTAGTTTCTACATTGTATCTTTCTAACAATTCTAAAATTCCGAAAGGTGTAGCAGGAATAAAAGTTGTCATATCTAATGCCATTTTTCCAAAGTTTTCAGGATGGAAACCATCAACATCTTTACTTGGATCTATTGCCATGATTATTTTTTGAGTATCAATTTGCTCTGGTAAAGGCAATTGAACAATAAACCCATCAATATCATCATTAAGATTTAACTCTTTAATTTTTTTTAGTAATTCTGTTTCAGAAGTAGTACTAGGCATTTTTACTAGAGTCGACTCAAAACCAACTCTTTCACAAGACTTCACTTTACTTCCTACGTAAGTTAAACTTGCTCCGTCATTACCAACAATAATTGCAGCTAAATGAGGTACTTTTTCCCCATTTGCTTTCATTTTTGCAACTTCCGTAGCTATTTCATTCTTAATTTCTTCCGATACTTTTTTACCGTCTAATAAATTCATTTGTGTTGTGTTGTTGTTTAGTATATTTTAACCTTTGAAAATTCGCTATAAAAAAGACGCGATAAATCGCGTCTCTGTTTTTATTTCATTCCCTTCATTCCGCCCATCATCTTCATAAGATTCTTTCCGCCACCACCTTGCATCATTTTCATCATCTTACTCATCTGATCAAATTGCTTCATTAATTGATTGACTTCTTCTACTTTTCTTCCTGCTCCTTTAGCAATTCTAGCTTTACGTTTTACATCTATTAAACTTGGCTTACTTCTTTCTGCAGGTGTCATAGACTGAATGATTGCTTCAATATGTTTGAATGCATCATCTTCAATTTCTACGTCTTTTAATGCTTTTCCAGCACCAGGTATCATTCCGACAAGGTCTTTCATGTTACCCATTTTCTTTATTTGTTGAATTTGCGACAAGAAATCATCGAAACCAAATTCATTTTTAGCAATTTTCTTTTGTAGTTTTCTTGCTTCTTCTTCATCATATTGTTCCTGAGCTCTTTCTACTAAGGAAACAACATCTCCCATTCCCAAGATTCTTTCGGCCATACGTGTAGGATAGAAAACGTCTATTGCGTCCATTTTTTCTCCTGTACCAATAAATTTAATTGGCTTATTTACTACCGATTTAATAGAAATAGCAGCTCCACCACGTGTATCTCCATCTAATTTTGTAAGGATAACTCCGTCAAAATTTAATCTATCATTAAATGCTTTTGCCGTATTTACAGCATCTTGCCCTGTCATTGCATCTACAACAAACAAAGTTTCTTGTGGTTGAATTGCTTTATGAACATTCGCAATTTCGGTCATCATTTCTTCATCAACCGCTAAACGACCCGCTGTATCGACAATTACTACATTGAATCCGTTTGCTTTTGCATGTTTAATTGCATTTTGCGCAATTTCTACAGGATTTTTATTCTCTGGTTCTGAATATACCTCAACACCAATTTGATCTCCTACTACATGCAACTGATTAATAGCCGCTGGACGATAAATATCACAGGCAACTAATAATGGTTTTTTACTTTTCTTTGTTTTAAGATAGTTTGCTAATTTACCAGAGAATGTAGTTTTACCCGATCCTTGAAGACCTGACATTAAAATTACAGAAGGTGTACCTGATAAATTAATTCCTGCTACATCACCACCCATTAATTCGGTTAATTCGTCTTTAACGATTTTAACCATTAATTGTCCTGGCTGTAATGTTGTTAATACGTTTTCCCCTATCGCTTTTTCTTTTACTCTTGTAGTAAATTCTTTAGCTATTTTAAAGTTAACATCGGCATCAAGTAAAGCTCTACGAACTTCTTTTAATGTATCTGCAACATTTACATCGGTAATTTTACCGTGACCTTTTAATATATGGAACGCTTTATCTAACTTATCGCTTAAATTATCGAACATAGTGGTATGTGATTTTAATAAGCCACAAAGATAGTACAAACTGTAAAAGTTTCAAAGCTAGATTATAGTAAAATTACAGAATAAAAAATCCCGAATGAATCGGGATTAAAGTTTACTCTTTTATTTTAAACACCTTTCGAAGTAGGTCTTCCATTAAACACCAATTGGTAAATGACGATTGCAATAAATTTGCACCCACGAATAATGTGAACCACAACCAATTTTGATTGACATACATACCCAACAATACACTTATTATTATAAATATACCTGCTATTCTTTTAATTAATTTATTTATCATTTTTATTTATTTTTAAGGTTTATGTAACCTTTGTCAAAGTTTGAAACTTTGACAAAGGTCTATTTATCTTATTATTATTCTTTCTCCCATTTCTTACGCTCAACGATGTAGTAAATTAATGGCACTACAAGTAAGGTTAAGATGGTAGAAACAATGGCTCCAGCTACTAATGAAATGGCTAATCCTTGGAAAATAGGATCAAATAATATAATGGATGCTCCAATAACTACTGCTCCTGTTGTTAACAAAATGGGGGTTGTTCTTACTGCTCCTGCTTCAATAATCGCTTGTTTTATTTCAATTCCTTCTTTTAATCGGATTTCGATAAAGTCGATTAACAAGACGGAGTTCCTGACCATCACTCCTGCTAAAGCTATCATTCCAATGAAAGAGGTTGCAGTGAAGAACGCATTCAAAAGCCAGTGTCCTAATACAATTCCAATTAAGGATAATGGAATCGCAACCATCATTACTAATGGGGTTTTGAAATTTTGGAACCAACCTACAATCAACATATAAATTACAATAATCACTACTAAGAAAGCAGTTCCTAAATCACGGAATACTTCTAAAGTAATTTGCCATTCTCCATCCCATTTTACAGTAAAATTACTTTCATCAGAAGGCTGGTCAGCATACAATTCGTTTACTGTATAGCCTTTTGGTAAATCCATTTTTTGCAACTTCTCGTTCATTCCTAAAATTGCATACACCGGACTTTCCAAGGCTCCTGCCATATCTGCTAAAACATAGACCACTCTTTTTTGATCTTTACGATAAATGGTATTTTGTAACGTATCTGTTTTTACTTTTACCAAATCACTTACAGCCACTACATTCCCTTGCGAACCTTTAATCTTTAAATTTTGAATGTCTTGCAATGATGTTTTATCAGCATCATCTAATGACAACACAATTCCTACTGGGTCATTTGAACGTTCGTCATACAAATTCGAAACAGGCATTTCTCTTAGCAAATACGTTAGATTACCCACTACTTGTTGGGGAGCAATTCCGTTTAGCATGGCTTTTTCTCTGTCCACTTCTAGTTTGTATTCTACTTGAGGAGCTTCTACCATCCAATCGGCATCTACTACATCGTCTGTGTTTTCTAAAATGGTTTTTACTTGATTGGCTACTTTAATTTGATCTTCATAATTAGGTCCGTACACCTCAGCTACTAATGTTGATAAAACTGGAGGACCTGGTGGCACCTCAACAATTTTTACATTGGCACCATATTTTTTAGCAATTTTTTGAATTTCAGGTCGCACTACTTTTGCTATATCGTGACTTTGTAAATCTCTGTCTTCTTTGTGTAATAAGTTTACTTGAATATCAGCCATATTACTACCTCCACGCATGTCGTAATGACGCACTAAACCGTTGAAAGTGATAGGTGCTGATGCTCCAATATAATTTTGGTAATCCACTACCTCTGGAACCGTTGAAAGATACTGCGCAATTTCTTTTGTTACTGCTGCTGTTCTTTCTAGAGTAGTTCCTTCTGGCATATCTACTACTACTTGGAATTCGTTTTTATTATCAAAAGGTAACATTTTTACTAGTACCGATTTCGTAAAGAACATTGCTACTGAACCTAATAATAAAACGATGGTCACAATGAACATTAAGTTTCGTTTTTTCGAATTGTTCAATAATGGTTCTTCGATTCTTTTGTAGATTCTATAAATTCTTGATGTTTCTAAACCTTCTTCTTCTTTGTGTGCTTGTTCGTCTTTTTCTTGCAATAAATGATAACCCAAATAAGGGGTAACTGTTAAAGCTACAAACAAGGACAACAACATAGCAATAGAAGCACCAATTGGCATCGGACTCATATAAGGCCCCATCATTCCAGATACAAAAGCCATGGGTAAAATAGCTGCAATAACTGTAAATGTTGCTAAGATGGTTGGGTTTCCTACTTCATTAATCGCATAAATAGCTGCTTGTTTGAATGGGAGTCGCTTCATCTTGAAATGGCGGTGCATATTTTCAGCAATAATGATACTATCATCGACTACAATTCCTACTACGAATACTAGTGCAAAAAGCGTAATTCTATTTAGGGTATACCCCAATAAATAATAACTGAATAAAGTCAAAGCGAACGTTAAAGGAACAGAGAAGAATACGACTAATCCACCTCTCCAACCCATAGCCAACATTACCAAAATAGTAACGGCTAAAATTGCCACCCCTAAATGTAGTAACAATTCCCCAACTTTATCTGAAGCGGTTGCTCCATAATTACGAGATACTTCTACATGAACATCGGTTGGAATTAAATTCTTTTTTAAGCCTTCTACTCTTGTTAGAATTTTATCGGCAATTTTCATCGCATCCGCTCCTTTTACTTTGGCTACTGAAATGGTTACTGCTGGATATTCTGATTTGTAATTGGCAAATTTTTCATTGGCTTTGCCATATCCGAAAGACACATAATTCTTTGGTGTTTGTGGTCCGTCTTGAATATTGGCTACTTGTTTTAAATAAACGGGTCTGTTTTGGTTGATACCAATTACTAAATTTTCTACATCTTCAGAAGTAGTTAAAAACTTTCCTGTTGTTACTAAATATTCGGTGTCATTTTGAACGAAACTTCCCGATTGTGCACTTCCATTATTGGCTTGAATCATTTGCATGATGCTCAATGCATCTACTTTGTTTTCGGCCATTTTGTCTTTGTCTAAAACGACTTTCAACTCACGCGTTCTTCCACCTATTTCTTTGGTAATCGCAACATCTTTTACTTTTTCAATTTCTGATGTTACTTCTTCTGCTATTTGACGCAATTGGAAATCGCTGTACTTTTCGCTCCAAAGCGTTAACCCTAACATAGGAACATCATCAATTGAACGGGTTTTTACCATAGGCTGATAGACGCCTTGTGGAAACATGTCTTGGTGTTTTATCAATTCGTCATATAATTTCACATAGGAATCTTCGCTGTTTTCTCCTACATAAAATTGCACTACCATCATGGCTTGACCGTTCATTGCCATACTATGAATGTGCTCTACTCCTTTTATGTTGCCAATTACTTTTTCTAGTGGTTTTATGACTCTGCTTTCCACTTCTTTAGGGCTTGCTCCTGGATAACCTACCATTACGTCGGCCATTGGAACATTAATTTGTGGTTCTTCTTCTCTTGGAATTAAGAACGAACTGTACGATCCAATGATCATCAACGCTACCATTAATAAAATGGTTAGTTTTGAGTTGATGAAGAAATTGGCTATTTTACCTGATATACCTTCTTGCATTTTTTTTAGTTTAAAAGTTTAAGGTTTAAAAGTTTAAAGTTGTTTGCCAACTAAACCTAAAAACTGAACACTGATTACTGAATACTAACTTTAGCTCCGTTGTACAACTTTCCATCTGCTGAAAGAATGTAAGCTTCGTCTGCAGCTAATCCTGAAAGGACTTCTACTTGGTTGCCGTAGGTTTTTCCGATTCTTAACCAACGTAATATGGCTACGTTTCCACTTCCTACTGTATATACTCCTGTCAATTGACCGTTTCTTACTAGTGCACTTTCTGGTACTAAAACAGTAGTTGCATTTGCTGTTGCTTGTGCTTTCTCAATTGGGAATTGTACGTTGACAAACATACCTGATAAGATGGTCTTGTCTGTTTTGTCTAAGTTTATTTTTACCAAATATTGTCCGCCTGTGTTTTTAGCTGATAAACTTACTTCTATCACTTTTCCTGTTACTTCCTTGTTTAAGGATTTGATGTTGATGGTTACTGGCATTCCGTTTTTGATGGATGAAATATCACTTTCTGAAACCATGGCAGTGACTTGCATTTTCCCTGAACCTTCAATACTTACTAAAGGCATTCCTGGATTTGCCATGTCTCCTTCTTTTATGAAAGTATTGGTTACTGTTCCAGTGAAAGGTGCCGTAATGTTAGCATAATTAAACTGTGCTACTACTTCGTTACGCATTTGTTTGGCCGCTTCTAAACCCGCTTTTGCCATTTCGTAACGCGACGTCATATCGTCTAGTTCTTTTTGAGAAGCACTTTGTTGTGCAAACAAATTTGTAAAACGCTCATAATCTTTCTTTGCGTTGTTAAAAGCAGCTGTTGCTTGTGTTATAGAAGCATCCACTTGTGCTTTTTTCGCTTGTAAATCGGTGTTGTTGATAGTAACTAATTGTTGGCCTTCTTTTACGTTTTGTCCGACTTTTACATTGACTTTGGTTACATAGCCCATCATTCTAGTGCTTAAATTAGCACTGTTTTCGGATTCTATTTTTCCACTTGCTGACACATACGGACTGGTGTCGTTTGTACTTTTACCAGAAACTTTTACCACAATAGCTGGTGTGTTGTCTACTGCTTCTTTTTTATCACTTCCGCATGATGTTAGGGTAAGTGTTATTGCTATAATTAGGGTTGTTATCTTTTTCATTTTATAATTGTTGTATGTTATGAGTTGTGGGTTGTGTTTTCTATTGATTTCTTTATGTTTGTATTGTGTTTTTTAATGGCACGCTGATGAAGCAGATTTTTTCGGATTTTATTTCTTTGCTTTCTTCTTCCCGCTTCCATCTTCTATCTTCCGTCTTCCTTACTGGGTTAAAAACTGCAAATATTCTTTGGTGAAATTGTATTCGAAAACGGCTTGCAGGTGTTCTAATTCCTTTTGGGCTACTTGGGTTTCTGCCGTTAGTAAATCGCTGGTTTTTTCTAGTCCTTGTTCGAATCTGTTTTGACGAATTCTGAAGGCTTCTTGACTTTGTTCGAACGCTAGTTTAGATAGATTCACTTTATTTTCTGCGTCTTTTAATTGTCGGTTGGTTTTATTGACTTCTAACTGACTTTGCTTTTTGTATTGTTCGGTTTCAATAGTGGCTTTGTTGTATTCGGCTTTTGCTTTTTGGGTTTTCCCAATGTTTTTGTAGCCATCGAAAATATCCCATGATAGTTGTGCTCCTATTAGATAGCCTTTGGCATTCGTACCTAAAAATTTACTATCGTATAATTGGTAATTCCCAAAAGCGTTTAATCTTGGCAGGAAACCATATTTAGACGATTGGAACATTTTTTTATAGGCTTCTGATGATTTTTCCATGGCTTGAATGTCTTTTCTTGACGTATTCAAACTCGTATTAATCTCTTCCAAAGTGATTTCGTTTGCCAATTCCTCTGTGGGTTGATAGGTCTTTCCATTCGTATCTTCGTTCAACAGAAACGCTAAATAATCGGAAGCATTTTGCACGTTACTTTTAGCATATTGCAATTGGTTTGTAATTTCGTTTACACGTACTTGCACGTTTAACAAATCGGTTTTTTGAAGCATGCCGTTTTTAAAGTAGTTATTTACCATCTTAAGGTTGCTTTGTGCGGTTTCGTTTGCTTTTTCTAAAACCGTAACTGCTTTGTAAGCCAATTGCAATTGCATATAGGCTTTTGAGGTTTCTAGTACCAAATATTCTTTGGTTCTTTCGGTTTGCAATTGAAACGCATCCATTTTAGCTTTAGCGGCTTGTCTTCCTAATACCCCATCGATATTTAGTAACGGTTGTTTGACTTCAATTACTGTGGCAAAATTTTGTATTCTATCAGGATTGTTTAACAAAGCTGGATTGAAATCGGCTTGTGTAAGGATTTCTTGATTTAATTTGGAACCAAAAGCCATTAAAGGATTTGTGGTGACGATTCCTGTATATGACACATTCACATTTGGCATAAAAATCGCATTCGACTGACGATAATCGGCTTTTGCAGCTTGAAAAGAGGCTTCTGCTGCTTTGATTTGCAGGTTCTTTTCTGTGGCTTTTTGTACGACTTCCGCTTTGGATATGGGAAGTGTTTCTTGACTGTAGGTTACTACTGTGAGTAGTACGATGGCAAGTGTGTATATTCTTTTTATTTTCTTCATTGTTTTTTATTCTTATTTACAAGAACAAAAGTACAATGGGAAATATGGGGTTTTGGTAACTCGTGTTACATAGGGTTGTAACAAAGGTTACATAGGAAAATCGATTAGGTCTGCATGTGTTAGAAATATATTTCCGTGTATTCTTTTTTCTTCCGTGTGTTCTTTTTTTCTTCCGTGTGCTACAAATGAGTAACTCTCGCTTATAAATGAGTTTCCGTGTATTACTTTTAAGTTTCCGTGTATTAAAACAGAACAACTCTCGGTTACAATTGATTTTCCGTGTATTGCATTTAAGTTTCCGTGTATTGAAATAGAACAACTCTCGGTTATAATTGAATTTCCGTAGGATGAAAGTAAGCTTCTACCGCTTACAAATGAGCTTCCGTAGGGTAGTAAGTAACTAAAAATTGGAGACTGTCCAAAAAACTGTGTAAAGTTACATTTCGTACTCCATTTCATTTCGTAAAAAACACTTCAACTGACGCTCTTTTTAGTGGCACGCTGATGAAGCAGATTTTTACAGATTTTATTTCTTTTGTAAGTGGAGCGAGTTACAGAGGAAATTGTTGGTTAGAAAATTAATCAAGCGTAAAGATAATTTGATTGAGTTTAAACCAAACTTAAAACATATTAAACATAACTTAATGCATATTAAACCACACTTAATTACTATTAAGCAAAACTTGATGCATATTAAACATAACTTAATACACATTAAACTGCACTTAATTACTATTAAGCAAAACTTGATTAGTAGTTCTCCGCAATTGATTAGTAGTTCACTAAATCAAGTTAGCAGTAAACAAATTAAGAAAGTGTAAAAATTACTTTGAAGTCAGGAGACTTCGAAGAGCGTGGAGTTCTCAATACATTTCTTACTCCATTTCATTTCGTAAAAAACACTTCAACTTACGCTCTTTTTAATGGCACGCTGATGAAGCAGATTTTTACAGATTTTATTTCTTTTGTAAGTGGAGTGATATTTAACATTGCTTTGAAGTTAGGGGGAAAGTATAAAAATTACTTTGAAGAGCTATTTATCTCTTTTCCATCAGAATAATAGTTCCTCCATCTGCCATCCATTTATGGAAATAACTATAATTTTTATCAGCGTAAATAGTTCCACCTCTTATCTCGTCAGTACTATCAAAATGGAATGTCTTTACATCTACAAGATCCTTTAATTCAGTACTACTATCAATACCATTTTCTGTACGGACAAAACATCTATCACAAAACACATCATTTATCCAGACATAATATGTGTTTTCTACATCTTCATTATTTAAAGATTTTAGGTAAAGATTTCTATTAGCATCTGAATATAAATCATCTCTAATTAACGTATAATCACTATGTCCGATGTCAATTAAGTCTGTTATTTTAGCTTTAATTTGATGTTCTTTTTTCTTATCTATGCAAGCTACTATTAAAAAGAGTACTATAAAAAATAGATATCTATTCATGTTAAATTGTTTTACAATTGCTTCGAAGAGTGAGTTTAATATATTGATCGATAGCTTCATATCCATCTTGATAAGTGAAGTATCCTTTCCATATTTGTATATTATTTGTTATTTGCATTTAACTAAAGTTGTTTTCTAGTTTCCAATGATTCCTAATTCGTCATTAACATCATTTCGTTGAGAAAGCTTAGTTGGATTGATACTCCATTCTTCTGCTATTTTCATAACGAGTTCTTCGTCGGCATAAACTAAATCTTCTTGTTCCCAATAACTATCTGATGCTGCTTCTTTAGATAGTGAATTGAATAAATTTAATCCTTTTTCAGCCTTTGTTGGTTCCCCAAATACTTTATTATTTTCTCCGATTTCTCCTAAATAGGAATAAATCCTAACGGTTTTTCCTTTTACCGATTTCATCCAATGATGATACTCTACTACTCTATGTGTTCCAAAAGATTGTGCTTCACCAAACTCTAAGCTTAATTGATTTAGTTTAATTTCTAATTCGTTTACATCTTTTAAACTTCCTCCATTTTTCATGAATCGCATACCCACAACTAAAGTCCATTGTCCAACTTGTGGCGTTATGAAAACTCCCTCATTGTAAGCTATTTCAATTCCGCTTTTCCAATTGGCTTGTTGTGTATTTTTAAGATCTAAAATTTCTATTATTCTTTTTTTGTCATTTGTTTTAACAGCTATCCAAACCGTTTTATAACCAAAATCAATAGGAGTATCTTTTTCAGTTAAAATCAATTTTGGCTCTTTTTTAAATTGTGCTGTAACATTATTTCTTTTGGCAATCCAAATAGACAAAAATATAAAAGCAACGATTGCTATGATTAGTAATATTTTCATTAGTAGTAATTTTAATTAATTAACATGTTAGTAATTATCTTAATCACTTCACACAAATCTAAACTTTTGCATGTAAACAGGCAATAGGTATTTAAAAGCTTCTCGATACATTTTTTATAAAATTGCTGTTCGTGTTTTATAAAAAATACTAGAAGTAGCGGTGTGCTGGTTACAAAAGTCTATTTCTATCCAACTTTATCACTTTGATTCTATAGAACATTACGAAGTTTTTGTATAAGTATGAGGTCTTTTTATAAAAGAACAAAAACTAATTTATAAAAACCATTTTTCAATTTCACTATCAATTTTTATAGTTACATATTCTTGTTCGAAATCACCTTGTTCGAACAGCAATCTGTATTCAGCCATTTTACAACTAAGATTCTTTATTTTTTTTATCTTCCCATTACTAATTTCTAATTCCAAAACTTCTTTATAAATAGCTGAGTTCCTAAATTTTGTATTTAAATCGTTTAAAAAGCCATCACCAATCAAGATATATCCTGAATAAGGAACTTCTAAATTCAATTTCTTGTATTCTTTATAAGTAGTTTTTGATTCAATATCTGTTTTTGAAGATATAGCTGGTGGAATTCCATTTATGAACTTAATAGGATCATTCATACTTGTATTTACATACAAATCTTTTAAAATAAGTCTTGAATTAGTATTAACTTCATAAATTGCAACATAACCTCTCATACAACGAGAACTTATATATAAAGGAATAATCCCAAAATCTTCTGGCTTTATCAAATCTTCATTAGTAGATTTAATAAGTTCAAATTCTCTTCCATTTAAAATGACTTTATTAGATACTTGTGATGACACTTCTTTTTCTTTAAATTTATTATCCTATCACAAATCTAAACTTTTGCATATAAACAGGCAATAGGTGTTAAATAGCTTCTCGATACATTTTTTATAAAATTGCTGTTCGCTTTTTATAAAAAATACTAGAAGTAGCGGAAATGATAAATACCTATTGTTAAATTACGGACTCATCAGTTTTGAGCTTTTTTATTATTTCATCTAGTTCCTCTATGTACGGTTCGTCTATTTCCTTATTCGTATTGTTTAATTTTATCGCTTCAGCAATAATGGTTTCTAAACTTAAATCCAAAGATTTTAAAACATCTGTCCAAAAAAATTTCCTCTCTAATGCTGAATGACAAGGTCCGTCTACATTATTTTTTAATCTTTCTGGATCGATAATTAACAAATCATCATACTCTATTCCTACTGCTTTTGCCTGTTGTTCTAGTTTATCTCTTTCTTCCCAGTTATCAAACCAATGTTCGCCATAATCATTGTCTAAAGTAAAAAAACGCCCAATCCAAACTACTTCGTTCCATTCGTTTAAACCAAGTAAGTTTGCAATCCTTTTATATTCTGGGTGGACAATAAAACAATCTAATTCAGGGATAAACTTAAAAATTTTCATATAATGGCTTACACATTTTGTTTACTAATAATCACAAATCTAAACTTTTGCATGTAAACAGGCAATAGGTATTTAATAGCTGTTTTTTACAAAAGGTTATCGATACAAACAAGTAATTTCAATTGTTCTAATTTATATTTTTTTGATGTAATTCTATAGCTACAATTATTTACTATTAATCATTATTACAATTTATCCCTATAAATCACTAATCCTAAATAATAATAATTTGTCTTTTTATTTACGGCTTTGCTTAATTCTACTATTAACCCATTTGATGTTTTCCACGTTATGGTTGGATACTTTTTTTTATTTTTTATTGTTGGTAGCCCTAATTCTTGACTTATAATTGCTTCTAATATTTCATATTTACTTTCAAAAGTTTCTGCTGCTATTTTATCCACTTCAAGTGCAGAAGAATTTGTTTCTTCCCAATTTAATGAAACAACCCTAATTAAATCTGATTCTTTTGAGCCATAGTACATTATTTCATTGGAAATTATCGAGTCTTCTCTAATTAAATAAGACCTGTTTTGATCAATTGTAAAATTATTTGGATTCCATTTATCATCTATTCCAATCAAATGAGCGGGAGTTATATCAAAAGTCTTCCAAGTTTGTTCTTTGTCATCAATTGAACTTAAGGTTAAATTCTCAAAGTCCGATAAAAATATTTTTAAACGATTCTTAAATATTTCGTTAGCCTTTTCCGCACCCATAGCTTTAGGTTTCAATTCTGCTTCGTTTACAAAATAGGTAGTCAAGATTTTAGTGTCAACTATTTCCATCAAACCAAAAATATTGTATTTGTCTGTTTCAAATTTCAATAATTCATTCTTGCTATTTAAGTTTCTACATCGATATGAAAAATGCATATTATAAAAACTCACGTTTGGAATAATTTTTTCAATTGGTTCTATTTTGTTATTTTTTATTCTTGCAACATATGCAGAAGAATCAGATTCATAGATATGCAACAATTCATTATTAACAACAAATGAACTTACAATATAAGGTTTGTATGAATAATCAAAATGATTAACATCTTTATCTTTATAAATGATTTCAAAGCCAACGGGTTCGCTATACCAAGTGTACTTTTTTTTAGAATTTTCAATATTTTCATACCTAACATCAATATCACATTTACTTAACGCTATAGGATTTTCAATTTTTAAAACTTCATATGCATTAGACAGATAGTAAGTTGTACCCATTTTATTTATTAATGGTGTGGTTCTTTCGAGTACATATTCATTTTGTGTTTTCTTATCTTTAAACCATGTTTTACCACCCCATTCTCCAAAATCTAAAGAGTAAACATAAAAATATTCGTCTTCAAATATTAAATCATCTGTTTCATTAACTTCATTCCAAGAATATTTTTTTGAATCAAAATGATAGCTCTTATTATCCATATAGGGCTTTAAAATAATACTGTCATTTTTTACATAAAAATCTAGATAAGTTGCATTTATTTCTTTTGGACAATCAATTACTTTATGTACTTGTCCATTTGACAAAATACATAACCATCGTTTTCCATGACCTCCGTATTTTAAAACTCGTTGTTTAAAAAGAACGTAATACTTATCTTGAAATTTAAGAGCGTGTGTCATTTCCCCTCTTATGTTTACCTGAATCGTATCCTGTTGAAGAGTGAATTCACTATTTTTATTTATACTGCTTGTTTCTTTTGGACTTGTAGCATGGTTACAAGAAAAAATTGTAAAATTTAGGATAATAAGTAATAAACTGCTATTTCTTAACATACTTTTTTTTGGGTAGGATTAATATAGGTTTGACACTAAAGGTTTGGCTAGAGCTTTCATCTCTCAATTTAATTCGTCAAACGGATTTTTTTCGACTCTTCTCATTTTACTATAATCATCTTGATTTCCATTTTCAACTTTTACAAATAAAGAGTCCTTAGTTTTATTCAGCTGATATTCATAGTTGAGTTCGTCCTTCAGTATTGTGTCCTTCAATCGCACATTTTTAAGGTAAATCTTTTTATCATCTATGCTCCATCTTGAATTTGTGTGCATTCCTCCACCTAAATACTCTGTTATTACTGAATCTTTATAAAAAATTAATACCACTTTGGTATGTTGGGTTTCATATGATTCCCAAATTCCAATTAAATTGTTTTTCCGTTCATTTGTTTCGCAGGCAATCAGCGTTATGAATCCAATTGTATATATGAAGATGTTTGTGAGTTTCATTTAATTCTTGTTAACTTATTTATATCCCTGATAACAGTGATTACTTTTTTATTTCCTTCTTGCAAATCGAAGTGACGGTTTGCTGGTTAGTTGTGTTTGTTTTATTTATTTTTTTTAAAAGAGTGATTTAGCTAATTTAATGACGAGAGATCTTTATTCTAAGATTGCTTTCACTTGCTTTTCTAAGTCAGTACTGTTTTTAAAATTTTTAAAATTCAACTCTTTTTTATTTGCTTTTAACTCTGTTACTAATTGCAGAATTAGAGCTAAGGGCTCTGCTTCAAATCCGAACATGTTTTGATCAAATTCAGTTCCAATTATTAGTCCGTCATGATCCATTCCAATACACCAGTTTTCTATAAACTCTACAAGTTGAATTTCGGTGATTTTGTATTTTGACCATTCCTCTTTAATACAGGATATTGCTAAAGCCTTTTCTGCCCAAAAACAAATAATCCCTACTGCTTCCTCTTCATCGTTTACAAAATTAACTGAAGTTGAAGTTGCGAATCCTTCCTTATCTCGAAGTGCGTAAACAATCCCTGACTTACAAACGTTTTTTATGAATCTTTCGTGTCTTTTCTCTATTAAAATTGAGTGTTGTAGCATTATTATTTATAATTATAAAAGGTTTTAGGAACTGATTTTATTTTTTCTAATTGCATAACTTGAGTCATTCTTTCAAAATCTTTCATTACTTGTTCCACTTCAGGTAAATCGTTAACTACTTTAATTTTATACAACTTACTCATCGTAAATGTACTTAGATACAATTTTTCTTTCTTATATTTCTTAGCAAATTTTAAATTATATAAGAAACCATAACTTTCATTTTGCAATCTATTTTTAAATTCTAAAATCACTTCAAATGTTATCTTATTATTTATTATCTGAAAACTACAGTGATATATAAAGTGGTCTACTGTTTTAGAAAACCATTTGTCTAAATTTTTATTTTTTGAACCTGATAATTTGAAACCAAGATCTTCTAATCTATTAAACAAAGTAACATTTTCAAAATCCTTTTTTATTTTCTTGAATTTAAAATGTTCATATAGTATTGAACCTATTAAGATCAAAATCATTAAAACAAAAAATAACATACTCATAAATTATTTACTTATTTATTTGGTGGATTATAACAATCATTTCTTCAATTTACTTATTTCTTGTTCAACAAATAATTGTTTAAAATCTTCTACTTTTAGTTTTTTTACGTAATCCACATTTTTCTTTTTAATACCAAAAAACAAACCAGAAGATTCAGTTTCAAAATACAATATACTGTCTAGTTCAATTTTTGTTTTGTTGTTTTCAAGTTCCGAAATTCTTGTAGAAAGAAATATTCTAGACTTATTTTCGGGTAGTTCAATTACAACTTCATAATATGGATCATTACTATTTTGATAATACCTAAACATTTTTTTTAATACAGTATCTTTTGGCATTTCAACTTGAGCTTCATAATCTGATTTTAAATTTATTTCTCCTGATTTACTGGGTAGTGATGTTGCAATAAAAGCAAAACAGCAAACTCCTATAATAATTGATTGTGGGATAAAACTCAATTTTTCAATTCCAGTTATTCTTTGTTTTCTGTAGTGATAGGAAAAAGGTAAAATTACTAAAGCAATTACATCTGAATAATCTACTACTCTATTAATTCCAATTCCAAATTCGTTAAAAGAGTCAATAATAAATTGAGAGTAAGTGCTTTTCCAAAACACAAACAAAATACCCGTCATTATGTAAATCAGTTTGTTTTTGTTTTTAAAAAAAAGACTTACAAAAAAAGGAAAAGCAAAAAGTCCGACAAAGTCAGATAGTTTTCCTGTTATATAATTATGAAAATAATATTTTAAGTATAAGTCATTCAATAATAATAAAACAACAGTAATCAAAAATAGTCTGCTATAAATTAGATTTTTTGGTTCAGAATAATTCATCATTATTGGGCAATTATCGAAGTGTTTTTATACTACTTTATTCTCACAAATCTAGAGCTTTACTTGTAAACTGGCAATAGGCATTTAGAGCTTCTCGATACATTTTTTATAAAATTACTATTCGCATTTTATAAAAAACACTCGAAGTGACGGTGTGCTGGTTACTCATTCTCGATTTTCTCTATCATTTCTTTGAATAAACCTAGTAAAAAAGTCAGTTTAGTTGCATCACCTACTGCATAAAATTTTTGATTCTCAATTTTTATACCATACCAATCTTGTTTTGATTTTTCATTGAGTATCCATTTTAAGTCTAGAAAAGCTACTGAAGTTTTTGAAATATCAATTTCAATTTCCCAACCTGGATTATCCAAAGTGATTATTTGGATGCCTTGACCTTGTTCCCATTCTCCATCGCAACTTGATTTGAACCACTGCTGTATCCAGTCTAAAATTTCCATTTGTATTGTGTTATTAAATTTGATTTTTGATTATTAAGGTTATTCTACTTCATAAAAAAAGCAAAACTAGCTTATTTCTAAACTAGTTTTGTTTTTATTTGCTATTTTATACAAAATCTACGTTACTTGTATTGAAAAGTGCATCAAATTCAGTTCTTTTTAATAAAATCAGTAGCATAGTAAAATTCAAGTTTTCCTTTTATTTTACATGCTTCTATTTTACCGTTTTCATTTAATTCGCTCTCACAAATCTAAACTTTTACTTGTAAACACCTAATAAGATACAAATAATTGTGTTTTTAATAAGAAACGGACATAAAGCTTGCTCCAAGTTCAAAATTATCTATAAATGATTTTTTAAATTCTTGCTTCATTAAGGCAACCTCTTCTTTCATGTCGGAATCCAAATAATCATAATCTACACATGAAAAAGCATAATTAAAGTCTTCTTTAAGCGCAAAATTACTGGTGTTTTCATTGCAGAATTTATTCCAAAATTTGTCATTCATACCCTTTTGATGCTCTCCCACTCTTTTGAAATAGAATCCTTCTTTTTTTTCTGTAGTATAGTATTTAAGAATAAACCAATCACTATGACAATCATCAAAACACTTCTTTAAATTTTGATATCCTTTCTTTTTCTCAAAATCTTTTAATTCTCTTTCGAGTTGCTCTTCGTTTTCTCGAATTAATAATACTCTATCTTGTGACTGAAAATGTTCTTTTACTTTTTTAAAATGTTCTCTTCCTTTAACTATTATAATACTTTCAACTTCAGTTGGAACATCAACCTCTTGTATGTAGTTACTGAAATGATCAAAATCTACATTAAAGGTGTCAAATTTTTCTTTGATTTCTGCACCTGTTTGAGCATAAATACCTTCACCAATATAGAATAAGTGATGCTCTTGTGCCTTTTCTAAAATTGCTTTATAATGTGTGATATCTAATCCCATTGTGATTTTAAATTAGCTGTAACAAATCTAAACTTTTACTTGCAAACGAACAATAGGTGTTAAATAGCTACTCGATACATTTTTTATAAAATTGCTGTTCGCATTTTATAAAAAACACTCGAAGTGACGGTGTGCGGTTTAGGGATCGCGAGAAATCATGTTCCAAGAGAATTAATCAATGTACACTTTCTCTATTATAGCTTTTCCAGTATGAAAGTCTTTCCCATAAAAAAGCACGTATTCAGCATTGGTGTTAATTCCGAAATAGCCTTCTTTCAATTGTACAAACATTTTGTCTAAATACATTTTGTGTCTGTTTACTGTGACATAGATTCTTGCTCCTGTGTTTGCAGTGTATTTAAGATAGAAGTCTATTTTACCCGAAGCTGCCAATCGGAATTTAAAAAGATTGTGTTGCGATTCTTGTAGAACCATTCCGTAGGCTAGTTTTTTTTGTGTGTTAGTTAATGGTTTTTTCATACCATTGTCGGCATAAGCTATTTGGTATTCGTTAATAGGCTGGTTGGAATCTATTACACCTCCTTTTATATTGGCATCGTATACATAGGTATTGTGATTGTTACTATGTTGGATGTAAAACAATCGGGTTGCTGTTTTTTCGGGTTCGGGATAGTTGCTTTGTGCAAAACCAGAGTAGAGTATTAAAAAAGTATAAAAAAAGGTAAAGATAATTTTCATTATGATTGCTGTTTTTTTGAAGCTTGCTTTGTTTTTCAGGTTATACAAACTTTTTTCTAAGATAACACATTTTTTAGAATATGTTAAATGTGATGGTGTAATACCATTTATCACTTGAATTTACTGTAATAAAACGCCCTGTTTTCCTCGCTATTTCAATATAAAATAAAAACGTAACGATGCTATACTTTGATTTTCTCTTTAACCTGAACAAATTAGTAAATAATTTTTTTCTTTATTTGACTGCATTATTATTTTTTTCAACTCTAAAAAATCTCCTATCAAATGATTTAGATTATTTGATTCTCCTTCGTTATTTACATTTGTCCATTCATTTGGATAAATATCGTTTTCATTTAGTTCAGTTGCATTATATTTTTCTTTTATTTCTAATTCGCTAATTTTAGATAAAATTTTGTTGATTTCAGATACCTCTTCAATATTCAAATATGGAAAATAATTTCCACTTTCCATAAAATCCATCATTTCTTCAAAATCTGCATTTTCAAAATCAAAATCGCCTAAAAATTCTTTTGGATTAAATATTTTATTAAGCACTTCTTTAGTTTCATCAGATTTATTTTTCTTTAACACATATTCAATTGCCATAAATGAATTTTGAAAAGTATAACTACTTTTTGCTCTATTATAAAGTTTAATTTCTTTTCGGTTTTCATTTTTTTTTAACTCCTCAAAAAATTCTTTAGAAATATTAAAGATTGTTGTAAATTGACTCATTATTTTCAGTTTTTTAAAATAGCAATTAACTTTGTGTTTGTACAAGTTTTTAAGTGTAAGCTGGTAATAAGGGTTTTCAATATTATTTATATATAGTTTTCGATACATTTTACAAAAAACCAACCGACAAAGTACAAATTACACTAAATTATACTAATTTAAGATTTTGTTTTTCTCACCTCTTTAAAAATTAATTTCTGCACTTTTTATAAAAACAAATAGTCTTTTTAGTTAAAGTGTATCGGTATTGTTTATGTATTGGGTTTTACAATATCGTTTATTATTTTCAAATGATGATTGGTGTGAATTTCTAAAAATTTTATGGCTTTGTTTACTTTTATGTTTCCAAAATAGGGATGATCGAAGTATTTGTTTGCATCTATAGTTTCTAAACTTTTAATTTTTGATATGGTATTTTGTAGATGCTCTTTTAGTGTTTGTGCATTATACTCTTTTGGAGTTACTGCTTTTGGTGCTCTTGCTTTTCCGCGAGGTATTTTTTTAAAGGTAAAAACAATTATTTTCGACAACTTGAAACTTGATTTATAGGCTATTGGATTGGATTTTTCTATTTCTTGAATTATCAGATTAATCGTTAATAGAATATGTTCAATTTGCCAACCAACGGTAGATTTTGACACTTCTTCATTAACCTCGTTATGTTTTACTATTTTTGTTTCTAGTTCTTCTAATTGTTTGTTTAATGTCTTCATTTTTTTATGCTATTTCTTTTCTATTTTTGCAATAATTGCTTGTGTGTTTATAGCGCTAACAAACCTACGCTTTTAGCTAAAACTTAGCAACTGTCTTTCTTATACAATACTTTTATTGCATTATTAGAGGTTGTTTTGCTCCTTTTTTTATGCTGTATTACCTAATGGCAATGTAAACTTAAAATCGCTACCCTTTCCTTCTTTGCTTTCTACCCAAATTGTACCCCTATTTTTTTCTACAAATTCTTTACACAGAACTAATCCTAAACCAGAACCGTTTTCGTTTGCTGTACCTATTGTAGTAGTGTTTGAAGCTATCTTAAACAGCTCTTTGCATTTTTCTTCATTCATTCCAATTCCATTATCAGAAATAGTAATTTCAACATGTTGGTCTTTTAGAGTTGCTAAGACTCGAATATTACCCCCTAATTCTGTAAACTTGATTGCATTAGAAATAAGGTTTCGCAATACTGTTTTTAACATATTTACATCTGCATAAACTTCAATTTCATCTGATAGCGAATAATCTAAAGTAATATTTTTAGCTTTTGTTAATGATTTTTTAAGTGTTATTATTTCTAGAATAACAGCAGAAAAAAGGACTTTTTCGGGGTTGAAACGAAGTTGTCCTGTTTGCGATTTTGCCCAATTTAAGAGATTATCAAGTAAAATAAGTGTGTTTTTTGCGGCAACATTAATAATGCTACAAAATTTTTCTTTTTCTTCGGGCTCTAAGTCGGCACTATTTAGTGTTAATAATTCTGAAAAACCAATAATACTATTGAAAGGACTTCTTAAATCGTGCGCTATGATTGAAAAAAGTTTGTCTTTTGTGGTATTGAGTTCTTTTAATTGCTTTTCACTTTCTTTCAGGGAGTTTTCCGATTTTTTACGTTCTGTAATGTCATGAATTACGCCTACAAGATACTTTTTTCCGTCAGCATCAATGAATCGAGTTTTTCTTGTAGATATTGTTCGAGTTTCACCACCACGTATAGTAAGTGCCTCTTCATTTATATTTTCTATTCCGTCTTCTAGTACTTGTTTATCAATTTTTAAAAAACTTTCCTGCTCTTCTGGTGATACTTCCTCTGCAAGTGTTTTTCCAATTATCTCGTCTCTATGAAGATTGAAAATTTCGGTAAAAGCATCATTAACGATAAGTAATCTGCTTTGGTCATCTTTTACGAATACTGGATCTCCAATATTGTTGAGGATACTATTATAATAATACTCTCGTTCTTCTTTTTTCTCCATAGAAGAATGTAATCTTAAAATTTCATTTTGCTTTTCGAGTTCAACAATTTGATTTTTTAATGCCTCGTAGGTTAATGAGTCATTTGTCATTGGTACGTTTTTTTTATCAGTGGGATTACTTATAATGATTGCGTATATGAAAAACATTCGTTCATTACTTTCACTAATTTAGTAATTATTTTTCTGATAATTACACGTAATAGCAAAAAAGCGATTTTGATATCATTTACACTCAATTAAGTTATCTACAATTAGAAAACTTAATTTCAATAAATTATAGATTATGAATTAATTACTTTAATTGTATTTTTTAATCAATTAATCTTGTTTAATCCCTTGTAATTTATAAGCATTTTTAAAATAAAAAATTACACTACTCATTTTTAAAAGGCGGTCAATAACTATTTCATTTAAAACCCTGCTTTAATTTTTTGATTATCATCTACTATTTCTTGATCTAAAAATATTTTAGAATGATTTGGATTTTTTGAAGAATAAATAACTTTATAAAATTTGCCAATACATTCTTCTTCTTTAAAGCCATATAGACTTTCGCTATCTTTCACTTGTTTTCCATCGACTATAAACACATAATCATAATTACGCGATCTTCGACCAGTATGAAAATCATATAAATAAGCAACAGAAACAACTTTATTAGCTTCCATATCGGCATCATATTCTTTTTTATTTGCTTCACTTTCGCGATACATCCACACAAAAAGAGCGATGAGAAATAGTAAGCCCAAACTTTGTTTTATATCTTCTCTTTTCATTGTTCAAATAAATTTTGATTCGGATTTAAATAATAGTCATAAACTAAACCATTGATTAATACTAATTCTCCAAATTCTAAACTGATTTCTTCTAATAAATCTCTATACTTAAAATAATAATCTTTGTCATATCCTAATTTTTGATGTAGTTCGAAATAAACGGTATTTACTTCAATTCTGTGATTAAAATTTTGAATCCTATTTTCATTATTTAAATCTAAATAAAAATCAATCATTATATTTTTAAGTTTATCCAAGTACTCTTCATTTATTGCATTACTAAACTTATAACATTGCCAATCTTTAACCTCTTCTCTTCTTATGTCATTATCTACAAGTTCTCTTAAATTTCTTCTATAATAATCTCCTTTTTCAATCAAATTTGAAAAAAAATATGATTCATCACTTCCATAAATCACAATATTGAGATCCTTTATAACTTCAATTGCTTGACTTATTTTATAAAATTTATGTCTTTTAATTACTTCTAATTTTTCATTTACTTCTATCTCCGGAATGAAATTATTTAAGCCATAATAAAAAACTAAATCATCAAAATAGGTAACTTCTACATTTGCTTTTGTGCTTATTACTAATTCTTTCTTTATTGTACCTAATGAGATTTTCATGTGCTTAATTTATGAATCAATTCTAAAAAAACAAAACTAGCTTATTTCTAAACTAGTTGTGTTTTATTTAAACTTATTTCAAGTTAATGAATTACAAAATATAATCCGTATTAATAAAATTACTTTTTTTACTGTCCAATAACTCTTGTAAGATGGCATTGTTGTAGTCGTTGTCTTTTGAAGCTACAAAGGTTCTTATCGAGAATGAACGCAGAGCATCATGAATACTTAATGTACCTACTGCTGAATCTTTTCTTCCTGTGAATGGGAAAACATCTGGTCCTCGTTGGCATGAACTATTTAAGTTGACTCTACATACTAAATTGACTAAAACATCAATTAATGGTGCCACTGTATTTATGTCTTTTCCAAAAAGACTTACTTGTTGTCCATAATCAGATGCTGCCATGTCGTCTAGTGGTTCTTGTATGTCTTTAAAAATCATAATAGGCACAACTGGTCCAAATTGTTCTTCATGATAGACTCTCATTTTTTTATTAATTGGAAATAAAACGGCTGGAAAAATATAGTTCTCGCTTCTTTCTCCACCTTTTTGATTGATAACCGAAGCTCCATTGGCTTTAGCATCATCAATTAATTCTTGTATATAATTGGGTTTGTCGGGTTCTGGTAAAGGTGTCAAGAATACATTATCTTCCCAAGGATTTCCAAATTTCAAAGCATCTACTTTTGCTGTGAATTTTTTATTGAATTCGTCTGCAATAGATTCGTGTACATAGATAATTTTCAATGCAGTACATCGTTGTCCGTTAAAAGACAATGAACCTGAAATACATTCTGAGACCGCTAAATCTATATTGGCATCGGGTAAAATTATCGCTGGATTTTTAGCTTCTAAACCTAATATTAATCGCAACTTGTTTTTATTAGGGTGTAAATCTTGCAAAGCTATTGCCGATTTACTGTTTCCAATTAAGGATAAAACAGTTACTAATCCCGATTTCATGATTGGTGCTGCTACTTCTCGTCCTCTTCCATAAAGAACATTAATTACTCCTTTAGGAAAGGCACTTTGAAATGCTTTTAATAATGGAGATAATAATAAGACTCCAAATTTCGCTGGTTTAAACAAGACTGTGTTTCCCATTATTAATGCTGGAATCAACAAAGAGAATGTTTCGTTTAACGGATAATTATAAGGTCCTAAACACAATACAATACCTAACGGACTTCGCTTTATCATGGCATTGATTCCTTGCACTTTGGTAAAACGTGCTCCTTCATGGTTTAGTTCTTTATAATCTTTTATCGTGTCGTAAATATATTCTACCGTTCTATCGAATTCTTTTTCACTGTCTGGAAGTGTTTTGCCTATTTCCCACATTAATAGTTTAACTACTTCGTTTCTTGTTTCTTTCATTTGCGAAACAAAACTTTCCATGCATTTAATACGATCTTGTACTTTCATAGTAGGCCAATCTCCTTGACCGTTTTTAAAAGCGCTGTCAGACGATGCTAATGCTTCTAACGCTTCTTTTTCTCCCATGCTAGGAATAGAACCTAAAAGCGTTGGTGCATAGGTTGGTGTACTAGAAATACTTGAAACAACGTCTGTTGTTTCTCCTTGCCAAATTTTTAGTTCACCATCTTGTAGGTATTCTTTTTGATGTAAGGGTTCGTTTATTTTTATATTTTCTGGAATTGTGCTCATAAATAATGTTGTTTTATTTTGAATATTGGCTTGTATAAAATTCCCACTTTTTAATCTAATAAACAACTCATTATAAAAGTTTTAAGGGTATAGTAGTAAATGTAGTGTTTTGGTTTTAATACCGTATTTTTTCAAACGTTTTCGTAGAGAATATGATTTTTTTTTGTTTCGAAAAGGAGTAAAAATAGAATTACAATGTCTCTACATTTCATTTTTTAGAGAGAAATTATTAGTAGAAATGTATCCTTTTTATCTAAATTTCGAATAGGATTAAAAGAATGCCTCTATTTTAGGGTTTATATATACTTGTAATCATTTTACCACAGATTAAAAAGATTATGAAGTTTTTTAATCTGTGGTAAAATGATTATAAAAAATCTACGGAAATCAGTGTAATCCGTGATTTAAAAATTGAATCTATTATTTAGGTTTTATTAATCCCCAGAATTGACGAAATGATTAAATATTTTCACAATTCTATCTGCATTTTCAACATCTTTAAAAGTAATACAATCAAAAGCATGATCTAACTTATTGTCTTTTGTTCCTTCAATTACTAGTGGTCGAGAATGTAAAACTGCAATTAATCTTTCATTTTTAAAAACTAGTCCAATTCTCATCATTGGTGACGGATCGACAATCCAGTTTTCATAATTATAATAAATTGTCATTCCGTCAAATTGGTCGTCTTTTTGAAGTTTAAAATTGGATATTATTTTTTTGAAGTTAGCTAAATCTCTATTGTCTTTGTTTTCTTCAAAGTGACTCATTAGAGCATTTTCTATAATGGTATTGGGTTTTATATTTTCTTTCTGTATATAGCCAACTAACCCCATCATTAATTCAACTTCTTTTGTTGTTTTTCCAACAACTTGCTTGTCAACTAAAATTTTAACTCCTTTTTTTAGTACACCATCTTCAAAGTCCGATTCTGGATTTGTTGGTAAAATACCTATAACGTTCCATCCGTTTTCTTCATGGACTGTTTCTATCAAGACATTATCATTTAGTGTAAAAATAACCTCTCCATCGATAGTATCTCTAACGCTTACAGGGCCTTCAACTCTTTCCCCAAGAATAGGTTCTTCGTCTATGGTTTGTTCTGTATTCACCAATTGTTCTTCTTTTTCTGAGTCTCCTTCTTTTTCCTTTTTATCTGACAAACAAGACATAAGGCTAAAAACAGCCAAAATTATAATGATTTTTTTCATTTCAAGTGATTATTGAGACATTCAGAAATTGTACTGAATAGTCATTTACTACAAATATAGACAGTTATCTTCATTTCTTAAAAAAAAAAGAGGCTATCTAAAATTAAGACAGCCTCTGATTGTTTTTTTATGTGTAGTATTCTAAACTATTTAATTAAAGCTTCATTCGTGTTTTTAAAAAATTAAACTACCTTATTCCTTTACAAAGACTAAATCAGGACCGTCTACATAAGATTGCTTAAGAATCATTTTTTGATTTATTTTCTCATAAATCCATTTAGAATCATTTATCTTAACCAATGGAATTTGATTATTGTCGTCAAATGTTAAATGATCTAATCCAAAATTGTATAAATATATACCATTTGAATATCCAACATTTGAACCACCTGTCCCAGTTACTAATAAAGTTCCATTTTGTTGAAAACTATACACTATATTTTGATTGGAATAATCAATAATCCCATCTGAGGAGGCACCACCTTCTAAACCATAAAATCTAGCTTCTTCAAGTTTCCAATCTCCTTGTACTGAATTAACATTCAATAAATCATTATCGTTAGAACAAGCTGAGGTAAAAATAATCAGTACTACTAAAAACAAAAAATTTCTCATGTTGTTTGTTTGTTATTGCTTTATTTATAGACACAAATTTCATTCATTGGTTGCGTTAATGAAGAAAAAAATAAACAAATAGTTAAACTATCTTATATTTTCCCTCTATTTTCTATTATGTACTATCTATTTAATATCTCTATTTAGAAGACAAGTACAAAACTTAATGTTTATGGTAATCTCACACATTTATTTTCTATTTTGATTATAATACTATAACATTTTTTCACACTCTATTTCATAGCTCTAAATTTATAAATAAAGTTATATTATCCAGTAAGCTTATATAATTTTCTAAATTATCGCCCCATAAAACGCAAGTTTCCGACTCTGAATCGCCTTTAATATTTTTTTCTAAAGTTGGGTTTCTTTCTCTAATAAATTTTCTTATGAATAATTCCCACCCATATCCATCTAATTCAATTCCATTCTTGTGAAGTAATGTGTTTACTTTTCCAAGTTTTTCCCAACTACCAAACTCAAGTTGGTATGAAATTTTATCCTCTCCTTTATCGTTTATTTCTAAAGCACTTAAAAATATAGGGCTTAATTTATCGTTTTCCCAAATTCCGTTCTCTACTACTATTTGATCAATATTGGCAAGGATTATATTTTTACTATTCATTTATTAAGTTTATAGTTGTTATATGTTTAATTATCTTACCAAATCTACAATAAAAAAAAGCTAATTAATTGGATATCTTAGTCTATAAACATCGTTTTAAAACCTTGAAAAAGCACAAAAAATACTGATTTACAACATAATGTATGTTAAAAACCACAAAAAAATCAATACATTTTAAGAAAAATACTTACTTTTAATTTCTTAAAATTCATAAAATGAAAAAAGTAACATTTCTTTTTGTATTCGCTTTTATAAGCTGTACTACTTTCGCACAAAACAATACTAAACTTCTTGATTCAATCAATAATTTGTTTACCCAACACAAAGTCATTTCAGACAAGATAACTCTATTAAATCATATCGAAATAAAAAATGATAGCATAGAAATTAGACTAACATCTAATACTCAAAATATAAACAAAAACGGACAAAATGAGTTTAAAATAACCTTTAGTTGTCTTGCTTCTGATATTCTTGAAATAACTAATGGAAGTGCTCCAGCAGGAAATAAAGTTATATATATGAAAGCAAATGGAGACAAAATAAAATCTTGTTTTTATAAAAACGATGAAATTATAAAAGAACATTCTTTTAATAACAAACAAAATATAGTCCTTAATAAAATGTCGGAAACAGAAATTGAATCCATTAAAAATTTACTTGTCTCCTTAATTAACAATAAAGGAGGAAATGTTAAAACAAATCCATAAGGTTTAATTCTTTTATATTTTCCTAATGTTCTCCATAACCAACATCGTCCATTTTGCCTTTAAAGACTTTATATTGAATTACAAAATAGACAATTACTAATACTATTGCAATACTAAACCAATATACACCAACGGAAAGTCCGTAATCATCTGCTGCGGCATTATAAAGTGTCAATGATGGGTTTACATTATTCGTAGAACGTAATAAGTTAGGAAACATCGAAGCAACAGTAGAGGCTAATCCACCCACTAGAAACAAAGTTGAAAATAAAAATCCGTGTCCATCTTTTTTAAAAGTTTTTACTTTGAATAAGCCCAATAGTCCAATTAACATAATTATTGGTAAGACCCAAAGGAATGGATATTTAATAAAATTATGAAACGGATGTGGTTCTATACTATGCCAAACGAATAAAGATACGATGACTAATGCTAAAAGCGCAAAGTTGAGTTTAAAAATAACATCTTTCAATTTGGTATTAATGTTGGCTTTTGTTTTAAAAATAATCCAGTTGGCTCCATGTATAGTTAGCGCCACGACACTTATAATCCCTAATAGTAAGGTAAACCAATCGATAATTCCTAAATGATTGGCTTGCGGACTAAACGTAGGATTCCATAAAGGCAAAAAGAAATAATGTGCTTCTACCGTTGAAACTCCGTTTTCAACCATTCCTAAATTGACTCCTCTCACTACATTTCCTAAAGCAACTCCGAAAAACAAGGCTAATAATAAACTAGCTATCCCAAAGGCTTTGTCCCAAATTACTTCCCACATTGGGTGATGAATTTGCCCTCTTAGTTCTAATCCTATTGCTCTAAAGATAAGCAACCATAAAATCATGATTAATGGCAAATAGAATCCACTAAAAGAAGATGCATACAAAGTAGGAAATGCGAAAAACAATAATCCTCCTGTAGCAATAAGCCATACCTCGTTAGCATCCCAAAAAGGACCAATTGCATTCGTTATTGCTTTTTTATCTTTTTCTGTTTTACCAAAAAACAAGTGTACAATTCCTGCTCCAAAATCGTAACCATCTAATACAATATAAGTGGCTAACATAATAATTAAAACGATATACCAAAAAAATTCCATAGTTTAATGCGTTTGTGGTTGTGGTCCTTTACGAATAATTTTACCTACTAATAACAGGAATAATAGTCCTAACAAAAGATATAAGCCAATAAAACCAAGTAGCGTAAATAATGTATTCCCAGAAGAAACTGTAGGTGATGCTCCTTCTGATGTGCGTAACAAATTATACACCAGCCAAGGTTGTCTTCCTAACTCCGCAGTATACCAACCTGTCGTATTGGCAATATATGGAAAAGGTATCATAAAGACTAAAGCCCACAAAACCCATTGTGTAGTGTAGAGTTTTTTACGAATTAATTGAAATACTGCAAATGCCATTAATCCGATAAATATAGTTCCTAATCCGACCATAATATGATAGGCATAATACAACCCTGAAATATTTGTTGGATGTACTTCTTCTGGATACTCTTCTAAACCTTTCACTTCTTGTTCCCAATTACCATAGGTTAGGAAACTTAGAATATTAGGCACCGCAATTTTATTGTCGAGTTTTTTATTTTTAACATCGGGTTGCCCGATTAAAACGATTTCTGACCCTCCCTCTTCGGTATGAAAAATCCCTTCCATTGCCGCAAAAGTAACTGGTTGATATTTAACTACGTTTTTAGCTAATAAGTCTCCCGTTGGCATTGCTACTATTAACGAAGCTATGAATCCGAAAACAACTCCCGTTTTAACAAATAGTTTTCCAAACGCTACATTCTTTTTATTTAAAATATAGAACGCTCCAATTCCTGCTACTACAAAGGAGCTAGTCACTAAGGAAGCGGCTTGATTATGTAGATAGGAAGGCCAAAGCCAAGGATTAGTGAACAAGGCACTGAAATTGTTTAGTACAAATTTTCCATTGGCTAAAATTTCATAGCCTACAGGATTTTGCATCCAAGAATGTGTAGCAATAATTAGAAAACCACTTGCCCAAGAGCCTAAGAAAACTAAAAAACCTGTGAGAAAGTGCATTTTTTGCCCGAGTAGTTTTTCGCCAAACAAGAACAAACCTAAAAAAGACGATTCTAAGAAAAAGGAAAACATGCCTTCCATGGCTAAAGTTTGACCAATAATACCTCCTGTTAATTCTGAGAATTTTGCCCAATTGGTTCCGAACTGGAATTCCATTGGAATCCCGGTAACGACTCCCATTGCAAAATTGAGTGCAAAAATGCGCATCCAGAATTTAGCCGCATCATTATAGTGTTCTAATTGTGTTTTGATAAATTTCCACTTAAAATAGACTATCATTAAAGATAATCCCATGGTTAATTGTGGAAATAAGTAATGAAACGTGATAGTAAATGCAAATTGCATTCTATCGTAGAATAACATTTCTTCCATTGTAGTTGTATTTCTACAAATTTACGGAACAATGACTAGAATGTAGGTAACATTCGTTACCTATTTTTCAAAAAAAATCCATCAAATTTTGATGGATTTTTTTTATTATAAAATAATTATTAGTCTTCTTTTTTTGCTTCTGCTTTCGCTTTTTTAGAACAACATGATCCTTTCGCTTCTGTTCCACAAGATTTTTTTTCTTCTTTAGAACATTCTGCTTTTTTCTCTGTTTTTGCTTTTTCTTTTTTAGATGCCTTTTTCTCTTGAGCACTCACTCCTACAGAAAACAACAATGACAACGCAACGATTGATACAATTTTCTTCATAATAATTTTATATTAAAGTGTCTATTTTTTATTGTTTCTCAAATATACAGAAATTTATTTAGTTTTTTTTACAAAAATATTAAATAGTAAACCACCCATTAATCCTCCATACAAAGTACTATTTATCGGTTTTGAAGTAATAGCGCATGTTCCAGAAAGGCAACCTACAAAATAATAGTATAAATATCCTGCAATTAGTCCTACTATTATTCCAATTCCTGTGATGATGTATCCTTTTTTTGTCATTATTTTTTATTATCAAAAGTTATGCTCCAGATTCCTCTTACTTCATTTTCTCCGTAACCAATTGCTAAATCTTTTGGATATAATTTTAAGGTTTTAACTCTAATTTCTGCTTTAATGTTTTCTGATTTTCCGTGGCATTCCAAACACATTGTATTGGTTGGAATAGGATAATAAAATTGTATTTTCTCTCCTTTATCAATTACAACGGGTTTTGGTTCTATTTTAGCTGCTAAGTCTTTTTTAAATTGTTCTATATAAACCAATTCTTCTGTATTTGCTTTGTTGTTTGGGTTTCTATTTTTGTCTGACACTCGTTTTATAATTGCATTATATTTAACCGACATACTATCTGTTAAAGGCATTGCTTGAATATTACAAAAGACTAAAGCTTCTAATGTTCCCTTCTTTTGAATGGCTCCCATTAAGTTTTGACCTAATATTTTTTTTGTTGCAAGTGCATACTCTAATCCTATTTCATCATAAGATTTTTGTTTTTCAACTACAATGACTTTTTTCCCTGTTTGTGTCCAATCATCGTTTCCGTGTCCTTGCCAATGTTCTTTGAACCAAGTAGGCTCTTCGATTTGGTAATCAAACATAAAATCAGCAATTTTAGCCACTGTATTTTCAGGAAAAGCTTGTTTAGGCATTACCCCAAATTTTTTAACAGCACCATGCATTTTAGCAATTTCATTTGTTGGGTTTTCTACAAAATTTGAAATGGCTTTTACAAAATCTTTTTTCGAATTATAATCCATCAAATATCTAGACTTTACAGCAATCATTGGTGGAGCAATTCTACCTTCATTTTCTTTGGTACTTGGACTATGGCATAGATAACAATGCGTTTCCATTAAATCTTTTGCTTCCTGAGGACTATATGCTTCGCTTAATGAAGTTATTTCTTCATATGGAACATTCTTTTTTTGACAGCTTATAAAGAACAATAAAGCAAACAGACCTATACTATATTTATTCATAATATAATTGATTTAATAACTATTTAAACAAAGTTATGATTGTTTAAATGACTTATTAGTAACTCAAGTTACATTAAAATAAATAGTTTACGCTTTAAACTATCTAAAAAAATTTCGATAACTCCATAAGGGTGGATGTGAAATCGGTTTACTTTACTTCACTTCATTTAATTTTTTGTAGGTGTTCAGCGACACGAGCTAAAGGCGAACAGACGAAGTATTCTAATTCATTACTTCGTCTGTTCGCTTTGCTCGAGTGTTAGCTCTTGGAGCCCTACACCCTAAGGAGTGATGATGAATGCCTATAAAAAACAATAAGAACTAATGAATAAACCTTAGTTGTTGTGTGCTGTAGATCTTTTATTGTTTCATTAAAACATTATAAGTGCTTTATCAGAACCTGCTTGTAGACCTTTCTGTTCCATTCGTTTGAGAAACTCTAATAATTCTTGTTTTTCCTTTTCTTCATTAAATGGCTTCATATTTTGATCAAGGATTTGTCCACCCAATCGATTTTGGCAATATTTAACAGAGTTCAACATAATATCAAAAATATTTTTAGGGTCTGCACTCCTTGGTATTGAAAATCCAAAAACTAAGTTTTGTGGGTTCATATTCCCATCCTTTATTTCTTCGGGGAAAAAATAACCTGGCTCAGTCGTTGTCCAAACACTGAAATGTTGGTCATGTCCATAATCTTTGTCGTTTCTCCAATGAAACAAATCTCCATCTCCCCATTTCAAGCCTACACTTTGTAAGGCATCCCACATTTCTAATCCTTTGAATTGTTTGTCAGCTTGCAAAACTATAATAGCGTCAAGATTGAATTCCTGATTTAATTGTACAAGTTTTTTTGCTTTAGAAATAGCTGATTCAATTGTTTCAGTTTGCTCAATTCTTAATTTAGTTGGATACTTTTTAATTCTCTTTTCTAATTCATCAATATAACG
This sequence comes from Flavobacterium jumunjinense, assembly GCF_021650975.2. NCBI lineage: Bacteria > Pseudomonadati > Bacteroidota > Flavobacteriia > Flavobacteriales > Flavobacteriaceae > Flavobacterium > Flavobacterium jumunjinense. The sequence continues at coordinate 76,532 of NZ_CP091285.1, forward strand.
TTTTAGTTTTTGTGTTTCATATTTGGGGTTTTCTTCATTAAATACATCTTTGATGTCTACTGCAATTTGAAGTTTACTGAAAACATAGGGACTTTCACCTGCATTTGCATAAGCCCATCCATTTTCATCTTTTGAAAAACCATAAATAGTTGATGAGTATTTACTTCTCCAATCATAGTCAAACATCTTATTGAAATCTTCTTTCTTAAACAAAGCACCATCTGTTGAAATTAAATTGATTACCCACTCTCTTTCAGGGTCTGCCTTGTATTCTATATCCTCTATTTCCCTAACTATGTCAGGAAATGAAAGTTTATTAGTATCCAAAATATAAGAGGCATCTTCTGAGGGATTTTCGAGGTTTAAATTCTTAACTCTGTCATTACTTTGTGATTGTGTCGAAATAAAATAATTATCCAACGCTGATTTTGGCTTCTGTCTGAAAATAAAGTAGGCAGTAACGGATAATGCCAACAATCCTAAAATAATGTATATCGTCATTCTATTCATTTCTTGTAAGATGTCAAATTGTATAGTACACAACGTTCTGGTACTACAGCGGGTTTGGGACTAAATTAATCCCTATTTTCGGATTTGCCAAATCTTTCAAACACAAAACAACTTCAAATTAAGCCTAAAAACCCAAATCCAGCAAAACCGCTGTTATCGGCCGTTTAGGCTTAATTCCAAGTTCCTATTAATTTCAAATTCCTCTTTTTTTAAGCAAAGATAAACGTCAACTAAAATTCGGATGGTTTCACTCAAAATTATTTGGTTCAAATATCTTTAACAGAAATTTACATTATAATATTTGACGTCAAAATTGTAACTATTGAACTTAGAGCAGTGCATAAAACGAATAAAAAACAGTCGATTTTTCTAAAATTTTTAAAGCGTGTTATAAAAGCGATGATCATTGTTATAATTATTGATATAGCAAAATAAAGCAGGATTTCTAATCCTCCACCGAGAGCACTTGGAGTATTTTTGGTTTAACTATGTACATCCCAAACAAGATAATTAATTAATAAAACAAATATTATCATAAAGGTTCTTAGCAAACTCATTTATCTCGTGTTAGTTAATGGCCGCCAACAATTTACATATGGTTTGTGGCGGTTTCGAAGCACTTACCTGTCCCCGCGAAGCCAAATTTTGCTGCAAAGCAAAAACCTTACTGACAAACGTTCTCCCGCCATAAGCTATATGCATCGTTGTGCGTAGGCTTTTATGTTTTATCTTCCATCAATTTAGTGTTCTTATATAATTCAATATTTCATCCGAGGACTTAATCATTTGAACTTCTATTCTTTCGGCTAATTTGTCCAAATCGTTAAAGTCGGGATTTTCAACCAAAGTCGTTTCAAGAATTGCATATTCAGGCATTTCATCTTTGTCCTTATTCCACTTTGTGTTTTTGGATAACTTCCAATATTTTTCTTGAATCGGTTTTGTGTTTCCAAGCAACCAAACATCAAATCTCATTTCCAAATGATTCAATACAAGTCCAAATTTTAGTTTTTTAGTTTTCAAAAAATCATTGGAATAATAGAAATACGTATAGTCCATATATCCGTGAAGAACTCCTGCAAATGAGTATTGGTCAGATAGTGTTTTGATAAATTCCGTTCTTAATTTCATAACGAATTTCACAAGTTCATTGTAGGCAATTAATATATCTCCTTTTTTAAGTTGGTCTTGATAAGCAGAAACATATTTATTCAAATTTTTCATTTGTCCGTTTTAATTGGAGTACAAATTTCAATTAGAAATCCATTATTGTCTCTCACATATCCTACTTTCTGTCCCCAAGGCTTTTCTGTCAAAGGTTCAAATTCGGTCGCACCCATTTCAACAGCTTTTTTAAAATCCAATTCAATATTTTCAGTCACAAATACCAATTCCACCCCAAATGGTTTTTCAGTTCTGTTAGTTGGAATAAACCCGTTTTTGAAGTTAGATTTTCCTAATTCAATTGAAGCGAAGGCAATTGTTGTTTCTCCTGAAATCAATTCTCCGTAATCATTTTGAGGTGTAATGAACTTTCGGCTAAATCCAAACGCTTTTTCATAGAATTCGATTGTCTCGGTTACGCTGTAAACGTAGAGTATTGTATATCCGTATTTCATTTTCGTTTCATTTTTTAGCTTACGCACAACGGTTGGTGTATGAAAAGTAGCGCTGAAAATAAGCGATAACTATTCGGATGAAACACAAGCCAAATTTTTAAATTTTACTAATTATTTTGTTTTTGGGAATTTGTCTAATTTATAAATTTGGCGACTTCCTTAAAATGCCCGAACCACTTTGTTAGCAATGACTCGCGCTATTTTTTATATACGTTGTTGGCAATAGTTTTTGGGTATTCATTCTCAATTATTTTCATAATATTTTCAATATTCGTTATTGAAATTTGATAATAATTTATCTTATAAATTCTGAACCATAAAATTTCCGATATTAGAAATCTAAATTCTTCATCTTCCCTCAATTTTTCTGGATTAAGAGGAATATATCCTATTATTTGTTTTATTCCGTTTCCAAAATTTCGTGGATAACTGATTTTCAAAGAATCCCCTAAATATAAATCATATTTAATGTTCGGATTTCTATTCACTCTGAAATTCTTTATAAAAAAAGGACTTACATATTCGGATATATCAGGATGTATATTATTTCCTTTAGATATTCTTGGTAGATAATTGTTATAAACTAAAGTAATTAAATTTCGCAGCGAGTCATTTTTGATTGTACTCATATCATTGCTTTTTAAATTCTCAAAAGCAGATGTGTTTGGAAAAATATATTCATCTTTGGTGGTCCAATAAAAATCCATCATTAAAGAATCACTATTGATTTCATTATCTAAAAACTTTTGAATCTTTAATTGACTTTTAAATGAATTTTTATGAATCTCAATGTCATTTTTCAAATCGATTAAATTGTCGTTTAACTCAAAATATATTTGAGAAATGATTTCTTTTTCAGTTTTTCTTTTTTCAACCTCTTTTCCCCAATTACTCAAATAAAATGCAATCAAAATACCAATAACAATTATGATAATTTCAATCAAATATTTATAAAAATGTTTTCTTCGTAGTTTTTTCATTTTAAATTATTGCCAACGTCAGTTTGTCTAAAAACCTTCGTTTATTTTACTTTGTGTTATAAATTGAAGTAAAAATAGCGGATTTAAGCTACACAAAAAAACTTTTTTGGATGTAATATTTCGTCATTACAAAAATTAAAATTAGCTAATAAAGCCTTAAAAAAGCTTTTTATAGTTGAAAAAAGTAAGTACAGTACTTTTAGATACTGTTTTAACATATTTGTGTCAATCAAGTTGAATATTCTTCGCAAATTATAGGCTGTAAAAATGAGACCTACATCAGCTGATGCGTGTTTAATGGTTTTCTTAGTCATAATATAATAAAAATCCCATTGTCGCTTTATAACTCCATAAGGATGTTCTACGACGGCTTGTCTTCTTCGATATACTTCATAGTTATTTTCTATTCGTACTTTGTTTTGGTATATTAAGTCGGCATGTTGGGAACGTTCATGGAGTCTTCCTTTTTTATTTTTGGTGCATTTATGGAAAAGTGTACAAGTCAAGCAAGCATTGGTCTTATAATGCTTCATTTGAGTGATTGATTTGCCATTTTTTTTGCTGTACCAATTTCCGTTTGTACTTAAGATTTCATTGGCAGGACAAGTATAGGTATCATCTTCTTTATTGTATTTAAAATGTTCGACATCAAAAGCAATATTTGGAGCATGAGAGGCTACTCCTGGAATGGCAACTAGTACATCAACACCCAGTCTATTAGCATAATCAAACTCACTACCTGTGTGATATCCTTTATCATAAATGGCCATGAAGTTGTTGTGTCCTAAAATGGTTTTAGTTCGTCGTAGCATGCCTCCCATAGCTTTAGAGTCGTTTTCATTAGTTACCTTAAAATCGATTGGAATATTATGCAATGCATCTACTACGGTTTGCACGTTATAGGCTACTTCAGAGATGTTGTTACGAGTCATTATTTGTCGACTATCAGGATCAGAAGTAGAGATTTGGGTTACTCCTGTAGTATTGATTGTGTTTTGATATTCAATATACTTTTGTTTTTGAATAGTGTGTTTTTTTATTTTCTTTACTATCAGGTCTTTCTCAATAGCATCTCCATCTTCTTTGGCTAGAGCAGAATTGTATTCTTCTAGTCGTGCATCAATGTAGGCAATATGACGTTCAATTTTCGCAGGATTAAAGTTGTTTTTCTTGGAATTTTGAGCTCTTAGTTTTGTGCTATCACCAGCCACAAGGCTTCCTCCTATTAGCTCAAAATGAGCTGCCATTTTTACGGTGGCACGAAATACGCGAGCAATAGCTTTTGGGTTGTTTTTTCTAAAGTTAGCTATAGTATTGTGGTCTGGAACAAGCCTTTTTAAGAGCCACATCAATTCAATATTGCGAGTGCATTCTTTCTCTAAAGTTCTAGAAGAACGTATGCGATTTAGGTAGCCGTAAATGAATAGTTTTAATAAATCAGAAGGGTGATAAGCAGGCCTTCCATTTTCGATGAAATCAACTTTAAATCCAAATTCAGCAAGAGAAAGGCTATCTACAAAAAGATCGATAAACCTGATTTGATTGTCTTGTTCAATAGCTTCATCTATCGATAATGCAAAAAGTGGAAGTTGATTTCTGTTGGTTCCAGTGATGAATTTCATACTTAAATTTACATAAAATCAACTAAACATCCAAGTAATTTAAAAGACTTTAATGCAAAAAATAAGGATGCATAAAAAAGAAGTTTTTAGACAGTTTGACGTTCTGTGGCTTGCTCTCAGTGGCGTTGAATCAACACCAAGCCATTACAAATATAACAAAACATTCCATTCAGCAGCGGATTTTCCGTAGGAAAATCCGGAAGTAGCCATTGAAGCAAACCGCTGTGCTTGTTGCACAACTCCACAAATATAACAATTAGGAAACATTAGAAAGAGTCATTTTTTGTAAATTTAAGTATGCAAGGAAGAAAAGAACTTACACCAAAAATGCTCTATCAAGTATATTTAACGGACTTGATTCCGGAGCATAATTTCTACAGATTATTAGATCAATCCATAGACTTTCAGTTTCTATATAAATCCACTAAGAAGTATTATGGACAAGAAGGACAAGAGAGTATTGATCCAGTTGTCTTCTTTAAAATATGCTTAGTTGGTTATTTAAACAATATTAATTCCGATAGAAAACTCATAGAATATTGTTCCAACTGTTTAGATGTACGCTTGTTTATTCGTTATGATATTGATGAAGTTTTGCCTTGGCATAGTACTATAAGTAGAACCAGACAATTGTATGGAGAAGAGGTATTCATGGAGTTGTTCAAAAAAGTATTGTCCCTGTGTGTAACCAAAGGCATGGTTAGAGGTAAGCGACAAGCAGTTGATAGCGCTTTTATTAAAGCAAATGCATCTATGGATAGTCTAATTGAAAAAGAAGTTTTAGATGATGCGGAATATTATGCAGAAGAGCTTAATGAGAATAGTGAATATAAAGTAAGCCAAACCCGCAAGGATCTAGTAGAAGAACACCACAACTGGAAAAAAGAAGCTTACAAAAACATGCCAAAAGGTAGTCAGAAAGGAGATAAAACAGACGAAAACGGCAATTTAATTAGACCTAAATATGTATCGAATCACACGCATTACTCACCAACAGATCCAGATGCTAGAGTGAGTGTAAAACCAGGTAAAGCCAGACAATTAAACTATTTTGGTCAACTCGCAGTAGATGATGCTTATCATGTCATTACAGGAGCATGTTCTGATTTTGCAGATAAACGCGATAGCCAGTGTTTGGAACAAATTGTGGAACTTACTAAAGAAAATTTACAAGAAAATGAGATAGCACTAGGAGAAATTTTAGCTGATGGTGGTTACAGTAGTGGAGAAGCTTTAAAATACTTAGATGATAAGAATATCGAGGCATGGATGCCTAATTTTGGACAATACAAACCAGAACGAGAAGGTTTTGTTTATGATAAAGAAAATGACAAATATACTTGCAGTCAAGGTATCGATTTACCTTATCGTAAAACCTCAAGCTCTAGAAAAGGAGACGAATTTAAAGTCTATCGAAGCAGTAGAAAAGAGTGTAAAAACTGTCCATTAAAAGTAACCTGTTTAGGTAAGTCACATGAGAAAACTTTGCGAGACACCATTTACAAACCTTTGTATGACAAGATGCATCAAAAACTTACTCAAAATGCTAAATATGCCAAACGAATGGTAAAAGTGAGGAGTAAAACGGTAGAACCTGTATTAGGCACGTTGATTAACTTTCTGAATATGAAGAAAATTAACTCACGGGGTATAAAACAAGCGAACAAGCATGTACTTATGGCATCGATGACCTATAATTTAAAGAAATACATGAAGTTTGTGGTTAAAAAGCCAAAAGTGGTTGTTCAAGTTTTATCAGTAAAACAAGGGAAAATACACTCTTTTCTAAAAACACAATTTTATGAGTTAAAAATAACTTTTTTAAGCCTATCAATTTTTGTAAAATTGTACTTAAGTCAAAAAATAAACCTCGTTTAAATCACTTTAAATGAGGTTACTATTTTTAGTTATTTAGAAAATTCAGCTTTTTGAAGAGGTTGTGCAACAGCTACTGCTGTTGTAACTAGTTTTTATTCAGTCATTTCTTCTACATTATAAACTTTCTTGTCAAATGATAAAAAACTAATTCTTTCTAGTTTCCCTTGTTTGTTATATTCAAATCTTTTATAACAAAAATCATAATATGAAGCGTTTTTTCCAGTAATAATAAATTCAGGAAAAATTTTACCGTCAATTTCTGACAGTTTTAATTTATAGTCATTTGTCACCCAATTATCAGTGATAAAATGTCCGATTTCGTATTCTTTTCGATTTTTATAATATAATTCAAAAAATCTGTGACCATAATCATTAACAATTCCTTTTCGGCTTTTTCCTTTCTCAAAGATTGTATTCCCACTATTTTGGTTAATAACTTTGAAATCTGATATTTTTAAATTTTCATCAACTTCAACTTCAAATGTATTAAAGTCAAAAATTCTTGAAGAAATTTGAGTTGTAAGACAATATTTGTCTTTCACTTTTTCAGCGTAATATTTAAAACTGCAGAAACATAAAATTCCGATTATTAGAACAGTAATTATAATCAGATTTTTTTTCTTTCTCATTACGTTTTCAAATTAGTTACAACTCGTTTATATGCTCAGTTTTTTGCAAATTAGTTGAGCATAGCTACCCATTTTTGTATAGATTGGCTCAATTATCATTGCGTTTTATTTTTCTACAAATCATCAAAAGGACTTTTAATCTGCTGTAAGTTTTTTGTGCTTACATGCGTGTAAATTTCAGTTGTTTTACTACTATTATGTCCAAGTAACTCTTGTATGTATCGTAAATCTGTTCCACTTTCTAATAAGTGAGTAGCAAAACTGTGTCTAAGCCAGTGCAATGTTACAGGTTTATTTATAGATGCTAATTTAATACTTTTTTTTAATACTTCTTCTAAACTTCTAGCAGAATAAAGTGTGCTTTTTTCTTGCCCTTCAAAAAGATACATTTTTGGAGAATATGCTTTATAGTAGCTTCTTAACAATTCCAATATCTTTGGTGATAATGGCGTAATCCTATCCTTTTTCCCTTTAGATTGCCTTACAATAACTTTATTTCTTTTGGAATCTATATCGATTGGTTTTAAATGCAATAATTCACTTCTTCTTAAACCACAGCTATAAATAAGGGAAGGCATAGCTTTGTGCTTCAAGTTTTTCGGTGCTTCTAAAATGGATTTTATTTCTTCTTTACTCAAAACATTGGGCAATATTTTTTCTCTTTTCGGACGATGAATTTTCTCTATAACTAATACTTCATTGCGAATGGTTTTGAAATACAGTTTGATGGCATTCACAATCTGATTTTGATAAGAAGAAGAAAGCTTGTTTTTTAAAATATAAGCAGTATTGTACAAAATAACATCGTCATTAGTGATTTCAAAAACAGATTTCTGATTGAAAAATGTTAAAAAAGATTGTAGCGCTTCGCTGTAGGTCTTTATAGTATTCTCGCTATAGCGTTTAGATTGCAACCAATGTTTAAATTGTTCTAACTGCTGTATTCCTTCCATTGAAGGAAGAGGTGGCGAAGAAATTTTGAAACGAATTCTATTGTCAATCGTATCAGGCAAGTGCTAATATTTTTTAGAAACACTCCATCTCGCTCCATCAAAAGTTTTGATACGAGCAATTAAACGTAGGTCTTTGTCAAAAAAAAACAGCAATACGAGGTATTCCTCTGTGGGTAACTAATTTGGCTTTCCAATTCATTTTGTGTGGCTTATATACTTTCAAAAATACTATTTTTTCTTTTACACCAAAACAAAACCAGAATAACCACATCCATATCAATACAAACAATTTTGCAAACACAAACTTATTTGTAAATATAAAAAACAATGAATTATTAAAAATGGGTTATTAACAAAAAAGTTGAAAAAGTAAACTTTGCGTAAACCAAAATTATGAGACCACAACCTACAACAGACAACCCACAACCTACAACAAACCACACCCCACAACCTCCATAACCCCATTTGCCATAGGATACAAACTCCCATTCACTTCCTGAAAAAAACGCCCAATCGCCACAACCACACAAGAATGACCCTCAGGTAACGTGGGCACATTCAAAGTAACATCACCTGTAAAATGACCATTAAGCATTATTTTTTCACTTTCAAAATAAGAAAATTGCGCACTAGTATCCAACATTACAAATCGTAAGACCAATTCAAAATGAGTAGCAGGAGTATCAACAAACAAAGAAGCACCCAAACAATTAGGAACATGCAAACCAATTGCAAAATCAAAAGAAAAAGAATGACGCAAAGTATTCTCAAACGTAGCACCTTGAGTAAGCACAAAACCCTGAAGCAACCCACGTCCTTCATCAGTAGTCAAACCCAAAGCAAAATTTCGTTGCCCTCTTGCAGAAAAAGGATCCAAAGCTTTCACCTGTGCAAATAAACGCACCAAACGCTGATGCAGTTTTCCATCCTTTAAAAACAATAAATAAGGCTGCAACATTTCCTTAAAAAAAGCAACATCATGCATACACCTTTTAAATTCAGAACCATTCTCCCTAACACGCACCATAGACGCTTTCGTTTTAATAGCTTCACCATTAAAACCACCACCAGCTGCCCGCACCACTTGCTTACCATCTAAAAAGTAAAAAGTCAATCCCTGTATAGTACCAGACAAGCGTACTATTCCTTTCCCTTTTGCCATAAAAAACCATTTAAAACCCTAATATACAAAAAATAAACAATAAGAATATAATAAAATTATACTCAAGTTATAGTAAGATTATAGTAACTTTATAGTAAGGTTATAGTAACCTTATAATAACTATAACTAAAAAAAACAGTACAAAAACCTTTAGTTGGCATCATAACAACACAGAACACAAACGAAGTAATTTCCAATAAACACACCTGAACCCAAAATACGCAATAGACTTTGTTATGAGAGAAATAGAAGCAAAATAGTTGAGAAATACGGAAGTTTTACCCCACAAATGGAGCTAAAGCTACATTGAGGACGTAAAACTGATACCCTTTGTGATTTGAATTTACTGTAAAAGAAAATGATGATTTTTTTCTTGATATAAAATAGAAAATCAAAACATAGCATCGCTACGCCTTTATTTTGTATCGAAGTAGCGAGAAAAAAAGGGCGTTTTATTCCTGTAAATTCAGATAATTTGCATTAAAACTGAAAATAAATAAAAGGCTGTGCTCCTTCTGAAGCCATGACTAGTACTAACCAAAAAACAAACCCTAAAACAATAGCTTGCAACCAAAATGGTAGTTTACCAAATAGTTTTTCATTAAAATTTGTTATTCGTTCTGGCAGAAAATGCCATACAAAACCAAAAGCTAAAACAAGAAATACATTACTATATCCTTGAATGATTGTCAGCCATTGCTCTAAGTTAACATTCAATTTGCTTATGTTTTCTGTAATTTGAAAAGCAGTATCGAAATCTTTTGCTCTAAAAAACAGCCAACAAAAAACTACAAAATGGAACGTTAATAGTATTTGTATTGTTTTTACAAAGTAGTTTTTAGGAAGTTTTATAAATTGACCAAAGAAGCGTTCTACAGCTAAAGCCAAACCATGAAGTACACCCCAAAAAACGAATTTCCAATTTGCTCCATGCCATAAACCTCCTAAAAGCATGGTCATGAATAGGTTAAAATAGGTTCTAAAATTCCCTTTTCTATTTCCTCCTAATGAAATATAAAGGTAATCTCTCAACCAAGAAGACAACGAAATATGCCATCTTCTCCAAAACTCTGTAACCGAAGCCGATTTATAAGGTGTTCTAAAGTTAGGTGGCAATGTGAATCCCATTAGTAAAGCCAAACCAATTGCCATGTCTGAATATCCAGAAAAATCGCAATAAATTTGAATAGCATAACCATAGGAAGCCATTAAGTTTTCAAAAGCGGTATAGCTGTTTGGAGTATCAAAAACACGATCAACAAAGTTTGAAGATATATAATCTGAAACTACTGTTTTTTTAATTAAACCTCCAATAATTAAGAAAAGTGCTTTATTAAAGTCTTCTTTAGCTAGATTTAATTTTTGATAAATCTGAGGAATAAAATCACTTGCTCTAACAATAGGTCCAGCGACGAGTTGCGGAAAGAATGAAACGAAAAACAAGAAATCTACAAAGCTCTTTGTAGGCGCTAAATCTTTTCGATACACGTCTATCGTATAACTTAATGTCTGAAAGGTATAAAATGAAATTCCTACAGGTAAAATAATATCTGATAATGAGATATTACTTCCTGAAAATGTATTAAAGTTACTGATAAAGAAGTTAGTATATTTAAAATAGACTAACATTCCTAGGTTTATCAATAAACTTAGAATTAAATAAAATTTTCTATAAAACTGTTTTGTTTCCGTATGAATCAAATACGACAAACTATAATCAACAACCGATGAAAAAATCAGTAACCAAAAATAGATTCCGCTACACTTATAATAGAAAAATAAAGAAAAAAGAACCACGTAGGTAATTCTAAAATAGTGTGTTTTTTTAGTAAGAATATAAATAAAATAGAAAACAGTGAAGAAACCAAGAAACAAACCGCTATTAAAAAGCAATGGTTTATTGGGATCAAAAACGAACCAACTTTGTATCGTTTCCATGCTCAATTCTCCAACAATATTCTGAATAAAAGACAATAAAACAACTAATGACTTCACTTATTTAACGGCTTTAAATTGTTCATAACTTACTGTTAATGCGTCAAAAAATAATTGACCTTGTAATTCATATCCCGATTTAGAATAATGCACTTTGTCTTTTGCCATTAATCCTTTTTTATAATTTTCGTTTACACTAAATAGCCCTCCTAAAGCTTGAAACATATCCCAAACGGCAACATTATTTTCTATTGCTGTTTCTAATATTTTTTTAGTATAATCTGCTACAATTGTATTTGGATATCTTCTTTTAAAGAAAGATGGTGGTGGTGTTGTTATTATTATTTCTACTGATGGGTTTTCTTTTCGAATATGTTGCAACATTTCTGTTAATTGCTCAAAATATTCTTCAGTTGGTTTTTTATCAAAACTTTCATTCGTTCCTAAAGAAATTACTACTAAACTACTTTCTAATGCTTTTAACTGTTTAAAAAACATTGGAAACTTATTATAATCACTCGCTTTTGCTCCGTTTACTCCTATAGCGCTATATGTAATTCCAGGATTGTTTTTTTCTAAAATAAGTCCATTTAAAGCAAAAGTATCTAGTTGCTCATTTGGCACTAAATAGATTGTATTAATAAGCTCTTGGCTGTAATAATTTTGAGATGCTATATCTTTTTGAAGCGTTAGCGGTATAAATTCTGTTCTACTAATTTGTTTAGCCTCCATTTCATTGGTAGGTATTCTTAATGTTTTACCTGCATGAATCGTATTCGAACGTAAATTATTTGCTTTTTTTATAGCAGTGACACCAACATTATATTTATCTGCAATAATTGATAACGACTCACCCGATTTTATCTTATGGTTTATATTTTTAGGTACAGATGATTCGATTACTATTTCTTTTGAAGCAGTCGCTAAATCAAAAACTGGATTATTGTTTGGCGTTACTAATTTAACGGAATGAAAAGCGAAATTTTTATCACGAACACCTATTTGAATGGCAAAATCTTTGCTTTTAGTATAAAGTGCAATACCACTTAATCCAACTGGTTGTGTTGTATCTGGGTAGATATTCCTATAACTTTCAAAAGAAGCATTGGACGTATATTTAATGAAATAATTTCCATTAGTTTTTGCTAAATTATATGGAAATGTAAATCCTAATCCGCTATTGCCATATTTTTCTTGTAACAAACTACGTATTTTTCCAGTAAATAAATCGGCTTGTATATGCGAATCTCCAATATGAACTACGCGAAGCTTACAATCTTTTTTTTCTTCAAGTTGCTGTAATTTTTCATAGAATTTAACAATTGCTTCTGCATTTATAATTCTATTCGAATTATCCATTAAAGAATCTATTACAACTCCTTCTTCAAAATCTATTGAATCGTCGACTTGTGCGCTCAAAAATTGGCATGAAATAAATATTAAAAATAAAATTTTATTGCGCATGGATACTGACATCGTGTTTGTGAATACTATCTTTTTTTAGAACTGGTTTCTTTTTTGCTTTCATTTTTTTGTATTTCGCATAACCTTCATCTAATTGTGTATATAAAAGTTTTGCTACTTCTTTTGCTCCTCTAAAATTGAAATGCGTGTAATCTTTATTTGCTTTTGCTGGCAATTCTTCAACCCATTTCACCATACTTCCATCACCACCCATTAATGTATATAAATTCACAAAACCAGCTTCGGATGCAATGGCATATTTTTTTTGTGCAGTGGACAAAGGAACTACAGCAGAATCTGTTTTCATTTCTAAGTCGTATTTTGTTGATTTATCTGCTGTTGAAACGACCAATATTGTGACACCTGGAAAGCAATCTTTTAGATGGTCTGTTACAATTTTCATCCTCTTTTCATACCATGAATAATTGAGTGAACCATAGTTTAAAACATTTGTTCCGTAATGCAACACAATTAAATCATAACCTAATTGTTTCTGAAATTCTGTCATCATTCCTCTATTAAACATAGATAATGGCAAACCTGAATTTCCTCTACTTGAAAAATTATCAACATGTACGCCTTGTCCGTCATCAAAATTAAAACCATAAAAAGGAATACTATCTGCCTTTTTAAAATACAGTTTTAAAGAAGGCAAACTAGCTTCCGTAAATCGTAAAGTATTCAGTTTATTCGAAGGGTTTAACTTCTTTCTAATAGTATCTTCATTAACTATATAATATACTTCTCCATCTTCATTATCTGAACTTCCGTAGAACAAAGTAGGTCTATTTAAAACCGTTGCGAATTTTGTATTATTAGCTTTATAGCTAACCCAAGGGTTATTGATTGTATCGTTGGCATAAAAAACATGTCCATTAACTCCAAAAGGATTAACTGGTTTCTTTACTTTCAAATAGGATTGCATCTTCCAATTATTTGAAAACTGATGTACTAAAGAACTTCTTGAGCTTGCTGATTCCGATGTAATATTAACAAATCCAACTCCTTTACCTCCAAATTTCTCTTGAAAATGGGTCCTAAAATCTTTCACTATCAAGTCTCCATCTGTCATCGAATCTCCAAAATAGGCAATACGTACGTTACCTTTCTTTTCGTTTTCTAATTGGAAAAGTTTTTCATAGAATGGAATTAGATATTGAAATCCTTTATATTCTACAAACTTCTCGACAGGATAAACAACACCATCTGTTGGCTTAAATATAACTTTTTCTTGCTTTGCAACATCCTTTTCAACAACAACAGAGTCACGCGCTTCTGCAACTGCTTCAAGCAAAAGACTGTCTATAATAACATTTTTTGTAATCTTTTTTTGTGAAAATATTTTTTTTGGTAATATTTCTTTAAACAAGAAAAAAGCTGCTATAGCAATTACCAAAGCAAAAAAGGTCCTGAAAAAATAAGACGTTGATTTCAATTTATTATTGTATAAAATTACATTCTTTCTGGAACCTGAATTCCTAATAATTGGAAAGCATTTTTAATTGTATTTCCAACTGTATTAGACAATTGTACTCTAAAAGCTTTCTTTTCCATATCTTGTTCAGGCAAAATTGGAACATTTTGATAGAATGAATTAAATTCTTTCACCAAGTCGTAAGTATAATTAGCAATCAATGCTGGACTATGATTATTAGCCGCATTTTGGATTATTTCTGGAAACAACTGTACTTGCTTGATTAGTTCTTTTTCTTTTTCATGTATTTCTACCGAATTCGTTACAATAGTATTTTTATAATCGAAATTAGATTTTCTTAAAATAGATTGAATACGCGCATAGGTATACTGAATAAATGGCCCTGTATTTCCATTAAAATCTACTGATTCTTCTGGGTTGAACATCATTTGCTTTTTAGGATCTACTTTTAGCATATAATACTTTAACGCACCAAGTCCGATAATCTTATATAATGCTGCTTTTTCATCGTCACTATAACCGTCTAATTTCCCAAGTTCTTCCGAAATATTTTTCGCTGTTACAGTCATTTCTTCCATTAAATCATCAGCATCAACAACAGTTCCTTCACGCGATTTCATTCTTCCAGAAGGTAATTCTACCATTCCATAACTTAAATGATAAAGGTGTTCAGCCCAATCGAATCCTAATTTTTTCAATATTAAGAACAATACTTTAAAATGATAATCTTGTTCGTTACCCACAGTATAAACCATTCCTCCAACATCTGGATAATCTTTCACACGTTGAATCGCTGTTCCAATATCTTGTGTCATATATACCGACGTTCCATCGGCACGCAGCACAATCTTTCTATCTAAACCATCTGCTGTTAAATCAATCCAAACCGAACCATCTGGGTCTTTTTCGAAAACACCTTTTTCTAATCCTATTTGAACTACTTCTTTTCCTAATAAATACGTATTACTTTCATAATAGTTTGGAATATCAAAACGAACACCTAGATTCTTATACGTTTGTTCGAAACCGTCATATACCCATTGGTTCATTGTTTTCCACAAAGCAACAACTTCATCATCGCCAGCTTCCCATTTACGTAGCATATCTTGTGCTTCTAAAATTGAAGGAGCTAATTTCTTCGCTTCGTCTTCCGTTTTTCCTTGCGCAATTAACTCGCTTATCTCTTTTTTATAATTCTTATCAAATTCTACATAAAAGTTTCCTACTAATTTATCGCCTTTTAAACCTGTAGATTCTGGAGTTTTTCCTTCTCCAAATTTCTGCCAAGCCAACATCGACTTACAAATATGAATACCTCTATCGTTTATGATTTGAGTTTTATATACTTTTTTACCTGAAGCTTTAATAATTTCTCCTACAGAATAGCCCAATAAATTATTACGAATATGCCCTAAATGTAAAGGTTTGTTGGTGTTTGGTGAAGAATATTCTACCATTACCGACTTTTCATTTTCTGTTGGCACAACAAAACCAAAAATATCATCCCCTTTAATTGTATTAAAAAAAGAAACATAATATTCATCGGAAATTACAATATTTAAAAAACCACCTACTACATTAAACTTCGCAACTTCTACTACATTTTCAACAAGATAATTTCCAATCTTGGTTCCTATCTCTACTGGGTTGCCTTTTAATGCTTTTACCAAAGGAAAAACAACCATAGTAATATCACCTTCAAAATCTTTCCTAGTCGCTTGAAATTCAATTTTTTCAATAGTTAAATCGAATACGGATTGAACGGCTTTCTGGATCTGTGTTGTTAGTGTTTCTTGTAATGTCATTTTTCTTTGATTTTTAAAGGTGCAAAGGTAATAATTTAGATTTTAGAAATAGAATTTAGATTTCAGAATTTATAGGTTGTAAAAATGTTAAAAAAAACACAAAAAACCAAACCCTTGTAACAAAAACACAAATTGAATGTCTTGTAATAAATCATCAATCAATCAACGTTAAACAGTTTTTAAAATGAAATTAAAATTAGTACTTATACTTTTTTTGAGCAATGTTATTAGTTTATTTGCTCAAAACTCTGGATCAATATCTGGAAAAGTAGTCGACAAAAAAACGAATGAACCACTTCCCTATGTAACTATTGTTGTTAAAGAAAGTGAAAACATTATTACAGGAGGTATTACTTCTGAATCGGGAGAGTTTAATATTGAGAAGCTTATACCCAAAAAATACACTATTGAAATTCAATTTATTGGATACAAAACTATCGTTAAAGACATTGACTTAACTAATGATAAAAAAATAAATATTGGCACTATTTCTATTGAAGAAGATGTTGCTCAACTTGAAGGTGTAGAATTAGTTAAAGAACGTTCTATAATGGAACAAAAAATTGACAGAAAGGTAATCAATGTAGGTAAAGATTTAATAAGCGCTGGTGCTTCCGCTGGAGAAATCATGAATAATATCCCTTCTGTGTCTGTTGATCCACAAACCAATCAAATTAGTTTACGAGGCAATTCTAATGTACGAATTTTAATTGATGGAAAACCTACAAACATTTCTCCTGAACAATTATTAAAACAAATTCCTTCTGCATCAATCAAACAAATTGAGTTGATTACTAATCCTTCTGCAAAGTACAATCCTGAAGGAATGAGTGGAATTATCAATATTGTATTACACAAAAATGCAAATGATGGTTTTAACGGATCTGTGAACTCTGGAATTACATTTGGAAAAACACCTAAAGTCAATACGGCTATAGACTTAAATTATAAAACTGGAAAAGTAAACATCTATGGGAATTATGGTTTTAATCATGGAAAAAATGCAAATGATGGTTTTATAAATAGTTTTGAATTAAACAACCATAATCGTCAAGATTTCAAATTCAACAATAAAAACACTTCCCATTTATTCAAAGTAGGAATGGATTATTTTATTAACGACGCCAATACTTTATCTTTTTACACTACTCAAAACCTTTTTAATGGAGATGGAACAGGAAGAACATATGTAGATTACGTTAATCCTAGTACAGCTGACATTTTACAATTATTCAATTCTGACACAGAAAGCAATTCACAAGCTTATAATTTAGATTACAAGCATAACTTCAAGAAAGAAGGAGAAAATATTGAATTAGAATTAAATTTCAACAAAAACGATAGTCCCGAAAGAACAACTTTTAATTTCCCTTTTATATCAAACTACTCTTTAAACACAGTAGATAACACAAATGACAATTTTATTATTAATCTAGATTACGTGAATCCTATAAGTGAATCTACAAAACTAGAAACAGGTTTAGAGACACGAATTGAAAACACTTCCAATTTATTAGCTATTGACAATAATTATGACTCAAGCTTTAATTATGAAAGACGCATTTATTCTGCATATGCTACTTATGGAAAGCAATGGAAAAAATGGAGTGCTCAAGTTGGAACTAGAATTGAAAAATTTGAAGCTGAAGCTAGTTTTAAAAAAATTGGAGAAAGTAACACTTCCTTTTCAGACGATTTTGTAACGCTTTATCCATCTGGTTTTGTAAGCTATGAACCAAACGATAATAACTCGTTCAATTTCAGCATTGCAAGACGAGTAGACAGAGCTAGTATTCAACAATTAAATCCCATTAGAGAATGGTCTACTCCAACAATCGACTCTAAAGGTAATCCAGATTTAGATCCACAATTTACTAATTCGTTTGAATTAAATTACACAAGAAGAACAAAAATAGGTTCAATTACATCTGGTTTATTTTACAGAAAAATATATGATGAAATTAACCGATATATCTACGAAAGTCCAACCGACCCAAACAAAAACATCTTAACGTATGACAACTTCAAAGACAATGATGCTTTTGGTCTAGAAATATCGGGTAATCTAAATTTCACAAAATGGTGGAGCGCTAATTTTGGTGTAGATGCTTATTTTAGAAAACTAAGAGGTATTGTTGCTACAGATGCAGTTGAAGTAAATACTACTATTTTTAATACGCGATTAAACAATAGCTTTAAAGCAACAAAAGATTTACGTTTTCAGCTTTTTGGAATGTATAGAGGAGAAGATCTTAATTTACAATTTTTAAGAAAACCTATGTGGAGAGCTGACATAGGTGCTAGTTATACCGTTTTAAAAGGAAAAGGTACTGTAAGTGCTCGTTTTAGTGATATGTTTAAGGCTATGAAGTTTAGTTTTGAAGGAAATCTTCCTTACAAACAAGTTGGAGCATTTCGTTGGGAAAGCCAAACCGTTTATTTAGGCTTTAATTATCGTTTTGGTGGCGGAAAAAACAAAGCCCTACAGCGTAAAGAAAGAGATAAAAATGAAACCAAAAATAATGGTGGAATTTTATAATAAAAAGAGCGATTCAATTGAATCGCTCTTTTTATGTTGACCTATCTATCCATGTCTTCAATTTCCAAATTCCATGTTCTTTTTTAAAGTAGTAATCAATCATTATTCCGTTTCCAATACCTCTATTTTCAACGATTGCTTCATTATCATTAATTACAAAATTTTGTTTATAATCTAAATATTCAGCGGGTTGCATAAAATTCAAAAAAGAATAGTCTTCTTTTTTAATTTCTAATTCAACTAATTCAAAATCTCCATTCGTATCTAAATGTTGAATGACTAATGGAAAATTGACTCTTTCTACTTGAAACAAATGATTCTTACTAAATTTTTCTAGGAAACCTAAAAAATCTTCTTCTATTCTTTCAGCTTCTACAACTTGTTTAGTATCTACTAATTCAATAGTATCTTTCTTTACTTCAATTACCTCTATTACTTCTTTTTGACTATCATTCTTGCAGCTCATTGAAAAAAAACAAAGAATGCAACTTACTCCAAAAAGAAACTGCTTTATCAAATTTGACAAAACAGTTCGGTTTTTACTTTTTATCATATTTTAATTACCAACGAATAATAACACTTCCCCAAGTGAATCCACTTCCAAATGCAGCTAAAACGACTAAGTCGCCTTCTTTAATTTTTCCTTGTTCCCAAGCTTCTGTTAAAGCAATAGGAATAGAAGCAGCAGTTGTGTTTCCATATTTTTGAATATTATTATATACTTGGTCGTCTGTTAGCTTAAATTTCTGCTGAATGAATTGAGAGATTCTTAAATTCGCTTGGTGTGGCACTAGCATATTAATATCTGATACTTGTAAATTATTGGCTTGTAAGCCTTCATTTATAACTTCACTAAAACGAACTACTGCATTTTTAAACACAAATTGTCCATTCATATATGGATAATAACTTTCATCTTCTGGATCGTTATCTGCAATAATATCGGTTACCCATCTTTTCCCCATTCCTGGAGCAATTAATGATAACTCTTCAGCATGTTGTCCTTCGGAATGCAAATGCGTTGATAAAATCCCTTTTGTTGTGTCTTCTTCTCTACTTAAAATTGCTGCTCCAGCTCCATCTCCAAAAATTACAGAAACGCCACGACCACGCGTAGACATATCTAAACCAGTTGAATGTAGTTCTGAACCAATAACTAAAATATTTTTATACATTCCCGTTTTAATATACTGATCGGCTACTGAAATGGCATATACAAATCCTGAACATTGATTACGAACATCTAAGGCTCCAACAGTTTTCAATCCTAAATCACGTTGTACTAAAACTCCAGGACCAGGAAAATAATAATCGGGACTTAGGGTAGCAAAAACAACAAAATCGATATCGGATTTATCAATCTTTGCTCTTTCAATTGCTATTTCAGCAGCTTTAACACCCATTGACGTTGTAGTATCTTCACCTCTAACGACATGTCTTCTTTCTTTTATTCCTGTACGTTCCTGAATCCATTCATCATTTGTATCCATTACTTTTGATAAATCATCATTTGTTACAATGTTTTCCGGAACATAATATCCTAATCCTGTTATTTTCGAATGATACATTTTACTATATTTATATTTTAAGGTCGGCAAATTTAGTAAATTCTCATTTTATACCTATTGCAAAACACTTAATTTTCATTACTCTCAAAACTAAACATTTTTAGCATACATTTTAACAAAATATACAGAAATTAACATTTTTAAATCGATATTTTTGGTAGCAAAATTTTTTAACAAACACCATCAATGAAAAAAATATTCATTTGTTTAGGTATACTTCTATTGAATATGCACTTAAACGCACAAGAAAATTTAGGGTATCAAAAACCACCTAAAGAAATTTTAGACTTAGCCGATTACGAAAGAGCTCCAAGTGTTTCTATGGACACGAAAAAAGAGTACATGCTCTTAAGCTACAGAAACACTTATAAAAATCTTGATGACTTAAATCAAGAAGAAATGCGTCTGGGCGGACTTCGCATTAATCCCATTACTAATATTTCAAGTACTATTACTTATTTGAATAATTTAAAAATTAGAAAAATTAAAGAAACCGAAGAAGCACAAGTGAGTGGTTTACCAAAAAATCCAAAAATCGCGAATCTTTCTTGGTCTCCAGATGAAAAGCATATTTCATTTACACACACTACAAGTAAAGGTTTAGAATTATGGATTTTAGATGTAGCAAATGCGAGTGCTAAAAAAATAACGGAAGACAATTTAAATGGAAACATGGGAAATCCTACAAGTTGGTTTAAAGATAGTCAGACGTTATTAATTAGAACACTTCCTAGTAACAGACCTACATTAATAGATGCGAAAAAAGACATTCCAACAGGTCCAACTGTTTCAGAAAGCGAAGGCAAAGTATCTCAAAACAGAACGTATCAAGACTTATTAAAAAACAAAACAGATGAAGCTAATTTCGAATCGTTAGTTACATCTGAACTATATACTGTTAATTTGTCTGGTACGAAAAAACTTTTCAAATCAGCTGCTTTATATTCAAATGAGTCTTTTTCTCCTGATGGAAATTATATCATGATTACAACTATTGAAAAACCATTTTCATACATTGTTCCATTGAATCGTTTCCCTCAAACCACTATTATATATGATGCAACTGGAAAAACTATTAAAACCGTTAATGAAGTTCCTTTAAACGAGATTATGCCAAAAGGTTTTATGTCTGCAAGAAAAGGAAAAAGAAATATGTCTTGGAGAAGAGATACTCCTGCAACTTTATATTTTGTAGAAGCTTTAGATGAAGGAGATCCAGCTAATGAAGTTGATTTTAGAGATGAAGTTTTCCTTTGGGAGGCTCCTTTTACAAAATATCCTACATCATTAGTAAAAACAAAACAACGTTTTGCAGGTATTCAATGGGGAAATGAAACCACAGCAATTCTAAGCGATTATTGGTACGATACTCGAAATAGTAAAACCTATTTTATTAACCCTTCTATTGAAGGTGCTACTCCGCAATTAATTTGGGATAGAAACTACCAAGATAAATATAGCGATCCTGGAAATTTTGAAACAAAGAAAAACGATTTTGGAAGTTATGTTTTAGCCATTGAAAAAGACAAAATGTATCTATTGGGTGATGGTTTTACTAAAGATGGTCAGTTTCCTTTTATAGATGAATTTAGTTTAAAGACATTAAAAACAAAACGTCTATATGAATCTAAATTAACAGATAAAAAAGAGGATTTACTTTCTATTGAAGATTTAAAAAAAGGAGATGTTTTAATTCGTCTTCAATCTAAAAATGAGTACCCTAATTATTATTTTAGAAACTTAAAAAATAAAAAAATCACTCCAATTACTGCCTTTAAAAATCCTTTTGAAAGCTTGAATAATGTTTATAAAGAAGTGATTACCTATAAAAGAAATGATGGAGTAACATTGTCTGGAACTTTATACCTTCCTGCTGATTATGACAAAACTAAAAAAGACAAAAAGCTTCCTTTATTAATTTGGGCATATCCAGAAGAATTTAAAGACAAAAATAGTGCTGGACAAACAACTCAAAACCCTAATGAATTTACATTTCCTTATTATGGTTCGTTTGTATATTGGGTAACGAGAGGTTATGCTGTATTAGATGATGCATCTTTCCCTATTATTGGAGAAGGTACAACAGAACCAAATGATACTTTTATTCCTCAATTGGTTGCCAATGCAAAAGCAGCTATAGATGCTGTAGACAACTTAGGCTATATTAACAGAAGTAAAGTAGCCGTTGGAGGTCATTCATATGGCGCTTTTATGACTGCTAATTTATTAACACACTCTAACTTATTTGCCTGTGGAATTGCAAGAAGTGGTGCTTACAATAGAACTTTAACACCTTTCGGTTTCCAAAGTGAGCAAAGAAATTATTGGGATGTTCCTGAAATATACAACACTATGTCTCCTTTTATGAATGCTTCAAAAATGAAAACACCATTACTTTTGGTTCATGGTGAAGCAGACAATAATCCTGGAACATTTACACTGCAAACAGAGCGTTATTTTCAAGCTTTAAAAGGCTTAGGAGCTCCTGTTAGAATGGTACTTCTTCCAAAAGAAAGCCATGGTTATGTGGCCGAAGAGAACATTCTACATTTATTATGGGAACAAGATCAATTCTTAGAAAAACATTTAAAGAATTAATTCCAGATAAATCTGTATAAAAAAATAGACTTGTATATTTTACAAGTCTATTTTTATTTGAAGTCCAACAATACGTTGTACTGGAATATCATATCTACTTTCAAAAAACACAATTTGATTATTAAAAATTGCTTCAACTAAATAATTATTACCTCTAAAATAGGTTTCTTTCACTACTACTTCAAAAGTTGAATTTTCAGAAACTTCCAATTGATGCGGATACACATAAAGCACATTATCTTCCCATTTAATTTCATTTACTTCTCCAAACAATGAAGCAACATAAAAAGAACCTGGATAAGAATATATTTCTCTAGTTTCTCCTACATCTATAATTGTTCCGTTTCGTAACACCAAAACCTCATCACTAAATGACAATATATCATTAGCATCGTGGGTTGCTACAATACATGTTATTTCTTTTTCTTTTAAATATTTGAATATTTTTCGTCGTAAACTGTTTTTTAAAAAATTATCGATATGACTAAAAGGCTCGTCTAACAACAACAACTCTGGTTCTAAAGCCAAAACTTTAGCTAAAGCAACACGTTGCATTTGCCCACCACTCAAATATTTCACTTTCTCATTCGCAAAATCTGTCATTTCGACAACTTCTAACAATTCTATTATACGTTCTTGTTTCTCTTCTGGATAAAAGTTAGACAAATATTTCCCTACATTTTCAGCTACGGTAATAAAAGGCATCAAATCAAAATCTTGAGCTAAATACTTCATGAAAGGCATTCCTGGAACCAAATGATGTTTAGGACCTAAAACTTGCTGATCATTCCAAAAGATCTCACCTTCGTCCAAATCATACAACCCATAAATTATTTTTAAAAGGGTACTTTTCCCACAACCACTTTCCCCTATTAAGGCTAAATTAGTCCCTTTTTCCAACTTAAAATTAATATCTTTTAAGGTTGACTTATCTTTATATGAAAAATTACTATTGGAAACTGTAAGCATTTTTTTGATTTAAATTTAAACAAATTTACAAAACAATTGAATCTCTATTTACAAGCGACAATATAAATAATCTATTCTAAAAACAATAAAAAAAGACTGCTTTTGTAAGCAGTCTTTTTCTCTATAATATATTATCGATTATTTTCCTGCTTCTTTTTGAGCGTCTTGAATCATTTTTTCATTTGCAACAATTGCAAATTCTACACGCCTGTTTTTACTTCTTCCTGCTTCCGTTTCATTATCTGCAATTGGTTCTACTTCACCCATTCCAACAGTAACAAAACGAGCATTAACCAATCCTTTACTTGCTAAATATGTTTTTACAGCAGCCGCTCTCTGATTTGATAAGTTTAAATTATATTCATCTGCTCCTTTACTATCCGTATATCCGTATATTTTAATATTTGTATCTGGATACTCTTTAAACACAGGAACTAATTTATCTAAATTCTGTTTTGCTTTTGCTGTTAAAGATGCCTTATTAAAATCGAAATTCACTGAGTTCTCTCCTAAAACTAACTTTATACCTTCTCCAACTCTTTCAACTTCTGCTCCTGGTAATGCCTCTCTAATTTCTCTTGCTTGTTTGTCCATTTTATTACCGATAACTCCACCAGCAACACCACCAACAACACCACCAATAACAGCCCCTAATGCTCCGTTACCTCCTTTACCTAAATTATTTCCTAAGATACCACCAATAAGTGCTCCTCCAACAGCACCAATTGCTGCTCCTCTTTGCGTTTTGTTCGAGTTCTTTACTGCTTTACAACTATTTAATGTGATTCCTAATAAAAAAGAAACCAGTACTATTTTTACAATTGAATTTTTCATGATTGAATTATTTTTGTTGTTATTTTAAATCGTTATTATCTTCTATTGAATTGATATACAACTTTTGTGCTTTTTCCTTCAACATTTACATAATCTACCAGTTGAAAAGAGTTTTCTGTTATATTATCAATATTCAGAACATAACCTGCGTCCATCTTCTTCGCTTTCACTCCTTCTAAGAACTTAACTACAAATTTTTCTTCCTTATTTATATACCAAGTAATTGGCGTGTTATAACCACTACATTTCTCTTTAGTCAATCTCATTTCTCCTTTATTATTATTCGAAACAAAACTCCATTCACTCCCAACAAAACATTTAGAATCTTCAATATTAAAAGAAGTAACTTTAATAAATTGAGAACCTGGATAATTTACAGAAGCTATAACCCAATCTCCTTTTATAGCAACTTCTTTTTTCATGTCTAACTTTGTCCCTGTAACAGACTGAGATTTGCAAGCAATAATTAAAACTAATGCTACAAACAACAAAACAATTTTCTTCATAATTATGTGTTTTTATACTGCAAAGTTAATTGATATTTAATTCATTTTGTTTCATAAAAAAACGAAAATTTTATATAATTTAAAGAATAACAAAAAAACGTCAATTTGTCAGTTTTCAAACATTGGTACTTCTTTTGAACTAAGGTTTTAAAATGTTTAATCTTAAAATAGTTATATAATATGTCAAGTGGAAAAATTAATGTATCAGTAGAAAACATCTTCCCTTTAATTAAAAAGTTTTTATATAGTGATCACGAAATTTTCCTTCGTGAATTAATTTCTAATGCAACCGATGCTACCTTAAAATTAAAACACTTAACCAGCATTGGTGAAGCAAATGTAGCTTATGGAGATCCAAAGATTGAAGTTAAAATAGACAAAGAAAACAAGAAGATTCACATTATTGATCAAGGTCTAGGAATGACATCTGAAGAGGTGGAAAAATACATCAATCAAATTGCTTTTTCTGGTGCTGAAGAATTTTTAGAAAAATACAAAGACTCTGCCAAAGATTCAGGTGTAATTGGTCATTTCGGATTAGGTTTCTACTCTGCATTCATGGTAGCTTCTAAAGTAGAACTTATTACAAAATCTTTCAAAGACGAACCAGCTGCACATTGGACGTGTGATGGTAGTCCAGAATTCACATTAGTTCCTCACGACAAAACAGATCGTGGAACAGAGATAATCCTTCATATTGCTGAAGACTCTTTAGACTTTTTAGAAGAGAGTAAAATCAATGGTTTATTATCTAAATATAATAAATTCATGCCTATTCCAATTAAATTTGGAACACGCAAAGAAAAAATTGAACAGAAAAAAGGAGAGTTTGTAGAAAGCGAAAACAAAGATGACGTTTTTACAGAAGTTGAAGTAGACAACATCATTAATAATCCTAATCCAGCTTGGACAAAACAACCGTCCGAATTAAAAGATGAGGATTATAAGAGTTTCTATAGAGAATTGTATCCTATGCAGTTTGAAGAACCGTTATTCAACATTCATTTAAATGTAGATTACCCTTTCAACCTGACAGGTATTTTATATTTTCCAAAATTAGGAGCCGATTTACAAATTCAAAAAGACAAAATTCAATTATATCAAAATCAGGTATATGTAACAGATAATGTAGAAGGAATCGTTCCTGAATTCTTAACAATGCTTAAAGGTGTTATTGATTCTCCAGACATTCCTCTAAATGTATCTCGTTCTTACTTACAAGCTGATGGAAATGTTAAGAAAATTGCTAACTATATTACACGTAAAGTTTCTGACAAATTAAAATCTTTATTCAACGAAAGTCGTGAAGAGTTTGAAAAGAAATGGAATGACATTAAGATTGTTTTAGAGTATGGAATGCTTTCTGAAGATAAATTCTATGAAAAAGCTGGAGATTTCATGTTGTATCCAACAACTGATGGAAAATTCTTTACGCTTGCGGAATTAAAAGAAACATTAGCAGCTAATCAAACTGATAAAGACGGTAAATTGGTTATTCTTTATGCTTCAAACAAAGATGCGCAACACAGTTATATAGACATTGCTAAAGAAAGAGGTTATGAAGTTCTTTTATTAGATTCTCCAATTGTATCGCATTTAATTCAAAAATTAGAAGCAGACAACGAAAACGTAACTTTTGCACGTGTTGATGCCGATCATTTAGACAAATTAATTACAAAAGAAGAAACACAAATTTCTAAACTTTCTGATGAAGAAAAAGAGAAATTAAAAGTTGTTTTAGAAACAATTGTTCCAAAAGAAACATATACTGTTCAATTGGAAGCAATGGATAGCAAACTAACACCGTTCATGATTACACAACCAGAGTTCATGAGAAGAATGAAAGAAATGAGCCAATCTGGTGGTGGTGGAATGTTCGGAATGGGTAATATGCCGGAAATGTATAACTTAGTCGTTAATACAAATTCTGATTTAGCTACTTCAATTTTAAGTACAGAAAACGAAGACACTAAAAAAGCTTTAATCAAACAAGCCCTAGATTTAGCGAAATTATCTCAAGGTTTACTAAAAGGAGAAGATTTAACTTCTTTTGTGAAACGTAGTTTTGAAACGCTTCGCTAAGAAGAAAGAAAATAGAAAAAAGAGAATAGGCATAAACCTGCAAGTGAAAATTTGCAGGTTTTTTTTATATTTTTGAATTTTAAACTTGAAAAAAAAACTAAGAATGTTAAATATATTTAAAACTATCACTACAAAATTAGGAGGTATTGATACTTCGGAATCAAACCATATCGACACATATACTGAAGAAAAAATAAACACTACAGAAGGAACAAAAATTGCAAGTTCTAAAAATAATGGTGGAATTTGGATTAGTTTTCAAGAATTAGCAGGCTATGAGTATATGAACATTACTGTTATTGGTGCTAATAATATGAAAAATTTTAATGGTTGTATTTTAAACTTCATGAATAATGAAACAATCTCATTACAACTAAATTCGGATACACGAGAAATTGAGTCTAATTTTTCTAATGTTTCCAATCGATGGATTACTGATATTTCATTTGATATTACCAATAGTAACATCGATGTGATTAAGAACAATACCGCATCTTACATCAAATTAGAATACAAAAAAAAGTTTGAAATTTTCGACATTTTAAAACCTTAAACAGAGAAGGCTTTTTAATGCATTTAATGCAAAAAACTGACTGAAAAAATTTAAAAAATATACAATAATTCAAAATTTAACAAAAAAGGTAAATTTAATGTAAAGAAATTGTAAAATATAATTATAAGTTTGTAAGCAACAAACAATTAACTATAATTATGAAAAAAATCAATTTCGGAAAATTTGCTTTAGTAGCAGTTTTCACTTTAGGGCTAACTTCGTGTGAAAAAAACGAAGAAAACAATGATTCATCACAAGAACTAAGTACGCTTACTGATGAAATTTACAACACAAAAACAACAGGGGATTTAATTAACGCTGTTTATCAAGGAAACACTATTCAACTTCTAGAAATAGAAAACGGTAAATATTTGTTTGATGGTGATGTTGTATTAGAAAGAAGCGACTTTTTACTTCCAGGAGAAGTAGCAACCGACAAAGGCGTATACGGTGGAGGAACGTGGCCAAACCGAACAGTAAGATGGAAATATGCAAGTGGAGTCTCTCAAAGTTTAAAAGACAAATGGGTTTCCGCAACTAACACTTGGAGAAGTCAACTTGGATTTACTTTTATACAAACTTCAAGCAATTCTGGAGATTATATTTTAGTGCAACAAAACAGTAACGGTTCTGCATATAGCACTAGTATTGGAAGAAGAGGTGGACAACAAGTCATTAGCATGGATCCAAGATATTTTAGCACAGGAAGTATGATTCATGAAATTGGACATGCTGTCGGATTAATCCATGAACAAAAAAGAAGAGACAGAGACTCTTATATTAACGTAAATTATTCAAACATTAGACCGAATTGGAGATCACAATATGACAAATGTTCGGGTTGTACATCAAATGGAACTTTCGATTTTAATTCGATTATGTTATATGGTGCAAGAGCAAGTAGTTCTGTAGTATACAACACAAGTATTCCTGCCATGACTAAAAAGAATGGTTCAACTTGGAATGCGCAACGTTCTTATTTGTCATCTGGAGACAAGGCAGCAATAAATGCTAAATATTAAATAACGTAGAAACACATCTATATTAACCGCTTAAATTAATTTTTAAGCGGTTTTTTTATGATTCAATCCTAGTCTAATTTCTTCAAAAAAATAACCTGTAAAAATTTAACAAAATACGCTATTTTAATGTAACTAAATTGTTAAATATAATTATATGTTTGTAATAATCAAACATAGAACTATATTTTATGAAAAAAATCAATTTTGGAAAATTCGCACTTTTAGCGATTTTCGCTTTAGGCTTTGCTTCGTGTGAAAGTAACGAAGAAAACAATGATTCATCACAAGAACAAAGTTCTATTACAGATGAAATCTACAATGCTAAATCTACTGGAGATTTAATTGACGCGGTCTATCAAGGAAAAATTGTGCAACTTCTAGAAATTGAAAACAACAAATACCTATATGATGGAGATGTTGTATTAGAAAGAAATGACTTTTTACTTCCTGATGAAGTAGCAACAAACAAAGGGGTTTATGATGGTGGCACATGGCCTAACCGAACTGTTCGATGGAAATTCGCTAGTGGTGTATCTCAAAGTTTAAAAGACAAATGGGCTTCTGCAACAAACACTTGGAAAAACGAATTAGGCTTTACCTTTACTCAAATTACTACCACTTCTGGAGACTACATTTTAGTACAACAAAACAGCGATGGTTCTGCTTACAGCACAAGCATTGGAAGAAAAGGTGGACAACAAATTATTAGCGTTGATCCAAATTCGTTTAGTACAGGAAATGTTATACACGAAATTGGTCATGCAGTTGGTTTAATTCACGAACAAAAAAGACCCGATAGAGACACTTATATTACTGTAAATTATTCTAACATTAGACCGAATTGGAGATCACAATATGACAAATGTTCGGGCTGTACATCAAATGGAACTTTCGATTTTAATTCGATTATGTTATATGGTGCAAGAGCAAGTAGTTCTGTAGTATACAACACAAGTATTCCTGCCATGACTAAAAAGAATGGTTCAACTTGGAATGCGCAACGTTCTTATTTGTCATCTGGAGACAAAGCGGCTATAAATGCTAAATATTAAAAAAAACAGAAACACAGATAATTGAAGAACCGTTTGACTAAATTAGTCAAACGGTTTTTTTTATTTAGCTTTACAAAGTATTAATACAATAGCAATGAAAGTAAGACAAAACGCTACCTATACTAAAAACTCATTTCTCTATAGCTTTTCTTTATTTTTTTGACAGAGCGGCCTTTTACGGCTTTAGAGCTATAATTGTTCTACACTTATTAGAAAATCTCACTTTAGACTTAACACGTGGAAAAATATCTGAATACTTAGGTGTTTTTTCGATAGCACTTCTATTCTCCAAATTTATTGGTGCATGTATTGGTGATTTAGCAATTGGAAATAGGAAAGCTACTATAGTTGGTGCATTCCTTCAAGCAAGTGGTGTCTTATTTTTCTGGAATGATTCTTTATACTCAATACTAATTGGTGCTATTTTAATATTAACTGGTGGTGGTTTATATTCCGCAAATTTGACAGCCAGTTTTGGTAAAGAATACGCCAACAAACTATCCAAAATAGACAGTGCTTTTACTTTTTTATATATCCTTACAAATCTAGGAGCATTTACAGGCATATTAACCCTTAGCTATATATCAGAAATAAATTTTAAATATGCTTTAGCCCTAACTTCAATACTCTTTTTTTTAACTGGTTTTCTTTCGCTAGTTACTTCCGATAGAAAAACATCTGATTTTAAAAACAATACTTTTCAACTAGCAAAAAACACATTAATCATTATTGTCTCTTCAATACTAATGGGTGCTTTTTGGTTTATATATGAATTAAATCAAGTTAATTTTCAAACTGAAATACAACATTTAATAGATAGAGACATCTCCAACTTCATAAACCCTTACAGCTACAGTTCTGTTATTCTTGTTGCTCTCTGTATTGTATTAATTTTCTTGTGGCATTTTGTCTATGTAAGACAAATCATAAAAATAGCATTAGGTTTTATTCTAACAGCAATAGGTATCGGTCTGTGTTTTTACTTGCCAGAAATAGCTAATGAAAGTAAAATATACTTAATACTTATCAACTTCATACTCGTTAGTTTAGGCGAGGCATTAATAGCTCCGACGGTAAATGCTTTAATAACAAAATATACCAATCCTAACTATTTAGCTATAGTGTTTAGTATTATTTACCTTCCTTCCTATTTTATTTCAAAAGCATATGAATACCTGAGCAACAACTCAACTATACCAAAAGACATCGATTTGAAAATTGGTTTTACGAGTGCTGTGATAATTACACTCCTTTTATGTATTTCCATCATAAATATTTTCATTAAAAAAAGAAAAAATGAGCAATTATAAAGCTTTCGAAAAGTGGCAGAAGTTGAGTCTTTATTTTAAAAGTTTACTATTTCAAACAATCTAAAAATACTGTCAGTTCCAATTATTCAGAAAATAATTTAAAAAACGCTTAGATAGTTACCATACTTATCTTAATCAATAAAAAAATCTCAAGTGCAAACTTGAGATTTTTAATAGGTAAATTACTTATACAAAATTAAATAATTAATCGTACGCCTCCCAATTGTTCAATTTTATATGGAAATTTTTCTGTAGGTGAACCAATAAACATAAAGTTGACAGGTATATTCCATTTTACTGAAAGCTCTTGAATTAACTTTGGAGTAAACGTTCCTTCTAAAATGATTAGTTCGATATCGATTTCTGGATATTCTCTATCTAAGAAATCAATTTCTTGTTCTAAGTTTGGCGGTCCTAATTTTCCTTTTTCCAAAACAGTAACAATCTTAATTTTTTTAGTATGCTCATTACGCTCAATATAGAGCATTACCTTGTTTAAGGTAGCAATATTATCACCTTTAGTAAAGAACACAAATTCTTGTTGGTTTATCTTATTTAAAATTTGTTTTATTTTCCTATCAATAACTACAGAAAACTTTCGAATAGGATCAAAAAAAGCATCTAATATTTTTAAAACTACTTTTAATAATATCGTTCGATTTAGCATTACCGCAATAAATAGAATTGTAGGCACAAAATAATAAGAGAAAACTTCTAAATTACTTGGTAAATCTGGTTTTGGTGGCATAACAACATTACCAATCAAAGCAACTATAACTGCAAAAATAGCTATAATAACAGCAATCCATGATGCTTTTTCAGGTCTTGGCAAACTATTTCTTTTTATTTTTAATAAAATATTTCCAATACCAAACAAAGCCATTACTGATAAAAATGAGATCGTATAAACACCCGCTAATAAACGCACGTCTCCATTTGTAATCAATAATACGGAAACAGAAAGTAGCAAAAACATGATTACGATTCTATAAGAACTCCCTTTTTTGTTTTTCTTCAAGAAAAATGGAGGTAAAATTCTGTCCAAAGTCATCCGTTCTAATAAACCTGTAACACCTACAAAGCTCGTTAAAACAGCACCGCTTAACACTAAAAAGGCATCGATAGCAATTAATGACGCAATCCAATACCCACCAACATGTTCACCCATTTGAATTAATAACGTGTTTTGATAGGCTTCACTTTGCAGAACTGGAATAGCAAATAAAGCCAATGCAAAAACAGCCATTAAAGGATTAACAATACTTACAATGTACCACATGTTGCGTAAAGTCTTTGGAAAAACACCACTTTCTTGTTCTTCAACAAAATTAGCAGAACTTTCAAAACCAGAAACACCCAACATTGAAGCGGCAAAACCTAAAAAAATAGCCGATGATATACTTCCTCCAGTGGTAGGGAAATGCCAATTTTCAAAAAAAGTCCCAACACCATTAAGAAGTAAAAAATAAATAATGAACACACTCAAAACAACTAATGAAACTAAATGAAAAACAAAAATTCCAATAGCTACTTTCGCTGATTCGGTTATTCCAATTATTGCTAATAAAGCAAAAACACATAAAAGTGCAATCGTTACTGGAATTACTGGTAAAACAGGAATCAAATGATGCAAATAATGTATTCCTTCATTGGCAGAAATAACAGCAGTTGCCATATAGGATAATAAAGTTAAAGTAGCAGCTAAGGAAGCCGTTCCTTTACTTGTTGTATTTAAAAGTGCATTATACGCACCTCCATTTAAAGGTAATGCACCAACCACTTCACCATATATTTTTCGAAAAAGAAATAATACGAGAGAAACAATTAGTAACGTTATCCAAGCATATTGTCCTGCAAAAGCAATAGCTAAAGCTGAAACATATAATACAGAAGAACTAATATCATTACCACAAATAGCAGTTGATGCTAATTGATTTAATTTTTTATGAGGAGCATTCATTTATTTATTTTTATTTTTAATGCACATCAAATTTACTGATTTTTAAATGAATAAGTATAAAAAACAGTAGTATATATATTCGACGACGATAAAAAAATCGAACCAAAAAAACACCCGATTTAATCCACTTTCTATTAATTAGTGTTCGTATGATTAAGTCTTCAAAAATCACTATTAAAAACAGTAAATCAATCCGTTAGAAGCCTACAAAACAAGTCTGTTTTGGTTATTTCATGCCTACTTATGAGCTTCGGACAGCTGAAAATGGTCTACGGACAACTGAAAATGGTCTTCTGAACGCTTCATAATAGCTTCTAACAACTACACACATACTTCTAAATCTTGAAAATTGTTTGCGGAAAATGGAATAATACCTTCTAAGTCCGTTTTTAAGTCTTCTGACAGCTAAAAAAGCACTTTTGACTTATTCTTGAGTATTTTTGTTATGAAAATGGCACTAAGAAACTAGATTATTCAAAACTCTCATTTACTGTAGATTCAATTAAATCAAATTTTCGATTATTTAAAACTACGCTATTAGATACCTGCAATGGTACTTTGTTATTTATTTATTAACGCTCTAAGTTTATCATCTTCTTCAACACTAAACTCTTTTGTTCTCGTACATCTATTAGTCCAATATCCTTTATTATTTTCAGGTTTTAGATTCGCTTTATCAAAAACAGGATAAAAATAACATTGATTAGACAAATAAACTTGATATTCTTTCCCAATTTCAAAACCTAGATAACCACAAGATGCAGAAAGTCGGCTAGTATAGACCGTAATATTTTTTGAAAGTTTTTTCCCTTTATAAGCATAAAGTATCTGCATTTCTATTTTAATAACCCAATCTTTTTCCAAATATTCCAATCTGTCTTTATCCGAATCATACTTAGATGTTATCTTTTTTAATCCGTTTTTATTCAAAGTACTTGAAAAAGTTACAAACTCTTTTTTAATTACTTTAGCATGAACTATTACATCTGTTAACAAATAATCTTCTTTAATATCATCAGTCCTATCACATTTACATGCGAAAACGAAATGATTACTTAGAACAAATAGAAACAGTAAAAAAGCAATTTTCTTCATTTTGAAACCTTTAATTAAGCGACTCTTTTTAACAAATACTGAATAACCTTATACAATGACATCTTCTTTCTCAAATTTTGAAGATTTAAACAAAAAGAAAGCAACCTCTAAGTTTATAAAAATTTCAAGTTTACTAAAACATTTATCATAAAATTCCCATTTCCTTCTTAATAAAGTAAAAATTAATTTTACTTTTAATTTTTTCATTAGCCCTTTTATTAGTCATTTCTAATTTATAAATAATCAAATCTTCTTGTTGCCAAATTTTATTTATTAATTCAAACTTTTCTATTCTGTTAACGAATCCATTGCGGTAATTAATTTCATATTTTTCCTTACTCTCTATTTTTTCTTCAACATAAACATACTCGATTTCACTAATATTCCCTATAGAATCATAAGTTATAAAACTCTCTACTGTTGATTCCTCTTCCTTGTTAAAAGCTAAAGAATAGGCTAAACCATATTTATTATATTTCTTTTTAATTATATCTACACGAGGCTCATTCATATAAATAGAATCGTGGCGTATACTAGTTTCAATAATAGTATCATTCGATTTAGAAAAAATAATTCTTTCATTATCTATTTCATTAGTATGCCTAAATATTTCATACAGTTCATTATTTCTATAACTATAAGTTATAACTCGTAAGGTATCTAATCCATTTGTCATTATATCAGATTTAACATTTCCTTTAGGGTCATAAAAGTACCTTATAGATGTTCCATCATGGCAATAGACATTATCTAGCCGACCTCTTTTGTATGAATAATTATAACTATTTAAAAAATATTGTTCTTTATAATGCGTCCTCTTCAAAATCTTTGAATGTTTATACTCTAATCTTGAAACAAACCTTACTTGTATTGTGTCATCATTTTTATATTTTCCAAAAACTATGTGTTCTATATTATCTCCATTTTTATTAAAAGTAAATTGCTGCTTTAGTTTTTTCTCACATGAATCATCAAGACAATCATATTGATTAAAAACAATAGTCTTTTGAGAAAAGAAACATCCAAAAGAGAAAAAAAAACAAAACCGTAAATATATTTCTCATTCTAATTTTAATATTATGTTGAATTTTTGAATAAATGAAATTAAAAACAAACAACTACTGAGTAATTAATAATAGAACTTAGGCTAGTAGTAAAAATTTAGGAGGCTTTCACCTCCTAATATATTTAAATAGCTGCTACAAAATCTAAAAACACCTTTTTGTGACGCTCTAAATCCATATTTGCAGAAAGTGCGACACGAGCAATATAATCTTTATCTCCTTCTTTTGTAGTTCCTTGTGTAGAAGTAGCAGGAATTGTCCAGTAACATCCTTTCAACTGTCCGTAACTCACGCAATATTTACTTTCATTTGGAATTTCAGTAATCATTAGGTTGATTAACTTAAGATTTAATGCTCTTTTATAGGTTTCTCTTTCTTCGTCTGTATTTCCTTTTGTTGGAAGATCTAACGAAAAAACGGAAGGTGTAAATCCTTCTTCTGCCAATGCTTCTGAAACAAAATTGATTTTTGCCGTTGGTAATACTTCATGAATAAAGTTCACAAACTCACGTGTGTTTTTATAAGCATCAATAATTCTTTGATTCATTGATGGTAATTGTTTTGCTAATATTTCATATTGAAGAATAGTCGCTTCATTATCGCAAAGTAGTAGATGCTTTTCAATTTTTTCCATCAAAGCTTCTGTTTTTTTATTTCCGACACAGTAACCAGCAGTACATTGCCCACCACTTGGAAATTTAGATCCGCTTGCAAATGAAATAGTTCTAACGGTTGAAAGTATATCTTCTTCGCCTAAAAAGTGTACATTAGGACAAAATGTTTGATCTAAAATAAAAACAGGATCAATTGCTATTTCTCCTTTTGCTGTTTTACGTTCTTGACTTAAAACATTTTTTAATTGTATCAAATCTGGCACTTCAACTCTTGGATTGGTTGGAATTTCAGCTATGATGTAAGGAATTGCATCTTCTTTAGCAATTTTAGCCAAAACTACATCAATGCTTTTCACCATATCATTACCACCATCTACTGGTAAGTCTACCACTTCTACATTCTCTAAACAAGCAGCTACACGTCTTGCTTGGTCGTTTGTTCCACCATAACAGTTGGGAGGAACAACAAACTTAATTGCTTTTCCTTTATGATTTTCTTGTGCATGGTGAATTAACCCCATCATAATTGCATATTGAATTGACAGCCCACTAGATCCAACTAATGCCTTTGTTGGCGCATTAGTAATGGTTTCAATTGAATGTAGCACTTCCTTTTTGTTAACTGCTACATTGTTTTTATTCGGCTCAATAAAAGTGGCATCAACTAGTAAGTTTAAAGCAGTGAGACAATTTGCAGGTGTCATTGCAATGGTTTCTCTTCTTCGTACATGTTGAATTTCTGAAACATAACTTTCGTTTTGTTCTCCATTTACTAACAAAACACTTCCAAATTGAGGATGAATAGTGATAAAAAAGTCAATCATTGCATTAAAACTTACTGCAGAGATATCTTCTTGTTCTGAAACAAAAACAGTACTACCATTAAATTTCTCTACATCATCAGCTTTTTCAACTTTCTTTAATTCGAACTTATAACCATAAACCAATTTTAACACCTCAGCATCAAAACAATCAGACAATTGACCTGTATAAACGATTTGTGTATTCTTATTTTCGAATAGATTTTTTCTTAAAATTGCCAAAATAGGAATCGTTTTAGATGAAAAACTGATTACATTTTCTGGTTTTATATGAAGTAGGTTCGCAATTCCCCATTCTAGTACACAAGATAAAGGATGACCTAATCGAATATAATCATAAGCAGTAGGTAATTCACTTAATGCAGATGTACTGGAGTTATTGTTTTTAAACAAATTATCAAACGCTTCTACGAATTGAGTTTTCGCTAATTTTTCATCATAAATATCTAGTCGATGTGTTGTTATACTTAACCAGTCATTTGGTCTATTTTCTAATACATCTTTAATATATTTTAACACTTTATTGTCTTCCATTATTTTCTCCTTTAGATAGACCGCAAGATACATTAATTAGATTTATTTTAAAAGCGTTACAAGACGTTTTGTGGGATTATAACAACTGCTGAATGTATATCATTAGTTTACTATTCGTTCAGATTTAATATCATAATTGATAAATAGAAATCTCATTTTAAATTATATTCAAAACACAAAAAACTAATTCAAAACAGGATCACTTTCCTCTTTTTTATTCTTATTCAACATGTTTGGATCTTCTTTGGCAAGTTTATTCTTGGTTGGAATTTTATAGTTCAAAGTAAAGCCAAACCTTCTTGTGTCTGATTTGCTTTGAAGTAACAAATCTGTTCCCGATGAACCAAATCCTTGTTTATTTGTATTCAATATATCATCAAAATTAATAGAAATGGACAATTTATCATTTAAGAATTTCTTAGAAAGTGTAACATCTAGACTATGACTAAATGATTCTTCTGCTACAAAATAATAGTAATTCCCTTTTGTTGTGCTATAATTATAATTCGTAATAAATTTAATATCTTTTGGTAATACTATTTGAGACATTAGATTAAAAATCCAAAACCCTTTTGTGTCTAAATCTGGTAT
Source organism: Flavobacterium jumunjinense (assembly GCF_021650975.2). Lineage (NCBI taxonomy): Bacteria > Pseudomonadati > Bacteroidota > Flavobacteriia > Flavobacteriales > Flavobacteriaceae > Flavobacterium > Flavobacterium jumunjinense. The sequence continues at coordinate 114,236 of NZ_CP091285.1, forward strand.
TTGATGAATTTGATAACCTGCATATGCATATAGAAAGTTTATTTTATCTGGATTAAAATCAAACTTCATTGTTTCTTTTAGTCCTTTTGTAAACAACATATAAGGTATTGGTAAACCAACATTAAAGTTATGTATTTTTAGTTCAGGAACATTTATAGATGTATTAGAAACCACATTACTATTTTCTAACACTCTATTTATTACTTGATTTTTAGCACTACTAATACTATAGCCAATAAAAGCATAATCGAAGGCACTAATTTTCATTCCGAAGTTATCAAAAATAGTAGGTTGCAATTGTGGATTTCCTGAATAGTTAACATTAGGATTTTGATAATTGGTATTATTCGGATTCAATGACGATGTACTTGGTAAATTTATTTTCTTATTGTAATTTACATTGAAATAAATTTGTGGAGCAAAATTATATTGAACACTTGCATTTGGAAAAAAACGGAATTGATTGAAAGGTGTTAAATCGTTCGTATCTGTTTTTCCTTTTATAGAATAATCTTCAGCTCTTCCTCCAAGAATGAAATCGAAACTCTTATAGGAAGATTGGAATTCTAAATAGGTTGCTGCTGTTCTTCTCGTATAATCTAAGTTTGTAGTACCGTCTTGTTTTGTTTCAAACGATAAGTTATCATACAAAGTACCTACACTAATTTTCCCTTCATCTAGAATTTTTATTTCTTCTGAGTAATCGGCTTTAAAATTAAAATAATCTTGCACCGATGAATTATCTAATACATTCACATTCATGAATCTAGAATCTAAATTAAAATCGTTATTATTTCTAATAAAATTAAACTTAAAATCTAACTTCTTGTCGATTGCATCAAATCGTTTCTGATAGGTTGCTACTGCATCTTGACGAATGTTTTTGTTCTTACTAAAATCGTTCGTTTGAAAACCTAAACCAGAACCCAACACATAGGAATCATTATTATTGTAATTCACATCATAATTAAACAATAATCTATCTCTTTTAAAATCGATTGTCATTGCCGATTTTGCAAAAGTACTTCTACCAATTCTGTCTGCTTCTGTATCTGATAAAATAGTATTTGTATTATTTACTCTATTGGTAACAGTAGACCATAGCGCGCTTTCTCTATAGTTTTGACCAACATTTAATTGCCAACCAAAATATTTATTTTTAGAACTCAACATCAAACTATTGTTAAAACGCGCTCTAAATTTATCATAATTTGTAAAATTAGCTCCCGAAGAATAGGTTGCGCTCAAATAGCTTTTTGCTCTTCTACTAGTAATAACATTTATAATAGCTCCACCAGAAGTTGCTGGAAATTCTGCTCCTGGTTGTGTGATAATCTCGACTTTTTCAATACTATTTGCTGGCATACCTTCTAAAAAAGCATTCAAATCGTTAGATGAAATATTCAAAGGTCTTCCGTCTAAAAACACGTCTAATTGTTTTCCTTGATACATCATTCCTGCAACATCAGAAACGATTAAACCTGGTAACTTCTTCAGACCTTCTAAAACAGAACCCGAATTTAAATGGGCCTGCGATTCGAAATCAAATATGGTTCTATCTGGTTTTTGCTCAATAGCTTTTTTCTTTTTTACAAGTACTACCTCATTTAGGTCTACTTCCTTTTCTTTCTCTTTCGTTTCAGTTTGTTGTGCAAACACAACATTTATTCCTTGAAAAAAGATAACAAACAACACAATTAATTTCTTCACAGTTACTTTCAGTTTGTTTGTTAGTTGCTAATTTGTAAAAATAGTTACATCCTTAACATAGAATTATTGTTTATATTTGAGTCTAACAATTTCAACAACAAAATGAAAAACAAATTCTATTCATTACTAATTCTATTTTTATTATCATTATCCGTCTTTGGTCAAAACACGAAAAAACCTTTCACAATTGGAGAAACTGTTTCTCTAACTTCTGAAATACTTGCTCAGGAAAGATTAATTAATATTTATTTACCAGAAGGTTATGAGAAGAATGACTCTATTCCTTATCCTGTAATCTATCTTTTAGACGGTTCTTCTAATGAGGATTTTATACACGTTTGTGGTTTGGTTCAGTTTTTAAATTTACAATTGAATATGCCAAAAACAATTGTTGTTGGTATTGCAAACATTGACAGAAAACATGATCTTACTTTCCCTACTGAAATTGAAGACTTAAAGAAAGATTACCCAACTACTGGTGGATCAGAAAAATTCATTTCTTTCATTGAAAAAGAATTACAACCCTACATCATTAAAAATTACAAAGTATCTGATAAAAAATATTTACTAGGACAATCATTAGGAGGATTATTAGCCACCGAAATTTTGTTTAAAAAACCAGAATTATTCACTAACTACATTATAATCAGTCCGAGTTTATGGTGGGACGATCAATCATTATTAAACGAAGCTTCTAAATATTTAGAAAAAATTAAAAAGAGAGTATATGTTTATGTAGCAGTTGGAGAAGAACACAAAGTAATGATTAAAGATGCTAAAGCTTTGGCCGCAACATTAAAGAAATTCCCAAAAGCAATAACTACAGATTTTCATTTTTTTCCAAAAGAAAATCATGCTACAATTTTGCATAACAGTTTGTATCATGCTTTTTTATTAGAATTTCCATATAAAGAACCAAAATAAAAAATTATGACACGAAGACTATTCCTATTCAGTTTTATATTTTCAGTTTTAATCAGTTTCAGTCAAGAAAAAATAAAACCTACTACTGCTTATAATTTTTTAAGCGCTTATCAAAACGTTAGAGACATTGCTATATCTAAAGATGAAAAAGAAATTTATTTCACAATTCAAAGTTCAGACGAACAAGTTTCTAAAATAGCCTACGTAACTAAAGAAAAAAACAAATGGAGCAACGTTAAATTAGCATCATTTTCAAGTGCGCATCGCGATATTGAGCCTTTTTTATCATCCGATGGGTTACGCTTATATTATGCCTCAAACCAACCATTAAATGATTCCATTTCTGAAAGTAAAGATTATGACATTTGGTATGCTGAACGAAAAAACAAAAAATCAGATTGGTCAAAACCAATACGATTAGGAAACAACGTCAATTCGGACAAAGATGAGTTTTATCCATCTATTGCAGACAATGGAAATTTATATTTCACTTCTGAAAACAATCAATCCTTAGGGAAAGATGATATTTTCGTTTGCAAATGGAATAATAACAGTTATTCGAAACCCGAAAACTTAGGGGTAACTATTAATAGTGATGGTTATGAATTCAATGCTTTTATTGCTCCAAATGAGACTTTTTTAATCTATACTTGTTACAAACGAGAAGATGGTTTTGGAAGTGGAGATATGTATATTAGCTATCGAAATGAAAATAATGAATGGGAAAAAGCTAAGAATTTAGGTAATGAAATAAACTCATCCATGATGGATTATTGTCCTTTCTACGATTCTAAAAACAAAATACTTTATTTTACTAGTAAAAGAAATACTGTTACAAATAAACAATTCAACTCTTTTGATGAATTTCAAAAAGAGATAAACAAGAATGAAAATGGATTTAGTAGAATTTATAAATACAACATTTCGCTATAAAATGAATTTACAACCAACTTTAACAAACCATTTAATCACACTAAGACCTTTAGTCGAAACTGATTTTGATGCTCTTTACAATGTTGCTTCTGATAAACTTATTTGGGAACAACATCCAAATAATGATCGTTATCAGAAATCTGTTTTCAAAGAATTCTTCGCAATTGCATTAGCATCTAAAGGAGCTTTTGTAATTATAGATAATAAAAGTAATTCTATAATTGGTTCTTCTCGATATTATGAATATGATTCCGAAAAAAAACAGCTTGTTATTGGATATACTTTTATTGCTAGATCTTATTGGGGAACAAACTACAATCGAGCATTAAAAGAATTGATGATGAATTATGCTTTTCAATTTGTTGACGTTATCCATTTTCATGTTGGAAAAACAAATTTCAGATCGCTAAAAGCAATGGAAAAATTAGGAGGCGAAATTATTGGACATGTTGTTTCTACTACAGGAGTTGTTGGAAATCCTATATATGAAATTAAAAAAGAAAAGAAATTTAATCTCCAAAATAGTTATTTCACAGCTAAAACATAAAATATGTTAAAAAAATTAACTTTTTCACTAAACCTTTTTAGTTTTTCTGCATCTAATAGATATGAACTAAAAATTTTTAATATGAAAAATTTAAATCGTTTTTTTATTTTAGGCTTAGCTGTTTCAAGTTTCTTTTTCCTTTCATGTGAGAAAGAAACAGTAGAAGAAGTCGCTGTTGATCAAGATTTATTAAGTGCAAATGCACAAATTGACTTTTCAAACGAATTAGACTTTAGTACAGGATTAGATGTTAGTGCAGAAAATAACAGTTACTCTAGTAAGACAGGTTCTACTGAAAAATACTTTCCGCAATGTGCAACTGTAACTGTAGATGATGCAACTCCTGGAGTTTTTCCTAAAGTTTTTACAGTAGATTTTGGAGCTGGATGTTTAAGTAACGGAATTAATCGTTCTGGTATTATAACAATTACATTGACTAATTATTTAGCTAATTCTGGTTGCGTAATGACAATTGAGCGTTCTAATTATTATGTAAATGGAAGAAAAATTGAAGGAACAGTTGTTTATGAGAACATTACTTCGAATCCTCAAGTTCCAAAATGGACAAGAACAGTTAGTAATGGACAATTAACAACTTTAACTGGTGCAATTTTTACATTTTCTGGAACAAGAACTGTTCAACAAACTGCTGGTGTTAACACATTAACTTTAGGAGACAATATTTATGAAGTACTTTCTGGAAACCATACAGTAAACAGACCAAATGGAACTTCATTAACAGTTACTATTGTTACACCGTTAATTAAAAAATATGCTTGTAACTACATTTCACAAGGACAATTGAACTTACAAGGTACATTTTTAGATGGAATTTTAGATTATGGTGATACTACTTGCGATAATCAAGCAACATATACACATTCGAATGGTGCTATATACAATGTTTCCCTTTAAAAAAATAGAAGTTACTGATTAAACAAAACATCCTTTTATTCACATAAAAAGGATGTTTTTCTATTTATTACGTTTCTTTTATAAACTCATAAAACGTAAGAAACAAAAAGTTCGTAAATTTGAAAACAAAAAAGTTTATGAATCTTTCTATAGAAACTCCTGCACTACTCTTTTCTGCTACTTCCTTAATTTTACTTGCCTATACAAATCGTTTTTTAACTATTGCTCAAATTATTAGAAGCTTAAAGAAAACGTATGAAGAAGAAGAAAATAAAACTATCCTATTAGAAATAAAAAATTTAAACCTTAGACTAACACTTATTCGATACATGCAATTGTTCGGAGTAATGTGTCTATTTCTCTCTGTTTTTGCAATGCTTCTACTCTTCATCGGTTATACCTCAATAGGAATATACCTTTTTGGGTTATCGTTACTTTGTTTACTAATCTCTTTAGGTCTGTCTTTTTGGGAAATTAGTATTTCGGTTAAAGCATTACGATTGCATTTGAGTGACTTAAAAGATTAGCTTCAGAGCGCAACAGCTTGTAAAGCTTGTTTCAATTTTTCAATTTCAAAAGGTTTCCATAAAAATCCACTAAAACAACTCACTTCATAATTGTCAGCAGTTAGCATTGTATCGGCAGTTAAAGCTAATATTGGTGTTTCGTTGTTTAAGTTTTTTGTCGTTTTTATAAGTCGCGTTACTTCAAAGCCATTCATTTCTGGCATATGAATATCCATTAAAATGAAATCAAATAATTGTTCTCCAACAACTTTAAGCGCTTGTTTTCCATTAACTACATGTTCAGAAACCATATTCCATTTTGAAAGAATCTTTGTTAACAAGGCTGCATTTATCAATGTATCTTCAACTATTAGGACTTTTTTTCCACTTAAATCTATTTCTTTTCCTGTTTCTTTCAACACAAGATTACTTGCTAATACTCGATTCATTTTTAGTGTAAAATAGAAAGTAGAACCTTTACCAATTGCACTTTTTATCTTAATCTTACTTTCGTGTAGTTCCACAATTTTTTTCACAATAGCTAAACCAAGTCCTGTTCCTCCTTGACTTCTTGTTAAAATTGGCTTAATTTGAGAAAAGCTTTCAAATATTTCGTTTTTGTCTTTTTTAGAGATTCCTTCCCCTGTGTCTTTAACTTCAAATAAAATCTTATCGTAATTACTTTTAATCTTTAACAATATCACAGAAACTTCAACCGATCCTCTTTCTGTAAATTTTATAGCATTACTAATAAGGTTATTTAAAATTTGAGTAATTTTAGTTTCATCTAATAAATACGGATATTTCCCTTTAACATCAAAATTTAATTTCAATTTTAAACCTTTATCTTGTGCTTGTTTTTCGTAAACATTCACCACTTTTTGAACCAATTCTGAAAGATTTACTGGTGACTTTTCTAATTTAGATTTCTGTGAATCTAGCTTTGTAAAATCTAAGACATCGTTTACAATTTTAATAAGGTTAGATGAAGCAAACTGAAGACTTTCTAATAACTTTCCACCTTCTTTCGTTATTTCATCTTCAAGCAAAGCAACTATAGATGTAATAGCGTTTAGAGGAGTTCTAATTTCGTGACTCATTATTGAAAGAAACTCTTGTCGCATTCTTACTGCATTAATCTCATCTAAATTATTCTTTTCTAAAATTAATTGCTTTTCTTTATTAAGTTTCGATTCATTTTTAAGTACTTCCATCCTAGAAATCATCTCATAATTCTCAATAACTTTTAAAGTTTGAGCATTAATTACAGCTTCTTTTTCTTTTTGATAGCGTTCTAAAAACTCTAGAGCTAAATTGAATTCTCCTAGTGCTTTGTAAATTAAATAGGTTAGTTTATTCAGTTTTATTGTAGACATTGCTAACTTCAAATTATCAGCAATTTCCAAACCTAACAATGCATATTCTAAAGCAAGATTTAGTTTTTTCATTTCAAAATACATTTCACCTAGCTTAGTATAGGTCATGGCCAGACCTGTAGTTTCTCCCATTTCCTTATGAATATCTAAAGCTTTAAAATAATACGCTTCAGCTTTGTCAAACACTCCTAAATAAAAAAAGACTTTAGCTTTTCCATATAAAGCATAGGCCATCCCTCTAATATCGTCTGTTTTTTCTTTTAAGCTTATCGATTTATTTATAAAGTCCATGGCAAATTTCAACTTTCCGTTCTTTGCCAAAATGCCCGATATATTGTTATAGACATTCGATTCCAGATTGAGGTCTTTTACTCTTTTAGCATTTCTTACTGCATTTTTATAAGATTTCAATGCATTATTTTGATCGCCAATATAGCCATAAATTGTACCTAACGATTTTTCTGTTCTAGATTGATTATAAAAATCGTCGTGCTTTTGATAAATTTTTAAAGCATCTATAAAGGCAACTAAACCGAGATGGTATAAGTTGGTTTTATAATAAACACCTGCTAAACTATATTTAGCATCTGCAATACCTTTTTCATCATTAAGGTCTGTAAAAATCTGCAACGCTTCCTTAGAAAAAAAAGTAGCTTTTTCCATTTCTCCAACAACCATATAATACAAAGCCAATTGACTGTAACTCTTAGCTTCTAGTGATTTATTGTTAATAGCAATACTACTCCCCAAAGCTTCATTGGTTAAAATTATGCTTTTAGAAAGGTTGTTAATTCTAATACGATGGGCTTCTTCTAGCAATAAAAGAATCTCTTTTTCTTTTTTGCTACCATTGGTTAGGTTTAACATTTATGTAAATTTGGGACAATAAATATATAAAAAAAATAATAAAAACATATTTTAAATGCATATATCTATGAATTAGACACAAAATAACACTATTATTTTAAACCTTTTTAACTTTAAACTGTCTTATTGTTAAATACTCACAATTAATTAAAAGATAGTTTATTTGAATTACGTCTTTTACAAAAGTCAAAAATATTTAATATGAAGAAGGGTTTATCAATTTTAATTGTTATTCTAGGAATATCATTAAACTACGGACAAGAAAATTCTGGAGACAACTTTAGTTTGGAAGGTGCTCTAGAAATGTTTAAAAAAGCAAATTCTTTAGAAGAGTTTGAAAAATTCATTAATACCGAAGAAAACAACATCAACAATTTAGATTTAAATGACGATGGTGAAATTGATTATATAACAGTCGAATCTTTAAAAGAAGAGAATACCCATGTGATTATTTTATCTACTTATTTAGATGAAGAAACAATTCAAGATATTGCAACAATAGGAATTGAACGAACCGATAAAGAATTTGCTGTTCTTCAAATTGAAGGAAATGAAGATTTATATAGTCTAAACACAATCATTGAACCGTTTGATATTGAAGTAGAGTCTTACACTTCGAAAAGAGGTCCAAGCTCTTATGAAGTTTTACCTGTTAAAGTAATTGTTAATGTATGGTTTTGGCCTTGCGTTAAATTTGTATATCATCCTAAATATGTTGTTTGGAAATCGCCATATAGATGGAAAAAACACCCGAACTATTGAAAACCATGGAAAACTTACAAACATATTAACTTTAAAAGTAAATGTGTGAGACATAATACACATTATCACAAAACAAAAACACATCGTATTGTTACTGCTAAGAAAGTTTATAAATCAAGAAAAAAAGCAACTATTATTCAAAAAAACAAAGCTAAAAAAACTAAAACAATTAGAAATAGAAAGCGTTAACAGCTTCATTTTCAAGCTTTCTTTAAAAGTCTTAATATTACCATTAAGACTTTTTTATTCAATAATCCAAAGCAAAACTGGCTTTGTGCTTTTTTGTAATTCACTATCAATTTCTTTCATAAACTCATTAGATACAGCTGGACAACCCCAGCTTAAAGGACTATATCTCGGATATACTTCTTCATCTTTTACCGCGTCCCAAGAATGAAGTACTACTACTCTTTTTACTGCTGTATTATTGGTTTTTTCTAAACCATGAATCCAATATTTAACATTAATTCCCCATGAACTATAGTCTCTTTTACCAATTTTATATTTCCCTTTCATGGAGCAATGACTTTCATTCTTTGTACTAAATTTTGCTTTTTCCCATTTTTCTGGATTTTCTTCAAACTGATCGCAACTTCCATGAGTAACTAATTTCTGTTTTTTAATTTCGTTGTTCTTAAAATCATAAACAAAAAATCTATTTTTACCGGAATGAATACTAAAATCTAAGAGATAATAAAAATCTTGATTAAATCCGTTTTGCTTAGCATATTCTAACGCTTCTTTGTGAAAACTCGAATATTCTTTTTTCGTTTCAACAATCGAATTCTTGATTTTCTCCTCCTTCACTTTATTATTACAACACAGAAACGCTATAAAACAGATGAACAGTACATTTTTCATTCTTTAATTTTTGTTTGAATGGTAATTATAAAACTTTTTTCAAACCTTTTGTGTTAAAAAATATCTAAAAAACAGAAAATATTTCAACTATGAATAATAACACTCTTTGGTCTATCGTTTTGGCGCTTTGTAATGATTTAAAACAAGCTTCACTTTTACCTTATGTTACTATTGTAGTATTTTCAGAATTTGGAAGAAGAGTAAAAGACAATGGAAAAGGAACCGATTATGGAACCGCTGCACCAATGTTTATTATTGGAGGAAATACTAAAGGAAGCATTTTAGGTTCTAATCCAAATCTAACAGACTTAGATAATGATGATTTAAAATTTGAGATTGACTTTAGGAGTGTTTATGCTTCCATTTTACAAGAACATTTAGCCTTTAATCCAACACAAATTGGCATTAAAAATCCAATTTTAAACGGATTATTTTAAAAATTTTAACCTAGAAACCAATTCCTTTACCTTATATTTGCGCCCCTTAAAAAAATATGAGAGATGTCAAAGAATGAATTAATTAAAGGTGTTTTTTTAGTTGGCTTAGGTGCAACTAGTTATGGAATGCTTGCAACCGTAGTAAAATTAGCCTATAAAAGCCAAGAACAATATACAACAGCTGAAGTTACTACATCACAATTTGTGTATGGAATCTTAGGTATGTTATTGATCAATTTATATCAAAAATATAAAAACAAAAATCAGGTGGTTAAAGCAAGTTCTAAAAACATTTTTCATTTAATGTTAGCAGGAACTTCATTAGGAATGACTAGTGTTTTTTATTATTTATGTGTTAAATATATCGATGTTTCTATTGCAATTGTTTTACTAATGCAAACGGTTTGGATAGGTGTTTTAGTAGAATGGTTTTTAGACAAGAAAGCTCCTTCTAAACAAAAATCGTTAGCTGTTTTGATTGTTCTTATTGGAACTCTTTTGGCTACAAACTTACTTTTTAGCGAAGTAGAGCTTAACTGGATTGGTCTTTTTTGGGGAATGTTAGCTGCAATTTCTTTTACAACAACTATGTTTACAGCTAATAAAATAGCACTTGGAGTTTCTTCTGCACAACGTAGTTTGTATATGCTATTAGGTGGTGGAATCATTGTCTTATTTTTTAGCCTTTATACACAAACAGAAGCTTTCAATTTTTCTATTTTTGGGCAGTTTGGTGTTTTCTTAGCTCTTTTTGGAACTATAATTCCGCCTATTTTAATGAATGCTGGTTTTCCAAAAACAGGACTTGGACTTGGAAGTATCGTTTCTTCTTTAGAGTTACCTGTTTCTGTTTTAATGGCTTATTTTCTTTTAAATGAAACAGTAGTTTTCTCACAATGGTTTGGAATAGTATTAATTATTACTGCTATTGTTATTATGAATATTAATTTTAAACGAAAAAAATAGACACTTAATCGATATTCTGCAAGTATTTTTTTTCAAAATTTATTTTAAAATCTTCATTTTTCCTACTTTTAAAGTAATCTTTTCTATATAAACGTTTTGTTTTATACAGTAAAGAGAATAAACAATTAAGAACTAAAATTTTAAATCATGAAAAAACTATTTGCAGAATTTTTTGGAACATTTTGGCTAGTATTTGGAGGTTGTGGTAGTGCTCTTTTGGCAGCAGGAATTCCTGAACTTGGAATTGGATTCACAGGAGTTTCTCTCGCGTTTGGTTTAACTGTACTTACAATGGCCTATGCTGTAGGGCACATTTCAGGAGGACATTTTAACCCCGCTGTCTCTATAGGCTTATGGATAGGTGGTCGCTTCCCTGCAAAAGAACTTGCTCCTTATATTGTTTCACAATGCGTTGGTGCAGTAGTAGCCGCTGGAACACTATATCTAATTCTATCAGGAAAATCAGGATTTGAAATAGACCCTACTCAAGCTGGTGCTTTTGCTTCTAATGGATATGACTCTTTTTCCCCTCAAGGTTTCTCCATAACTTCTGCTTTTGTTGCAGAATATGTACTGACATTATTTTTCCTAATTATAATACTAGGAGCTACAGATAAATTAGCTAATGGAAAATTTGCAGGCTTAGCCATTGGTTTAGCATTAACATTAATACATTTAATAAGTATTCCAATTACTAATACATCTGTAAATCCTGCACGTTCTTTATCGCAAGCTATTTTTGTTGGTGGAGAGCCCTTAGCACAAGTATGGTTGTTTTGGGTTGCTCCAATTTTAGGTGCAATTACAGGCGGACTTATTTATAAAAATTTTCTAGGAGATAATAAATAACATCTATATTTTCATATATTTGAAGAGCAATGCACTTAATGTATTGCTCTTTCATGTTTATACAATATGCTAGACTTATTTCCAAACGAAAAAATCACACTTAAGCTACCCGATGCTACTTTCGAGTATTATCCAAATTTCTTTACTAAAGAAAAAGCCGATTTACTTTTTAAAAAACTTCTGATTGAAACGCCATGGCAACAAGACACAATCACTATATATGGTAAAACGCACTTACAACCTAGATTAACCGCACTATATGGTAATGAAGGAAAACCTTATTCATATTCGAATATTGTTATGCATCCTCATCATTGGAACGCTACGTTAATGCATATTAAAAATGAAATAGAAAATGTTATTCAGGTAAACTTTACAACAGTATTACTAAATTTATATAGGAATGAAAAAGACAGCAATGGTTGGCATGCAGATGATGAAAAGGAATTAGGTAAAGACCCTATAATTGCTTCATTAAGCTTAGGAGAAAACAGAACGTTTCAGCTAAAACATAATAAAAAGAAAGACGCAAAGCAAAATCTAGTTTTAAATCATGGTAGCTTGTTATTGATGAAAGAAGGTAGTCAAACCTACTACAAACACCAATTACCAAAAGCTTCTTCCTCTAAAAAAGATAGAATAAATTTAACATTTAGAACGATCATTTAAAACACAAAAAAAAGACATTCAACACATAAGCATAATTAACAAATTGTAAAAAAAAGATATATTTTGCATTTTTTAATATTTTTTTAGTAATATTGAAGTGTATAACATTAATTAAAAAATAGATTAATTTTTCATGTAATGAAAAAAAATAAAGTATCAGAATTAGACAGTAAGACAATTGAAAGAATTGTTAGTATGGCACAAGAGGAAAAAAAACCTTTTGAAGTGTTAAAAGAAGAATTCGGAATCATCGAAAAAGATGTAACTGAATTAATGAAGAAAAAATTATCTAAAGATAATTTTGAAATTTGGAAGAAAAAAGCAGTTGCAAGTAAGCCAAAGCCGAAACCTTTAAAATTTGATCCTTTACAAGACGACGATTTAGACAGCAAATATTACTTTAAAAATAAATTTGACTAAAATTCTCAAACCTCCATTTATTGGAGGTTTTTTTTTTCATACTGTAACAAAAAAAACAAATTTGCGTCCAATGTAAATATCAATAAAGATTAAAATGAAAAAAATATTTTTAACACTTGCAGTTGCAAGTTTTATTTGGAGTTGTAAAACTGGTCCTTCTAGTTCTAAAAAAGATGAAGTTGATGTTTTAATAGATTTAGTAAATGTAAAAGACGATAAAGTAATGGTAACCATTGCAACACCTACTTTTACTACCGAAACAACAACTTTCAATATACCAAAAACTGTTCCAGGAACTTATTCTGAAGACAATTATGGTAAGTTTATTGAAAACGTTCAAGCCTTTGACGCTAATGGAAACGGATTAACAATTACAAAATTAACAGAGAACACTTATAAAATTAGCGAAGCAACTAAATTATCAAAAGTTACTTATTTAGTAAATGATTCTTTCGACACTGAAAAAGGTGGTGGATTTGGTCAAAGTGAAGATGTTTTCTCTCCAGCAGGAACCAATATTAAAGCAGGTGAAAACTTCATGCTAAACACACATGGTTTCGTTGGTTATTTCGAAGGAAAAGAATTGAGTCCATACAAATTAACAATTACTCATCCTGCTACTTTACAAGGTGTTTCTGCTTTAGTAGACACTGATGATAGTTCTGATAAAGACGTTTTTATTTCTAAAAGATATGCAGAATTAGTAGACATGCCTTTAATGTATTCTAAACCAGACATTACTACTTTTATGGTAGATGACATGGAAATTATCATTAGTGTATATTCTCCAACTGGTAAATATACCGCTGCTGACATCACTCCTAATATGGAAACAATGATGAATGCTCAAAAGCGTTTCCTTGGACCAATTAATTCTACTAAAAAATATGCCATTCTTTTATATCTTTCAGAAGCTAACGAAGTTGATGCAAAAGGATTTGGAGCTTTAGAACATACTACATCTACAACTGTAGTTATGCCAGAAGGAATGGAATTAGAGCAACTACAAGAACAATTAAAAGATGTCGTTTCGCATGAATTTTTCCATATCGTTACACCTTTAAGTGTTCACTCTAATGAAATTCATTATTTTGATTTTATAAACCCCAAAATGTCTGAACATTTATGGATGTATGAAGGAGTTACTGAATACTTTGCAAATCTTTTCCAAGTAAATCAAGGCTTGATTGATGAAGCTGAATTCTATGAAAGAATGTCACAAAAGATTCAACAATCTAAAATGATGAACGATAAGATGAGTTTTACTAAAATGAGTAAAAACGTTCTTAAAGCACCATACAAAGATCAATATGTTAATGTATATCAAAAAGGCGCATTAATAGCCATGTGTATGGACATTATTATTAGAGAGAACAGTAATGGTGAAAAAGGAATTTTAAACCTTATGCAAGATTTATCAAAAGAATACGGCAGTAAAAAACCATTTAAAGATGAAGAATTATTTGCTAAAATAACATCACTTACATATCCTGCAGTTGGAGCATTCTTAAACAAATATGTAGCTGGAGAAACTCCAATTCCATACGAAGAGTTCTTTGAAAAAATGGGCGTTACAAAAACTACTATTGAAGTGCCTGGTAATGCATTCTTAAAAGACATGCAAGTACCATACATTAGTGTTGATCCAGGAACAAGAGAAATCTTTTTCTTACCGAGTATTGAACCAAATGATTTCATGACAAATCTAGGTATTCAAGGTGATGACAGATTATTATATGTTAACGATATTGAAGCAAATCTACAAAATATAGAAAACATTATTGTTTCATCTTTTAGCTGGAAAGATGGCGACCCAGTTACAGTTAAAATCAAAAGAGACGGTAAAGAGCAAGAATTAAAAGGTACTGTAAAATTACCTAAAGAAAATAGAGAAGGATACCAATCTACAGATGAAAACAAAAAAACGGTTAGAGAAGGCTGGCTAAAAGGCTAATACTACCTAACAATATATTTAATCCTCAAAGCACATTGCTGTTTTGAGGATTTTTTTTATTATTTTGCGTGCAAATAAAAAAAACATGCACAATCCTCCTTTTTTTACAGATGACACTATTGTCTTTGGATTATTAATGCTTCTTTTAGGAATCGTTTTTTACACATCCTCTTCAGAAGATAAAGCATTAAAAAAATTCTATAGTGTAGTCCCTGCACTTTTAATGTGTTATTTACTTCCTGCAATATTTAGCTCCTTTCATATTATTGCTCCAAAATGGGAAGAGATTTCTTCAACAGGAGAAATTATTAATAAGGAATCTAAAATTTATTTTATTGCAAGTAGGTACTTACTACCTGCTGCATTAGTTTTAATGACACTAAGTATCGATTTAAAAGCATTACTCAACTTAGGCTACAAAGCGATATTTGTTTTCTTAGCAGGAACTGTAGGAATAATTATTGGTGGACCAATAGCTATTTTAATTGTATCTCTATTTTCTCCAGAAACCGTAGGTGGAAATGATTTTGATGCCGTATGGAGAGGTTTATCTACCATTGCAGGAAGTTGGATTGGTGGAGGAGCAAATCAAGCCGCAATGTTAGAAATTTTTAAATACAATCAATCTAAGTATGGAGCAATGGTATTAGTAGACATAGTTGTAGCTAATATTGGAATGGCTGCTTTATTATATGGAATTGGCAAAAAAGAAAGAATAAACAAATGGTTAAAAGCAGACAATTCAGCTATTCAAAAACTACAAGACAAAGTATCTAACTATCAAGAAAGTGTTAAAAGAAATCCATCGTTATCCGACTATATGGTTCTCATCGCTATCGCATTCACTTCTGTTGGATTATCGCATTGGGGATCGCAAATAGCATCCGAATTCTGTAAAAACACTTTTGAGTCAGTAAATAACCCAAAAAGTTTTTTTTCAACATTTGGAGGAACATTTTTCTGGATGATAACCATAGCTACAATTATTGGAATTATATTATCGAACACTAAACTTAAAACCTACGAAGGAGCTGGAGCAAGTAAAATAGGTAGTATTTTTATCTATATACTTGTAGCCTCAATTGGAATGAAAATGGACTTATCTGCTGTTTTTGACAACCCAGGATTAATTGTTGTAGGAATTATTTGGATGTTAATTCATTTTATCATCATATTTGCGTTTGCAAAATTAATTAAAGCGCCCTACTTCTTTATAGCGGTAGGTAGCCAAGCTAATGTTGGAGGAGCTGCTTCTGCACCAGTTGTTGCCGCAGCATTTCACCCTTCTTTAGCAAGCGTTGGAGTACTTTTAGCTATATTTGGATATATTGCTGGAACATACGGAGCTATACTTTGCGCCTTTTTAATGGAAACTGTTTCACCTTAATAAAAAAATAAATTAACACCAATATATACAATGAAAAAATTATTGCTTTTAGGAGTTGGACTATTAACTTTAATCGCTTGTGATAAAAAAGAAACTCCAGAAGGAAGTTTACACTTAACTGGAAATATTAAAGGTCTTAGTCAAGGGAAATTATACATTCAAAAAATAAAAGATACTTCTTTTGTCATTTTAGATAGTATATTATTTAAAGGTGATTCTCATTTTGAAAGTACAATTAAATTAAAGAGTCCAGAAGTCTTGTTTTTATTTTTAAACAGAGGTCAAACAAACTCAATAGATAATAATTTATCCTTTTTTGCTGAGCCTGGAGAAATGAATATAGAAACCAATCTTAAAGAATTCTATGCTTCTGCAAAAATTACTGGATCTAAAAACCATGAGCTATTAACTGAGTTTAATACTTTTAAAACAAAATTTAACGAAAAGAATTTAGAGTTAATTGAAAAAAGAATCAAAACTGGAGAAAAATTAACCCAAGAAACAACAGATAGTATCAATAACGAATACCAAAAATTATTGACAAGAAAATATCGTTACACAGCTAATTTCGCTGCTACACATGGAGATTATGAAGTTGCTCCTTATTTAGCATTATCAGAAATTGGAGATATTAATATTGCTTTTCTAGACACTATCACAAAAAAAATGTCTCCGAAAATAGCAAAATCAAAATACGGAAGACTACTTAGAAAGCATATAAAAGAAAGAAAGAAAAACGAAAAATAATCTTTTCTTTTCAAAAAACACTCAGAAAAAGGCAAATGAACAATCATTTGCCTTTTTTGTGTTTTAATAATTTTTAACCAAATAAATAATTACATTTGATAAAACTATAAATCAACTGGTTACACATTTTTCTAAAATCTAAAACATGACAAAAACATTACTTGCTCTACTTATACTTAGCGCAATAGGTTGTAAAAAAGAATCTAAGACAGAAGTCAGCCCAACAACGGAAACACCAATAGCAAATTTCTTTCCTTTCAAACACAATTTAAACGACTTTAAACTATCTAAATCCGAAATCCCTGGAGAAGGTGATTGCTGGGGAGAAACAAACGAATACACAAAGGATAACGTAAAAATAATTTCTGAAACAATTCAATGCTCAGAATACAGTCAAAATATTTTCCATTATTTATTAAATAAGGATAGCCTAAATATTGTTCATCACATTATGTATGAATCTTCTTTCGATGAAAAAACGAGTCAGCCAATCACAATTGCAAGTGAACTTGTTTATGACTTTACAATGAATCCTGCTATTTTATTTAAAAAAACAGACACACTCTCCAAAAGAGATATTAAACTATCTAAAAAAGAACTAATTTCAGAAGAACTAACAGATACAAACAAAAAGTATTCTGAATTATTGTCTCAAATTCAAACATCCAAAGAAATAACATCTTCAGAAAACACCGAAATAGCTACTACATTTACTTTATCACAAAAAAACACTATTGAAAACGAATCTGGAGCTCCAAGTACAGAGATTTTCGTTACTCCTTCAAATTCTGAAAAACCTATTTTCATTGTAAAAGATTACAATTTAATGCCAATCGACGACAATAGCCGTTCGAATTATAACATTCCAAATAGCTCAAAATTTGCTTTTCAATCTTGGTTTGCAGGAGGTGGAGCATTATATTATGGTGTTTTAGAAAATAAAAACTTAAAAATATTTAAAAAATTCATTGACGAAGGCCAATCGGAAAATTCAAATTTCAAACTACTTAAAGAGATTCCTTTTACTGAAACTAATTCAACTATACCAGATCATTATATTTGCTATAATGGTGATTCGAATAAAAACCTACAGATTATGATTTCATTTCAAAATGAAAAAGCACTAACTGTAAAATATAAAGACCAAAAAGACTCGATAAAACTTGAATTTGAAAACGAATCATACAACAATAATACCTCTGCTCCAACAACAATTTCAAATTATAAAGAAATTATCGACAACAAGGTTACTGGGAAATACAAACTTACACATTCAGGAATTTGGGATTATGTTATTTACACAAGAAGTAAGGATGGAAAAACATTCAATTTCACCATTAACCATGAAACACTTACTGGTGAAGGTTATTCAAAATCACCTTGCTTTTAATCGATTAAAAACACTTAAAACGTAAACAAAACTAAATGCTTAAACACTTCTTTATCATTCTATTTTTAAGCTCTATTTCTTATTCTCAAGACTACAGACTCATTAACAAAGCCGAAAAACTTTTAAATAGCAACACACCTAATTTTAAGAAAATAGATAATTTATTAAAACGAGCATCAAAATCTGATTACGGTTTCTGTGCGAATGCAAAAAATATTGCATTAAGCGAAATAGAATATTTAAAAGCTAGAAAACATTTCATTAAAACGGAATACAGCAAATCTTTATCCATTTTAGAATCAAATACTGTTTGGTCTAAAGCTAACTGCTCTGACTCTTTAAAAGTGCTATGTTTATTTAAAATACACGGAAAAGAAACAATTCGAAATTTAATTTTAGAACACAAAAACAAATTAACTTCTTCTTGTGCTAGTAAAAACTACAATACAATATGTTTACAACTACAAACAATCGATTATATATTTTGCTTTCATGATCAAAACAATGGATTTTCAAAAAAAGATGAAACTATTTTAAAGACTATTGAATATACCAATTTTTATACTTCTTAAGTTTACATTTTAAATAAAACACTAAATTAAGAAATATAAATCAGAAAGAACAAAAGAGTGTAATAAGGTTACTATATACGGTGAAGTTATCGACTTCGACAACATTGATAATCCGCACTCTTTTCTACTAAAAATCACGTTCAGTTCTGTGAGACATTAGATCTCGTTTTCAAGTTGTTGTGATGTTAGTATTGTGTTCTTTCATAAAAACAGTTCTTATGACTAAATATAAGGAAATTTTTGGAGTTGACATTAGTAAAGATGTATTTGATGTTTATGGAAGTAAAAGCGGACATAACCAATTTGAAAACACATTAAAAGGCTTTATAAATTTTCAAGAAAGTTTACCCCAAAAAGCATTAGTTGTTATGGAAGCAACAGGTTATTATCATTATAGATTAGCACAGTTTTTACACAGTAAAAGTATAGCTGTTTCAGTTGTAAATCCTTTATGTGTAAAGCGATTTATACAAATGAAATTAGCCAAAATAAAGACCGATAAAAGTGATGCTAAGTTTATTTGTGAGTACGGAGAATTTAACGATGTTACTTTATATAACGCATTAACAGAAACACAAAGTGAGTGCTTACAATTGTTTAGGTTAATGGATAGTTACATAAAGAAGCGGACTATAGCAAAGAATAAGCTACATGGTGAAGAAGTTTTAGGATTTCCATCTAAACATGTTTATCATTCTTTAAACCGAAACAAGAAACATCTGGATAAAGAGATAAAAGCAATTGAAGATAAGTTGATGAGCTTAGTAAAATCCGACCAACAAGAGCAGTTAACTTTGTTAAAAACAATTCCTGGAATAGGAGATAAAACGGCATTATTTTTAATTGTAATAACCGATGGATTTAGGAAATTTGAAAAGGCATCGCAATTATGTAGCTATGTAGGAATTACGCCAACCATTCGTGAGTCAGGAAGCAGTGTAAAAGGTAGAAGTAGAATAAGTAAAGTTGGCAACAAAAAGTTGAGAAATCTATTGTTTCTCTGTGCTTTTAATGCTTGTAAAGTCAACAGGGCTTGTCGCCAAATTTATGAACGAATTGTAAATAAAGGAAAGAGTAAAAAGTTAGCATTAATAGCTGTTGCAAATAAACTTTTAAAACAGAGTTTTGCAATTGCAAAATCAGGCTTACCGTATTGTGAAACTCACGTTTCAATATTACCTAAATAATAGGTAGTTATATATAATATAAAAGGTTCAAAAAAATAAAAATTATCTTGAGCCAAAACTTATAATGTCTAAAATTAATGAAGAAAAATGTTGTTTTTTACCTCAGTTCTTTGTTATTTGAAGATGAAACCAATATAGAAATCGATTAAAAAAAAATCATGAACACAAAAAAAGACCATCAATACTGATGGTCTTTTTAATAGAGCCAGTGGAGGGACTCGAACCCACGACCTGCTGATTACAAATCAGCTGCTCTAGCCAGCTGAGCTACACCGGCAACTCTATTGCTTTAATGCGGTGCAAATATATATTAGTTTATTTTTATATCCAAAGGAAATTGTATTTTTTTTATAAAAAATAATTTACAAAAAAAAGACTATCATTTCTGATAGTCTTTTGAAATAGAGCCAGTGGAGGGACTCGAACCCACGACCTGCTGATTACAAATCAGCTGCTCTAGCCAGCTGAGCTACACCGGCAACTCTATTGCTTTAATGCGATGCAAATATAAGTCAGTTTTTTATATTTGCAAAAAAAAAGCAATTTTTTTTATCCTTTTTTTCTAGTTCAATCCGTTGATCTTTTCAACTATTTGATTAGCAACAACTTCAAAATCTTTACGAATTTGAGAAAAATGAGCTTTTTTATTCTCTACGTCTTTTTGACCAATTTTTGTTACAAAACCATCATACTTTTCGTAGATTTCATCAATAATAACATCCGTTGCTTCTGTAGGTTTTCCTCCATTAGTCATTTCCCATACATAAACGATGTTTACTAAATCACCTAAAACATAGTTGATTTCTTTTTTCAAGTTTTTAACGCTTGCCATTTTATATTTATTTAAAAATTTTACGCAAAATTAAGCATTATATTCTAATGAATAGAAATTAAATAGAAATTTCTAGAATTGTTGCTTTCCCTTTAATTATAATTTCTTCAATTACTGCTGGCAACAGTACTGTTTCTCCCATTTTAAAAGAATAACACTCTTTTTCATGAAAAAGATCAAAATTACCCTCTGTACACATTAATACAGTAAAAGCATCAGTTTCTCTACTCCGTTTCAAATCTTCATTCAACAAAATGACATTCGTTTTAAAATAAGGACAATCAACAACATTTATAGATTCATTTTCTACAAGCTTATAATCTTTCTTTGTTTCTGTAGTACTGTAATTTATTGCATCAAGAGCCAATTCGGTATGTAGCTCCCTTCCTTTTCCATTAGCATCTACTCTATCCCAATCGTATACTCTGTAGGTTACATCACTTGTCTGTTGAATTTCTGCAATAACAATTCCCGCACCAATTGCATGTATAGTTCCCGTTTCTAGAAAAAAGACATCTCCTTTTTTAACTGGTATCTCATTTAAAATCGAAACCAATGATTTCCTTTCTAAATTTTCTAAATATTCTTCTTTATTTGAATCTTCCTTAAAACCAACAACAATACGAGAATTTTCATCAGCTTGCATTACATACCACATTTCAGTTTTTCCAAAAGAATTATGTCTTTTCTTGGCTAATTCATCATTAGGATGCAACTGAATAGACAAATCTTGTTGCGCATCTATAAATTTAAAAAGCAAAGGAAATTGATTTCCAAATTGTTCTACAACATTTTTCCCTAAAAAAGATTCAGAATACAAATCTATAAGTTCATTTATATTCTTCCCTTTCAAAGGCCCCTTTTCAACAACACTAATGTCGTTTGTGACCGTTGAAAGCTCCCAACTTTCACCCGTTATATCTGAGTTTATTGACTTGTTTAAATAGGTTTTCAACTTGGTTCCACCCCAAATTCTATCTTTAAGAATAGGCTTAAATGTTAAAGGATATAATTTTGCACTCATAATATGAATTTAGTAAGAAAATTAGAGAATTCAAAACTTTTATTTTATTTGTTCTAGCATTTCTTTTGCTTTTTGAATATGATCTTTCGCCTTCATGCTATCAAAAACCATCCTTATAACCCCATTAGCGTCTACAACATACGTAACTCTACCGGGAATTAATCCAAATAAATTTGTAGGCACACCGAATAATTTACGAATTTTCTTTTCTCCATCAGACAATAAAACAAAAGGAATCCTATATTTTTCAGCAAATTTCTCATGTGAAGCTTCTGAATCTCCACTAACTCCAATTACTTCAGCTCCTAAATCTTTAAAATCCTGATATTCATCTCTAAAACCACACGCTTGAGTAGTACATCCTGGCGTATTGTCTTTTGGATAAAAATAAATAACAATCGCCTTTCCTTTGTATTCTGACCAATTAAATACTTCTCCATCTTGTGTCTTTGCTGAAAAATCTGGAACAAAATCACCTTCTTTTAATGCCATTTTTATTTTCCTTTATAGGTTACGAAATTCCTTGGTGTTTCATACAAAACAACTTCCATTTCTTTTTCCAAAGAGATAAAAGGCCTTAATTTGTTCCATATTACAATTGCGATATTCTCTGCAGTTGGATTTAAATCTTTAAACTCTTCAACATCTAAATTTAAATTTTTATGATC
Organism: Flavobacterium jumunjinense; assembly: GCF_021650975.2. NCBI lineage: Bacteria > Pseudomonadati > Bacteroidota > Flavobacteriia > Flavobacteriales > Flavobacteriaceae > Flavobacterium > Flavobacterium jumunjinense. The sequence continues at coordinate 136,739 of NZ_CP091285.1, forward strand.
AAAAGCATTTTCAATATGTTCTTTTATTAAGTCAGATAAAATCTTAACATCAATTACAAAACCTGTTTCTTGATCAACTTCTCCCGTTATACTAACTGTCAAATCATAATTATGACCATGAAAATTAGGATTATTGCATTTACCAAAAACTTCATTGTTTTTTTCTTCCGACCAATCTTTTCTGTACAATCTATGAGCAGCATTAAAGTGTGCTTTCCTTGAAACAGTTACTTGCATTGAACTATAGCTTTTATTTGTTTTTATATTTTATGACTTTCTAGGTAATGATAAAATTCATCGAAAATAATTTTAAACCAAACTGTATAAATATCTGGATTAACAATCATGTCTTCTTTAACATCTTCAATCTTCATCCACTTCCAACTTTCAACTTCTTCTCTATTAATGTTTGGTTCTTCATTATAATAACCAATCATCACGTGATCGAGTTCATGCTCTGTTAAACCATTATCAAATGGAGCTTTGTAAATAAAATGAAACAATTCTTTCAGTTCTGCAACAAATCCCATTTCTTCCATCAACCTTCTTTTTCCTGCATTAAGATTCGTTTCACCTGGACGTTGATGACTACAACAAGTATTTGTCCATAATAATGGAGAATGATACTTATGTGCTGCTCTTTGCTGCAACATTATTTCATTCTTTTCATTAAGAATAAAGACCGAAAAAGCTCTGTGTAGCAATGCATGCTGGTGAGCTTCAATCTTCTCCATTAATCCAATTGGTTCATCATTTATATCTACTAAAATAACTTTCTCTTCTTTCATACCTGTATATAATACCTCAAAAGTACAAAAAAAGTTTGGCTTACAATTCTATTTTCAGGATTGTGAGAAGTTTAACAACTGTATAACCATTAAATAAAAGAGCGAAAAAGCCACTAAATCTGCTACAAATAAAATATTGAATATCAAAATATTAAATAAGCAACTAAACCTCAAAATATTATTGTATCTTTGCAACATAGAAATTTATTTAGTTTTGGATTATTAGCACTTGAATTACTTACAAAGTAGCACTTCGTAAACCAAAAATATACTTTTTAAATTAATAAATTAATCACATAAAATTACAATTAAGTTAATGGCTAGACCTCAAGAAACATTTAACAAAAAAGAGCAAGAAAAACTTCGCGCTAAAAAAAGAAAAGAAAAACAAGAAAAGAAAGAAGCTAGAAAATCAAATCCGAAGTTAAAAGGTGAAGATTTGTATGTATACGTAGATGAAAATGGACACTTAACAAGTACTCCACCAGATCCTTCTAAAAAAATCATTGTAGATGCAGAAAGCATTGAGATTGGAATCCCTAAAAAAGAAGACATCGAAGAAGTTGACACAGAAAGAAAAGGAATTGTAGATTTCTATGATACTTCAAAAGGTTTTGGTTTCATTAAAGAACTAGACTCAGATAATAAATTTTTCTTCCATGTTAAAGGTTTGATTGACGAAGTCAAAGAAGGTAACAAAGTTACTTACGAACTTGAAAAAGGACTAAAAGGAATGAATGCTGTGAGAGTTAAGAAAATCTAACATTTCAGCTAACAATTATATAAAATGTCATTATAACAAAAGAGTTATAATGACATTTTTTTTTACATAAATAATTCCACCCCAGTAAACAAAAAAAATACCGTAAACTATTATTAAAAAAAAATCAAAAATCACTATAAATAGTGATTTTTAACAATGATAATATCCTGTTATTTGCACCTGAATTTTATTAGACAACAAACAAATGTTGAAATTAAATTCAAGATTAAATAAACATAATATCTAAACTTTAAAAATTAAAAAAATGATTTACGGAATCACATTGATTATTTTAGGATTATTAGCAGCACCATCGCTATTACTTTCAAAAAAACCAGATGCAAAAGAACTTTTAGACAAAATAACACCTTACCAAGGATGGATTGGTTTACTATTTTGTTTTTGGGGTATTTGGGGTGTAATCCAAGCGGTTCTAAACATAGGAATACTAAGCACTTTCCCAATTTGGTGGGTTACTTGGTTAGCATCATCTGCAACAGAAGCTGTCCTAGGATTTATTCTTGGTTATGGAATGATTAACAAAGTTTTACTATCTAAAAATGAAGAAGCTAAAGCGAAAGGACAACAAATACTTGCAAAATTAGCACCTATTCAAGGTAAACTTGGATTAGCAGGAATTGCTATCGGAATATGGGTAATCATCGCTAGCTTATTCTTCAACGGATAACAAGCATAGCTAAACTAATATAAGTATAAAAAAATCATAGCAATTGCTATGATTTTTTTGTTTACTTAATAATCTAGATGAACTTATCTAATTCAAACTTTCTTTAATCTTTAAAGCACATTTTTCTCCATCTATTGCTGCAGAAATAATTCCTCCTGCATAACCAGCTCCTTCTCCACAAGGATACAATCCTTTAATTTTCACATGTTCCAAAGAAATTGGATCACGTGGAATTCTAACTGGAGATGACGTTCTACTTTCTGGCGCATGTAAAATAGCATCGTTCGTAAAATATCCTCTCATCGATTTATCAAATTGAGCGAATCCTTCTCGCATAGTATTAGTTAAAAAATCAGGAAACACTTCACCTAATTCAACAGCTGTTGTTCCAGGAACATAAGAAGTTTTAGGAATACTTGAAGACACTTTTTTCTGAGTAAAATCGACCATTTTTTGTGCAGGAACTTTTTGAGTCTCACCTGCTAATTGCCAAGCTTTTTGCTCTATCGATTTTTGAAACTCCATACCTGCTAATGCACCAAATTTTTCAAAAGGTTTAAAATCTTCCAAACGCAATTCTACTACAATACCTGAATTTGCAGTTACTTGATCTCGTTTTGAAGGTGACCACCCGTTTGTAACTACTTCCCCTGGACTTGTAGCACAAGGAGCAATTACTCCTCCTGGACACATACAAAACGAATACATTCCTCTTCCTGCCACCTGTTTCACAATAGAATAAGGAGCTGGAGGCAAAAAATCTCCTCTAAAATCACAAGAATATTGAATTTTATCTATTAACTCTTGAGGATGCTCCGCACGAACTCCCAATGCAAATGGCTTAGCCTCTATGTAAATATCTTTTCTATCTAACAATTCAAAAATATCACGAGCCGAATGACCTGTAGCTAAAATTATTTTTTTTGAATTAATTATACTTCCATCCTGTAGTACTACTCCATCTACTTCAGTATTCTTAATTAGAATATCAGTCACTTTAGTATCAAATAAAACTTTTCCTCCACAAGCAATTATTTTTTCACGAATATCTTGAATAATTTGAGGTAATTTATTTGTTCCAATATGTGGGTGTGCTTCAACTAAAATTTCATCGGAAGCCCCAAATCCAACTAATAATTGAAGAATTCTATCCACATCACCTCTTTTTTTAGAGCGTGTATACAGTTTCCCATCGGAATATGTCCCTGCTCCTCCTTCTCCAAAACAATAGTTCGAATCTTCGTTTACTATATGATCTACATTTATTGCTTTCAAATCGCGACGACGCCCACGAACATCTTTACCTCTTTCTAACACAATTGGCTTTAATCCTAATTCAATTAACTGCAAAGCCGCAAATAATCCCGCTGGGCCAGCACCAACAACTACAACTTCTTGAGCGTTTTCTACATTTGGATAATCGGGTAATTCAATTATAGATTCAAAAAAAGGTTCATCTACAAGAAAAACATTCGCTTTAATATTGAATTTAATCGACTTCTGTCTTGCATCTATCGATCGTTTAAGAACAACTACTTTCTGTATTTCCTTTACGGAAATTTGAAGTAATTTGGCAACAAAATTCACTAATAGTATTTCGTTATTGGCTACTTCTGGAGAAACTTGAAATTGTAATTCACGAGGCATTTTTATTTTTATTTAAAGAATTTAAGAAATCTATTCTACATTTCTTAAATCCATATTTTTGCAAAAGTAATCAAATCAATTTAGTTTTTTGCTTCAAAAGCTTTCAAAGCAAAAGAAGCCAACCAATGTTCCCCTTCATAATTTCCATCAACCACAGAAGGTAGAGAAAATTGCAAATGAATATCTGCTATTTTTTTCAAATGAGAAAATGTTCTTGGGTACTTATTATAGAGTGCATAAAGATTCCAAGCTCTACTAAAATTCAGCCCATCTAAATGTACTAAATGACCATCTGTTCTATCAGAAACCTTAGCTGTTTCCCATTCAAATTTATTCTTAAATAAATTAGGTGCAAATTTTCGCATCCAAGTCAAAAATTCTTTTTCAGACAAAACTCGCTGCATTAATCCAATTTCTTCCATACATGGAGATAAAAAATCGGTTCCGCTTGGTTCCCAAGAAAATGGACAATTTTCATCTGAAGCATACATTCTCAATGCGTTTTCTTTAATAACATCCTGAAAAGCAACATTATTAGTATGCATAGCATAATCCCAAGCATAAGTTAACCCAAACGCTGTGTTAGAATGTGTACCCACTCTAATTGGATATCGCAATTTTGGTAAAAACTCAGAATATCTTTCAATTAACAATTCCGTTAATGGTTTTAAATTCTCTGCTAATGGTTTAGCAAATTTAAGCTTACTTTTTTCTAATTCTAATTGTAGCTTCAACAACCAATTCCATCCGTAAGTACGTTCATACGATTTTTCATGGTTTTTATTAAAATAAGCAATCTCAAAATCAATATTTTCCTTTGATAAATTCACCTGTAACTTACTTATTATTTCATCCTTATTCTTTAAGTCATCAAAATTATTTAACAAATAAACCAAACTCCAATGTCCATGAACAGAAGAATGCCAATCAAAACATCCATAAAATGCAGGATGCAATTCTTTAGGTGATTTCAATTCTGACTCATCCAACAATAATTGATTCAATTTATTAGGATATTCTTGTTGCAAACATTTAATAGGCAATGTTGCTAAATGATTGGCTTGATCTATTGTTAATTCTTGAGAAAATAATTGTCCGACCATAAAAACAAAGAAGATTGAATATTTCATTTGATAAAGTTTTCTCAAATTTAATAAAAACCTACCTTTGAACCTTCATTTAAAAGAGAATTCATTAAATTAATACAAATGCGAAAAATAAAACTAATTTGGGATTTTAGAGGTCAGGCTGCGGCAAAAACCGCTGAACACCACGAAATTCACCTTAAAGAATACATCGAAATTGAAAAACTAAAACTCAATATTACTGGTTTTGAAATCTTGAATGAAATGTATGCTATTGCTTTTATGGTTGTTGAAGAAAAAGACATGATTATTGTTCGTGACGTTTTAAAACCTCATCGTGGTGAAGTGCACGATTCTTAATCGAAAATTCCCTTTAAAAACATTTTCGTAGTTATTCCTTCATGCTTTTTAAACAGTTTTACAAAATAATTTGGACTAGAAAAACCCAGTTCATCTGCAATTTGATTTATTGTTAAATTACGCTCAACCATTAAACGTTTGCTTTCTAGAATTAAACGTTGCGTAATTAATTCTGTAACTGTTTTATTCATAACCACTTTTGTAATACGATTGAGATGTTTTAATGTAATCGCCATTTTCTCTGCGTAAAAAGAAGGTGATTTTTCTATCTTAAAATAGGTTTCCAGCAACACATCAAACTGTTTTAGCTTATAATTATAAATTGGTTTTTCTTGATTGTTTTCGGAAGAATAGATTCTAGAAATTTCAATATGAATTACATCTAGCAAGTTCAATAATTTGTCCTTTTTATAATTAAAACTATTTTTACTTTCATTAATCATTAAATTAAAATAAGGGCAGATTAACTCGATTTCTTCTAAACGGAGTAGAATTTCTGGGCTATTAGTAAAAGATTGAAAAAAGGAATACTCTTCTATTTTTTTACTCTTAAAATGGAGATTAAATATTTCTTTCGAGTAAAAAACAATATAACCTTCTATATCTTCTGATAACGTCCAAGAGTGAATTTGTCCAGGTTGCATTAAAAACAAACTTCCTTTTTGTATTTCAAAAGTATCAAAATCGATTGTATGCACTCCAGTTCCATGTGTAAAAAGAACTAACAAATAGAAATTATGCCGATGTAGTTTCTCTATAAAATGATGTTTTTTCAAATGCTCTTTAAACGAACTTACGTACAGATTATTATAGAATATATTCTCATCAAAATTCTCTATTTCATAAACTGGATATTGTTTCATAATAGCAAATGTCTTTTATGTACACTATTTAGCGAATATACAAAACTTAACAAAACGAATAATACTTTACTTTTGCTAAAATTTTTACGCAATGATAGATACTCTAAAAAACCTTTTTAGCAACAAATGCCCAAATTGTTCAAAAGGTAAAGTTTTCAAGAATGGATTAATCAATTTTGGGTTAGGTTTTCCAAAAATGCATAAAAATTGTCCAAACTGTGATTTTAAATTTGAAAAAGAACCAGGCTTCTTTTTTGGAGCTATGTTTATCAACTATGCATTAGGTGCTGCGGAAGCACTAATTACTTACCTTATTGCATTTTCATTTTTTGAAAAAACTTTTGACTTAAGAATCTTTCCTATTATCGGAGTCGTCATTATAGGTTTATCCATTTTTAATATAAAACTTTCACGATTGATTTGGATTTATATGTTCAAAAACTATTCGAAATAACACAAAAAAACTCTCAATTTATAAAATTGAGAGCTTTTTTTCTTTTCAGTTTTCTATTAGTTAGCCACTTCAGAAATAAATTTAATTCGCATTAAACGCAATTCTTCTGTATCATAATCACCATCGAACTCTGAAAGTGCATTTTTAATATTATCCGATTCCGATTCCATAAAATAATCATGAATTTCTTGTTGCTGATCTTCATCAAGAATATCGTCTACCCAATAGTTAATATTCAATTTCGTTCCAGAATAAACAATTTGTTCCATTTCTTTCAACAAACCATCCATATCTAAACCTTTTGACTTAGCAATATCGTCTAAGGCAAGTTTTCTATCTACATTTTGAATAATATATAATTTTAATCCTGAATTTGCACCTGTCGATTTAACAACTAAATCATCTGGGCGCATAATATCATTATCATCTACATATCTTTCAATTAATGAAACAAAATCTTTTCCGTATTTTTTTGCTTTACCTTCTCCAACTCCGTGAATATTACCTAACTCTTCAACAGTGATTGGATATTTTAAAGCCATGTCTTCTAATGATGGATCTTGAAAAACTACAAAAGGAGGCACACCTAATTTCTTAGCCACTTTTTTCCTTAAATCTTTCAACATCGACATTAAAGCTTCATCTGTAGTTGCAGTAGCTTTTGCAGCAGCTACAATATTTTCATCTTCAGCTTCACTATATTCATGATCTTCAGACATCATAAAACTTTCAGGATTGTCAATAAAATCATGACCTTTATCTGTAAGCTTAACAATACCATAAGTTTCAATATCTTTTCTAATATATCCAGCTACTAAAACTTGTCTTAATAATGCCATCCAAAAACGCTCATCAAATGAACTACCCTTACTAAACAAAGGCTGTGCATCAATTTTATGAGCTTTAATAACAGCGTTAACTTTTCCTACAAGCGCTAGAATTATTTCTTTCGTCTTGAATTGTTCTCTCGTTTCCTTAACAACTTTCAATAATAATTCCACCTGATTTTTAGCTTCAACTTTTTTCTTTGGGTTTCGAACATTATCATCCATATCTGCTCCATCACCAGTTTCAGAATCAAATTCTTCACCAAAATAGTGTAACAAATACTTTCTTCTTGACATAGAGGTTTCTGCATAGGCAACAACTTCTTGTAGCAACGCATATCCAATTTCTTGTTCAGCAATTGGCTTTCCTGCCATGAATTTTTCTAACTTCTCAATGTCCTTATAAGAGTAATACGCCAAACAATGTCCTTCTCCTCCATCTCTTCCAGCTCTTCCAGTTTCTTGATAATAACTTTCTAAAGACTTTGGAATATCATGATGGATTACAAAACGGACATCGGGCTTATCAATTCCCATTCCGAATGCTATGGTAGCAACAACAACATCAACATCTTCCATTAGGAACATATCTTGGTGTCTTGCTCTTGTTTTAGCATCTAATCCCGCATGATAAGGCACAGCACTTATTCCATTTACTTGTAACAAGTGAGCAATTTCCTCTACTTTTTTCCTACTTAAACAATAGATTACTCCAGATTTCCCTTTGTGTTGTTTTATAAAACGAATAATATCCGATTCGATATTTTTCGTTTTAGGCTTCACTTCATAGTACAAATTTGCTCTATTGAAGGAGGCTTTAAAAGTGTTTGCATTTGGCATATCTAAATTTTTTAGAATATCCTCTTGCACTTTTGGTGTAGCAGTTGCAGTTAATCCAATAATCGGGATATCTCCCAATTGTTTGATTATGTTTCTTAGATTCCTATATTCTGGCCTAAAATCGTGACCCCACTCAGAGATACAATGTGCCTCATCGATGGCAACAAATGATAATTTTACGCCTTTTAAAAACTGAATATATTCTTCTTTGGTTAAAGATTCTGGTGCCACATATAACAACTTGGTCAACCCTGAAGTGATATCACTTTTAACTTGATTAATCTCTGTCTTAGTTAAAGAAGAATTTAAAACATGGGCTATTCCTGCTTCTGAACTTAGTCCTCTTATGGCATCAACTTGATTTTTCATAAGGGCAATAAGCGGAGAAACTACAATTGCAGTTCCTTCCTGGACTAAAGCTGGCAATTGGTAACATAAGGATTTCCCTCCACCAGTAGGCATAATAACAAAACTATTATTTCCATAGATGATACTGTTAACAACTTGTTCTTGAAGTCCTTTGAATTGGTTAAACCCGAAATATTTTTTTAATTCTTTGTGTAAATCAATTTCGTTTGGTTTCATTCTTTATTAATATGATTTTACCTAAATTTGCAATTATAAAGATACGACTTTCTTTATAAATACAAAACATAAATATTTTTTATACTTTGGACACAACAACAACTATATTAAATTCGGCAAAGAACACCATTTTAGCTGAAAGCAAAAGCATAGCTGAACTTGTTAATTACTTAACATATGATTTTGCTGAAGCAACAAAAATAATCTATAATTCGAAAGGACGTTTGGTCGTTACTGGAATTGGAAAAAGTGCCATTATTGCTCAAAAAATAGTAGCAACATTAAATTCTACAGGTACTCCTTCTGTTTTTCTTCATGCTGCAGAAGCTGTTCATGGAGATTTAGGAATGGTTTTACCACAAGATGTGATTATTTGTATCTCTAAAAGTGGAAACAGTCCAGAAATTAAAGTTTTAGTCCCGTTATTAAAAAGATTTGGAAACACTCTTATAGGAATGACTGCTGACGCAAATTCATTTCTTGGAAAAGAGTCGCATTATCTTTTACATGCTTATGTAGAGAATGAAGCTTGTCCAAACAATTTAGCACCTACGAATAGTACGACTGCACAATTAGTATTAGGAGATGCTTTAGCTGTAGCTTTAATGGAATTAAGGAATTTTAAAAGTGAAGATTTTGCTATTTATCACCCTGGTGGTGCTTTAGGAAAAAAATTACTACTTAAAATAAAAGATATGCTAGACACTACGCATACTCCAAAAGTTGCTCCAGATGCAAGCATTAAGAAAGTAATAATGGAAATTTCTGAAAAGCGTTTAGGTGTTACCGCAGTAATTGACAACGAAAAAGTGATTGGTATTATTACCGATGGAGATATTCGAAGAATGCTAAACGATAATGATACTTTTACACATTTAGTTGCAAAAGACATTATGACTAAAAACCCAAAAAACATTAATTCTAACATTCTTGTGTCGGAAGCATTAAGTATTTTAGAGAATAATTCTATCACACAATTAGTAGTAATTGACAATGATATTTATAAAGGAATCTTACATTTGCATGATATTTTAAAAGAAGGAATTGTATAATGGCAAAAAAAAATATGGCTGAAATGTCGTTTTTAGACCATCTTGAAGAACTTAGATGGCTATTAATTAGAAGTACAATCGCAATTTTAGCGGGGGCAACTATTGCTTTTTTCTTTAGCGATTTTATTTTTAATGAAATTATATTCGGACCAAAAAGCGTCGATTTTTTCACTTATCAATTCTTTTGTGATATTTCTCAAAAATTTGGTTTAGATGAAAGTCTATGTGTTAAAGAAATAAATCTTCCTATTCAAAATAGAGAAATGGGCGGACAATTCTCTATACATTTATGGACTTCTATAACAGTAGGATTTATTTTCGCATTCCCTTTTATACTTTGGGAAATTTGGAAATTCATAAGTCCGGCCTTATATGATAGTGAAAAAAAATATGCTTCTGCATTTATCATTATTTCCTCTCTATTATTCTTTATAGGTGTTTTATTCGGTTATTATATTATTGCTCCTTTATCGGTTCAGTTTTTCGCAAGTTATATTGTGAGTACAGAAATTAATAATTCAATCGATATTACTTCCTATATTAGCTTAATGAAAACTTCTGCAATTGCTAGTGGTTTACTTTTTGAGTTACCAATAATCATATACTTTTTAACTAAATTAGGACTCGTAACTCCTGATTTCTTGAGGAAATATAGAAAATACACACTTGTTATCGTACTTATTTTATCGGCTATTATTACTCCACCAGACATAATTAGCCAAGTTATTGTAGCTATTCCTATAATGATTTTATATGAGATAAGTATTCTAATTAGTGCAACTGTGATGAAAAAACAAAATAAAACAACCGATTTAACAAACTACTAATTATGTCTGATTTAGTAAAAGAATTCAACGAATATCGTTCTAAAATGAACGAAAAGCTATTGGCTGATAACAATAAAGTAATTAAACGTATTTTTAACGTAGACACAAATGCCTACATGGAAGGAGCGTTAGACGTTAAAACAAAAGAACTTCTTGGTTTAGTTGCTTCTGCTGTATTGCGTTGCGATGATTGCGTTAAATATCATTTAGAGACATCACATAAAGAAGGTATTACAAAAGAAGAAATGATGGAAGCAATGGGAATTGCTACACTTGTTGGAGGCTCTATTGTTATTCCTCATTTAAGAAGAGCCTACGAGTTTTGGGAAGCTCTTGAAGAAAATGTTAAATAAAAAACATTAAAATGAGCAAGATTGTTATTTGTACTAACTGTACTGAAGAGAATGATTCTTCTGCTAGATATTGTTCTAAATGTGGCTATAAAATTCCAGAAGTTGAAATTGAAGCAAAGGAACCTGAGTCTATAAAAAACACTAAAAAAAGTGATGATAAAAAGAATACCAAGAAAAAAATAATTACTACAATTCTTTCTCTTATTTTCTTTTTTGCTTTTTTTTTCGCGGCTAAACTCATCTTTAAAACCGATGATATTGATAGTGAATTAACAAAAATCGCTAGCGAAATAAATAAGACCTGTCCTTTCAATGTTGACAAGGACACTCGTTTGGATGGCGTTTTAGTGCTACCAAACAAAACCATTCAATACAATTATACTTTAACAAGCTACTCAAAAGAAGAAATAAATATTGAAGAAGCTTCTGAATATATTTTTAAAAATTCTTTAGAAAATATAAAGAATAATCCTGATATGAAATATTTGAAAGACAAACATGTTAATTTCACATATTCTTATAAGGACAAAAAAAAGGTCTATTTGTTTAAAGTTGACGTAAAACCGAGTGACTATAATTAAGTTAAAAATACTAGCAAAATTGTTAAACTTAAAAGCGAAACACTATAAAATTTAATACATTTACATATTACATATTCAATTAAATGAAATTAAGAGCAGAGAATTTAGTAAAGACCTATAAAAAAAGAAGTGTCGTAAAAGGGATTTCTGTAGAAGTAAATCAAGGAGAAATTGTAGGTTTACTTGGTCCGAATGGTGCTGGAAAAACAACTTCTTTCTACATGATTGTGGGTTTAGTGAAACCAAATAGTGGTAATATTTATCTAGATGATATGAATATCACCAATTTCCCAATGTACAAACGTGCACAAAACGGAATTGGTTATTTAGCACAAGAAGCCTCTGTTTTTAGAAAATTAAGTATTGAAGATAACATTCTAAGTGTACTCCAATTAACGAATCTTTCAAAAGCAGAACAGGAAGCAAAAATGGAATCGTTAATTGACGAATTCGCACTACAACACATTCGCACAAACAGAGGAGATTTACTTTCTGGTGGAGAGCGAAGACGAACAGAAATTGCTCGTTGCTTAGCAACCGATCCGAAATTTATTCTATTAGACGAACCTTTTGCTGGTGTTGACCCTGTTGCGGTAGAAGATATTCAAAGAATTGTAGCACAATTAAAAAACAAAAATATCGGTATTTTAATTACCGATCATAATGTTCAAGAGACATTAGCTATTACCGACAAAACGTATTTAATGTTTGAAGGTGGCATTCTTAAAGCTGGAAAACCCGAAGAGTTAGCAGAAGATGAAGTGGTGAGACGTGTTTATCTTGGACAAAATTTTGAATTAAGAAAGAAAAAAATTGATTTTGATGCTCCAAAAACCACTATAATACATGGAAAAGGAGAAGCTTTAAAAAGCGAAGAATAAAAATCATTATATAAAAAAAAAGATTACCTCTCAGTAATCTTTTTTTTGTGGACAAAATTCTCATTTTTCAGAGTCCAGTATATCATTTCGTGATCCGTCTTTATTCTTAAAAAGTTAAACTTAGTTAATAGATTTATTGAGTTTACATTTCCTATTAAACATTTTGCAGTAATTTCTTTTAAAAATCCATTTGAAGACGCCCAATTAATCAGCTCTTTCACAGCTTCTTCCGCATATCCTTTTCTACGTTCTTCTTTAATTATGCCATATCCAATATCAGCATTATTTTCCTCAAAATTGAACCCCTTAAATCCTAAATCACCAATTACTTCTAATGTCTCCTTTTTTACAATCATCCACGATTCAAAACCTGTTGGTTCTTCTACACTTTCTAAATTATTTATAATTCTAGGTAAAGTTTCTAATACATCTTCGTCAGGCCAATTTTGACCCGTTTTCAACCCCATACTTATTAGACTGGTATAATCATTATTAAGTATCTCTTCACAAATATTTATTGTATAAGGAATTAACAGTAGTCGTTCTGTAATTAATTTCTCAACGTCAAGTGCTTTAATTTTCATTTTTAAACTCGTTATATCTTTTATACAGATCTATCTTTCAAAGTTAACACTTACAAATCTGCCTTTCAAAATCTACAAAACGGAACTATTTTTGAAACTATTTCCAAATACCCATCCATTAGTTACTCAAATATATTAAAATCTTATTTCTTAATTTAGATTATATTTACTACAAATTAAAAATTATTCTTTTTTAATTTATTAAACAAAAACATTCAAACACACAAACATATAATTCACTCAAGTTAAACAACATGAAACAAATTATTTTTCTCGGATATATCATATTATCCATCAATACTACCTTCGGTCAACCTCAGAATGATTTTAAAACTGAATTTGACGATTTATTTTCTAAAAGGTTTAAGCAAAATGAACCAGGTGGCTCAATTTTAGTCAAAAAAGGTAATGAAACAATATTCCTAAGTAACTATGGTATTGAAGATATTACAACAGGAAAAAAAATAACAGAGAACACATTATTCAACACAGGATCAATATCAAAAACTTTTGTTGCAAACGGAATATTAATTTTAAATGAACGTGGTTTACTTTCTTTGAATGATAGCATTCATAAATACTTCAATGATTTTGACGATACAAATTTGTCAAAAAAAGTAACTATTAAACATTTACTTTCGCATACTTCTGGTCTTACTGACAATAGGAATGTAGATGATAATGAAACGTATTATTTAACTGCAAAAGATGAAGAAAATTTTGAACCACTAAAGCATACCGATAGCTTAGAGTTTAAACCTGGCACAAAGTTCAAATACTCAAACCCCGCTTACAATGGATTAGCTTTAATTATTGAAAAATTAACAAATCAACCGTGGCAAAATTTCATTACAGAAAACATTTTCAAACCTACCAACATGACGCCAAGTACAATTACAAATGGCTCATATCCTGAATCTAATGTTGCACACGCTTATATAAAAGATAAAAATGAACAATTTATAGAAAATGATTATGGCGAAGTTCCCACATTTGCTGCAGCTGGCAATGGAGGTGTTTGGAGTTCAGTATTAGAACTAGCTAAATATGAAAAAGCAATCCAAGAGAATGTTTTTTTGAGCGAACAAACAATTCGACAATCCAGAACCACATTTCAACCAGAAAAATGGTCAGAATCGTCAAAACCATTCATAGGATACAGTTGGTTCTTAGGAGAAGAATCCCTTTTTAAGGAATCTATTTTCAAAACCGATTTGATATATCACACTGGTTCACAAGGAGGTTTTAATTCTTTCTATATTTATTTTCCTAAAAAAGACATTCTTTTTATTGGGCTTTTTAACAGACCGGTAAATGGTTTTCGTAAATTATTAACCGATGCTGTCATCTTATTCGAAAAGAACAACTGGTTTGATTAAAAAACCTACTATGCAAAATTCTCTAAACTTTGTGCTAAAATATAAATTCATCAACTTAAATATTTAATAAATAATAATTCAACGATTGACAAATTTTTAAGATAATTAATTCTTAAAGTCAGGGAAATTTGAAGAGCTAGGATTTAACATTACAGGAGGAATTTCAACTTTATTTTCAAAAATACCTTTTAGCCATATTTTATATTCTGAAATAATAACTGTTGACATAGGAGCACAATCTCGTACAATTGAAAAAATAATTTTCTCCATATTATAGCAAGTATAGACATAAAGTATTTGAGATTCACTAAATAAAACAAAACATATAACCTTATCCGTTTGGCAATCCTCTAATCCATTAAGATTTAGTTTTGCCATTTTATAATTCCCTATTAATCTCGTCTCAAGAGAAGATTGCATTCTAGATTTTGTCCCTTCGATTAATCTTGTTCTTTGTTTTATCGAATAAAAGAGTTTAATTTCTTTATTACTTAATAAAAACTCATTCTTTCTATCATAAAGATCAAATAGTTTCCTTAAAATATAATCATTATCAATCATTTTGTGTCCTATTTTCCATTATTAAGCGTATTTGTTCGATACTAACTATCTGCTTTTTACTTCAACCATAGTTTCATTGTTAGTTCTTCGAGCCCAACGAGCCACAGAGTGATGATGAATAAACCTTAGCTGTTAACCTACGTTTTTTTACCAAAATTTCCACCAAGGTTTTGTTGCGTTTTCAAAAGTTTTTGCAGGAGAAATTTCTATAATGTGATTATAGTTTATCAAATCGAATTGAGATAATTCGATTTGTTCTTCAATTGTATTAAGTTTTGTTATTTTTCCACCAAAATCATATATGTAATTTTCGTTTTCAGAATTAACAACATTTACATTATCAAACTCTTTGTCGTTTTTTGATACATAAACTTTTATCCAATCACCTTTAGAAAAGTCTTTATTGTTTTTTATGTCTTTAGTTTGGTAATATCCACGTACAATTGGGTTAAAGTTATCTAGTCCTTCTGGATATCTAAGATAATTTACAAAATAGCTAAATCTTTCAAAATCCGGTGAATTTGTAAAACATACTAAAAATGAACTAGTACTATTCTGTTTTCTGTATAATTGAATGCCATTAGTATATCCTGTATCAGCGTATAAATTGGCAAGGTTCATTAAAATGTCTTCAATGTTTTGATTTGAAACATTATCAATTACTATATGGTTTTGTTCCATTTTTAGATTTCGTTTTTTAAAAATTACGGTTAACGTTTATGTATAAGAATAGTTACATACAAAAATGCAGATACTCTTGATTAAGAACTAAACTAAGTATTATTTTACACAATATTGTACTTAGTGATTCCATTCACTTTTTAATAGACCATATACAATATCATCTACCCATTCTCCATCTATAAAAAGGCTTTCTTTAAAATGGGCTTCTTTTCTAAAGTTCAATCTTTCTAAAAGTTGAATAGAAGCAATATTTCTTGGATCAATTGAACCTGTTACCCTATGTTTATTTAGAGAATTAAATAAATAGTCAATTGTACTTCTCATTGCATCAGTGGCAAATCCTTTTCCTTGATATTTTTTACTAAGTGTACAACCAAGTTCACATTGAAATCCGTCATCACCAATAAAATGTATTCCTAAGTCTCCTATTACTTCATTCGATTTTTTTTCAATGATTACTAATTGAAACCAAGATTCAGGTTGATTAAATTCAGTTGGATTTTTTGCAATAAACTCATCAACTTCATTTAATTCTTTTGGTACAAATCCTTGATATTTATTTGTCTCTGAGTCAGACCTGTAATTGAATATTTGTTCGTTATCTTTCGAATCAATAGGTCTTAATTTAATCCTGTCTGTTTCTATTATTATTATCATTATATATGCTTCATAAAATCACACAAAATCATCTTTTTTAGATAGATAAGTGTGACAAATATCTTAATTTATTCATTTTCAAATATAACAATAATTCATTATAAATCTTCTAATGTCACCGATGTGCAAAGTTATAAAATTGTAGGTCTTCAAAGTCATGAAAATTTACAGAGCTCCAGTTTTTAATGGCTGGCTATCTTATTATTGTTGTCTTTATAATTTTAACATCTTCAATTTTTCCACCATCTAATAACATTTTATTTATTGCATTAATCTCAGCACTTCTTCCACCGATTTGAATTATAGTATTCTTTGAAGGTTTAGTTGCAAAATAATCCTTAACTACTTTAATTATGATTTGAAAGGATTTAGTTTCATCGTATCTTTTCGATACTTCTTTTTTGTTTGGAAGTATTTCATTATACTCTTCATCCCAATTTGCTTTTGAGCCCCAAAGCTGGGCAAAAGCTATCGGTAAAAAAATATAAATTTCGTTTGCTTCAAATTGGGTAATATTTTTTTTGGAAATTATCTCATAAAATAGATCATCGCTAATTTCTGAGTCTATATTGTCAATTTCCTCAATCACTTCTATAACAGATAAGGAAAATGAATCAGAAAGTAAATTTCTTTCTTTAGTGTTTCTTAAAAATATTGATTTCAAAAATTTCATATAAGCAGAATTGTTTTTTTTTAGCATGCCACTAATGTATATGTATAAGAATAGTTGCGGTTTTGTGTGAGTAGATTTTTGTAAATTGACTAAAAACAATAAAATATACTCGATATAAGCAACTGGTTTTTATATTTTTTTATATTCCTTCATATTTATTCCCTACAAACTTTAATTTCTTAATACAATCATTTAAACAATCAGCAAATCTTGTTCTTTTTATTACTAATTCAATGAAAGAACCATTGTTCTTAACAATTCTATAATTCCCAATACGAAAATTCATTTTAAATCGAAGAAGCATTATTTTAATTTTAGACTTCCCTTCAATTATTTTTTCTCCATTAATAAATTCCATGTAATCAAATCTATCAATGTCTTTTCCTGAAATTTTAGTTGTTGAGTTTTTGTCAACTATGTAAAGGCATTTTGTTGTCAAAAGTACCTTCTTCAATCTATTGAGTTTTATTAAAAGAACTTCTATTTCGTTATCATCTAACTTAATACTCTCTTTATATTGATTGTTGGCATCATCAAAAAATTGAATTCCTTTATTATTTCTATAGTATTCTACTTTTTTCAGAATTTGATTCCGAATATCTTCTTTTCTCTTTTTGATTTTCAATGATTTGTTTTGTGTATTTCGTGTAACTTGTTGCTAACTTGTTTATATGAATCAAAAAATTACACAAAATCATCTTTTTTAGATAGATAAGTGTGACAAATATCTTTATTTATTCATTTTCAAATATAACAATTATTCATTGTAAATCGTCAAATGTCACCGATGTACAAAATTATAAAATCATTAGCCCTTAAAGTGAGGGAAATTTATAGAACTGGTTCTCAACGAAACCTTAATTGCTGTATGTTTTTTTTATTGACTTAATTCTCAGGTATTAATAGTGCCATGAAAACCTATGTAACGTTCTTTTTTACTTTGAATTAATTTAAAATCATCATTAAAATAATCTGTTATTTTAAAATAGTATTTTTTATTACTAGGGTCAGGTATATTATGATATCTAAAATACCTATTTAGTTTATCATTGTAATAATGTAAATCTGAAAAAACACAATCAAAAATGGATGTTTCCCTTTCTTCAAAACAGTCTGTATTAGCCTCTTTTACTTTATCTTTCAAAAAATCAAAGTCACATAAACTATAGTTCCATTTTTTAAGGGTTTTGTGGATTTTATCTATTAGAATATGTTCTAAGTTATCTAATTCTTTTAAAGGACCTTCTTGAGTAAATTTACCTGAATCGATATCTTTAATGTAACAAACTTCAATATAATAGATTGGTAAGAACCAACTAATCCAAATATTACAATAATGAATCTCAGAATCTTGTTTTAATAAATTTGTAGTATCTAAAATATCACTTTCTTTTAAATTCAGATTAAATATTATAGTGTAAAAATCAGCGATATCACCTAATCTATCATTATTTATAGTTTTCTGATTTAAATTTTCTTTTACTTCTTGGCTGAAACCTCTCTCAGAGTAGAATGGTTTATCAATATTGTCTAATAAATCACAATAAATATTTTTCAAAACTGAACTTTCCCAATTAAATTTCTTTAAAAGTTGTATAAGATTAGATCTATTGTTACTAAAATTATCATTAATAAATTGTACTATTAATTCTTTGTTCATTATCAAATATAAACAATTATTCATTATAAATCTTCAAATGCCACCAGTGTGCAAAGCTATAAAATCATGAAAACTTAAAGTCATGAAAATTTGCAGAAAAGAGAGGGTCTTTGCATCTTAAAAACACTATCTAATCTTTTTACAATAACTCCATAAGGGTAGATGTGAAATCGGTTCCGTTCAACCACGGTCTCATTGTTGGCTCTTCGAGCCCAACGAAACCTTAGCTGTTAGCCGCTGGCAATATTTTTCTGTTGCAAACGTATCTTCTTTTTATACTTGTTTTATTTTACTTGGTAACAATCAAGTTTGTTAGTTAGGTATTTCTCATATTTTTTTGTATCATATGAAAGTAGATGTTTTTAAAACTTTGTAGTTACTTATTTATTTGATAAAGTTCTTCTAAAAAAGTATTTTTTTGTTCTTCACTCCATTTGTCGGTGTACACAAGTAAATTTAGAAAATTATCTTTTGATGAACCAAATAAAAATACATTATCAAGTTTATTATCGTTGTACTTCCAAATTACATATTCTAGAGTACTATTTTCTTTTAGTAGTTTTGTTTTAAATTTATTTTCAGCGTAATAATCCGAATCCCATTTGTAAAATAAGTATACATTTTCGTAATCAGATTTCGTTTTTATAAACGTTGGATATGCTTTTTTCGGATTTTGAGCAACTGCAATAATTATTCCTTCTTTATTTTTCATATAAGTTTGGCCAGAATCGTCCATTTTATTTAACTGTTCCCAAATTCCAGGAATTTTTACTTCGCTTGTATTTGTTTTTAAAGTTGTAAATTCCTTCTCGGCTTGACAAAAGATAAAATTTGAAGTAAAGCAAATAGTTAATAGTACGATTTTAAAGTAATTCATTTTTTAAGTTTTTAATAGTATATTTTATTTAGTGATGCTAATATGTTTATTTTCTCTTATTTACCACAATTTTCAGTTGCTTGTGGCTAACTTATTTATATCAATCATAAAATCACACAAAGCCATCTTTTTCCAGAAAGCCTTGTGTGATAAATATTATATTTTTTGTTCTCAAATATAAAGATAATTTATCGCAATTTATCAAATCTCTTTTTACTCTAAAAAATTTCTATTATTTAAAAAAACAAAAAAATCCTCGAAAGGATTTTTGTATATTAAAATGATATGGAATGTATGTATTTTACATTGAAAAATACTTCTTTGGCACGTATAACATACCAAAGCATTCTCCATATTCTTTTCCTAAATGTTTGTGGTGAATTTTATGTGCTTTTCTTAAACCAACTAAATATTTATTTTTTGTATTCTTGAACCATTTAAAGCGTTGATGAATTAGAACATCATGAATTAAAAAATAGGCTATTCCGTAGCATAATATACCTAGACCTATAAAAAACAAAAAGTTTAATTCTGGTGTTACTCCAAAATAGAATAATGAAATGCTCGGTATTGCGAAAATGACAAAAAAGGCATCATTTTTTTCAAAAACCCCTTGATACCTCGGTTGATGATGATCTTCATGCAGGTACCATAAAAAACCATGCATTACAAATTTATGTGTAAGCCAAGTAATTCCTTCCATACAAAAGAAAGTTACAAGTGTTGTTAGTGCAAAATATAAAATAGACATTATACGATGATATTTAATTGATAACGAAGATAAGATTTTCCTAGAATTAACATCTTTAAAGGATTCGAAACACGAATACGCTTACTTAAAAACTCATCTGGTTGCGTTTTATTAATCTTTTTCATTAAACTTTTATAATAACGATAGGCCGTGTAGACTCCGAATTTTGCTTCTGGAGGCAACATTAAAACACCTTTAAATGCTTCTTCAAAATCGGCATTAATTTCGGCTACAATTTGTTTTTTATTCTCGTTTGTTAAAGATGTAAAATCCATACCTGGGAAATAAACGCGTCCTAAACTTTCATAATCATGTTTTAAGTCTCTTAAAAAGTTTACTTTCTGAAAAGCGGAACCTAATTTCATTGCACTAGACTTCAATTCATTATATTTTGTGTTGTCTCCTTTTACAAAAACTTTCAAACACATTAATCCAACAACATCGGCAGAACCAAAAATATACGCTTCGTACTCTTCTGTAGATACGTACTCTTTTTTTGTTAAATCCATTCGCATACTTTTCATAAATGGAGCTACCAAATCATGAAGTCCATATTCATGAACAACTCTTTGGAATGCATTCAAAACAGGATTAAGACTTATTTTTCTATCTAGTGCTTTTTGATACTCTGCTTCAAATTCATCCAACAAAATTTCTTGTTCATAGCCTTCAAAAGAATCGACTATTTCATCGGCACAACGTACAAAGCCATAAATAGCATAGATTTCATCCTGAATTTCTGGTGACAGCATCTTTATTGCCAACGAAAAGGAAGTACTATACTTCTTTGTTATTATTTTACTGCACTCTTTAGAGGCTTCATCAAACAATGTTTTCATATATAAATTTTGTTTGTTTATGATCAAAAGTATTATCTTGTTATTTGTTTTAATTTTATTTTAAGAAAAAACATTATTTTGAGAATTCTTTTATAATTTTTTCACTTACGATTTTCCCCGAAATTAATGACGGAGGAACACCTGGTCCAGGAACCGTTAATTGTCCTGTGAAAAATAAATTTTGAACTTTTTTACTCTTTATTTTTGGTCGTAAAAAGGCTGTTTGGGTTAAAATATTAGCTAAACCATAGGCATTTCCTTTATACGAATTATAGTCCTTTATAAAATCGTTTACACAATACGACTCAACAAACATTACATTCTCTTTTAACGATTGGTTGGTTGTCTTTTCTAATCTGTCAATAATAATATCAAAATATTTTTTTCTAATTTCTTCTGTATCTTCTAATCCTGGTGCAATAGGTATTAAAAAAGTAGCTGCTTCTTTACCTTCTGGCGCAAAAAAAGAATCGGTTTTAGAAGGAAAACTTGCATAATACAATGGGTTCTTAGGCCATACTTTTGTATCATAAATCTCTTTTGCATGTGGCTCAAAAGGTGTATCGAAAAACAATGTGTGATGCGATACATTTTCTACTTTCTTATCAAAACCAACATAAAACAATAATGATGAAGGAGCAAAAATCTTTTTATCCCAATATTTTTCAGAATACACTCTGTATTTTTCCTCTAATAATTGTTCTGAATGATGATAATCAGCACCACTTAAAACAATATCAGCTTTCCTAACTTTATCATTAAAAACAACACTAACAGCCTTTTTATTTTCAACTATTATTTTTGATACATTCGCTTTTGTAATAATCTCAACCCCTAATTCTGTTGCCAATGTTTCCATTGCTTCAATTACACTATACATTCCTTTTTTAGGATGCCAAGTTCCTAATCCGAAATCGGCAAAATTCATAAAACTATAGAACGAAGGTGTATTTGACGGTTTTGCACCTAAAAACAAGACAGGAAATTCTAAAATCTTAATTAGTTTATCGTTTTTAAATCGTTTTCTAACTTGTTGACTAATTGTAGAAAAAAATTGCCCTACTCTTGTTATTGTTTCTGTACTTACTAATTCTAAAGGTGAATCGCCTGGTTTATAGACCATTTTATCAACTGCAATAGCATAGTTATCTTGTGCTTCTTTTATAAAAGTACGTAATTTTTTTTCACTTCCCTTTTCTATTCCTTCAAAAGTTGCAGCAATTTCATCTAAATTATCTGAAATTGTAACTTTCTCTCTATTTTCAAAATAGACATCATATGCAGGTGATAGCTTTTCTAAATTATAATAATCGGATACTTTTTTACCAAAATCTCCAAAAAACTTCTCGAAAACACCTGGCATCCAATACCATGTTGGTCCAATATCGAAATGGAATCCATCTTTAGACAATCTTCTGGCTCTACCCCCTATGGTATCATTTTTTTCTAAGACAGTAACATTATTACCCGCTTTAGCCAAATAACAAGCAGCAGAAAGAGATGCAAAACCAGAACCTATTATTACTATATTTTTTTTCATTAGTATGTGTTTTGATATTTGATCCGATTAAAAATCGAGCATAAGATTTTGAATTCCGTTATGTATTGAAATCCCATCTATTTTAGTGTGTATATGTTCAACTTGTCTTCCTAAAACAGAAAGTTTATTGTTTGTGCCTTTCAATATTGTTTGACTGAATTCTATTAAATACTTTTCAACTTCATCATAGTTAGGTTGAACTGTAAAATAGGACACAAAATGGACTTTATCAAAACAGTTTTTAAGTTCTTCCAAGTCTTTCATTGGAACACTTTCTCCAAGGAATAGTGTTTTATATCCTTTTGCTAAGAATAGATAATTGACATATAGCAAACCTAACTGATGAATTTCATTTGAAGGCAAATAAAGAGCTATTATTTGATCTTTATCTGGCTCACTATTTCGTTGTAATTCTTCTATTGCTGTATATAATTTCTGTTTGATTAAAGAACTAATAAAATGTTCGTGAATTGGTTTCAATGTAGACGTTTGCCACAATACTCCAATTTCATCAAGAAGTGGTATAAATACTTCATAGAAAATGGCATCAAAGGTTTTTGTTTCGGCTAATCTGTTGTAGTTTTCATGAAATAATTGCGTATCGAAATTGAACATCGCAAATTTCAAAGAAGTGATTGCTAAAGAAGCACTGTTCTTTTCTGAATAGATATCGTTGACTAGCTTATTAACTTCATCATCAGAAAGTGAGGAAATTTTCGAAATTTTATATCCAAAATTATTTAAGAAAGCAATATTTAATAGTTTTAATAAATCATCAGAATCATACGAACGAACATTATGCTCATTTCTATCTGGAGAAAAAATTGAGTATCTTTTTTCCCATATTCTAATAGTATGTGCTTTTATACCTGAAAGGTTTTCTAGGTCCTTAACACTAAAATTACTTTTAATTTTGTTCATCGTTTATTTAAAATCGTTAAACAAATATAGTAAAAAATTTTAATCTAAGGGTTTACATTAGAAATAAACTTAACAAAATTACCATTAAACACATTTAAATCGACCATTCCGTTGATTCCTTCTACCTTACCCTTTTCAGTAAATTGCCACATTAGCCAGCCTTTCTCTGGCTTTTTTTTCCATAAATTATAATTCGCAATCCAAAAAGGATAATCTGAAAATTCGTCTTTTAAGAAATCGGTGTAATAACTTTCCCCAGAATAAATAATTGGTTTTACCTTATAATGCTTTTCAACTTTATTCAACCATCTCCTTAATCCTACTTTTAAGCTATCTATTGATTGTGTTTTGGGTAATTTTTCAATATCTAAAACGGGCGGAAAATCTCCTTTATTTAGCGTAACCGTTTTAATAAAATTATCAGCTTGTGCAATTGAGTTTTCATTTGGACGATAATAATGATAAGCTCCACAAATAAAATTATTGTTTTTTGCTTCTCTCCAGTTTCTTTTGAATTTTTTATCTACTCTATTTCCTCCTGCAGTTGCTCTAATAAAAACAAAAGAAAGTTCGAAAGTATCTTCTACTTTTCCAATTTCATCCCATTTAATTCTTCCTTGATATTCTGAAACATCAAAGCCAAAAACACTATTTTCATGTGTACTTAAAACTTCATATATTCTTACATCAGCAATTTTTCTGTCTTTCTGAGATAGTTCATTACTATTTTTATTCGTTTTAAACCCTAAATAATATAGCAATCCGTCTCTAAAATGATATGCTCCTGAACCAACTATAGCAATTATAAACATAGAAAAAAACCAAAGAATAATTTTCCTAAAAATACTAGGTTTACTCTTTGGTTTAATTTTCTTTTTATTATATGAAGTGGCTGCTTTTCTTATAGCCATAATCAGAAATTATTTTTTAGAAGTTGTATTAAGAATTAAAGAAAAAATTATATAACTAAATATTATTACAGGAATAGCTGTAAAAGCTAACACGAATAATAAAATTGATGAATATACTAGAAAAATTATTTGTGTCTTAGCGTTTTCCCAATCTAATTTTTTAAATTTTAAAGAGAAAAGAGGAATCTCGGCATTTAAAAGATAGGCACTAACGAGAATAATAACTACAAGAATATAGGGATTATTTAAAGCCTCTAATAGCCATTCATAGGAATCTACATATTGAATCATAGGAATACTCATTAATAATAAAGTATTTGCAGGTGTTGGCAAACCAATGAACGATTCTGTTTGACGTGTATCTATGTTAAACTTAGCCAATCTGTAGCATGATGCTAAAGTTACTATAAAACCTAAATATGGCACAAATCCCATATAAGCCGTTTCTTCAGTCACCATATAATTACTATCATTCAACTGAATATTTTCAAGCAGTTTAAACATCATCAATCCAGGAACAACACCACTGGTAACCATATCTGCTAAAGAATCTAATTGCACACCTAATTCACTTGATACATTTAATTTTCTCGCTAAAAAACCATCCCAAAAATCAAAAAATATACCTAAACACACAAATAAAAATGCATGATCATAAAAACCGTTAAAGATGCTTATTAATGCTAATAAACCACTCAACAAGTTCATCATTGTAAATGTATTTGGAATAAATCTCTTAATATTCATTGTATTTTGCTTTTAAATTTGCTTGTCGGGAATAATTTAAACTTTCAAACTCAGTTGAAGACTACACATAATAAATTAATTATTAGAACAATAGTCTAAAATGTAATAAAATGTATCAAAAAAATCCTTGACAATGTGTTTTAACTTAATTATGGACAAATGTAATACAATAAGTTAATACATTTTGAGTTTAGTAATTAAGAATTTTATTCCATCTTTGTAAAAATTTATTTTGATTTGAAAAAGACCCTTTATATTTTATTGTTATTACAAACATTACTATCGAATAGTCAAACAGTTAGAAAATACTCTAACGAATTCTTGAGTATTGGTGTTGATGCAGCAGCATTAGGAATGAGCAATGCCGTTACTGCACAAACAAATGATGTGAACTCTGGTTATTGGAATCCTGCTGGACTAATTCAATTAGAAGACAAGCAATTTTCTTTAATGCATGCCAATTATTTTGCAAATATTGCACAATATGACTATGCTGCTTTTGCAACTCCTATAGATGATAGAAGTGCAATTGGCTTTTCTTTAATCCGTTTTGGTGTTGATGATATTTTAAACACAACACAATTAATAGATAGTCAAGGTAACATCGATTACAATAGAATTTCACTTTTTTCTACTGCCGATTATGCCCTAAATATTTCATATGCTAGAAAACTCCCTTTAGATGGAATCAATTATGGTGTCACAGCTAAGGTTATACATAGAATTATTGGAGATTTCGCAACTGCTTGGGGATTTGGTTTTGATGTTGGAATTCAATATGAATCAGAAAGTGAATGGTTATTTGGATTAATGCTTAGAGATATAACGACTACCTATAATACTTGGTCTATTAACGAAGAAGAATATCAGAAGATTAAAGATGCTGTTCCTGGTGAAAACCAAGAGTTGCCAGAAACTAGCGAAATTACACTTCCAAAAGCGCAATTAGGAATAGCAAAAAAATACATTTTCAGATATGATTATAGCTTAACAGCTGCTGCCAATTTAAATATGCAATTTGCACGTACAAATGACATTGTTTCGAGTGATGCTGTGAGTGTAGATCCTGCAATTGGATTTGAATTTGGTTATGTTGATTTAGTATTTTTAAGAGCTGGTGTTGGTAATTTTCAAAAAATCACACAAATAGACAACACAAATAAGCTGAGCTTTCAACCAAATATTGGATTAGGGTTCAAATACAAAGGAATTCAGGTTGATTATGCCCTTACAGATTTAGGCGATCAAAGTGCTGCTTTATATTCAAACATTTTCTCTTTAAAAGTAGATTTTGATGTTTTTAGATAAATATAAAAAACACGATTAATGATAAAAAAATTCCTTTTTAGCTATATTATACTTCTCTCTACATTGAGTATTGCTCAAGAAGTTCAACTTTCTAATAGTGCTCAAATTAGCGTTCTAACTTGTGGTGCAGGAAATGAATCTTACTCATTATATGGCCATACTGCAATACGAATTAAGGATTACATCAAAAACATCGATATTGTTTACAATTATGGAACCTTTGATTTTGATACTCCAAACTTCATTTTAAAATTTGTAAAAGGTGATTTACAATATTTCGTATCGACAAGTAGCTATACTAATTTTGAATATGCTTATCAGTATGAAAATCGTTCCATCTATGAACAAAGCTTAAACATTTCTTTAGCGAAGAAACAACAGCTTTTCGATATGCTAAACAAATCACTTAAAAGTGATGAACGTTTTTATATGTATAAATTTATTGATCGCAACTGTACAAACATGGTTGTAGATAAATTAAATTTTGTTTTAAATGATTCGGTTATAGCTACCAAAAAACCTGTTAAAGTTACTTATAGAGAGATACTTTTTCCTTATTCTGAAAATCATTTTTTCGAACAACTTGGAATCAATATTATTTTTGGAAATAAAGTAGATCAAAAAGCAGAACGATTATTTCTTCCTTTCGAATTATTAGACGTTCTAAAAAACACGAAACTAGACAACAAGCCTTTAGTTTCTGAAACAAAAACTCTTTTTGAAGCTAGGCCTTCAAAATTTGTACCCTCGAATTTTAATAGTAGCTACATAGTACTCTTCTTTTTAATTCTAATAGTTGTTTTGAATAGAAAGAGCATAAACCTTATTTATTATTCTCTAATTGGTTTAATTGGTTTATTCCTTTGCTTGGTAGGCTTCTATTCTTTTCATGAGGAAGTGATGTGGAATTATAATGCGTTATTATTTAATCCATTATTTCTGTTTTTAACGTATTATATAATAAAAGGTAATAAAAGTAGAATTATTCTGTTTGGAAAAGTGATTCTCGGATTGCATCTTGTCTATATTGTAATTCTATTAAACAAAGTGCATCTTAACCAACTTTTACCTTTTATTATTTGTAATTTTATTTTAATGGGTAGAATGATTGTTGCTATAAAGAAAAACACAAATCAATTATAAAAACTTTTATTGTCCTCTTGCGAAGAGAATTGTACTCAATGTTTTCATAACAATATTTACATCTAGAAAAAGACTTCTGTGTTTAATATAATATAGATCATAGCGAAGTTTCATTAAACTGTCCTCTAAATTTTCTCCATAAGGATAGTTAACTTGAGCCCAACCTGTTAAACCAGGCTTAATTACATGTCTCGTTTGATACAATGGAATATTTTCTGCAATTTTATCCACAAAAATTGATCTTTCTGGTCTTGGTCCTATTATAGCCATTTCCCCTTTTAAAACATTTATAAACTGAGGAACCTCATCTACTCTAAGTCTCCTTAATAGTTTCCCAAATGGAGTAACCCTAACATCATTCGTTGATGCAAAAACAGCTCCATTTGTTTCTGCATTGATAATCATTGTTCGCAATTTATAAATTTTAAATGGTTTACCATTTTTACCAACTCTTTCTTGAGTATAAAGTAACGGACCTCTATTCCATATTAGATTTAAAACAAATAATACTGGAACAATAATCAGTAAACACAACAAACCTAGAACAGAAAAAAGTACATCCGAAAAACGACTATATGAGACATATAGTGCATTTTGATTACTCCTACTAAAGGGGAAAAACCTTGACAACTCTTTGTCTTCAAATTGAATAGGTAACCTATTTGTACTATATTCATATACTTCTGAATATTCTCTAATAATAACACCTTTTTCAAGTAAACTTAAAAGTTGAGAATATAATTCTGTAGAAATTGCTTTAGACAAGTTACTTGTTACAACAATTTCAGAAACATGATGTTTTGCTACTTCATCTTCTAAAAAACTTAATTCAATTTCATTTATTTTACCTTCTTCTCTTTTTCTTCCTGTAGCTACATATCCGATAACTTTATAATGCGGGTCCGCATTAACTAATTGTTCAACTAAACTATCAATTTTCTTACTACTACCAACAAAAATCACACGCTTTATAAATCTATTGGATGTTAAAAAAGTAATATAGAGGTTTCTCCAAATTAAAAGTGAAAAGAAAATAGCGAAGAAAAATAAGACTATTTGCAACCTATTTGAAGGCAAAACAGGTGTATAGAATGGTGTTAAAAGATAAAATAAAGTAGTTACCGCAGAGGTTAACATTATACTCTTAAGAATTTGGAACTTATTACTCGAAATTTGCAAATTGTACATTTCAAAAATGGTTCCAACCACAGTTATATATGTCGCTAAAACGGCTGTAGACAAGTAGTTATTTACTGTAATTTTAAAATAATCGAAAAAAATAAATTTCCCAATAAAGTAAAGGGCTAACAGCACAAACAAAATATCAAAAACTCTCAAAAGAATTTTTCTTTCTGATATTTCAAAATGCATTTTTTTGTTACTAGTCATAATTTGGGGCAATTATATATCTGCAAATTAAACAATAAAAGAACACGATAAAAAATAAATGTTAAAATTTCCTATTTAAGCAAAGAAAACCATTGCTCTTTCACCTGTTTCCAGTCTTTAGTTTCAACATTCTTCCTAGCATTACTAACCAATTTTTCTGTATTATTATCTAGGTTTAAAATTAATTGAACAATGGATTCACTCATTCCTAAAGCATCATTATCATCAACAAGAATAGCATTTTCGTTATTGGTAAGCATATATGGAATTCCTCCAACATTTGTAGAAACAACAGCTAATCCGAGTGCCATTGCTTCCATAACACTTATGGGCGTATTGTCAAAATGTGTAGTACTGATAAAAACATCGTATTCTTCTGCTATTTTCCACCATTCTTCTTTCGATAATTTACCTGTAAACTTTACAGAAACATTCTTTATTTCAGCATACTCTTTCGTTTCAATTAAACTACCATCTTTATCAGGTCCAACCATCGTTAAAGAAGCTTCTGGATATGTTTTCCTTAACTCTAATAATACATCAATAGCCATTTTAGGGTTATAAATCGAAGCAAAAGCCCTAACCCACAATAGTTTAGGCGTAAAACTCATTCTTTCCTTAAAAACGTAATGATTAATTTCTATCGTGTTTGGAATGTAAGTTATGTTTTCAAACCCTTTTGCTTCAAATTCACTTTTAAGATAATCAGATGGTGTTATATTTTTATAAGCATTATTGAAGAGTTGTTTACATAAAAAAGGGTTTCTATTTAGTCTATTAGGTAGATTTCCACCATGAAGAATTGGAATGTATTTCAGATTCAAAAACCTACAGAGTTGACTAACAATATAGGAATACCAAAATGCTTTAGTACTATAAGTGTCAATCAAAACATAATCTATTTTCTTGCAGTTTTTAATCAAAGTAACCATCATATCTAGAACTCTAAATAAAAAACTCTTCTTATCTGATGCATACAAAACTGTATACCCTTCATTTTCAAAAGATAGTCCTAAAGTCTCAATAGTTGTTTTATTAAAACCGTGTTTTGATAATTTATTCCCTATGTATAACAGGTTCCTCATCAAATGAAAATTTTAATAATGTTAACCCATAGATAAATGCTGGTGCAGCAATCCGCATTGCAGCGTGATTAATTGTCAGAAACCAAAAAAGATAAAATGAGATGAGAAAAATATATTGCTTATTGGACAAGTAATTGATGATTGGTACAATTAATAATATTAATAAGTTTATCACACCTAACAAACCGTGTTCTGCTAACATCCTAGTTATTTCATTATGAGAAGCACCAATAATCCCTAACATTTCTTCTCTATATTGTTTGTTCATTCCAACACCAACTCCTAAAATCGGATTATCATAAAACATTTGCATTTCTGATTCCGCTAATTCTTCTCTCCCAGAAAACTTACTTTCTTTCTCTCTTCCTAAGGCATCTTCACCTTTATATCTATTCAAGATTAAACCTCCAGTTTGAGAAATACTATAAAGAAAAATAACAAAACCAGAGAGAATCATTAAAGAAGAAATTACTGTAAGTTTAAATTTTGTTTTTACGTTAACAAAAAAGTAAGTAAAAAAAATCAGAAAAATAATCATTGCAATTCCCGTATATACTCCACCTCTAGAAAAGGTAATTATACCTCTATAAGAGAATAGAAACAATAAAAGAATATGAAAAACTATTAAAAAAACGGACTTTGAAAAAAAGATTAATCTTACAAAAATAACAAACATCCCTAAACCTATTACTGTCGAAACTTGGTTAGGCCCAAAACCCCCAGATGTAGCTGAATTGGAATCTGTACCCGTAACCACCTCTATAACAGATGGATTATATAGAAATATATAAACGATCATTGCTAAAAGAGGATATAGAATCCACCTTGTTAATTTATCTATATCTGGAAACGAAATTTTTTTATCTTTTAAATATACACTTGAAACCCCTAAACAAATTGGCCCTAACAAATTAAAAACCAATGCCTTTCTAATATTCACATCAAAACTTAACGATACAACACCATAAATAGCACTTGGCATTAAAAAAAGTAAAAAAAACAAAAATGGAAAAGCTTTTTTCGAAATACCCTTATAATATATTCCCATTATCATGAAAATAATCACACCATATTTCGCGTATTCATTCCCTATATTTCCCTTCGTCATTCTTAAAAAAACTTCAGCTCCAACAATATAGGCTGCCCAAAAGAGAGCCTCATTATTTTTATTTTTATTTTTTATGATAAAAAATATTCCAAGAGGAATAATTGCTAATGAATACCCAATGGATAAGGGTCTAAAAAAATAAAAAAAAGCGCCTAAAATAAGGTGCAGTATAATTATTTTAATATAGCTAAATGTAGAAAATTCTTTTTTTTCCAAAATAATAATTTAACTAAATATTTTTTTTTCTAAAAATATCTGTTTCTAATTTATAAAGATAATTGTCAAATGTAAACTTTTTTGCTAAAGGAAACAAAGCAATAGATTTTTCTTTTAATTTTGAACCTTTTGAAGTAATTGCAGTATTAAAAACAGATGTATACTTTATGTTACCGTTTATCTCCCAAATAAAACCATTTGATTCATTTATATAATGCGGAATACTACCAACATTGGATACAATGGGTATCGTTCCATAACAAGCTGCCTCTGCAATAACTTTTGGAAAACCTTCAGAAGCAGAAGGAAGTAAAATGAAATGTGATTTCTCTAAAATTTCATGCACACTATTCTTATCTAAAAAACCATGAAAAACAATTTTGTCTTTCATAAAACTAAGCTCAGATTTATAGCCTTCTAATTTATCACTATCTCCAACAAAGTGTATTTCTTTAATTAAGTCCTGAGAACTATTTTTTAATGTTCCTACAATATGGTTTACCCCTTTCAAATTGTCTAATCTACCCACAAAGCACAAGGTAAAAGGTGCTTTAAACATTTTGTTTTTTATAATAGTTTCGCCCTTTAATATTTCATCATTACTTAAACAGGGATTTTCAAAAGAAAAACAGTTTGAAGGTTGATTGTCCCAAAATCCATTTATGGTTACTTTACATCTTGCAAAATTATTCTTTAACCAAAATTTTTGAACCCTATAAGAGTAAGGCGCATTTAACTGATTCCAATTCCCTGCATATTTCACCCATAAAGTAAATTTTCTAGAGAACATAATTGTAAAAAAAGGCAATAAAAACAGACCAATACTTGTTGGTAATCTTAATTGAACTTCGGTTGCTTTTCTAATAGATTTATAAACTCTAGATAAAATAATTGGTACTTTAAAAAAAATTAAAAGTTTGTCTTTAATATTTCTGCCTCCAAACGGCGGAATTGGAACAAATCTTATGTTCGTTTTATTATATGGCAAAGCGCTCTTTGGAGCTGGTATAGTATACAAACAGGCAACGTGAACTATTTCTTCCCAATAATCAGCTAAAAAATTAATTTCATTTATTGTTGCCCCCCAACCCTTAACTTTTTCATCTTCACCTTCATCAATGTAATGTTCTGTATGAGAAATAATTACCAGTTTTTTATTTTTCATTTAATCAATTATTTCAAGATATTTTTTTATAACAATCTCCCAAGAAAACTGTTTTGACCATATCATTGCATTATTGGAATATTCTTCAAAATTATTCATGATTTCAATTAAAGAATCAACAATTTCTATTTCATTTTTAGGATCTACTAATTGCCCTGAATATTTATTTTTTATAGCATCTGCAATACCACTATTTTTTGATCCAATGGCAGGAATTCCAAAAGCATTAGCTTCAAGAACAGCAATTCCAAACCCTTCTACATCTCCATTTTCTAAAACATTACTTAACATAAAAAAAACATCAGCCTGAATCATTATTTCTTTTAATTCTATATCTGTAATTGCTCCATGAAAAGTAATATTTTCTTTTACTCCTAACTCATTCGCTAAGGCATTAAATTTAGTTTTCTCCGTTGGAATTCCAATAATATGATACTGTACATTTGGAAAAACCTTTTTAATAGCCGGTAATGCTGAAATAACATTGTCCTGTCCTTTTCTAAAAGTAACATTACCAACTGTTATAATATTTAATTTCTCAGTGTTCTTTCTTCTGTTTAACAAAAATTCATTTTTATTCAAAGAAGAAAAACCATTATTTATAACTACAATATCTTCTATAGTTTTATTTTCTAAAATTAGATTTTTCGTAAATTTTGATACTGCTATAATCTTAGTGAATTTTGACAAACACCATGCTGTATATTTTTTCGCAAACTTTCCTCCTGCATTAATTTCGGAACCATGAACAACAGCTATATATTTATGCTCTGGACGAATAAGCTTCATTAAACCTCCTATCCAAATTGAAAATTTACCTGATAAAATAAAGGTTCTTCTATTGGATGAAAAAGCTTCAATTAAAGCATAATAAATCCTTATTAAATAGATAAATATTCTTATTTTAAGTTTTGATATTCTCTTCACTTCAAAAGGCAAATCCAAGTCAAAAACTAAGTCATCATCTTCCTTATCTGCTCTAACATCTGTAATTACTTTTACCTCTTTTGCATTTTTATATAATTCAAAAGCAAGACAATACGCATGATTACCTATTCCACCTGGCAATGGAGGAAACTCTGATGAAATTATTATTATTTTATTTTGTTTCATACTAACTCTGAAGGTAAAACAAATGAAATGTTTTGATTGGATTTTGTTAATTGATCAATGAAGTTTAAAAAATTAATTTTCGATTCATTTTTATTTTCTAAACTCAACATAAATGGATGCGCACTAACTGTGTATGTTTCATGATTAGTAGACAAAATATGAGAAATAACTTTTTCATCAAAACCAGTATAATGATTTTCTAATATTAATATGCCGTTTTTTCTAATAACCCTTCCTGTTAGGTTTCTTTTCACAAAGCCTAACTTCATGAAAATATTTTTATATGAGACCCTAACCCATCTGTAATTATTAATTTTCAAAAGCTTTAATACATTTTGATTATCTCCCATTTTAAAAAACGGCCAAATACCTCTATCTCCAAGACTAAAAGCACCTCTTCTAATCCATGTCATTGGTCTATTATGTGGTGGAACAAAACCTAAAACTTGTCCTTCTTGTTCAATAGTTTTTTCTAATGCCATTTTACTTCTTTTAAGACTTTTTGACACTTGATATTCTTTGAAAATTGGTGTCCACTCATGCTTCCAGCTATGTGATGCAATTTCGTGCCCTTTTGAAGCGATTTCTTTTATAAAATTCGGAAAACAAAAAGGATATTCTCCGTTTTCTGCACTAAAACCTGTAATTGCAAAACAACATTTTATATTTTTCTCTTCTAAATATTCGACAATCCATTTTACATTTTGAATTTCTTTTTCAAGGTTTTCAAATTTAAAATTATAAGGATTTGTAGCATTTACTTGTCCTATTGGCCCATCAAAATCCCATATTAATATTATCTTTTTCATTGGAGCTTATATATTTTCATCTGAATCATGTAGTGTATAATAAAACATTTTGTCTTTAACTTTTTCTTTTAAAGAAATTGATTTTGTAAACAAAATAATTTTTGTAATTGTTCTAAATCGGATAAATCCTAGAAAGGGAATTATTGAATTTATTTTTTGATTATTACTCACAAACTTAACTCTTTGAATATTTGAAGAACTATATTCTGCATGTATAAAAGAAATTATTTTAAGAAAATTAATATTACTACTAACTTTAAAATCTGTCAAAAAATAAATTCCATTCACATAATAACCAGAAAAAAAATTTGAATCGTCTTTTTTATAACAATTAATTCCAACATAATATTCTTTATATTTAGAAAAACGCCAATTAAAAAATTCTAAATTATGATTGCAAGAAACTTCTTCTTTTACAGTTAAACTATTTAATGTATAATAATCCTCCGAACTTATAGCTTCAAATTCATCTTTTTTAACCAAGTAAAGTAATCCTGTAAATGGATTTGGAATTTTATTTAAAAAACTATTATTAATTCCTTTTAACTTGAAAACTTCACCAATTTTAAATGGATACACAAACTTTCTTGGTCCGTTTAATGACTGATATCCTTTTCTAATCATTGATTTTTCTGCCGCCGGACTAGCATCGCTTCCTAATGTTATTAGCTTATTTTCATGTGCAAAATCATATAATTTTTCGGCAACACCTTTTCCTCTATAATCGGTATCTACCATTAAATCACATGCCCATTGGCCTTCATAAATTTCTCCCTCAACATTAACTTCACATGGAACTAATCCAAATTGTCCAACAACAACATCTCCATTAAAAGCTAACAAAAAGGACTTTAATTCCTGACTAGAATTTCCTCTAAATTTCCAATAAATATATTCAGGAGTTAGTCTTCTTTTCTTTGTCCAATACTTTTCAGCAAATTGAATATGTGCTTTCTCAAATTCTTTTGAATAACATTTAACTTCAATCATTGTTTGCGCTTTTTTTTATCATTATACTTGACAACTTCCAAGATTTAGAAACTTGAAATAACACTAATGGCAACAAAAATGGTACTAATAAAAACGAACTTACTTTTAACCATTTATTCTTTTTAAATTGATAGGGTATTAATGATGGTAAAATAGAGTGCATAATGTAGTAAACAGAGTGCTTTGTTCCAAAATATTTTCGAGATAAGTACAATACACTGGGAACAGGTCTTGGTCCAAATAGTTTTTTTGGCCTCCATCCGTCCCAACTTCCCATTTGTCTTAATCCGCCTTTACTCACCTTTAAATGTATTCTCTTCGCCTTATAATTTGAAATATTTTTATAACCCGCCAAATAGGCTCTCAAACCAAACTCACCATCGCCCATTCTTTGTTTTTCAAACTGAAGATCAAACAAACCTATTTCATTAAAAATACTTTTCTTCAACAATACATTTCCCGTATCCAATTGATCGCTCCACCTGAAATAGCTGTAATGCTTAGGGACTTCTGCTCCTACCGTACTAATTGATACTCCAGATGATAAATCGGCATTATAAAAATCTAAACATTTTAAATGTTCTATAATCCAATCGTCATCAATTAAAGAGTCGTCATCATATAATAGAATATATTCTCCTTTTGCTGATTCGATAGCTTCATTTCTAGCTTTCCAAAGTGCTTTCTCTTTTTGAAACCAAAATTTCAAATCTAAATTCCACCCAGAATAAAAATCTTTTTGAAAATCATCTGTCTGATCGACAATAATAACTTCAAAATTTTTATAGGTTTGTTTTTCTAAATCAATCAAAACATCTTTTAAATATTGGTATCTATTTAGCGTTGGGATTACAACAGATATTAATGGATTTGATTTTATTAATTGAGACTGAAAAGAATCATAATTAACGTAATTTAAAATCTTTTTAGAGTAATCGAATCGTTTTACTTTTCTAGCCTTAATAAAACCGTGAATTTCTTTAAAAGGATTATTTAATGTAATAAGCCTAATCATCAAGGCATACATAACCCATGCAAAATGGACATTTTTTTTTAAAAAGCGATATTCGTCTTCTGCTGGAAAAGAATATTCCTTCCAAATGTTTTGCCCTTTTTCATTTGTTTGTGAGATAAACCCCGACTGAAATGCTGTCCAAGCCAAATCATAAATTTGTGCTTGCTTCGATTTGTATTCTACATCTAATTCAACCTTATAACCTTCATTTACTAATTGTTCAATTGAAGGGAAATAGCAATAGTCGGTTTTTGGCATCCTGTTGAAATACCAAATTGGTTTTATATATTTTAAATAATTAAATATCATTTGCAATTTTTTCTAACATTCCGCCTACAGAAAGCACATGTTTCCATAGTTTTCTATTATTAATTTGTCTTTGGATATATTCTTCATCAGATATAGAATTATGAAAATCGCTCACAATTGTAGCAATTTTATCTCGATCCTTCCATTCTATCCAAACTAAATGTTCTTTCCAATTAATTGTGTTTTCAAAAGGCAATAAGCAATCTGTATTTACAAAAATTGGAATTTTTCCCA
The DNA here is from genome assembly GCF_021650975.2 of Flavobacterium jumunjinense. Classification (NCBI taxonomy): domain Bacteria; kingdom Pseudomonadati; phylum Bacteroidota; class Flavobacteriia; order Flavobacteriales; family Flavobacteriaceae; genus Flavobacterium; species Flavobacterium jumunjinense. The sequence continues at coordinate 174,001 of NZ_CP091285.1, forward strand.
TCATTAATGTTTCATAAAATCGTACTGAAAAATTACCTGCACCACGAACACAAACAACATAATCAGACTCTTTTATATTATCATAATATTCCAATGTGGTTTCAGTTCGCTGCGCTTCGGTTTGTACACCAGCTCTATAATGTTTTCTATAAATAAAATTAGTTTTAATTTTATCCGATTTCTCTAAAAACCTCAACAGCTTTGCTCGTTCAAAAGCAGAAGCAAAATAAGGCTCGTAATTTTTAGAAAAAGGCTTTTTAAAAAAACGTTTGATATTTTCTATAAAAAATTTCAGAAGCTCTTTTCCTCTTTTTATATTTGATAAAGTTGCATGACCACAAAAACCAACAATTGGAAGTTCTTCTTTGCTTTTTAGCATTGGATCTTCTAACTGATACAAACGTTGAAAATGATCTGATAATGCTACAGGAAATCCTTTATTCTTATTACTTAATTGAGAAGCAAAACCACCCATTCTAAAAAAAATGATATTGGAATATTCCTTAAAAAAAGCACCAAAATCTCCAGAAACAAAAGCGTAAGCCTTTTTCTTTGCCTCTATACACTTCTTATTTAAAGCATCAATTAAATCAGTTTTATCATTTTCATAATAATAATTAATTGAAAAAGGTATTAAAATAAAATCTGCTTTATCTAGATTGTCTACCATTTTATAATTGGATTCTATATCGGATAAATCGATCCATTTACCATCCTTATAAAAAGGTCTCGTTAATATAAACAATGCCTTTTTATTTTGAATTTGCAGATTTTTATGTGCTATATATATATTCAATTATAATGTATTATTTTTTAGAACTTGAATAAACAACATCTTTACCATATTTATCATTTAACTCATTTGCAACTTTAGGAGACATAAAAAGAATATTTGTTATTATTGATTCTCTTAACTCTGTTTCATTATTCCCGTAAAAATTATATGGAATATAATTTACGCTTCTCAAGAAAGCAATAACTTCTTCCATTAAACATTGGCCATCATAGGTAGGTATTAAATTCACCTCGGCATAAATGAAGTCTATTTTTTGATTTTCTAACATATCAACACAACCTTCAAGTGCTTTCAATTCGTAACCTTCAATATCTAATTTTAAAATCCCTATTTCATCAATTTTCTGTGCTTTACAAAAATCATTTATTGAAATTACGGGCACTTCAATTTCTTGATACATCCTTGCTAAATGTGCTTTATGAAAATCATTTGGTTCTAAAAAAGAAGATGTTCCAGTGTTATTGTTTTTATAAAATTTTAGTTTCCCACTTTCAAAACCAATTCCCATATTAAAAGGATTTATTTTCTCTTTTTTTATTGACGATTTTAAAACTTCGAAAACAGTTGGGTTAGGTTCAAACGCATAGATTAATGAATTTGGAAACTTATTACTGAATTGGTTTGATACAAAACCAATATTTGCACCACAATCAAAAATCACATTTGGGTCTCTATCTAATTTTTGATACAAAAATACCAAATCTAAATATTCATTTTTAAACAACTTCCTTTTTTCAATAAGAAATCTCATTTTTGCTCTTTTGAAAAAGTTTTTTCTAAAAACAAACCTTGTGAAAAAATTTTTATAATACATATTGTTTATTTATTTAACTAAAAGCATAAAGTACTTTCTATCTGTAGCAGAAGTAAATATACATTTTATAGTTTATTAAGTCATTTTCATTGATAAAAAGCTTAGAATTTTCCTAAATCTAGTCTGAAGATTTCACAACAAAGAACATTGTTTTTCATATTACAAAACATAAGTTTAATTCCTTATTTTATTTATAAAAACTTAAAAAAGATTGAATTTGTTTCTCAACAGAAAACACTTCATTTACTCTGTTTTTTGCAGCAGCAGTAATTACCTTTTTTTCAACATCAGAAAAATTAATTGTTTGGACTATTACTCTTGCAAATGCTTCTGGTTTTCTTTTTTTAACAACAAAACCTGTTTCTTCATCTAAAATATTTTCAGACAAACCTTCTGCATCACTCACTATACACAAAAGTTCCATCGCTTGCGCTTCTAAAACTGCATTACAAAAACCTTCTTGTAAACTGTATTGTAAATAAATAGATGATTTTGACAGCTCCTCTTTTACTTCCATAGGGTTTAATTTACCTAAAAAAAAGACATTCTCTTGCAAATTTAATTGATATACAGCAAATTTCAAACGTTCCTGATCAACACCCTCTCCAATAATACAATATTCAAAATTAATTCCTTTTTGTTTAACCAAAGCTAAAGCTTGAAGTGTATATTCTAATCCTTTTATCCAATGCAATCTAGCAATTGTAACTATTCTATTTCTTTCCTTCTTTCTTTCCTCAGCTATCTTAAACAAACTTAAATCAATAGCTGGTGTAATTTTCACTACTTGTTTTTCATCAATACCTTCTAAAATCAAATCTTTTTTCATGCCATCAGATAATACATGATACTTCACTTCTTTTTTAAACAGAATAGTGTAACAATTAAGGTTTTTAACCGGATATACATAATGATCGAAACCTCTAAAGCTTACTGCCATTTTAGCTCCTATAGCCTGAGCAACGTTTTCTCTATTTAAAGCTAAAGTACCAAATCCAAAATGTAACCAATCTAATTTATACTTTAAAATATGACTATTTATAATTAAACTTTGAACGCGTTTTTTAAAACTTAAACCATCTTCTTTATCTAATTGATAGTTTTTTTTAACTGAAGCAAAATTTAATAAAAGAAGTTTTAGCAAAATAAATAGGCTTAACACAATGTTTTTTACTTTATTATTCGCTAATTCTGGTGCTTTTACTATTTCTATATCTAAATGAGATGTATTTTTACTGTTAACGAACAATACAACTTTATGTCCAGCTTCTTGTAATCCCTTAATTTTAGAATTAAAAAATGTTTCAGAATAAGCTGGTGTTGCCGCTAAAACTAACCCTATTTTTTTTTTTTTACTCATTCAATACCGAATTATACAAAGCGTTCATATCCTTTAACATTTTACTCTCTGTATGTTGATTCTCAATCATGAATCTGGCTTTTCTTGTGTAGATATTATATTCCTCCAATGACAAATCACTTACTTGCAAAACAGCATTTGCTATTTGTTCAGGGCTTCTAGTGTCTACTATAAAACCTGTTTTTCCTTTTTTCACTACTTCTTCCATACCTCCACATTTTGTAGAAATCACTATTGTTCCCAATGCCATTGCTTCTAATACCACATTTGCTATTCCTTCTTCTATACTTGGTAATAATACTACATCTGCTTTATTTATCTTCATTATAATTTCTGCAAAAGGAACAGATTTATGAAATGTAACTTCATCTTCTAATTTTAATTGACTTTTTTGAAAAATCAATTCTTCGTCTTTATCAATTCCGATTATAGTATAATTAAAACTAAACTTTTTGTCTTTCAAAATTAAACAAGCATCTAAGGCATCTTGATATCCTTTTAACCAATGGGAACGACCAATAGACAATATCTTAATCTTTTCATTAAAACTCTTTTTTTCTGTAAAAGGTAATTTATCAAGATTCAAACCACTATATATAACATTTGCGTTTTTAAGGTTTGGTTCATAATTTCTAGCTTCTTTTAAAATAGCTTTTGATACTGCATGAAATCCATCTATCTTGCTGAAATTATCTTCATACTTTTTCTTTAATCTTAAATTGGCAATTGGACTTATAGATATATGTGTACCTCTCAAACTCAAAACATATTTAATCCCAAATTCTTTTACCCAAAGCCAGTCTTCAATACCTTTTGCCCATTGCAAATGAAAAACAGCTGGTTTGTGATATAAAACAGGGTAATATTTTATCTTTTTATTAATATTACTTCCCGATTGTTCGGCAATTATAGTATCTAGTTTCTTTTTTTCTTTGGATTTAAAAAATCGTAATAGAATAGCGTATTTAACTAAAAGCATTAATTTACTAAACCTATTAGAATAAGTAAATAATTTAATGTTTTTAGGATATTTTACTTTTTTATTTTGCTTACCAAAAAGATAAATCACAGCACCTGAATCTGCTAAACCAACAACTAACCTTTCAATAAAAGTTGTTGATGGAATTTCTCCAGAATATATTGCTATAATTTTATTCTTCATTTTTATTATTTTTTGTAAACAATGAAAGCGTTAACAACATACTCACACTATGAGAATAATAAACTGCATCTTTATTTTTAAAATCTAAATAAAAAGCCTTCACTAACTCTTCATTAATTAATCCCTTAAAGTTATCATTTTCAAACAGCCATTTCTCTAGTTCCTTCTCATTTTCTTTACCTAAAAACTGAAGTTCCCAATTTCTTTGAATAAATCTTTCATTCGAAATAGTTCGCTTCAATTTATCAAAAACTCTAAAAGGGAAGTTATATGGGAATTTGTTGTTTTTATAATTGTATAAGTTAAATGGTCTTTTTTCTTGCCATGTAATTTTAGCTAATGCAGGCATTCGCAACTTTAAATACTCAATTTGAATTTGTCTTCCTGCTAAGTATTTTTCTGGAATAGTACAAATGAATTCACATATTCTATTGTCGTAGTAAGGTAGTGTTATAGGTTTAATTTTTTCAAAAATAGATAAATTAGTACTTGTCCATCTTGGTGCCCAATATAAACTTTTAAAAGCTCTTATTTGAGCGTTTGCATTCGAAGGCATATTAATTTCCCCCAGTAAACACCCAATTCTAGTTTTTAAATATTCTTTAAAATCTCCTTTTAAATTCCACGATTTCCATAGGTTACTTGCTAATTCTAATCCTCCTTTTTTTACTACCTTTTTAAATAAAATTTCAACTTGCTGCTCATTTGTTAAATTGTCTGACACACTCATATCATCAAACAAAACATCGCCCCAATGTCCTAAACTAAAAACATCGCCCATTTGATCGTATTTTTCTATAAAAGCCATTTGCCTTGGGTGCGTAAATTCAGAATAGCATTGATTTATCCTAGCTAATTCTTCTATTTTATTCCACAAATAACCTTCCTTAACTTTCCATTTTTCAAAAGAAAAACCGCATGCTTTGGCTATCTTTTGGCTATAATTTGTTTCGTTATGTCCATTTAAAAATTCGTAGCTGTAGGCATTTACTTTATTCCCTAAATGAAATAATGCTGCAGCCTGCGTTCGACTATCTAAACCACCAGACAAAGGCAGAATAACCGTTTTATTTTTAACTTGTTCTTCTATTATTGTTTCAAATAATTTTGCGAACTCCTCTACAATTTCTTTTAAAGGTCTTTCTATTGGTGAATAATGCCATTTGAAATAGGCAGATTCATTCTTAATTTTATTGTTTTCAATATCATAATTACTCGCTGGTTTTACAACTTGTAATTCTTTAAAATAAGTATCTTGATCTAAAAAAAAACCTGTGGCTGCAAATACACAAATAGCTTCATAGTTGAGTGTTTTTTTCTCACCTACAAAAACTGTTTTATTTGGAATAATGGGTGTTTTTAAATTCATTTTACTTGTTTTTTAAATAGGTATCTCGCCAAGATAAAAACTTTTTTTCAATTAAATAATAAGAAATCATAGAAGAGATTATTATTCCTATAAATTTCAAATAGAGTGGAATATCCCATGAATACAACCAAATTTGTTGCCAAAGGTATATGGAATAACTCCACAGACCAATTGTTTTCATTATTGGATTGTTTAAAAAGCAGAAAAAAGTACTTGTTCTATCTTTATTAATTAGAATAAAAATTAATAATGTGATTATACAATTTATTATTGTTAGTCCTACGAAATTATAAAAATATCTTATTTTGAGTCCAAATAACTCAACTAATAACGAAGAGTTAAGCATTTGAAAGAAAAAGAGTATTAGAATTAAAATCAAAATTTTATCCTTCAGGAATTTAAATATTTTAGAATTAATTATTTTTTCTTTAGTAATTATAGCTAGTATTCCACCCATTGCTAATGAATCTGCTACCGTTTCAAACGAACGATGCAAAGATCCTCTAAACAGATTGGGAATAGCGTGTACAAACAAATAACTTACTCGAATTAAAGGTGTTATTACTACTATTGCTAAGAATATTTTGAGCAGTTGGTTGTAATTTATAACTTTCCTATTAAAGAGCATAAACATCAAAGCAATTAACACATAAAATTGTTCTTCAACTGCTAACGACCAAGTATGCCCTACAAACCATTGATTGTTGTTCCAAAGTGATCGAGGATGATAATTTTCTAAATAAACAGGTGCTCGCCAAAATTGTTCCATTTGAAACATTTCAAAATACAATAGTACAATAACTACAATAAGAAGGTAAACATAAAAAGCTGGAAAGGTTCTTATTAATCTTTTAAAATAGAATGTTTTAATTGAAAATCTATTTAAATTAACATCTCGAAATAGAATACCAACAATTAAATAGGCAGAAATTATAAAAAATATTCTAACACCTAAATTTGCTATATCAATCAACTTAAAATAACCTTTAAACGCATGTCCAAAAACTACCATTAAAATTGATAAAGCCCTTATTCCGTCTAATGAAGGAATTCTATTTTCTTTTATCTTTTCCAAATTAGAGTAATGATTTATAAAAATTTTCGTGACGTTTTACTTCAATTTCAATAGTATAATTCCCTTGCACTAATTCAATGAATTTCTCACCTAATTTATTAAGTTCAGCTTTATTCATTTTCATAAAATGACTCAATTTTCCTGCAAGTTCCAAACTATCTTTAGGAGTAAATAAATGCAAAGGATAATTTTCTAATTGGTCTTTAATTCCAGATACTTTTGACCCTATAACTACCTTTTGATTTGCCATTGCTTCTAAAAGTGCAACAGGAGACCCTTCTCCCTTGCTTAATGTAGGTAGAATAAAAATTTCTGCATGGTCTAGGAATGGTGTGATATTTAATTGCTTACCCGAAAAAATAATTTTATTTGGTAAGTCCAAACTTTTTACTCTTTCTTTTAGCAATTCACCATAATCGTTTTTATCATCTCCAACTAACCACAATACCCATTCTGGATGTTGATTATGAATTTTATCAAACGTGTCAATTAAAACTTCAATACCTTTAACTGGAACAAAATTAGCGACACAGATTAAAACTCTTTGTTCTTCTGCTGTTCTCATTTGTTCCTTTATTTCCTTAGTTGGAGTAGAGGCTTTAAACTTTTCTAAAACAACTCCTCTTGGTATTAATTCCATTTTATTGGAATTTGGATAAAATTGCTGTTCCATATCTTTATTTTGAACAATAATTTTTTTAGCTAGAAAAGAACGGAGTTTCCAGCTGTTTCTTGAACTTCCACCCCAGCTCATGTTCTTTTTTGTAAAAATCCATTTTATACCTGCAAATCTTGCCGCTAAGGCTTCTGTATAATTAGAACTATAATTAAAACTATGAATAATATCAGGCTTAATCTCTTTCAGTTTTCTTGAAATCTTCCAACTATCCATTATCATTTTAAAAAGTGGACGTTCTTTGGCTAAATAATTAAAAACATGTACAGGAACGCCACTTTGTTCTACTACTTTAAAAAAAGCACCTTTATTATTTAAACATAAAATATGAGGCTCAAATAAATCATTATCTAAACTTAATGCGATATTTAATAATGCTTTTCCACTACCTGCCGTATCAAAGTTTGGTATCGTATATAGAATTCTTATTTTTCTCATTTAGCTAAAGCATATAAGGTGAATAAAGGCCATTTTAAATCTTGATTACCTTCGACATGTGCTTTTAAAAGTTTTTCAATCTGCTTTTTATCAAACCCAAATCCATCAAAATTAGAGTCTAATAGTTTACTAGAGAACTCACCTTTTAATTCTTCTTTTATCCATTTTGACAAAGGAACTGAAAATCCTTTTTTTACTTTTTCTTCTGGAACTGAAGGCACTCTTTTATTTAATACGTTTTTAAGTAACTGTTTTTGTTTACCATTCCCATAACTTAACATAGGGTCAATTTGTAAACTCGCTTCAATCATTTTTTTTTGCAAAAATGGCACTCTCACTTCCAAGCTATTTTCCATACTTGCTAAATCTACTTTTCGAAGCGTTTTTTGCATCATTCCATAAAATTCTGCTTTTCTTAATCTTCCTAATAATGCTCTTTCATCTTTCTCATTTGAATAATCATAAATATCCCATTGGTTAGGCAAGTTCATGTCGATTAATTCCGGAGCAATTTTATTAAGCCAATTTGGTCTAAATCTAGAATGTAAATTTTCATGAGCAGTTGACTGCTTATCAGTTAACACTACATCATTTATTCTTTTATTACCAGATGTATATTTATCAAAACCGTAAACAGCTTTTCGAACAATGGAAGGATAGTTTTGATATTTTATATTCTTCCCAATGCTCCAAAAACGTTCGTAACCAAAAAACAATTCATCACCACCATCACCACTTAAAGCGACCGTTACACTTTTTTTTGCCAATTTAGAGACCAAATAAGTTGGTAAAATACTAAAATCTGCTAACGGTTCATGTAAAGCAGCAGTAGCTTCATTCCAATACTGCAAGGTTTCTTTTGCTGTTAAATTCCAAATTTCTTGTTTTAACTCTAATGCATCTGCAAATTGTTTTGCTCTTTCTGATTCATCATGAATTTTACTATCTGAACCTATAGAAAAGACATTAATATTCTTGTGATGCTTTTTAGCAAAAGAACAAATCAAAGGAGAATCTACACCACCAGACAAAAAGGCTCCCAACGAAACATCGGCTAATAACTGGTCTTGTACACATGAATTTAGAGTTTCTTCAACTAAAGATATTGCTTCTTTTTCAGATGTAATGCTATATTCTGGTTTCGAGGGTAACTCCCAATATCTATAATGTGTTTTTTTTCCTTCTAAATTAAAAGTTATCATTTCTCCAGGCAACACTTGAAAAGTATCATCATATAAACCAAATGGAGCTGGCATAAAATGTTGTTGTAGGTATAATTTTAAAACCTGAGGATTTATAGATTTATTTTTAAACTCTTTATGCTGAGTAATTTGATCATATTGACTAGATGCTATTAATTTTCCATTAGAATATCCATAAAACAAGGGTTTGATTCCTACAAAGTCTCTAACTAATGTCAGTTCTTTTGTAAGATGATCATATATCGATAACGCAAACATTCCATCTAATTGTTTTACCGTTTTTAAAACGCCCCATTCTTCAAAACAAGCTATAATAGTTTCTGTATCACTATTTCCTCTAAAATTAGTATATTGTAATTTTCGTCTTAATTCTTTATGGTTGTATATTTCCCCATTAAAAACAATAGTAAAACGAGTATTAAAACTAGACATTGGTTGATTACCCGCTTCAGACAAATCTACGATTGCAAGTCTGTTAAACCCAAATTGTACTGTGCTATTATTTGACCAATACCCTTGATAATCTGGACCTCGTTTTTTGGATATTGTTAAAAGCTCCAAAAAATTTTCTTTTGAAATTAAGTTATTGGGAGCATATTCAATTAGAAATCCGCACATAATTAATAATTATTTTTACCTTAAAACTACTTAAGATTAATTTTAAAATTTTCTTATTCCATTTAAAATCAAAATTTAAGTGAAATATTATTTTATATTTTTTTCCTTTATAAACAGGAGAATTGCCAGTAATGTTACTCTGTTTTTTACGTTTTCTTTTGACCAAAAAGATTTTATATAAAAAAGCAACCCCCTCTTTAAATAATTATTAAATATACCTTCAGAATGATGAACGTAAATATTAAAATAACTTTTTGTTAAGGAAAGGTACAAAATATCCCTTTGAGGTCTTGAAATTTCAAGGTATAATAATCTTTCCCAAAAAACTATATTGTCTATAAATTTTGACTTGTCACTTTTTTTCTGAACAAATGTTACTTGAGAAGAATGAATACGATAAGAACCCATTATATTATCTAAATAGAAACCACTAGAATTTAACAACAATAGCTGGTAAAAATAACGATCACAAACACTTAACCCTTCTAATAAATGTAAATTATAAGAACCTTTTCTAAAAACTACCGTTAGCGTCTGTGTATAACAAATTTGCATTGAGTCTTGAAATTTAATCTGTTTTTTTTCAGCATTTAATTTATTACGGAAATTATTATAAACCCTACTATTATCTTGATATTTAATATCAAAACCGTGGTAGCAAAAAACATATTGTTTATTCGTATCTAAGAAATCAACTTGCATCTGTAGCTTATCACTACTTGTCCAAAAATCATCGCCTTCTAATAGTGCGATGTAATCACCTTTACACCTTGATATTGTTTTTATCCAATTAGAAGAAATCCCTCCATTAGGTTTATAACTCTCATATTTAACATTTGGATATTTTGATGCATATTCACAACAAATATTTGGTGTTGTATCTGTACTAAAATCATCACCTATTATAATTTCGAAATCAAAATCAGTTATTTGCATTAGAATGCTATCCAAAGCCTCTCTAATATATTTCTCGTGGTTATAGGTTATTAAGGCTACTGATAGTTTCATTTTTTATGTTATTTAGAAGACTTCGCAATATTATTTAAAGCCTTTTTTAAAGTTCTTAATATATCTAATATATTTTCATTCTCAATCTTAAAAGTTTATTCTATAAATTTCTTTAGTTTGTGATATCCTTTACCTTTTAGAACAATTATTAAACTAATAATTAGATAGTTTTTTAAAAAATAAAAAAAATTTGATTTAGAATATTTTAATATAAGTTTAGATTGTTTTAATGCAACTGCATATTGTTTTGCACTAATATACTTAAAAATATGATTGTATAAAATTTTTACATACTGCCTGTAAAAAACCGAATCGTTAAGTTGGCTTATTTTTATTAAAATTTGGGTAGTAACATTTATGTATGATAGTATTTTGGCATAATCTAGATTATTAAAATTACCCGTTATTGAATTTTGATGAACTCTTACCGCTACCAACGAACAATCTAATACCTTATAAACCAAGTTGTTATCATAAAAAACATCACAGTAAAACTCAAAATCTTGTCCTCTTATGGTTTCTTCATTAAACAATTTCGTTTTATAAAGAAAATCTTTTTTCCAAAGGGGGGTTAGACAAGTAATAGCTATGTTTTTTAACACGTAATCTCTAAATATATCATTAGTTTTAACCTTTGTAAAATGTAGAATGCTGTTTTTATCTTCTTGAAAAAAACCTGCTTTACTAAAGCACATTTCTAGTTTAGGGTTTTTTAAAAACGCGTCAATGTTTTTTTGTAATTTATTTGAAAGCATAATATCGTCGCTATCAAACCAATTTATATATTCGCCTTTGCTTAGTTCAAAACCATAATTTCGAGCAGCATTACCTCCTCTTAATCTATCTTTTGGTCTATGATGGAACTGAAAACGTTTATCTTTCCTTACATAATTACCTATTACTTCTGCCGAATTATCGACTGAGCCATCGTCTACAATAATACATTCCCAATTTGTATAGGTTTGTGACAAAATAGAATCTAGCGTCTCACCAATTAAATGTGCACGATTGTAAGTAGGAATTATTATGGATACTAAAGGGTTATGCATCTCGTTTGTCAATACTATTTATTACTTTTATTAATTCTTTTATTTTGAAATGTACTTTTTCTCTTGAATATAAATTAAATAAAATAGATCTATTAACTTCATTTTTTTGTATTGCTTCTACTTGTAATGAAGCATTATTTAAATCATCAATTGAATGAATGCACATTCCTTCTTTTTTATAAAACGAATAGACAGGGCTTTTTTTATTTAAAAATAATTTGGCTCCTAAATAGCCCATACTAATAATATTACCCACACCTTGTTGCCTTACATGGTTAAAAATTAAAGTGCCACAACTCAACAAAATTTCATTATAGGCTGCTAAGGTCATAAAATCTAATAATGGAACAAAATTGTTACCTAATATTATTTTTCCTTGTTCGAGTACAAATTCTTTATAGGCAGCATTACCACTATAACTTAACGGAACATATATTTTTCGCTCTCCTAAATCTAATTTTGATAACTTTATAAAAATTTCTAAATGATTGTTTGATGGATCTGCTGAGTTTCCTATTAATATATTAGGTCTTCCTAAAACACTTTCGTTTATTTTTTCTTTTAATAAATCTTCTATACAGCCATAGGTAAAAGGTGCAAATTTAGGATGAATACCAATATTTTTTACCAGTAAGAATTCATCTGGTATTACAGGCACTACTACATCAATTAAATGAATGGCTTTATAATAAGGAGTAGCAAATCTGTTTTCTAAAATCGTAATAACTTTTGAAGGTAGTATCTTTTTAAAAAACGTTTTATTTTTAAAAACAAAAAACGATAAATCATTAAAAATAATTTTCTCTTTTAAACTTCTTTTAATTTGAAGGTATTTTTTGGTTTTAGATTCATAAATATTTTTCCGTAATAATTTCCAATTACTATATAAGTCAAACCCCCAAATAAACCATACTTTGATTATTTCACTTGATGTATTTAAAACAATTTCTTGTTTTATTTTGTCCAAGGCATGTAAAAAAAGTACTCGATTAGTATTAGAATCAATGGTTTTGTAAAATTGAGCCATTTCCACTTCATCTTCAAAATCTAATCTTTTAACTAATGGGGAGGTAATAAATTGAAAGGCATCCTTTTTGCTTTTTAAAATAAAATATTCTGAAACGTTAGGAATTACTGCTTCAAAAAGTGTAATAGCTGGGTCTATAAACTTATCGTCATTAAAAATATGTATGATTTTTTTGGTAAACATAATTTAAAATTCAATTTCTGGAAGCTGTTTTTTTATTACAGCAGGAACACCTACTACTAAACAATTATCAGGCACATCCTTTGTTACCACAGAACCAGCACCAACTGTTACATTTTTACCTACTGTTACTTTTGGTAAAATGGTGGCGTTCGTTCCAATATTTGAATAATTACCTATTTTACAATTACCTGAAACATGAACACCTGGAGACATTTCTACAAAATCGCCAATACTAGAATCGTGTCCAATAGTACAATTTAAATTAATCAAAGTACCTTTACCAAGAACAACATCATTTGTAATGACTGTTCCAGTCATAATATTACAACCGTAATTTATTGTGTTTCCAAAATGTCCAATACTAGCAAGTGGACTTACTACACTTGTAAACTCTCCACCTATTGCAGTGAATTTATCGTACATTTTTTTTCGTAAAACCGGATTACCTATTCCAATAGTAAATTGACTGGAAGTAGTTTGAAAATATTTTTTTGCTGCTTCTATAGATTTTAAAACTGGAAATTGATTATATAAAAAATCAGGAACATCAGCATTCACATCATCAAAAAAAGCTAATTCATCTACTTTTTTCAGCTGATAACATACTTCTAATACTTCTTTAGCAAATCCTTTAGCGCCTACTATTAACATATATTAGTATTTATTAAGTGTACTATTTGTTCTAAATCGCTTTTTTCTAATCCAACATATAACGGCAAACACAATACTCTTGAAGCAATACTTTCAGAAATTGGCATTGGTGTTCCTTTCACAAAATCTATAGTATTTAAAGAAGGGTAAAAATAACGACGAGGAAAAATATTGGCTCCATTCAGCACTTTTTGCACTTTTAAAAGCTGTTCTTCACTATTTAAAATTATGGGATAATAACTATAATTCCATTGAGTATTTTCTCTAATTTTTAAAGTTTGCAGCTTAGAAAAGTCTAAATGTGCATTATAAAAATCTACTACTTTTTTACGTTCGGAAATAATTTTTTCCATATAAGGAAAAACAGACAATCCCATTGCGGCTTGCAATTCAGATATTTTGGCATTAATACCTAAGCCGTGAAAAGCTTCGGGACCGTTATGACCAAAATTGTGACTATAAAAAAGTTGTTGTTGTAAAGTAGTATCTTTTGCAAACAAAGCACCACCTTCGCCAGTATGAAATAATTTAGTAGCATGAAAACTACAAGTACTTACATCGCCATACCTAAAAATAGATTCGTTTTTATAGGTCACGCCAAAACAATGCGCTGCATCATATATTACTTTTAAATTGTGCTTTTTTGCAATAGCCTCAATAACCATAACATGACAAGGATTTCCAAAAACATGTGTAGCTAATATTGCTGTTGTTTTATCCGTAATTGCTGCTTCAATTTTGGTTTCGTCTATGGTTAAATATTCGGGATGAATGTCTACAAAAACAGGTGTACAATTTTCCCACACAATGACAGCTGTTGTAGCTACATAACTAAAGGGCGTAGTAATAATTTCGCCTCCATTACCTAATAATTTTAAAGCAATTTGCAAAGGAATCGTTCCATTATTGGTAATTAAAATATGATTAAGGTTCAGGTACTTTTTTAATTTATCTTCTAATTCTAAAGATAATTCACCGCGATTGGTTAGCCATTGGTTATCCCAAATGCGTTGCAATTGCAATTGATATTCTTCTAGTGGTGGAAAAAAAGTTTTAGTTACGTTAATCATTATTTGCTTTTGTTTTTTATAGAATCCAAATAACTTTTTTGAAATTGTTCTCTATCATCTGGAGTATATTTTTCTCCATCAAATAATTTAGAAAAAAAAGAAGGCGTTTCAAACAAAACTCCTCTCTCTTCGCATTTTTTAATATAATCATTAACCGTACTAATAAATCTTGCAGGGTTTCCAGCAACAACAGTGTAAGGTTCAACATTTTTAGTAACAATTGCACCACTACCTATTATAGCTCCATCACCAATCGTAACACCCGGTAGAACAACCGCGTATGCACCTAAAAAAACTTTATTACCGATTATTGTTTTTTCTACCCTATGTTTCTTCGTGTGTAAATAAGTTGAAGCATCATGCGCTAAAATCATTGATCCTGGTGCAGAAACAAAGTCATCACCTATTTCAACCAATTGCGGAATTAGTCCATCAATAATACTATTATGATGTTTTACATTTCCAATTTTATATTGAACTTCATTTTTATTCAATGCGGCCGATTTAGAAGTTTTTTTTAAAACTCCTAACTTAATCAATATTTTTTTCAAAAACCTTTTCATTATTATTCAAAATTTGCTTTTAA
The DNA here is from genome assembly GCF_021650975.2 of Flavobacterium jumunjinense. Taxonomy (NCBI): domain Bacteria; kingdom Pseudomonadati; phylum Bacteroidota; class Flavobacteriia; order Flavobacteriales; family Flavobacteriaceae; genus Flavobacterium; species Flavobacterium jumunjinense. Next base: position 189,085 of record NZ_CP091285.1, read on the forward strand.
AAATGCACAGTTGTAACTTCTTAGTGGTTTCCCTGAATTATAAAAATCTTCTGTAATAACTTCAAAGTCATAAGCATTGTTAATAATATCTATTGCATTTTCCTTTCTTGTTGTTTCTAAATAAGAATATAATGATATAGTATAACTATTTGCTCTAAGTCCAAAAAAAGGAATTTTTAAAACAATTTCATTATTTATTATATTATCAAATTTACATCCCATTTCATCTGACGGAAAGGAACACATTATATTCTCTTGAAGGTCATAAATAATAATACTTAAAATAAGTTTACTTAAATCAAAATCCACTTTCCTTTCAAATTGCAATCTTATCTTAATTTCCTCACCTACAAAAACTTGATCTACCTTCTTTCCTTTAGAATTTTCTATTGTGATTGTATTAAATTTTAAAAACTGATTTCCTTCCCTATCATTTCTATACTTTAAATCTTCTGAAGCTGTTCTTTGATTTTCTAAATAAAAGTCAATAGCCTCTTCACTTATACCTTCAAAACTTACGCAACCATTTTCCAAAACAATCCCTCTTGTACACAAACTCTTCACCGCCGCCATATTATGGCTTACAAAAAGCACAGTTCTTCCACCTTCACGAGAAATATCTTGCATTTTACCAATGGCTTTTTTTTGAAACTCAGCATCGCCCACAGCCAAAACCTCATCTACCACCAAAATTTCAGGTTCTAAAAATGCCGCTACTGCAAAAGCCAAACGAACCGTCATTCCGCTACTATATCGTTTTGTTGGTGTATCAATATAGCGTTCGCAACCACTAAATTCAATTATTTCGTTAATTTTAGAAGTGATTTCTTTTTTGGTCATGCCTAAAATCGCCCCGTTTAAATAAATATTTTCTCTACCTGTTAATTCTGGATTAAAACCTGTACCCACTTCTAGTAGAGACGCTATTCTTCCTCTCGATTTTATACTTCCTGTTGTTGGTGCCGTTACTTTTGATAGTATTTTCAACAAGGTTGATTTCCCTGCGCCATTTTTACCAATAATCCCTAATACTTCTCCTGCTTCAACTTCAAAATTAATATCCTTAAGTGCCCAAACATATTCACTACTCCCTTTGGCACTTCTATCATTAACTTCCCCAACTTTCAAATAAGGATCTTCTTTCCCTATAATTCTACACCAAAAACGATTTAAATCGTGAGATAAAGTTCCTGTACCAACTGTTCCTAAACGATACTGTTTAGATATATTTTCGGCTTTTAGTATAATTTTATTTTTATCCATTTTCTTTCAACTATTTTCTACTTATTATACAGTATCAATAAATTTTTTCTCTGTACTATTGAATATTAATAATCCTGCAATGAATATAAGTATAGTAAAAACTCCTGTATAAATTAATCCTCCAGTAGCTACGGTAGCTTCATTTAAAAGCAGATGTCTAGATGCTTCAATTACATAGGCTAAGGGGTTATATTCAATCAACCATCCAAAATTGGGTAGCTTTTCTTTTATTAAAGCCATAGGGTACATTACAGCAGAAACATACATTAAAAGCTGTACCCCGAAAGTTACTAGAAAACTTAAATCTCTATATTTTGTTACTAATGATGAAATTATCATTCCTAGTCCTAACCCCAGCACCCCCATAATAAGGACTAGAAAAGGAAAAAGGAGTATTGATAAGTCTAATTGAAATGTAAATTTACCTGTAACAATATAATAGACATAAAACCCAATAAAAATTAGAAATTGTATTCCAAATTTTAACAAATTAGACACTACAATTGACATTGGAACTATTATTCTTGGAAAATATACTTTTCCGAAAATGGATGCGTTTTTTTTAAACGTATCTGATGTATCATTCAGACAAGATGTAAAATAGCTCCACACTATTACTCCTGCTAAATTATATAAAAACGAAGGAGTTTCTCCTGTTTTTATTCCTGCAACATTATTAAATATTATAGTAAAAATAATGGAAGTAAATAGTGGCTGAATTAAGTACCACAAAGGACCTAATATTGTTTGTTTATAAACTGTTACGATATCTCTTTTAACAAAAAGCATTAATAAATCTCTATACCTCCAAACTTCTTTTAAGTTTAGTGAAAAGAATTCATTTTTAGGCTTTATTTCAAACAACCAATCTTCTTCAATGTTTTCCGATTTATTCATAGATGGGGCTCTCATTTTATAATCGTTTCAAAAATAAGCTATTTTATAAAGGTAACAAACTAATTTATGCCTTTAGCACTTTGATCCAGTAAATAAATCTAAAGAATATATTACTTTTGCATAAATAATTTCACTCTAATGTTTTCATTTCTTAAAACAAAACCTAAACTTTCTGAGCTTATTCCAAATAATTATGTTGATATACACTCACATATACTTCCTGGAATAGATGATGGTGCAAGAACAACTGAAGATTCAAAATTTTTAATGAATGCCATGATTGGTTTCGGTTTTAAAAAGGCAATTGCAACTCCACATACTATTAAGAATGTTTGGGATAATTCAAAACAAACAATAATCGACACCAAAAACGAACTATCAAGTAGTTTAATTACAGAAAGTAAATTATTAAATTTAGAATGTGCTTCAGAATATTTTATGGATGAAAATTTTGTAAAACAATTTAATAATGAAAAATTACTCACACTAAAAGACAATTATGTATTAGTCGAAATGTCTTATTTGAATGAACCTATTCAATTATATGACATTTTATTTGAATTACAACTTCAAGGTTACAAACCTGTACTAGCACATCCAGAAAGGTATTCTTTTTTTCATGCTAATTTTTCTTCTTATGAAAAATTAAAAAAAGCGGGTTGTTACTTTCAAATGAACTTACTTTCTAGTGTTGGTTATTATGGAAAAGAAGTGGCTCATACTGCAGAAAAATTACTTTCAAATAATTTGATTGATTTTGTAGGTTCTGATATTCATCATAAAAAGCACATTGCGTCTTTTGAGAATAAGTTAATCATAAAGGCAACTAAAAAGTTTGAAGAAGCAATTGACCGAAACACTTTTTTTAATTAAAAAATGCTTTAATTACGTTTGCAATCCGTTTTTTATCCTTTTCTAATAAATTAGAACCTGAAGGTAAACACAAACCTCTTTCAAAAATATTTTCAGCAATTTTATTTCCAAAATAACGTTCTTTTTTGAAAACTGGTTGCAAATGCATCGGTTTCCAAACTGGTCTTGTTTCTATATTTACTTTATCAAACTCTAAGCGCAATGCTTCTCTTTTCTCATAATCATCTAATAAAACTACACTTAGCCAATGATTTGAAGTAAACCTATTATCAGGCTCTTCAAGCAACAAAACTGTGCTTATATTTTTAAATAGTGTTTTATAAAAAACATGTATTTCTCGTCTAGCTAAAACATGTGAATCTAGCACTTCCATTTGGCCTCTACCAATTCCAGCACAAATATTACTCATTCTATAATTATATCCTATTTGAGAATGCTGATAATGAGGAGCGTTATCTTTTGCCTGAGTAGCTAAAAAAATAGCTTCATTCTTTATTTTTTTAGATTTAGAAACCAAAGCTCCTCCTCCAGAAGTTGTTATTATTTTATTTCCATTAAACGACAAAACAGAAATAGTTCCAAAGCTTCCACATTTTTGCCCATCAAACAAACTCCCCAATGCCTCTGCACTATCTTCTAAAATAGGAATATTATATTTTTCTGAAATAGCAGAAACTTCATTTACTTTAAAAGGCATTCCATACAAATGAACAACAATAATTACTTTAGGTTTTTTACCACGTTCAATCCCATCTAAAATAGCTTGTTCTAGGGCAACAGGACACATATTCCATGTTTCAATTTCACTATCTATAAAAATTGGTTTTGCCCCTAAATATACTACAGGATTTACTGATGCTGAAAAAGTTAAACTTTGGCAAATCACTTCATCTCCAGCTTTTACTCCTAATATAATTAAACCTAAATGAATTGCTGCAGTACCTGAATTTAAAACTGCAACATTAACGCCTTGTTCTAAATAGCTTTCCAAATCTTCTTCAAATTCATCTAAATTTTTCCCTAATGGTGCTATAAAATTATCTGCAAAAGCTTCAGCAATAAACTTTTGTTCATTTTTCCCCATGTGAGGTGGAGATAACCAAATTTTCTCTTGTTGCAACATATTTTACGTTCTAATAAGCTATTTAACTAAAAGGTTCTATTGGAATATCGTCGCTTAAAGTTTCTTTTTCAAATATAACTTTAATTGTTTTGAGTATTATTTTAATATCTAATCCAAAGGAAATGTTTTCAACATAATACACATCTAGTTCAAATCTTTTATCCCAGCTTAATGCGTTTCTACCTTTCACTTGTACACAACCAGTGATTCCTGGTTGCACCAAATGTCTTTTATCTTGAAATTCTGAATATAAATACATATAGTCTGTTAACAATGGTCTTGGACCAACAATACTCATATCTCCTAATAAAACATTAAGCAACTGTGGTATTTCATCTAAAGATGTTTTTCTAAGAAATTCTCCTACCGAAGTTAACCTCTGTTTATCAGATAGCAAAAAACCATCGCTACCTTTTTCACTTGTCATTGTTTTAAATTTATAAATCTTAAATATTTTTTTATTTTTCCCTACTCTAGGTTGAATAAAAAAAGGATTCGCTTTAAAAACAAAAAACAAAAAAAAAGTTAAAAACAAAAAAAAGGGAAATAAAAAAAACAGACCTAATAAGGAAAACATAACGTCAATTATCCTTTTGATCCATTTCTCATACATACCCTTACTTTGTGTTGTTATTAAAAATGCTTTTAATTGATACGTTTACAATTTACCATCTACGTCTTTACCCAAAACTCCTTTAACATCATACAATACACATTTTTCTTTTCTTAGTGTATTTAAATCCATTTCTTTAAATTCATTATGCGCAACTCCCAGAACAACAGCATCGAATTTTTTTTCTGGTATTTGAGTAATAGAAACTAATCCATATTCGTGTTTCACTTCGTTACTATTTGCCCAAGGATCAAAAATTGTAACTTTAATTCCGTAATCTTCAAGTGAAGAAACTACGTCAACAATTTTAGTATTTCTAACATCAGGGCAATTTTCTTTGAAAGTTATTCCCATCATTAAAACTTCAGCTTCATTTACAGCAATACCCTTTTTAATCATTAACTTTACAATTTGTGAAGCCACATATTCTCCCATACTATCATTAAGCCTTCTTCCAGCTAAAATAATTTCTGGATGATAGCCTTTTTCTTGTGCTTTCTGAGCTAAATAGTAAGGATCAACGCCAATACAATGTCCGCCTACCAACCCTGGTTTAAATGGAAGAAAATTCCATTTTGTACCAGCAGCCTCTAAAACAGCCTGAGTATCAATCTCTAATAAATTAAAAATCTTAGCCAACTCATTTACAAACGCAATATTAATATCTCTTTGAGAATTCTCTATTACTTTAGCAGCTTCTGCTACTTTTATTGATGGGGCTAAATGCGTCCCTGCTGTAATTACTGCATTATATAAATCATCTACTTTTTTTCCAACTTCTGGAGTTGAACCTGATGTTATTTTCAAAATTTTATCAACGGTATGCTCTTTATCTCCTGGATTAATTCTTTCTGGAGAATATCCAGCAAAAAAATCTACGTTAAATTTTAAACCAGAAACATTTTCTAAAACAGGCACACACTCTTCTTCAGTAACACCTGGGTAAACTGTAGATTCATAAACCACTATATCTCCTTTTTTAAGAACCTTCGCTACAGTTTCGCTTGCTTTATATAACGGAGTCAAATCTGGTCTATTATGTTTATCTACTGGCGTAGGAACAGTTACAATATAATAATTGCAGTCTTGTATTGCGTCCAAATTACTTGAACAAAACAAACCAATCTCATTTGAATTATACTCTAATAAAACTTTTCTTAATACAGAATCTTCAACTTCTAATGTTGAATCTATCCCATTATTCAATTCCTCAATTCTAGATTGATTTATATCAAAACCTACAACTGAAAACTTAGTAGCGAATAATCTCGCTAAAGGCAATCCTACGTATCCTAATCCTATTACTGCAATTTTCACACTCATAATTTATGATCCTATAGTTTGATATACAAATCCAATTTCTTCTAACTCTTTCTTATTCAATAAATTTCTACCATCAAAAACAAATGCTGGCTTCAGCATTGAATCGTAAATTTTCTTCCAATCGTAATTTTTAAATTCATCCCACTCCGTTAAAACAGCAATTGCATGAGAATCTTTAATTGCGTCATATGGGCTATTTTCGACCTTCATATACAATTCATTTTCTTCATTTGTTCTTGATTCAAGATAATTTAAATCGAAAAAGATTTGTTTTTTCTCAACTTTAGGATCAAAAACCGAAACCAATGCTCTTTCACTTATTAAATCGTCCGCAACATATATTGCCGCTGATTCCCTTGTGTCATTAGTATCTTTTTTAAAAGCCCATCCTAAAAATGCAATTTTCTTCCCAGAAACTGTATTATACAATGTACTTATAATGTTTTTAGCAAACCTTCTTTTCTGATGATCATTCATTATAATGACTTGCTCCCAATAATCTGCTACTTCTTTCAAACCATATGACTGAGCAATATATACTAAATTTAAAATATCTTTTTGAAAACAAGAACCTCCAAAACCAACTGAAGCTTTTAAAAACTTAGAGCCAATTCTACTATCCATCCCAATAGCTCTTGCTACTTCATTAACATCGGCCCCCGTCTTTTCACATAGTTCACTCATCGCATTTATTGAAGAGACTCTTTGCGCAAGAAAGGCATTTGCAGTTAATTTAGACAGCTCTGAAGACCATACGTTCGTGGTTAATATTTTATCTTTGGGAACCCAGTTCGAATAAATATCAAACAACTGCTTAATTGCTTTTTCACCTTCGGGAGTAATATCGCCACCAATCAAAACTCTATCTGGCGCAAACAAATCTTCCATTGCTGTACCTTCTGCTAAAAACTCAGGATTTGATAAAATTTGAAAATTCACTCCATTACCAGTATGATCTAAAATATCTTTTATAGCTTGAGCTGTTCTAACAGGTAATGTTGATTTCTCAACAACAATTTTATCTGTTTTAGCAACCCTTGCTATTTGACGCGCACATAATTCTATATATTTTAAATCCGCAGCCATTCCTTTTCCAACACCATATGTTTTTGTTGGTGTATTAACGGAAATAAATATCATTTCTGCTTCATCTATTGCTTTATCAACTTCAGTAGAAAAAAACAAATTTCTACCTCTTGCTTCTTTAACTACCTCATCTAAACCAGGCTCATAAATTGGTAAATTTTCTAAACTTTCATCATTCCAAGCATCAATCCTGTCTTGATTTAAATCAACAACTGTTACCTTTATATGTGGACATTTTTGCGCAATAACAGCCATTGTAGGCCCTCCAACATATCCTGCTCCAATACAACAAATATTCTTAATCATAGTTTATTTTAAATTATCCCAATACCATTGTACAGATTCTTTCAAACCCATCTTTAATGTATATTTAGGATTATATCCTAATATTTTTTTTGCTTTTTCAATAGACGCTAATGAATGAGGAATATCTCCATCTCTATTAACTCCATACTTTACCTCTATCTTACTTATTTCAGAATTAAATTCGGATAACAACTCTTTCAAATGTTTTACTAAATCATTTAATGTTGTTCTGTCTCCACATGCAGTATTATACACCGTATTTATCGCTTCTTTATCCGTTGTCGATAACGCTAATTCATTCATTTGAATAACATTATCAATATAGGTGAAATCTCTTGAAAAATTACCATCCCCATTAATAACTGGACTTTCTAAGTCTATAAATTGTTTTACGAACTTAGGAATTACTGCTGCATAAGCACCATTCGGATCTTGGTTTCTTCCAAAAACATTAAAATAGCGCAATCCGATTGTTTCTATTTCATATGTTTTACTAAACACATCCGCATATAATTCATTTACATATTTTGTTATTGCATATGGTGATAACGGTTTTCCAATAACGTCTTCAATTTTTGGCAAGTTTTCAGAATCTCCATAAGTAGAAGAACTCGCTGCATAAACAAACCTTTTCACATTTGCATCTCTTGCAGCTACCAACATATTTAAAAAACCAGTAACATTAACATCATTCGAAGTTATTGGATCATTAATCGACCTAGGAACACTTCCAAGTGCTGCTTGATGCAACACGAAGTCTACATTTTCAACAGCTTTTTTACATGTATCAAGATCTCTTATATCTCCCTGAATTAATGTGAAGTTTTTATTTGACAAAAACAATTCAACATTATGTCTATGCCCTGTAGAAAAGTTATCTAAACAGATTACTTCATTATTCTTTAAAAAATATTCACATAGGTTTGACCCAATAAAACCAGCTCCACCAGTGATCAGTATTTTTTTATCCTTTAACATTATTGTTTTTTTATTTAAAACCAATTAACAAATTATTTATTCCATTTTTTAAAAAATCTTCTCCAACCTTTAGGTTCAAATGATTCATCATGATATGACTCTCCATATGCTCCATAACCATAACCGTAGCCATAACCGTAGCCATAACCATATTTTGCCTTATTTTCAAACCCGTTAAAAAGAATACTAATATTATGCAATTCTCCTCTTTTGTGTTTTTCATTAACAACAGAAAGCATACCTTTCTTTGTAAAACCTTGTCTAGTAACATAAAGGGTTGCATCGCAATACTTTGCTAATTCTAATGCATCAGATACTAATCCTACTGGAGGAGTATCCAAAATTATATAATCGTAAGTAAGTTTTAATTCTTCAATCATTTCTCCCATACTTTCCCCCATTAATAACTCAGCCGGATTTGGCGGAATAGGACCCGAAGGTATCAAATCTAAATATGGAATATGTGTTGATTGAATAACCTCATCTAATTTTTTTTGACCAATTAAGTAATTAACGACACCAGTAATGTTATCAATATTAAAATCTCCAAATATTCTTGGCTTTCTTAAATCTAAACCAACTATAACTGTTTTCTTTTCACTCAAAGCAAAAACAGTCGCTAAATTAATCGAGCAAAATGTTTTCCCTTCACCACTCACTGAAGATGTTAACATTAGTATTTTTGCACCTTCATCTTTTTGTTTTTTATATAAGAACTGTAACGAAGAACGAATTGCCCTAAATGATTCAGCTAATGGAGATTTCGGTTTTTCAAACACTGACAAATTATTCTCTGTATTTTTTTTACCGATTACACCAATAACTGGAATTTTTGTTAATTTTTGAATATCCTCAATTGTATTAATATTATTATCTAACAATGAAAGAATAAAAATTATTATTAAAGGTATTAAAATACCTAAAAATGCTGCCAAAATATAATTAATACTAGTTTTTGGACCTCGCAAACCTCCTCCAATATCTTTTGCAGGATCTATAAAATCAATATCCGAAATGTTGGCTGCTTTAACTATTTCTGCTTCACTCCTTTTTTGCAAGAATGTATTATAAATATTATCTTTTAAGTTATATTTCCTAAAAATCTTAAGGTGTTCTTGTTGTTGTTCTGGTAAAATACTTACCTCAGACTCTGTTTTGGAGATATTCCTATTTATACTATTTAGATCTATTTTCAAAGCACTTTTTGAGCTGGAAATATTCTCTAACAAGACATTTTTAATTGCCTTCATTTTTACATCCAATTCTGTAAACATTACTCCCTTCTTTACAGCATATTTCAACTCATCTCTCTCTTTAGACAACTCAATTAGTTTACTAACGTTCAATAAGATATTTGGATCATCTATATTTGCTACACTTGGAGCTGGAAGAACTGTAAAGTCAACACTTTTATCAAGATAAACTTTTAAATTATCTAAATATTTGATTTTTCTTTCGGCTTCATCTTTTTGAACATCAAACTCAGATAGTTTTTCAGTTAAAAACTGTCCCCCTCCTTCGATTTCAAATATATTTTTTCCCTTTCTGAAATTTTTCAACTCACCTTCAGCATCTTTAATTTGAGCTTCCATTTCAACCAAGGTGCTATCAATAAAACTTATTGTATTTGTTGCAAATAGGTTCTTACTATCCAACTGATTCTTTTGCAGAACTTGTACAGTTGTGTTTAGATATTCTACTAATCGACTCTTATTTGTTCCCTGTAATTGTAAACTTATAACAGATTGTGCTTTATTATCAGCATCTACATTAATATTTTTATATTTTGAAACAGTAGCATCAAAGTCTTCAAAACCCAAATAATATTCTTTATTTACATATTGAGAAGCAGTAGGTTTTAAAAATAATTTAAAATTTAAAAATGGCAAATCAACCATTTCATTTATTTTATAAACCCTCTTAAAAACCTTATTTTCATAATCAAAGTTACTTCTAGAGTTATCAACATAATGAATTAATGATCGCGATGGAAATTCACCAAAGTCTACACTCAATTCATATTTCGTATCATTTATAAATTTAACCTTTATAAGTGTTGATGCTAACTGCCCTTTATTTTTATCAATTTGAACATAAAAAGGCACTATACCATAGGCATCTTCAAAAAAATACTTCCCTTTTGTTTCATATTTTATATAATACTCTAATTTATCTACAACAAATTCATTATGAGATCTTGATCTTAATTTAGTAATTACTGTTTGTACTTTATCAGAAACTCCTCCCCAATTGAAAACCAAACTTGTATTAGCTGTAAAAAAAGGATTATTTTCATCTTTAACTACAATTACAGATTCCATACCATACACTTTTTCTTTTCTTACATTAATATTATAAGCAATAAGAAAAGCAATAATTAAAGTTAATAGAAACCATTTCCAATTGCTAATAATTTTAAAAAAGAAACCTTTAAAATCAAAATTTGATTGAGATTCAAAAAAAGTAAAATCTTTAGTATCTAACATGTTTAATTTTATAAATTTCGCGTTAACAAGATAGTAGTCGTTATTAAAGACAGGGCTGTAATTATTGTACCTATAGTTTGCATACCAGTTGTACCTGTTCCCCAAGATTTTTGTTTCAAAGGCTTTATGTAAATATAATCGTTTGGTTGAATATAAAAATAAGGTGATTCAATAGCAGATACATCTGTTAAATCTATCGTATGCGTTTCAAAACCATGAGGAAGCTTTCTAATAACTTGAACATTTTTTCGATCTCCTGTCATTGTTATATCACCAGAATTAGCTATTGCTTCCATAATATTAACTTTATCTTGATAAAGCACATTTGTTCCTGGCTTTCCAATTTCACCATTCACCGTATATTTCAATCCTGCCAATTTCACTGTAACAAACATCCTAGACTCCGATTTAAAATACTCATCTAAAAGTCTTTTTTCTAGTACATCTCTAATTTCTTCAACGGTATACCCTAACACATTCAACTCCCCTAAAACTGGAACTCTAATATTTCCATGATCATCTACACTAAAACCATTAAAATATAAACTTTGTTGACTTAGCTGACTTGCTCCCTGACTGGTTGTGATTGAAGGATTAAACATTTCTACTAATCTTTGATCTAAAGCTTTTATTGAGATATTCAAAATATCATTAGTTTGAACTCTATAAGGTTTCGAAACAGATTCACTAACTTCAATTGATTTTTCATTCTTTTTAGAATTCTGTAAATAAACCAAGTCTTTGTTTGGAATACACGATGTAAACAATAGTATTGATATAACCACAAGTGGTAATAAAGCTTTTTTAATCCTCATTTTCTTTCTTTAAAAAACAAATATAGTTTTTAGAACTATATTTTTTAAACATTATTATAAAAATATCATTAAACTTGCCTAATTGACTGCTCAAAAGGTATTCTATGCATCAAACTTCTTCCTAAAGTTACTTCGTCAGCATATTCCAATTCGTCACCAATTGCAATTCCTCTTGCTATAGTTGAAGTTAAAACAGGATAATCTTTTAATTGCTTATAAATATAAAAGTTAGTAGTATCACCTTCCATAGTAGAACTTAATGCAAAAATAATCTCAGTTATATCTCTTTCTTTCACCTTTGAAACCAAAGTGCTTATATTTAATTGAGATGGCCCAATACCTTCAATTGGGTTAATTTTCCCTCCCAACACATGATAAACGCCTTTAAATGAACCTGTCCCTTCAATAGCCATCACGTCCCTAACATCTTCAACCACACAAATGATAGACGCATCTCTCGTTGGACTTTCACAAATCTTACAAATTTCTGCATCAGAAATATTATGACACTCATTACAATACTGAATTTCATTTCTCATTTTCTCTAGTGCTTGACTAAGCATAGAGGTTTGACTTCCAGGTTGTCTTAAAAGATGCAACGCCAAGCGTAGTGCTGTTCTTTTACCAATCCCTGGCAATTGAGATATTTCATTTACTGCGTTTTCTAATAATTTTGAAGGCAATTCCATAGTTGCAAAAATACAAAACAAACTGTTTTTAATTGCATCTTTAAGTATCTTTATTAGTATTCAAACAATAACAACTAAATATAAAAACTTTATTACAAAAAACACGTTCTATTTTAGAGCAACTTAGTTTTATTTACTTAATCTAAATTTTAAACAAATCTTGTTTGAAGCTCATTTTTTATGTAGGTTTGTTAAAACATAAAAAAAATTATGAGCCCAATTTCTATCCTTATTTTAATACTCTCATATTTTAGCGTATTAATCTTATTTTCCTATTTTACAGGAAAAAAAAGTGATTCTAGCAACGACTCTTTTTTTAAGGCAAATAAACAATCTCCATGGTATCTAGTTGCTTTTGGTATGATTGGATCTTCACTTTCTGGTGTAACTTTCATTTCGGTACCTGGTAAAGTAGAAGGATCGCAATTTGTCTATTTTCAAATCGTTTTAGGATATATTATTGGTTACTTTATAATCGCAACTATATTACTTCCTTTATATTACAAACTTAATTTAACTTCTATATATACTTATTTAGAAGACAGGTTTGGTAAATTCTCATACAAAACAGGTGCTTGGTTTTTTATAATCTCCAGAACTGTTGGATCCAATTTAAGGCTTCTATTGGTTGCAGATGTTTTACAAACTTTAGTCTTCGAACCTTTAGGCATTTCCTATTGGATTACTGTTTCTGTAACCATATTATTAATTTGGCTTTATACTTTCAAATCTGGTATAAAAACAATTATTTGGACAGATACACTACAAACATTTTTCATGCTACTTTCGGTTGGAATTTGTATTGTTGTTGTTTCAGAAGATTTAGGAGTAAATATTTCAAATTTCTCTCAATTCATAGCAGACAGTTCATTCTCTAAAACTTTTTTCTTTGACAATGTTCAAGCGCCAACCTATTTCTGGAAGCAATTCTTATCTGGTATTTTTATCGCTATTGTAATGACAGGACTTGATCAAGATATGATGCAAAAAAATCTTACTTGCAAAAGCTTAAAAGACGCTCAAAAAAATATGCTTTGGTTCACTATTGTACTTACAATTGTTAATTTCTTCTTCTTGGTATTAGGTTTATTATTTACAGAATATGCATTAAAATATGGAATTGATGCTCATGGAGATGCTTTATTCCCAATACTAGCAAACAAACATTTAGGAATTGTTGTCGCTTTTAGTTTCCTACTTGGTTTAATCGCTGCTGCATATTCGAGTGCAGATAGTGCCTTAACCTCTTTAACCACATCATTTAGCATTGATATTCTTGATATTGAAAAAAAATACGACACAAACACTCAAGTGAAAATCAGAAAAAGAATTCACTTAATGTTTGTATTTGTATCCATATTTGTAATCTTGTTTTTTAAATATGCTTTTAATGACTCAAGTATAATTGATAAAGTATTAAAATTTGCTGGCTTTACTTACGGCCCATTACTTGGGCTTTACACTTTCGGACTATTTACTAAATTTAACGTTAAAGACAAACTAGTTCCACTAATAGCTATCACTGCTGTAGTACTATCTTTACTACTTAATATTTTTAGCGAAGATTGGTTTGGGTTTAAATTTGGATTTGAGATATTAATTGTAAACGGATTACTAACCTTTTTAGGCTTAATACTGATTCGTCGCAAGTAACACAAGAGTGCATGATTCTTCAAATGCAATATTATTTTGCTTTAAAATCTCATAAAACTCTGGGTTTTCTGTTCCAGGATTAAATATAACACGCCTAGGTTTTAAAGAAAGGATGTAATCATAATATCCCTTTTGAATTTCTGAATTAACATACATTGTTACAGTATCTATTCCTGAAAATGGTTTCTTTTCAGTTTCAATTTTAATGTCCAAAGCCATGCCTTCTTTTACTCCTAAAGCAACAACTTGATGACTTTTTCCTATTAAATTATGTATTGCTTTATAAGCATATCGCTCTTTATTTGTAGTAGCGCCAATTACTAATGTTTTCATTATTTGTTATTTTTTCATAAAATTAATAAAAATTAATCATAACTTTGAGTTAACTTTTTTTTAAAGTATAACTAAAAAAGTACACCGTACTTTGCAAAAAAAATCGAATGGAATTATTTATTTATGTTTTCGCTGCTCTTTTCTCAGTTTTAAACCCTCTAGGAGCCGTTCCTGTTTTTGTGGGATTAACACAAGACGACAGTAAACAAGAAAGGTCTAGAATATCAATTTGGGCAGCAATCAATGTAGCGATCATTTTAATTATTTCTTATTTTATTGGAAAGTATGTATTGCATTTCTTTGGAATTAGCATTGATGCTTTGCGAATTGCTGGAGGACTTTTAATCGTAAATTCTGGTTTTAGTCTGCTTTCAGGAAATGGTAGTAAAAAAAGAGGTGTTAATAAAAAAGTAACCGACGATGCAATGCATAGAAATGATATTGCACTAACTCCATTAGCAATGCCTATGTTAGCTGGACCAGGTTCTATGTCGTTACTTATTGCTATGTATCAAGAACAACCTGAAATAAAACAAAAATTAATCACCTGTCTGGCTATAATCTGTGTTGCTTTTACCATTTTTTTAATTTTAAGAAGTGCACATTATATCTCGAAAATATTAGGTGCTTCTGGAATTGTTGCTATTTCTAGAATCATTGGATTCATCGTTATTGCAATTGGTATTCAATACATAAGCAGCTCTGTTGTAAATATTTTTCAAACTATATAATTCTTCCACACTAATTTTAACTTAAATATGGGAGTAGCCCTAAATATTAAACCAAAAACCACTCTCATAATTCTTATTATTTTTGCAATTATTATAATAATCACTTGCTATCCATCAGCTTCTATTGAGGCAGATACTCAAAAAAAAGAAGCTGAAACAAGTAATAGCGATCAATAGTATTTATTAATGTTATTGATTTAACATTTGTTTCCTAAATTTTCTTAGTAACTTTAAGAAAAAATTAATTCATGAGGATTTTACTTACTGGAGCAAATGGATATGTTGGCAGACGTTTATTACCCGAACTACTAGAAAGTGGACATGAGGTAATATGTTGTGTAAGAGATGTAAACCGTCTAGGAATAGATAAAGAAACAATAAAACTCATAACGCTTTGGGAAGTTGATTTCCTGAATGAACCAAATTTTGAATCTATGCCTAAAAACATAGATGTTGCCTATTATTTAATACATTCCATGTCGTCCTCAATCACAGCTTTTGACGAAATGGAATCCAAAACGGCTAAAATTTTCAATCAATACATGAACAAAATGCAAACCAAACAAGTTATATACTTGAGTGGCATTGTAAATGATGATCATCTATCAAAACACCTACAGTCTAGAAAAAATGTTGAAGAAATCCTATACCAAGGCAACTACCAACTTACTGTTTTAAGAGCAGGAATCATTGTAGGTTCTGGAAGCTCATCTTTTGAAATTATTAGAGATTTAAGCGAAAAATTGCCCGTAATGATTACACCTAAATGGGTGCTTACAAAAACGCAACCCATAGCCATTAGAAATGTAATTCAATATCTAATTGGTGTTATTCACAATACTAATTGTTACAATCAATCTTTTGACATTGCAGGCCCAGATGTATTAACCTACAAACAAATGCTACAACTGTATGCTACAACTAGAGGATTTAAAAATTGGATTTTCACAGTACCAATAATGACTCCGAAACTTTCTTCCTATTGGCTTTATTTTGTTACCTCAACATCCTACAAATTAGCCATGAATTTAGTAGACAGTATGAAGATTGAAGTGATTGCAAAAGACAATAGACTACAAAAACTATTAAACATTCAACCCATCTCCTACACAGAAGCAATAGAACTTGCCTTTATAAAAATTGAACAACATTTAGTCATATCGAGCTGGAAAGACAGCTTAGTGAGCGGAAGATTTAAAAAAAACCTTACCGAATTTATACAAGTCCCTAAATACGGCTGTTTAAACGATCATAAAAAGATAAAAATTACAAACCTCGAAAAAACGTTAGAAAACATTTGGTCTATTGGTGGAGAAAAAGGTTGGTATTATGGGAATTGGATGTGGAAAATTAGAGGGTTCATTGACAAATTATTTGGAGGTGTTGGCCTAAGAAGAGGAAGAACACATCCCACTCACATAGACAATGGAGATGCACTCGATTTTTGGAGAGTCCTTTTAGCTGATAAAGAGAAAAAAAGATTGTTATTATTTGCCGAAATGCGTTTACCAGGAGAAGCTTGGTTAGAATTTTGGATTGACGAAAACAACATACTTCATCAAGTAGCTACTTTTAGACCCAAAGGACTAATAGGCAGACTGTATTGGTATTCATTAGTTCCTTTTCATTTTTTCATTTTCAATGGAATGATACGAAATATCGCAGAAAAAAAATAAAAATCAATTCACAACAGAAAAATAGATTTTAAGCTTGACATTTTTTCACAATACTTTTATCAAAAAAGCTCGTTTAAAAAGATTTAAACAAGATTGTATTTTTGAAACATCTGTACAAAAAGCTACTAATACTAATTACTACTTTCTATCATTAGGTAGTCACTCACTATTTTTAAACATTCTTTCACGTCTAAATTCTGCCCAATAATTCCATCACTAAATTCGCTTTCACGCAAGATGTAACTCATTATCATTAATTTAGTGTAATCACTTGGTTGACACTGTATTCTAATTATCAATTCAGAACTAATTATCTCTGGACCAGTCTGCAATACAATTGCTTCATGGGAAGTATGACAATACACAGTACGCTCTTTAAGAAAATCATTAATATGTTCTATGATAGACAACATAGTCTTAGCCATCAAAGGCTGAAAACCAGACAACCAATGATAATAGTCCTCAAGAGTTACATTAATTCTGGTTTGTTCTTTAGCGCTTACTAAACTCATAATTACAAATAACAGTAAAAATAATTGATTTAAGCTACACACAAAAATTTCTTTGCTATTTCAATAAAATAATCAGACTATTACTCATTCACAAACAACACAAACAAAACCTTGTAAAAACAGATTTCATAGGTAAAAAATCTTATGTGCTAAAGTGAAGGAAAACAAACAAAATCTTACAAAAACTACTCCAAAAAAAAGAGACCATTCAGTCTCTCTATTTTATTCTTTTGGTTTATCAACCCCCTTCTTTCCTCTTCGCATTCTTGAAACCAATTTTGTAACCGTATATTCATCTCTTTTAGGCATACCATCATACATAAGCTTTCCTGCCTTAGTAATCAAACTCACAAAAGAGTATAACTTATCATATTCAGCCTTATTATCCTTGTGCAATTGCTTCTTAATATTCATCACACTATTTTGCAATTCATTTTTAGATTCCAAATTTGCCTTTGCAGTAGCCATCTCATCAGGAAAAGTAGTACTCATACCCTTAGATTCTAATACTCCTTTCTTACTATTAGCATATTGAATTACTCCGTTTATTTTCTGCACAGCACCTTCAATATTTCTAGCCGTTAATTTTTTCTTTACCGCTGTAATACTAGCTGTGTCTAAACCAGCACGCTCAAAATAAAAAGACAAAAAATTCAAATCTTTGTTTAAAACCGTTGAAGCTTCATACAAACTAGACGTTACTCCTTTCTGTTCCTCTGTTAATATTAAAGTAGATTCTAGTTTTTCAACCTTCGTTAATTGTGCTTCAAAATCAAGTAAAAACTCTGGAGTTAACTCACTAAATCGAGTAGCCAATTCTGCTCTATCTCTTTCAAAACTTGTTTTTAAGAATGCACCTGTTGGCACATATTCTTCCATTCTTAATGTTACACTTTTGCTCATTGTTTATAAATTTTAAATTAAACTAGAGCAATAACAATAATTAGACCAAAAAAGAAACTATTTCTCACAAGAAATCATAAAAAAATATTAAATATTTCTCAAAAACTATAGTTCTCTATAATTATTGAATTCATTTATTTTTTTTTAAAAGTATATCAAAAATAATTTCGTTAAGAGAAATTCCAAAATCTCGTTGACAATCATGATTCATGATTAAAATATAATCATCTTGATTTAGGAATTCAAAACTATTATTTAATCCAATAGAAAAAGCACCGTAAAAATCAGCAAATCTAGTTGGAAAAGCAATATTTATCTGTTTAAAAAGTAAACATATTAATAAGAACAGAGGAATATCCGAAAGCTGTTAACTAGCATATATTTAAATCATTAGACATTATTTTAATCTCAATTTTGCAGAACGATTCTAATATATTTACAAACAAAAAAAACAATAATTGGTCTCCTTCAACAAAATCAAATATTTTTTTTTCTTTCTTCATTATTTCTTCTATTTCAACATGTAAATAAGAATTATAACCCCAAAAGCCTGTTTGTTCATCTTCTCCATAACGTTTAAAAGATACAGTTTCGAAATATTGTTTAAACTTATCATTATCAAAGACTTCAAAAATGATTACTTTATAATTTTTATTGATATCAAATGACGAATATGCTTGTACAACCTTATTTTCTATGTTTTTATAAAAAAGTCTATCCGACAATTCGAACTTACTTATACATTCAAATTCTCTGAGTGGTTTAGAAAGATCAAATTCATGAATCAATTTCTGATATGAACATTCACAAAATGGGTCAATTACATTAAAATATAATAAGTTTAACAAACTAAAGTAATCAGTAGAAGGTATTTCTAAAATCTTACTGTAATGTATTTCTTTAACATATTGAGTGCCTTTGTAAACAAAAATACCATTAATATACTTGGAAGCTTTTTCAAAGTCCGTTACATTCTTAATTACTAGACGATAATCATAATCAGCGCGACCAATTTCATATTTAGTTCTGATAACATTCAATCTATATTCCGTAATTAAAAAATCTCTCATAATATAATGAGATGCTCCTAAAGAACCATATTGAACAATTTCACCGAATTTTTTACTCAGAAATGCAGAACCTAAGCCTACAAAACTATCAAGAAAATCTCCTGACTCAAAATACTTTTTGGAATTTATATGGAACTCAAAAAAGTCTTGATACTCTTCAAAGAATAAAGGATCAGTGTGCCATCTTTCATCAAAATTTTCCAGAACATAATTTTTAATTAATTCATTTGCTTCCTTTTCACTCATAGGTTTGGTTATATAGTAGCTAACATCAGTTTGTCTAAAACCTCCGTTTATATTAAATAGATTCTAAATAAGTATAAAAACAACTCTTTTAAGTTTATTTTTTTTTTACAGAACAAGACATAAATTTAAAAAACTAAAGTTTAAAAGACAGCTTATGCAACAGCTACCATTGTTGAACGTCTAATTTTATTTTCTTTTTTCAAGATTTTCATTTAATCTTCTCAATTCTATTAAAATAGAATCGTTTTTATCTTTTCCGCTAACTTGATTGATTGCTTTTTCTATTTTAACTCCAATTGAATCATTAAAAAAATTTTCATTGTCTTGTGTCAGATTTACAATGCTTTTATCTGTCAAACTCTGCTTACTTTTCCCAATTCTGATATTTATTATTTTCCCACTAATTAAACCTTCATTTTGAATTTTAAATTCAGAATCAATAGGAATTTCAATTTCAGATTTTAGATTTGCTGTAATTATTACATTCCCATTTTCATCAAGCTTGGTACTTTCAATTTCTCCAATCTCAAGACCATTAATTTTCAATTTTGTTTCATTTGTAATTCCTTCAGCATTCTCTGTTCTCAAAACAATTGATCTGTTTTTTGAACAAGAAAAAATAGTTATAAGGATTACAAATAGTATTGTTTTTTTCATCGTATTTTATCTTTTGATTTTAAAGTCTTATTAAAAGATTTGGCTGACTTCGTTTAAAGTTCAAAACTTTGGAGTCAAACACCAAAATCCGTATTAATTATAGTTATTTTTAGCTCTGTTATTTTTCTCTATCAATGTCAATTAATACGACTTCCCGTATATTCTCAGGTGTCAGGATTACTCTTTTGTTTATTGCTTTCGATATTGTTCGTAAGTAATCCATCAGTTTGTTATGGTCTTCAATTGTTTTAATCTGTATAGGGTCAATATCGTTCTCTATTTCTTCGTCTGTAAAAAAATGACATTTGATATCAATAGCATCTAGTTTTATAGTCGCCTCATTTAGTTTGTCGGTCTTACCAGTCCAAACGTCAAGAACAGTTTCAAAGTTAATTTTACCTTCTATTTTTTCCGTTTGCCCATTGTAAAAATCTACTACATACTTTTCATTTACAATCTCCACCCACTTTTTCCAATCATCTTTGGTTGTGTTTAAAACGTATATATCACGAAGCATACCATCATCCTCAAAATATACCTCCTTTTGTAAATTTTCGATGTTCATTTTCTTCTACTCTACTCAACCAATTGTACTTTCAGACTCGAGTCTAGTTCCTCAATAATGGTTTAAATGTTTTTTTGGATGTATACTTTTTAAAATCTCCGCACCACAAAACCTCTAGACATCGAGCTAAAATATAAAAAATAATTATAACTTAAGTTTTTGATAATTGAAGATTCTTAAGTAATAACAAATTAACTAAATATTGTATTGATTAGACCGCAAAGGCAGGAGACTTTTAGCAGTGGGTGAATGAGCAAGATGCCCGAACTAGTGATGCTATTTTTTTTATACTTTTGACTTTTTCAATAAATTTCTACTTTCTATTAATATTAATATTGAGTTTATAATGAATAAATAATATCCGTATTTAATTTGACTTACATTTTCTATCATACCTATTATACACATTGAAAAAGTAGCTACAAATAAGAAAATTAAATTTAAAAAACTCAATATCATTATCTGCTTATATTTTTTTCTAAATGAAATAATAAACATAATGAAAGTGAAATTAATTATTAAAGTAAAATTAAGAAAAATGTAAAATGTTTTATCTAATAAAAATCTGGTTTCAAATTCATTGTAGTGACCAATTCCTAAAAGTAAGCATTATAAGTATATTCTTTTCTAATTTCTTTTAACCAATCTTCTTTTGCATTTTTGTCTTCTACAATTTTTTTATGATTTTCATTTTTACTTACTTCAATACTTTTACTCTTTAATTTTATAGTATCTTCTTCAATTAAAGTCATTTCAGTTTCTAAATCATAAAAAAGAGATTTTTTTAAAGATTCGTCTGAACAAGTTTGCAAAAAAGGTAATATAAAAATAAGTAAACTTACATTTATCAAAATTTTAAGCCGAATATTTTCTTTCATAATTTCATGTCTACGATTTTTTCGTGTAAAATAGCTCACAACATATTTGTGTAAAATTAATTACGTATTTAAGTGCCAAATTTAGTAAATAAAACCGAGTAGCGAATCCTCATGGATTTTCGTAAATAGGCTAGAACTGACAACTAAATTATATATGCTGCAATTGTTGTTCAGCTAATAATTTATAGACACCTGAACGATACTACTTTTCGCTTTTAAAAATGATTAAAAACGAAAAACCATAGACTTTAATTCGTTATGTAACAGCAACCTATGTTAGTAGTAGTTATTGTTATTTTATATTAAGTTGATTTTGGAATTCATTTAAATATTTTGATATATGAAAACCATCAACTAATCCATGATGAGCTTCTATAGAAATCGGCAACATTCTTTGTTTTCATTTTAAAATTTGTTCTATCCATTTTATACAATCATCTGCATCTATGATTGACCAAGTATGTGGATGTCTTGTGCCGTCAAGTCTGTAACCTTTTCCAATAGACGATACAAATTCAGCATTCTTATTACCTTTCAATGTTAAGAAATTAATTAATGCAGTTTGGTCTATTGCATTAATATGGTAATAATCTCTTGTCCTATTTTTTAAATGCCAATTAATGTCTGGGTCGCAATAAATTTTAGTTTGAATTTTTATTAAATATTTTGCATTTCCTCCATCTTGTTCAGTTCTTGTATATGGCGAATGTTGGATATATTCTTTTGGTGCTTCTTCGGGTGAGCCTCCGTAAATTTCCTGAAAGTGAGCAACTAACATTTTGTCTTCGGCTAATGCGTTTAGTTGACCCTTATTCAGTTTCATGCTATCGGATTGATATAAATTTATTTCATCAAAAGCCCTTTTATAAAGCCCCATTTCATCTATAGGCGGGTCAACTCCAATTACAGCTATTGGCTTAAGACTTGTAGAAAAATTATTGTCTTGCGACATTTCGGTGTATCTAAAAGCATTCATTCCACCTAATGAAAGACCACACAAAATAAATTTTTCTTTCGGTGCATTAAATTTTGTAATTAGTTCTAAAAATGTATTATTTATAAATCCAAATGCAAAATTATCAAGACTTAAACTTCTATTAAAGTTTGAAGAAATAACAATTGTCATCATTCCTTTGTCAAAAGACTTTTGAATTAAATTTTTGTTACAACTTATTACACTTTCGCAACTCTCGAAAGCCGAAGGAAACAAAACTAAAACTGCTTTTATTTTTTTTGGTGTCAATGTGTAATAAAAAAGAGACTTGCTTTCTCCATCTCCTTGATAAATATTTGCAGTATCAATTAGGTTGCTTGTGTGTTTTTTTAGCAAGTCTAAATATGTTTTGTCTAAATCTAATAAATCTCCGTTTACAAAATTTCCTTTTAGTTTTCTGCCATCAGTATAATCTATTTCGCCTTGTCCATCAAGTTGTCCATTTTTAAAATTTCCTTTTAAAATTCCATAGTTATTAATTATGTATTTACCTTTTCCATTTGGATTTCCTTTTTTCATATTACCAACATAAGTTGCGTCAATTTTTTGATTTAGAAACCAGGTTAATTTTCCAAAACCTTCTGCATACTTGTCTTTGCAATCCCCTCCCCAAGTTATACTATCTTTTGGCGAATAATTGTCACTCCAAATTTGGCAACCTGTTTTTGCGTCTTTTATAAATTGTCCGTTGTTTTGAGCAAAAGATATTGTTGTTGTTATTAATGTCAAAAGACTAAAAAATAGTAATCTCATTTCTTATGTTATTTTTATTTAATTCTATTCGAATTTTCGTCAATATCTCTTTCTTGATAATTTGAGTCTTTAATCTTTCCAAATTTATAACGTATTGAAAGTGACATTTCTCTTGTATCAGTGTAATAAATTCCTTTAGAAGCTATATCATTTATTGTGAAATTTTCATTAAAATTCAAATTTCTAAAAACATCATTAAAGCTTAAGGTACAATCAAAATTTTTAAACAATGTTTTAGATAATGCTAAATCCATTATGAATAATGAGTTTCTTTTAAAAACGCCCTCTTTTCGTTCTGTAAATCCCCAACCCGTAACAGAAAAATCAAATTCTTTTGGTAATTCAAAAATATGATTTGAATAATAGTACAAATAGGGTTTTGATGCATCAAAAACAGCAGATTTATCTTCAATTTTGTTTAAAATAAAATTAAAACTGTTTGTAGAACTCCAAAAATCGTGTTTAAACGGAAGCGTAAATTCTAAATTTACACCAGATTCTTTGTTATAATTAATCGCGTTAAATGCAATCAAGTTTATAGAAGGATCATACAAAAAAGCAAAATATACTGGGTCTTTGCTTCGAAAGAAATTTAGCTTTAGAGATTTATCTTTGTACTGAAAAGTCCCTGAAACCTCATCTGTTATTGTTGGGTTTAAATTGATATTTCTTGAAAACACTAAAAAAGGATTTGTGTAAATCGATATTTGACTTGTTGATGAATAATTGGGTCTTGAAATACTTTTTGCATAATTAAGACTTATTGTTTTTGTACTGTCAATTGAAATATCAAGTTGTATTTTAGGAAAAAAATTAGTGTAATTTTTATCAATCAATAAAAAATCATCAATTTTATATTTTCCTTTAATGTTTGTATTTTCTGTTCTTAAACCAAACAAATAATCTATTTTTTTAATTTTTCCAGATAATTGAGTATAACCCGCTATATTCTTCTCTTTAAAATTATAATTCGTACTTTCATTATTATTTGAAATAAAATCTAAAACTTCAAAATTTGTATTTGCATCTGCTAATAAATATAATGCTCCAATTTCCCATTTCATTTCATTTTTAAATGATTTTTCCAAGTCTGTTCTTCCTGAAAACACATTCACATTAAATTTTTGATTTCTGTTTTGTGTTAAGTCAAATTGAGTGGTATCATAATTGTTTTGGATTACGCTATTTGATTTTTGATAAAAATTAGAGTATTGAAAACCAGTAAATAACTTTGCGTCTAAACGCTTTATTTTTTTGTTGTAATTAACAAATGAGTTTAAAAAATTTCTGTCTTCATCATTGTCATTCCATGTTTCAATATTATTTTGAACATTGTTTTGGTCTATAAAAGAATTAGTTGTGTTTTTGCCATTGTCTTTTTGAATTTTCCCACTCAAATTGAATGATAAATAATCATCCTCATTAATTTGATGATAAAGACCACCTCCAAGAATAAATTGACGTCTTTTGGAGTACGATTCAGCTATAAAATTTGAGGTTATATTATTATTTGGAATTTCAAAATTATTACCAATACTTTCCCAAGGATTTAGTTGATTGTAGTTAAAATTAGTTTTTACTTCTGTTTTATTCTTTTTAAAACTTGAATGTATGCCCAAATAATTATTAAACCTTTTTTTTAAAGAAGCAACTTCAGATATATTCGTTTCAAATCCATCTTTTTTACTTAACCTTCTTATAATCAAAATCACTGCTTTTCCTTCTGCTTCATATTTCGACGAAGGATTTTTTATAATTTCTATAGTTTTTATATCCTCAACCGATAAAGCATTCAAATCATTCATTCCTACCTTTTGATTGTCTATATAAATTAATGGATTCCCTTTTCCAACAATCGATAGGCTTTCTTTGTCTCCACTTATTTGTATACCTGGAAGTTTTGATAGCAAATCCACTGGATTTGGTATAGCTTTAAAAATTGTATTAGTAATATCTACTTTTATATTCCCGTTTAAATTAGTAAAAGTCTTTTTTTTTCTTTTTAATACAATTTCGTTTAATTCAGTAAAACTGATTTTAGATAAAACTAATTTTAGGTCTAAATTTTGATTCAAAGTGATTTTTTGATCAATATCTTCAAATTCTTCGCAATTAATTTGAAGATTATAATTGCCTTCGTTTAATGAAGCAAAAAACAATTGTCCATCTACAATAGATTCTGTTTTAATAATTTGATTTGTTTCTGAATCAAATAAGTATGCATTACCTTCATTTATAATTTCATTTTTTGAACCTATAAGCTCTATTTTTAAAGTAAAACTATTTTGTGAGAATCCAATTAAACAGAAGAAGAATAACGAGAATGAATAATAATTTTTAAGCATTTTATTTCTATAGTGTTTTCTAATTAATACTTCTGCAAATAAAAAAAAACACTCGTCAAAGTGTTCTTTTTTCTCGTATGATTTAAGTACTAGTACTGGTACTATTTTTGAAATTTATTAATTAACTCTTTCCTATTAGAAACATTTAACTTGCTGTAAATATTAGTAATATGTGTTTTAACAGTGCTTAAACTAATAAATAGCTCTTCTGCAATTTCTTTATTACTTTTACCATCTATTATGTGCTTTTTTATCTTTATTTCTTGATTACTAAGTTCTTCAATAATGGTCAATCTTTTTTGAGACTTAATTGAGTAAATAATATAGCTAAGAACTAGTATTATTATTCCAAAGATGATATTTAGGATTATGCTTAAAATTTGTTTCTTCTTTAGATGAATTAAATAATAACTATTCAATTCTCTTTCTAGGAAAAAATATTCAAGATTATTTATTTCACTCGATTTCAATTCTTCAAGTAAACGAATATAATATTCTGAATTTAGTGAAATATCTTTTTGAAGTAATTTTTTTTCATTTAATTCTTTTAAACTTAAAAGTTTTATTGCTAAAGTTTTTAAAGAATCTTTTGAGTAAGTTCTAATTTTTTCTAAATAATCTTCTGTTGTAATAGACTTTATTTGCTTTTTAAACTTTCTAAACTTTTGTTCTTCTTCATCAATAAAATTATATTCTTTATCATAAATTTCTGAAAGCGATAGTTTTTTTGTCGGTATAGTTCTAGTACTATTTTGTCCAAATAGTTTAAAGGTAATAATCAATAACAGGAAAATATATTTTTTCATTTTTTATCTAAAAATTATTAAATTGAAAAATTCTCTATAACGTCAATATTATTTAGCATTTATTCACAAATGTATTAAATTTTAAAAAAAGACTTATTTTCAGGACAGGTCAAAATTGTTTACAACGTGTTTGTATTAGCTGCATCGTTTAATCCGCTTTGTAAAGTCTCCAACATTAAACTAAAATATATAAAAATCATTGATTTAAGAATTTGATAATTGAAAATTCTTTAGTAATAGTAAATTAACTATAATGTTGTATTGATTAAACCACAAAGGCAGATGACTTTGCGAAGCGGAGTTTAAAATTTAGCATTTTAAAAGAGTTGTCCAACTGTGAATACTATTTTAATAAGGCTTTAATTCTTATTTAATTTGATGATTTTTTTTATTGATGTTCCATTTAAAGTATTAACTTTTAAAAAGTAAATACCCGAATTTAAATTACTTAAATCTATTTCTTTAAGATTTGAATTAAACATTATTTTACCACTAATATCATAAACTTCTGTCAGTAATAAAGTTTCATTATCTTTTAATAAAATATTTAATTTATCAAATATCGGATTAGGGTAAACAAGGAAATCTAATTTTAAATGATTTGAATTTGATAAAACTTCGTCCCCTATTAATCTTATTAATCTTGAATGTGCTTGTCCGTTATATGTAGTAAATCCCCCACCAAGAATTATTTTTTCATCAGACTGTTTTATTATTGATATTATACGATTATCAAAACCAGTACCAATATCAAAAGAAATATCTTTTGAACCATCAGAATTTAAGCGTAATAAGTAAGTTTGATTTTGATTTTGATAAGTCGTAAATTGTCCTCCTACTATAATTTTTCCATTTTGTTGTAAAATTAATGGATATGTACTACCATTAAATCCGGCACCAATACTAAAAGAAGTATCTTTTGTTCCATCACTGTTTAATCTTATTAAATAATTTTGTGGTTGTCCTTGATATGAAGTAAACCAACCACTCACAATAATTTTACCATCAGGCTGTGTTATTGTACTATTTGGATTTGGATTAAAACCTGTTCCAATATCAAAACTTGCATCTTTCGTTCCATCAGAATTGAATCTAATTAAACCATTTTGAGATTGACCTAAAAAAGTTGTAAAACCTCCAGCAACAATAATTTTACCATCATTTTGAATAGAAATATTATTAACAACTCCATTTAAAACTCCATTGATATTGAAGCTTGAATCAATTGTACCGTCTACATTCAATCTAATGACATTATTTTGAGATTGACCATTAAATACTGTAAAATTGCCGCCAATAATAATTTTATTGTCGTTTTGAATAGCAATATAAGATACGTTTCCATTGAATCCAGTTCCTAAATTAAAAGTGTTATCGATAGAGCCATCAGAATTCAATCTAATTAAACTTTTATAGGATAGATTTTGATATGTTGTAAAACCACCCCCAACTAATATCTTTTCATCATCTTGCACAGAAATACATCCAACAAATTGATTAAATCCAGCCCCAATATCAAAACTAGTATCTTTTGTTCCGTCTGAATTTAAACGAATTAATCTATTATTAGTAATCCCTTGAAACATAGTAAACTGACCTCCTACTATAATTTTATCATCATTTTGAATTACAGTAACAAATACATTATTATTAAAACCTGATGATATATTAAATGAAGGGTCATTATTAGCAGGATTTTGACAATATACAAATTGTAAAAACATTGTAAAAAGTAAAAATATGTTTTTCATAATTGAAATTTAAAGGTTTATATATTTTGAGGTTTCGTTTTTAATAAATTTTCTTACAACGAACACGTATACGAAAAGTAATTATGGAAAATTATATGAAATACAGAAAAAAATTAATGACAGACAAAGAAAAAGATTTGATTTTGAATCACCAAACGATGTGGTTAACCAAAAAGCTACACTTGCAACTTGAATCCAGCTTAAAATAATAATTTATTGATATATTCCACAAGCCTATCCAAAAGAATAATAGATTGTAAAACTCAAAATTAATAACATAAACACTCCTTTTCATTCGCTCTCTCTAATTACGCACAACTTATATGTTTATTACAAACGTCATTCTTTTTATTAAAAAAAGCATAATATTATAAATAATTAAACATACTTTTATTTTTCTTCAAACTTCTTCTATATACAAGAATACAAAACTCAATCATTTTCATTTTGAAAGAATTAGACAACAGCTATTCGTTAATGGTAGTTTAATTCTTTATAAATTTTCGTATGATACTTTGATTTTTATCATTTACAATTTTAATAATGTATATACCAGTAGCTAAATCACCTATATTTAGATTTCTTTTAAATTCTGAATTAATCACTAATTGTCCATTAATAGAATAAACAGCTAATACTCCATTTTCATATATTTCTGGGATTGTAAGATATAATACATTTTTACTTGGATTAGGATATAGTAAAAAATCATCTCTATTAAAGTCATAAGTATTTAAACTAAAATCACTTATCTTAACAACCATTACATCTTGATTACCATGTGATGTTAAATTCAAATTATCTAATGAATTATTAATGTATGCACTCCCAAAAAAATTACTAATACTAAAATAATTTCCAAATGAATCCGCAACAACGGAATTACCAATATCATCTTGATTACTACCTATACATTTTACCCAATTAAAATTTCCAGAGCTAGAGTATTCAGCAATAAAAATATCAGAACCACCTAGGGTACTATTTATAGCTACATTATTTCCATTACTAAAATCACAGGTATTATTGAATTTTCCAGTTATGCATATATTTCCATTAGGATTTATTGCTACAGATGTACCATAACCATTACCTATTAAATGTTTCGCCCAAATAAAATCACCGTTTGAATTTAATTTTAATAGAAAAGGATTATATCCACTATTTGGTGGACAAGTTAAAAAATAGTTGTTATTACTCGGATCAAAATCAATAGTTCCAGAAAAATCACCAGTTATGATTAAGTTGTCTGATTGATCCAAAGCAAGACTCTTAGCTGAATTTGGATCTGAACCTTCCATACTTTTAGCCCATAGAAAATTTCCATCATTATCTAATTTTAGTATAAAAATATCCGTTGAGCCCAAAGTGTGGGGCGTCATAAAAAATGTTCCAGAGATACTAGGATCGAAATCTGTAGTTTCATGAAAGTTACCACATAAGTATATATTTCCATTAGAATCTGTTATTATACCCTCTGAGCGTTGCAAAATTGAACC
Source organism: Flavobacterium jumunjinense (assembly GCF_021650975.2). Taxonomy (NCBI): domain Bacteria; kingdom Pseudomonadati; phylum Bacteroidota; class Flavobacteriia; order Flavobacteriales; family Flavobacteriaceae; genus Flavobacterium; species Flavobacterium jumunjinense. The sequence continues at coordinate 218,909 of NZ_CP091285.1, forward strand.
TGAACCAATTTGTTTTGCCCATTGTAAATTACCAATACTATTCCATTTTGCAATAAATATATCATAAATATTATCTTGACCAACTGTTGGAATAAGTGAAACTGTATCAGAAAAAAAAGTTTCTTTGTTAAAATATCCGGAAAGATAGATATCTCCATTTGAATCTACTTTGAATCCCGAAAGGTCTTTAACACCAAGTCCACCAATTTTTTTGGCATAGACAAAGTTACCATTTGAATCAAGTTTTGATAAGTAAATATCCGATATTGAATAAGGGCCACCAGTAGTAGCAGTTAGATTAAAAATTCCTAAACCTGGATCAAAATCTACAGTATTGTAAAATTTTCCAACTGAATATACATTACCATTGATGTCAGTACCCACTCTATAACCCTCACTATCAAGAGTTCCAGAAAATATAACCCCCCATAATATATTTCCATTATTGTTGTATTTAGCTAAAAATGCATCATTCCCAGAAACTCCATCAACAGGATAATTACCCGTTCCAATATCTAAATCTACACTTGATTGATAGCTTCCGGTTATATAAACGTTATCATTTTGGTCTACATTTAAGCCCATTCCACAATCAAAATAATTACCTCCAATTCTGCCAGCCCATTCTATAGTTGGCGCTTGAGAAAATAATTTTGTAAAGCATAACAAAAATAATATTATTGTTTTTTTCATATAGTTGTTTTTGTTAGAAGATGTAAATTAATTGAAAAGGTTGCTTTATCTTAAAAATTTTATGGCTTGCTGATAAACCACCTCTAACTTTCTGTGAATATCGCGGTTTTTTTGGACTAAATTAAGCTGTATTGCCAAATTTGCAAAATCATTCCAAATACAAAACCAACTTCCCATTAAACCTAAAGCACAAATCCGTTGTAGTAGCTTTTAGTGGCTGGCTTTTATCCGCTTCGTAAAATCTACAACATTAAACTAAAACATAAAGAATCAATGACTTAAATAATTAAAAACTCTTTATTAATAGCAAATTAACTGAAATGTATTGATTAAACCGCAAAGGCAGGTGACTTTGCGGAGTAATTGTTTTTATAAATTATTTTAAATTTTTAATCGTAGAGAGATGTTATGCTACAGCTACCCTGTTAGCTGTAGCGGTTTTATCAATTAAATTCAAGTTCATATTCTTTGTCAGCAACTTTTATTTTTCCTTTTACTTTCCATTTTTCTGCCATTTCTTGGGTTGGAAACCATTTTCTGTTCGGATTTGAAATCACAAATAATCCGTTATCGTTTCCAATGGCAACAAAATCCTCTCTTTTAGGCCCTTTTGAAAAATATTCAGTCTTTGTCTTTTCAATTATTTCTTTTCCAATTTGCAAAGGTTGATCAATTACAAGTCCAATTTCGTTAATATTTAAAATAGTTTCAACAGAAAAAGGTTTGTCTGTCTGATTATTCAAGTCTGTTCTACAAATGAATTCAAAAATATTTCTATTATTGTCAAAGAAATAAATTGCTTTCGCTTTCCAATTCTCAAAGTCAGTTATAAAAGTATTTTCAGTTTCAATTAAACTTGTCCGTTTCAAAATCCAATCTATTGCGTCATTCAACATATTTGTCGGAATATTAAAAGCAAAATGATATTTTGGATTATGATTTTCTTCGGTTAACTCAAAAATGAGTTTTGAAGTTCCAACTGCAAAAGAAATGCTTGTTTCAGTTTCAATAATTTTTTGAAATCCAATTGTATTTTCGTAAAATTTTTTGGTTTCGATTAAGTTATTTGTCAATAAAGTTAATTCTTGAATTTTCATTTAAGCGATCGGATTTGCGGTTACAACTATCGTTCGGCCGCTTGTGGCAGTTGCGTAAATTTATAACAAAAGATTACAAGTACAAAACTCCTCATAAAATTTTCGGAGACTCGAGCACTATGTGCAAACTGATGAAGTAAAATTCTGAACGCAAGCCATACCTAGCAATTGCTCCAAATGGCTATTAGCAGTAGTATTTATATTCCATCACCACAAACTTCCACCTTAGTTATTTTATAATTTCCAATACCAATTTTTGAATCAGTAAAATAAATACATTTTAAACATCGCTCTAAAGAATGTCTTGAATAATTGTGAGGAATATTTTCTCCAAAATAATATTCAGAGCCAAATATTACTGGTAGAGTAATTTTGTCTGATATTTTAGCAAATCTATTTGTATTTTTAAAAATATAAGTAAAGCCTTTATTTTCTTTTGAGTTTAATACCCAAACACATATTTCAAAATCTTTTTCGCTTTCAACATCATTATTCATAAAATTTAAACCATATTCATTTTTATCATTAACATCATTTTTTTTTAGTTCCGAAATGGATTTCAAAACTTCGGTCTTGATTTCTTCTGGAAAGTCAAACATAATTCTGTTTACCAAAATTTCTTTTTTTTCTTCAATGTTCTGTTTAGATTTCTTTTTACAAGAAAGAGTAAACAAAGAAATGGTTAGTAGACAAAAAATAGTTAATGATTTTAGATATCTCATTTTGTTTTTTTAATATTTATACTAACTTTTTGCATCTAAAAGAAGTGGCGACGAGCCAAAAAAAAAATAACAAAACATTCCATTCGGCAGCGGATTTTCCTACGGAAAATCCGGAAGTAGCCATAGTAAACCTCAGTAACCAGCAGTTTTTAACTTATCCACAACAGTTCTTCTTTATAAAACTTCCATTTTCCGTTTTTTCTCAAATAAACAATGATTGACTCATGTCCCAATAAATAGTCCCCTTGAGATTCAATTTGAATAATTGCTACAGTTTTCGATTTATTAAAAATAGGAATTGAATTTGAACTTTTTCCACTTCCAAATAATTTTCTATAATTTTCCCAATAATCATCATTTTCTGTTTCCTCAATTTTTTTCAAATCAGAAGGCGTTAAAACCCAGCATTTTTTTAGTTGATCTTTGTCCCAAAGTTTAGTTTTTGTACAGATTTGATTTTTTAAATGTATTTTATTTTCAATATTTACAATACTATCAGGTAATTCGTCTATTAAGTTGACTAATGTTTCTGAATGCGGTATAGAAAAACACATTAATTTTCTAAATTTTAAAGAGTCATTTTCTATTGAAGCATTTTCAGAGTATATTTCGTTTAAAAATTTATAAACTTCATTTTCAGAAATAACTTCTTTATTTAGTTTCAATTCAGCGTAAGATGAATAAATATAATTATGAGTAAATTTATATATATGATTTGTAAAAATTACAATTATAAAAAAACCAAGACTAATTATGAAAATATTAGTTAGATAATTTTTTCTTTTATTTTTCTTAAAAATTTTCATTTAGTAATTTCTAATTGCTGTAATGTTTGGGTGTATACGCAGTAGCAGATTTTCAACACTACACTTTGTGAAAATACAAAAATTTTGGTTAAGCACAAATTTTCAAAAAACGCCCGAAATCCGCTATTCCTTATACACCATGTTGTGGTGTCGTTTTTATTTTTAATTCAGTTCCAATTTCTGGTTTAACTTTTTGTTTTTTATCAATTGGTTTAATTAAATACCAATAAATTCCATGTTTTCTTCTTTCCAATTCTTTTTCCACTGCAATTTCTCGGTCTTTTTGAGTTTTGAAAGAATTACTTATGTGTTTCGATTTTATCTCACAATCAAACATAATTTCAGAATCAGCAATTAGAAGTGTGCCAGACAGAACTCTTTTCGCGATGATCCATTTTGTTTCCGTTTTCAAGTCAACAATTTCAGTATCTGGTGGAATTCCATTTTCGTTATGTTGCAATTCAGTCAGAAGTCCAATTCCAGGTATATTAAAACACTCGATTATTTTTACAAAACCTGATTTCATTTGATTATTCATTAATCTTGTTAAAAGCTGTGAAAAACGCACCTTGGCTTATTAATTAATTTATGACTTTTAAAATTCCCCCCACTGATTAAACCTCCCGACATTAAGCAAAAACATAAAAAATCATTGACTTAAATATTTGAAAATCCTTAATTAATAGCAAATTAACTATAATGTTGTATTCATTAGACCGCAAAGACAGGTGATTTTATAGGTTGTACAACGAAACCTTAGCTGTTATCGGTAGTTTTTTTTTCAAACTTCCCTCTATTCAATTCAACTACCTTTTCTATATACTCAAGAAACTCTTTTCTTTCCTTAATTGAAACTTCTTTTTTTTTAAATCTAGCAAAATGCAAATCTGCAATTGTTTCAAAATCAAGATTTATAACAAAGTATTGTTTTACAATATCGTTTATAAAATTTTTTATGTTTTCTTGATAGATTTCAGCTTTCTTTTTGGCATTTTTATTTCCAAGCAATAATTTCCACCTCTCAATTTTCGGACGCTCCACCGTTAGATAAGAAAGATTTACAGGTACATTTGAAATTGTCTGTATATGAACTTTTCCTTTACCATTACAATATGCGCATTTTCCTGGAGCCCATTCTAATCTTTTATTAAGCCTTTCAATATCATTATTATCAACAAATCCTTTCCCAAGACATCTTGGACATTTTTCAGTAGGTTTTTTAAATAGGTTAATTATCATATTATTGAATTCAAAATTGCGGCTAACTTGTTTGTATTATAAAAACACACAAATCTACCCTTTTTTAAGTAGATAAGTATGGCAAATATCTCATTTATTCATTTTTAAATATAACAATTATTCATTACAAATCGTCAAATGTCCCATTGTAAGAAATCCCAAAATAATTAGTCATCAGAGTCAGTAGACCATCGTAGAGCGTTTGCGTTTTATTTAGAACTCATTCGAGAGCTGGTCGAGCTGGGTTGACTTAGTTAATTTTCCCACATAGTAATGTACCATGATCTATTATATCTACTTATTAAATATAGAGATTCAGATTCTATAAGATTAAATTTTATTTTAACTTTTTCTTTTAATAGAAATATTTGAATTTCATTTACACTGCCTTTATTGTTCAATTCTAGAGTTTTAAATATTTCAGAATGATCCATTTTCATATAACTGATAGTGTCATTTCTATAAAAATCTAATATTTTTTTTTTGTTTTTTAGAACAACTATTGAATCTTTAAATTCATTTAAAAAGGCAAGACAAATTAAGTTTTCATTTTCAGATTTAAAGGAAAAGTCTTTACCAGATGTTTTTGAGATTATAACTCTCTCTTCTTGAAAATTTAAGTATTGTTCTTTTAAATGCACATTACAAGATACAAAAACTATACTAATCAATATATATACTGAACGCTTAGTCATAATTAATAATTTACATTGATTTTAGTTTTCAAATCTTCCACGCTATATTTTGATTCTCTAAATACCTTTTCTTTTACTGTTTTAATTTGCTCAGGTAGTATACATCTACCCGCTCGGTGGTTGTGAGAGACTGCTCTGTCAGTTACTAACAGAGCAGTCTACTCAATTACCTGACGTTTTTTTATTTCTAATATCCATTTTTCCACTCATTTATTTCTTTCGGATGTTCTTTGTCATTTGGGTAATTTGCTTTCACAAATTCAAATTGCTTTTTAGTTAACAAAACCATTCTTCCATCATTTCCAGAGCTTATTGGATAAAATTTTTCATCACTTTTCTGCAACTTTAATTGGTCATTTAGCATTTCAATAAAATTCACAAACGAAATTCCCCAATCTTTCTGTCCAAAATCATCATCAAAAGCGACATATTCTTTTCCGTTAAGTCTTATTTTATGTATCCAATGTTTTTCGGTTTGATTATTAAATTCATCTGAAAATTGAAGTTTCAAATTTAATTTATCAAAAGACTTTTTTACAATTTCTAAATACTGAATTAAACCACCGACTTCAAATAGAGTTTCAGAATCAATAAAATAAAATCTATTGTCAGTAAATATTAGACTTTCTCCTTCCATTTTGCCTTCAAAGAAATTTAGTTCTGTGTATGACTTTTCAAATTCAGCTTTTGTCTCTTTTAAATCTTTTTTTTCTGTTAAATTGAAAAAATTAAGTTTTTCTAATTCAGTTATAATTTGGTTTCCTGTCAATTTACTTTTTACTATTTTGTGTTTATCTTTTTTAGGGCTATTTTGAGATTTTGAATTACAGCTTAATAATAAAAGGCTAAATAATAGGAGAAGAGTTTTATTCATTTTTATTTTATAAATGTTCATTTTAGTCTGGTTTTTTGGTCATATTTAGATATTTAGTCGTTTTTTGTAGCAAAATAGCAGCTAATGTCAGTTCGTCTAAAAACCTCCACTTATTTTAATTTACATTACATTTAAAAGTAAAAATAGCAGATTTAAACTACACAAAAAAACTTTTCGAAAACTTCACAGCAATGAATATGGAATCGGTTCCGTTCAACCACGGTTTCATTGTTGGCTCTTCGAGCCCAACGAAACCTCAGCTGTTGTAAGCAGTTTTTCTCTCAATTTTTCACGAAATGCTGGTCTTTCATATCCGCTGGATATTTTATAGATTTCAGATATTCCCAATCAACATTTTTTCGGACATCTTTAAATTCTATTTCGTTTATTTTTTTAAAATTTACTACAAAAAATATTTCCAGAAAGTCTAGCATCATTTCGCAAAACCCAATAAACTCTCCATTTGGATTGTCTTTTATTTTAGAAGTAAAAAATTGAACGGAATAGCCTTTAATTGCTTCTTTTGAAAATGTATTTGGTGGAAGAATAACTAAACATTTTTCAATTCCGTCAAAACTTTTTATGTGTTCTGGTATATTTTTATAATCGCACGAGTCAAAAAATATTCCGAAACTATGAGTCCATTTACTATTCAGAATAATTTTAAATTTTGTGAGTATATTTTCCATTACAAAACTCTCAAAGTATTCCAAAGTTTTATAATGAATAGGAAGTGCTTTGTTTTCGGTTTCGTCAAATAATTCAATTATAAATTTTCGGCTCATTGTTTTCTAAAATTGCTTACAACGTCAGTATGTCTAAAAACCTTCGTTTATTTTAATTTGTGTTATAAATTGAAGTAAAAATAGCTATTTTAAACAACACTAGAAAACTTTTCGATAACTCCCATAAGGGTGGATATGGAATCGGTTCCGTTCAACCACGGTTTCATTGTTCGTGCTACGCACGCAACGAAACCTTAGCTGTTATGCACAGTATTTTTTAATAAATTTTATATTCGTCAATTTTTAAATCAGTTAAAGCTAATATATATTTACAAAGTTCAAAGTATTCAATTTTATTCCTTTTTGGCGACCAAAATGCTACTGCTTTATATTTTTTGTCTTTAGTTCCTTCTAAGACCCAAAATGACCCATCATTTCCAGGAACATTAATGTTTGGGTAAATTTCCCAAAAATTTTCTTTCTTGAGTAAATTTTCTAATTCTGTCCATTTTTCGTTATCTAATGGTTTATATGTGTCAGTAATTATTTTGATAGGTTTATATTCTTTATTTATTTTAAGTTCTTTCCAAAATATTGTTTTTTTGTTAGATGCAATTTCAATTCTTATTACTATTGGATTATGAAAAGACCTTAACCAAGTAAACCTGTATATTTCTTTTCCAGAATCATAATTATAAAGTAAAGGCTCTTTAAATTCATAAAGATTTTCAGAAATGTAATTTTTTATTATAGTATCATATTCGTTCTTTATGATTTTTTCTTCCCTTTTAATCTTTTTGTCAGATGTTATATATCCGTAAGATTCAATTCTAGAAAAAGTTTTTTCAGGGAAATAAGATATTTTTGAATTAGAAGGAATGTTATTATTATCAACGTCAATATTATTATAATTCAAATATGTAATTAAGATTACTATAGATAGTAATAAGCTAGTGATTATAAAAACAAAATTTCTTTTTTTCATTTTCGCATAATATTGTGCATAACGGTTAGTATATGAAAAGTAGGCGATTTTGAAGCACTAAACTTTCTGTTAAGCACAAACTTCGATACGAGCCAAAACCCTTGAATTCACTACTATTTCGCCTATTTTTTTATATACATTGTTACCACACGTTTTTTTCTTTCGGTGTTGATTTATATTCTCTATTCGCACTTTCAAGTACTTTCTTCTCAAATAATTTCGGAAAGAATTTCATTATTATTTTTGACTTCAGCTTTTTGAATCTGTTTACATTTTGGTTAGATTTTTTCCACAAGTTTTCAGCATCTTTTTCAGTCAGAATTTTTTCAATTCCGTTTTTAGAGTCAATTTTTATTAGTGGAAATTCAGGTTGATTTTCTCCACAAAGAGTTACTTCTTTCTTTAATTTAGAACTTAATGATGACAAAAAATTCAAAACGAAATTTAGCTCGTTTTCAGTTTTTATATCTTCTGGCCATAAATCAAATTCGATTTGGTCTTCAAGAAAAAAGTAGCACTTAACAATAATTCCATTCAAATCAATTGTTGCAGATTTTCTTTCTAATTCACCTGTCTCGTCCGCAAACATTGTCTTCAAATATTCAAAGTCAATTTTATTGGTCAAATTATCTTCACAATATCCAAAAGTTAATTTGTAATCAGAATTCAATAAGTTAACCACTTTTTTCCAATCCGAAATTGTTGCGTTTTGAACATAAATATCTCTTAAGACTCCATCCTTTTCAAATATCCATTCTATGTCTTTCCAGTTTCTCAATGTTGCTCTTAAATGTGTGGTAACGTCAGTTTATCTAAAAACCTTCGTTTATTTTAATTTGTGTTATAAATTGAAGTAAAAATAGCTGTTTTAAACAACACTAAAAAACTTTTCGAAAACTCCATAAGAGTGGATATGGAATCGGTTCCGTTCAACACGAGTTTCATTGTTCGTGCTACGCACGCAACGAAACTCTAGCTGTTGTGCACAGTATTTTAATTTAGATTTTTAAATTCAGTGTCTTTTTTCCAAATAAATATTAAGCTTGATAAAAAATTGAATATAATCAAAAGCCAAGTCCATTCCATTTTTATTTTTCTTTCTACATTTTTATAATTCCAAAGTCTATAAATTAAATAGCCAATTTGCATTAAAATTATTCCATTAACAATTATTCCTTGATATTCAAAACCAATAATATTGTTAGTTATCCATTTAAAAAAATCAACATTCAAAAATGTCAACATATAAACGATTCCTATTATTGAAGGAATTGTCAAAAGTATTTTAGTCAGTTTCGTCATATTTTATAAATTTCCAAGGAATTTCTGTTTTAAATGTCAAAATACATTCTTCCATTAGTTCAAGTGAAATGTCTTTTTTATATATTGTTATTGTTCTAGTTTTTTCCGTGTCATCTCTAAAAATTTCTACAATTAATTCATTATTTCGATAAATTTCAACTCCAATTCCGTCACGTTCATTAACATCACTTGCTATTACAAATCTATCTTTACTTTCATTCATTTACGTTCGGTTTGCATATTTTGCCCAACGTCAGTTTGTCTAAAAACCTTCGTTTATTTTAATTTGCGTTATAAATTGAAGTAAAAATAGCTGTTTTAAACAACACAAAAAAACTTTTCGAAAAACCCATAGTTGCGGAATCTCAGCGGTTCCGTTCAACACGAGTTTCTTTGTTCGTGCTTCGCACGCAACGAAACTCTAGCTGTTAGCGGCTGGCATTATTTTTCCCACCTAAGTTTTCCTTCTATTTGGTATTTTTTCCTGCATTCTTTTAATTCTTTTTTGTCAAACTTTTCATAAGCATATTCATTTGATTTATAAAAATCTCTAGCCATTTTTTGATATTGCTTTTTGTTTCTATTATCAAACAAGTAGTCAAAGAAACTCCAACAACCATTTTTATCAATCACATCAAATTGAATATTAGTAACTGCAAATGCTGGAAACTCTGCAATTTCTTCCAAAGCAAAATAGGAAATCTCTCCTACATTCAGTTTTCCATTTTTACAATTGCTATAAACATTTGTCATTGTCGTATCTGTTAAACTTTCAATTAATAACGGAATTGAAGTTTTACCTCGTTTTATTATTCTCCAGTATATGTTAGCGTTACAGTCAAGACTATTAGATTTCATTTCGGGTAATAATGTTATTAAACTGTCTTTGGAATTTTCAAAAGCTAAAGAAGTTTCTAAAACCTGTTTTTTATTATTATCCAAACTTTCTTTTGTTGAACTTTTGTCAGTACAACTGCTTAGAAAAATTAAGAATAAAATAATTAAATTGATTTTCATTTTTAAGGTTCTCGATTGAGCTTGACGCATAACGTTGTCGGTATGAAAAGTTGCCGATTGTGGGCGATTTCCTGTCAAGCTATACAAAAGTTGAAGCGGGCTACAACCCTTGAATAACCTACTGAACCGGCAATTTTTTATACCGCGTGTTATGTGATGTTTATTTACCATTCTTGATTTAATTCCTGATAAAAGAAGTATGAAACTCTTTCATCGAGTGTCTCTAATATTTTTTCAAAACGCAAAACAAAATTTTCTAAATCAACTTCAATATTCCCTATTTCATCAACGTAGAAGTGGTTTGAATACTTTTCATCAAAAGGATAACGAGAGAAGTCCATTTTGTCCTTTTGAGGTGTTGCTTGAATTTTTGCAAAAAGTTCATCAATGTAATTCTGCAAATCCTCTGTCTGCTGATTAAAATAATTCAAAGTATCTTGATCTTTATATTCCTTAATTTTGGCTTTTGCTGTCTCAAGAATTTGCTTGATATTATGTTTCCCTTCTATTTTATACTGTGAATTAAGAAGTTTATTTAAAGTCCATACAAGCGACTTTAGATATAATTCAATTCCATGATTTGCATTAGTTAGAATAGGAAAAATAAGCATATCAGCTTTTTTGTCGCTGTTGTTAGCTAAAGATGCCTTTGCCAATTCAATTGCTGACGACAAAAAGCCTTCCGCAAGAACTAGCATATTCTGAATATCCTCTTGTTTTGAAGTCCGCCAGTTTACAAAGGCAGACTTCTCAAAGTCGCTGTTTCCTGAAAAGATTGGTTTCATAAATGCTATATGATATTTTTATTTAGTTTCTTATGTATCATAGAAATAGTCGTCATTATGTCTAACGCTTCATCCTCTGTAATTGTCCACACAACCTTTGGTGCATGAGCAGTTGTATTTCTAAACATACCAAAAACACCTTTAATTAAATTTGAGAAACCTTTTTGTTCACTCTGTTCTGTGTCGGACTGTAATGAGTTAATTTTGATTAACGGATTTGTAACCGATAATGCTTTGTCAATAAGTTCAGCACCATCAAGAGTAAGAGTTGTCCTTTGTCTAATTTCTTCTGCAATACTTTTAACGGCTTCAAAAACTGAATGAAAATAGTTTTCTGTAATTAGCTCCGAATTGCAGTACTCATAAATTTTTGGATGAATGTTTCTGCCTTCAAGTTTTGATTTGAACCTATTCACTCGTTGTTCTGCTTCTGTAATCGTTGTCGCCTTCTCAACAGGATTAAACACTCCATTTTCATTAAGTTGTAGCCCGATAAATGAAAGTCGTTTGTTTAATTCAGCTCGTACAGTTTCAAATTTGTCATTCTGTCCTATGAAGCGAGATGGTTTTAGAGATAAGTTTATAAATTTTAAAATGCTGTTTGAGTTATTATTTTTGTTTTGGTAGTCAGCGAAACTATTATAAAGTCGTTTCCACTTTGTGTTTGATGGGTCAACGTCAACAAGTCCTGCTTCTGGAATAAATTTAGATAATTCAGTTCCTGTTAGCCCTTGTCCAGTGTCAGCTAAAATTTTTGCCATCCCTTCCAAAGTTCCGCTGTCAACAGTATTGAATATTCTTTTTGCCATATTTTCCTTAAAATTTATTTATATCTCCTGTTGGTTGGGTGTCGTCCTAAAATATCACATAACGTGTTTGTGTATGATTAGTGGCGTGTTTAAGCACCTAATTTAGTAAATAAAAACCTAATAGAAAATCCGCGAGGATTTTCGTAAATAGGCGAGAACTAGCCATTAATTATACACGGTGTTACCCACAGTTATTTATTAATTCCGACATTGTTATTAAAATTCCGCCAACTGCTAATCCTCCGATTAAAATATAATTTCCGACACTTACTTTTTCGGATAATAGTTCCTCACTTAACATTTTCAATTCTCCATTTTCATCTAAAATATCCCACTTCTCCGCAATTTTTTTCAAATCCGAAATGAGTTTGTCTTTTTGGATTATTTCCTCTTGTGTTAAATTTTGACCTTTTATTTCAAGTTCAGCGAGCATAATTGCTCTTAAATTGTAGTCATTGAAGTTTGCAAAATATTCAGTTAACTTATTACTCTCTCTATTTAAGTTTCTGAGAATTAATACCAAACCGACAACAATAGTTACAAATAAAATTCCAAGACCTAAAAAAGTTGCCACGTTCTTTTGCTCCGAGAATATTGAAACACCTCCCAAAACAGTTCCAGAAACAGTAACTAATTGAGCAATCCAAGTATTCTTTAATTTGGCAAGAGCAAGTGTTTCTTGAAAAATTACTTGATTTTGAGATTTTGTTGCATCAAATAGTTGCTCTTGAATTTTTTCAAAATTCATTATTCTATTTCTTTAATTTTTAGTTCGGTTATATGTTTAGTTAATTTTGTTGCAACTGCAAAATCAATTCGCTTTATATACTTGCCAAAATCAGAGTAACTAACTTCAAATGCAATTTGTTTAGCTTTTGCTTTTCCATTGTCACTGTCTAACTTCTTTTGAATTTCGTCAAAATTATTTCCGTAATCTTTAGTTTCTAATACAATCGCAGAGCAATGCAGTTTTTCTCTTTTTCCAATTCCGCCAATAGTGTGTTCTCCACAACTAAATGCAATTAGAAAATATTTATCCATATCAATTCCGTGGTCTTCGCAAAGCTTAAAAAGGTCAGCTCCACTATGTCCATCAATTTGGATATATCCTCCGTAATCTCCATATTGAGTTCTTACTAAAGGTTCAATTAAGTCAAGGTTGTATTCTTTTGTGTTCATATGTTTGTTTTAATTGTGGGTAACGTCAGTTTGTCTAAAAACCTTCGTTTATTTTAATTTGTGTTATAAATTCAAGTAAAAATAGCTGTTTTAAACAACACTAAAAAACTTTTCGACAACTCCATAAGGGTGTATATAGAATCGGTTCCGTTCAACACGAGTTTCATTGTTCGTACTACCCACGCAACGAAACTCTAGCTGTTGTCCATAGTTATTCTTTCCAAATTCCAAATTCATCACGAACTATATTCAATATTTCACTCATAAAAATAAGTTCGTCAACTTCAGGAAACTCTTTAAGGTAACTATCTGGATTAGAAAATTCAAATTCATTTTTTTTATTCCAACAATTTACTTGAATTTTAAAACCTTCTCCATCCATTATCAACATTTTATTATTTTCCAAATCATATTCTTCAATAATTTCACCTCTTTCTTTAGTTTTTTTTAATTTTACATTTCCTCGTTTAATTAATTTCCATCTAATTTCTTCTAAACTTGGTAAATTCAATATATTACTTCGAATAAGATTTAATAAAACAAACTGCATATCATTTTTCGATTTTAGTGTTTGTTTTTCAATTTTCAATTCTGTAATTCCTTCAACTTTTGCATAATGTTCATAAAATTCCACAATCCAATCTTTTTCATCTTTATACATTCTTAAGAGTGAAGAATAATTGGTTATTCCAAGATTTTGATAAATTCTAATTTCAGTTTTATAGTTAAGAGAATCTGCTAATTTTATATCAGAATTTATTTCACTAATGTTTTGTGAAAAAACTATAGTTGAAATTAAGAGAAATGCTATTAGATAGGTTTTTTTCATAATTGTGCCCAACGTCAGTTTGTCTAAAAACCTCCGTTTATTTTAATTTATGTTATAAATTGAAGTAAAAATAGCTGTTTTAAACAACACTAAAAAACTTTTTTGAATGCAATTCTTCATCATTCATCGGCAGTAACCAAAATCACAATCCCTGTGAAAGGGAATTTTATGGGTAAGGGAATTTATGCTCAAAAGTGATGGAAAAACACTTAAAAAACACCTTGGTTTTACTCCACAAAAAAGAGGATATAAAATCATCCTCTGTATCTCTAAACAATCTTTTCGAAAAACCCATAGTTGCGGAATCTCAGCGGTTCCGTTCAACCACGGTTTCATTGTTCGTGCTACGCACGCAACGAAACCTTAGCTGTTATGTGCAGGCTTTATAACTTATTTACTATTTCATTAATTGAGTCGATACAATTCGTTAAATTAGCTTGTTGAATTTGTGTATTTGCTCCGAAAATATTGTGAACACCTGTTGTTAATCTACTAAAAGGTGTTGCTTCTGCAAAAGCGACTACTCCAGTCGTTTGAAAATCCCTTACTCCTGCTAATCCATCCGAAAGATTGCTAAAAGTAAAGAAATTAGGATTGGAAGCTAATACTAAATTTAAGTCACTATCGATTGACTGTAAAACTGATGCGTAAGCTGATGCTGGTCCCATATATTGTGTTAATCTATTTTTTACGACTAAATGTAGTTTGGGTAAAACTCTATTACCATTTGCCAATTTATTATTGAAAGCATATTGGTTATATATTGCCGAAGGAAGATTTATTCCATAAACTAACGAAAATATATTTCTCAAAGCTCTTCTGGAACTATCATCAGCCATCACGGGTGCTATTATCCTGTCTGCAGCTGCTAATCCAATCTGAGTGTAAATTGCAAAACTTGGATTAGTATCAATAAAAATAGCGTCATAATTATTCAATGTGTTTGCAGCATCAATTAAGTCGTTTAGCCAATCTATAATTTTCAGATATGTATCAACTCCAGGAATTTGAGTAATTGAAAGAGCACTTATTGAATTAGCTTGTAATTCAACAATTCTATCTCCAGCAATTAAGTCAATATTATCTGGAATAATACTATGAACGCTATTCGGATTAGATAAATAATTATTCGGATTAATATTTGGTGTATTAAATGGATTTGATAATCTATCTTGGAAATATCCTCCAATAGTTCTTGTTAAACTTTGGGTTGTTAAGTTATTTAAATTTCTACCACCATTATTTAAAAGTCCACCCATAAATAATTCAGATAAATTTGCTTGTGGACAAAGGTCAATTGCTAAAATCTTTTTCGTTGGGTTTTGGATAGCGTACTCAGATATTGTCTGAAAAGCTAAACTCGATTTACCTGTTCCCCCTTTGTTATTCCAAAATGTATATTTCATAGTTTTTATTTTTAGTTCGTTCGTTTTTCAGCTTGCACATAACGTCTGGCTCGGCTTTGTCGTCGTTCCAAGAGGAGCTTGCTCTGAATTGGAATGCGTCAAAGCCGACTGTTGGGAGAACGTCGTGCGAATGCAACGATATTTTACCAACAGTCGAGCGTAGCCGAGCCTGACGTTGGGAAAAATCGCCCTTCGGGACTCTTTTTCCCAACTCGTTTATATGCTCAGTTTTTTGCAAATTAATTGAGCATAGCTACCCATTTTGCATAGATTGGCTCAATTATCGTTGCTTTTTATTTTTTACAAATCATCAAAAGGACTTTTAATCTGCTGTCACTTTTTTTTATTATTGTGGGCAACTCGTTTATATGTATAACAACCGTCATATTTCATTTCCACAAACCTAAACCATTCTTTCTAAACCCACAATACGTATAAGTACGTATTTTTGGGTGTTTTTTGTACGTATAAATACGTAGAAAAGACAATTCGGTTGCTTTTTCAAAGGTAATGCAGTAATTTTTTTGTTTTGTGCGATAATCCGTAAACGAGTGAAAAAAATATTTTTAGGAGTACTATTCTATATTATTTGCTTTTCACTCTCAGTTGCGCTACTTCTTCCAAAGAAAGTCCTGTGGCTTCGGCTATGGTTTCGTTGGCAATGCCTTTTCGTTTGAGTTGTTTGGCAATTTCGTTTGCTTTTTTTTGTTCTGCAATTGCCATTGCTTCTTTTCGCATTCTTTCTTCCAAAACATATTTAGGCACATATTTGGTACTTTTCTCTAGTTCGTCTAGAAGCCCAATGTCTTTAAAACTAAGGTAACTTTTGGTAGAAATAATCAAATGGTCTATCACCAAGACATCTACAATAATGCCCACTTGTATCAAACGGTCTGTAACGTCTTTGTCGGCTTCCGAAGGTTTCAATTCTCCACTTGGGTGGTTGTGGCAAAGAATAATTTTTACGGCTCTTTTTTGCAATGCCAAACTATATACTTCCATGGGTTCTACCAATGTTTGGTTTACAGTGCCCAAACTCACCAATTCTATAAACAACACTCTATTGTTGTTGGCAAGCCCCACTACCCAAAAATGTTCTTTGTCTTGGTCTATTTTGTTTTCTCGCAAGAGCACTTGCTGCATAATGCCATAAATATCGTCGGAATTTAGGATTTTTATGCGTTGTTCTTCGGTTAGTGTAATATCCATTGGTGTGTTGCCTTTTTTATAGGGTGTGTTTTGGCTTTTGCAGTGGCATAAATTTATAATAATTGTTGGTATATGCAAAGGGTTCTATAGTGTTTTTTTGAATTTAAAAGTTAAAAACTAAAACTAAAAGCCAAAAGTTGAAAGTCTAAAGTTAAAAACGAACAACAGATAACCTGAAATTAATGGTGAATGATTGATTATTAATTATTAATGTTTGCCTTGTGATCGAATAGAAACGCAGATTTTACAGATTTACATAGATTTTCAAAACGTGTGAGTTCCAGAGGAACGACCCATTTTGTAGCAACGTGATTTTAATCCGTCGGTTTTTTAATGGACAATTGTTGATTGTTAATGATAGATAATGAATGGTAAATGAATGGTAAATGATTGATTATTAATGATTTTGTTTGTGGAATTTCTAATGGTATTTTCCCTACTCTATTGCATTAGTTTATTACTCTTGCAGCAATTTTTCCTACTCTGGTGGTGTTTTTCCTACTCTGTCACCATTTTGAGCTACTCTGATTGTGTTTTTCCTACTCTGGTGCAATAGTTTACTACTCTGTCGCCATTTTGAGCTACTCTGATTGTGTTTTTCCTACTCTGGTGCAATAGTTTACTACTCTGACAGCATTTTGAGCTACTCTGACGGTGTTTTTTGCTACTCTGTTGAAATAGTTTGTTACTCTGACAGCATTTTGAGCTACTCTGATTATGTTTTTCCTACTCTGTTGAAATAGTTTGTTGCTCTGACAGCATTTTGAGCTACTCTGACGCTGTTTTTTGCTACTCTGTTAGTGTTTTCAACTACTCTTTTTCGATACCTATAGAAACACAAAAACCCCTAAACACATTTGCATTTAGGGGTTTTTTACCAATTTTTAATTATTCTACAAAACCTACTGCAACAGTATTATTAGTCTGAGAATCTACAATAATAAAAGCTCCATTCGCTTTATTATTGGCATACTTATCTAAATAAATTGCATTAGCTATCTTTAATTTCACTAACGCAATATCATTTAAATGTATATTTTCACATGGAAATTTTTCTTGTGGAGCTTCTGGCTTAATAAGATGTATCATTTCTTGAATCTTACAAATAGCCGTTCTCGAATTGGCTTGAATGTGATATTTAACTGATGTACTTGCTTTGCTTTCATTTAACCAAACAATCTTAGCGGTTATCTCTTTCTCAAAAAGAGCCTCATTTTCTTCTTTCACCAAAAGCATTCCTCTGCTAATATCGATATCATCTTTTAATCGCACTTGTACCGAATCGCCAGCAGAAGCTTCTTCTAAAACAGAAGTGTATTTTCTAATTTCTACCACTTCGGAAGATTTACCAGATGGCAAAACAAATACTTTATCGCCAAGCTTTAGTTTCCCTGAATTTATTCTTCCTGCATACGATCTATAATCTACAAACTCCGAATTTTGAACGTGATATACTTGTTGCACATCCATTCTAAAATCGTTTGATACTTGACCGTTTTTTTGAAAAGCATGTAAAACTGTAGAAAGTGTGTTTCCTTTATACCAATCCATATTAGATGATTCAAAAACAATATTATCGCCTTTTAAGGAACTAATTGGAATGATTGAAATATTTTGATTTGTAATATCAAACTCGTTGACCATTCTATTTATTTCGGTAGCAATTTTTAAGAAAACATCTTGATCATAATCGACCAAATCCATTTTATTAACACAAAAAACTACAGATTCTAAGCGCAACAATCGGCTAATGAAATAATGACGATGTGTTTGTTCTAAAAGTCCTTTTCTAGCATCTATTAAAATAATCGACACATCCGAATTGGAAGCTCCAGTAACCATGTTTCTGGTATATTCTACATGTCCAGGACTATCGGCTATAATAAATTTTCTAGTATCTGAAGAAAAGTAAATATGAGCCACATCTATTGTTATTCCTTGCTCTCTTTCAGCAATTAAACCATCTGTAACAACAGAAAAATCCAAATCTTCTAATCCTTTTTCTTTGGTTTTTTGTCGTACTAATTCTTCTTGTTCAATTGTAAGTGCGTTACTATCATATAAAAAACGACCAATTAAGGTGCTTTTCCCATCATCTACACTTCCTGCTGTATTTATTTTAAGTAATTCCATAATTAAAAATAACCTCCCTTTTTTCTTTGCTCCAAAGCTGCTTCAGAACGTTTGTCATCTATTCTTGCTCCTCTTTCTGATGATTTAGACGCTTTGTTTTCATACATTACTTCTTCTATTGTTGAAGCATTCGAAATCAAAGCTGCTGTACATGTCATATCTCCAACAGTTCTAAAACGTACTCTATCTGTAATTACTTCATCAGAATCAACCAGATTTAAATAGGCTGAATGCGCTAAAACAGCTCCATCTCTTTTTACTAATTTTCTATCGTGGGCGAAATAAATAGAAGGCAACTCTAATTCTTCTTGTTTAATATAGGTCCAAACATCTTCTTCCGTCCAATTGCTTATAGGAAAAGCTCTAACATTTTCTCCAAAATTGATTTTTCCATTTAAAATAGTAAACATTTCTGGACGTTGTTTTTTAGCATCCCATTGTCCGAAATCGTCTCTAACCGAAAAAATTCTTTCTTTTGCTCTTGATTTTTCTTCATCTCTCCTAGCTCCACCAATACAAGCATCGAAACCAAATTCTTCAATAGCATCTAATAATGTTACTGTTTGAAGTGAATTTCTACTAGCATATTTTCCTGTTTCTTCCTTAGCTTTCTTTTCATTAATACTATCTTGAACATAGCGAACAATAAGCTCTACTCCTAATTCTTCAATTAATTTATCTCTAAATGTAATTGTTTCTGGAAAATTATGTCCTGTATCAATATGCATAAATGTGAACGGTATTTTTGCAGGATAGAATGCTTTTTGAGCCAATCTAGCTACCGTTATAGAATCTTTACCTCCAGAAAAGAGCAAAACAGGTTTTTGAAACTGAGCTGCAACTTCTCTTAAAATGTAAATACTTTCGTTTTCTAATTCTTCTAAATGATTGCGCATTTTATATTAATTATTTTTTTCAACATGAATGTGTAAACCGCATTCTTTTTTTCCATTTTCCCACCACCATCTTCCGGCTCTAAAATCTTCACCTTTTTCTAAGGCTCTAGTACAAGGAGCACATCCTATACTCAAGAAACCTTTTTTATACAAACTGTTAATTGGAATAGTATACTTGTTTACAATTTCTTCTATTTCTTCTAAAGTATATTTTAATAAAGGATTGAATTTTACCAAATTATTGTCTTCATCCCATTCTAAATACTGCATTGTTTCTCTATTTGCAGATTGTTCAGCTCTTAATCCAGTTATCCAAACATCTGCGCCTTCAAGTGCTCTTTTTAAAGGAATTACTTTTCTAACGAAACAACATTTCTTTCTACTTTCTACACTATTATAAAACCCATTTACTCCTTCCCCTTGCACATATTCCTGCACATCACTCTCTAATGGATAATATACTCTTATTTTTATATTCTTATATTTATTCTGTGTTTTATCGAACACTTCGTAGGTTTCATTAAACTGTCTTCCTGTATCTAGTGTAAAAACTGAAATATCTTTATTAACACCATTTATAAAATGTGTTAATAATTGATCTTCAATACCAAAAGATGTTGAAAACACTTTCTTTCCTTTTATCGTTTCTGCAACAAACAATAGCGCTTCTTCAAGCGACAAACTTTCAAGAACACTATTATAGTCGTTTATTTTATTTTTTATCTTGTCCATTTTGCCCAAATTCTTTCATGAATAAAATACAATATCATTTTAGAGAACACTTCAAATCCACCTATTGAAAAAGCAATTGTAAAATTCCCTGTCATTAAATAGGATATTATTACTGTGTCAATTGTTCCTAAAACACGCCAAGTGACAGCTTTATATGCAGAAACCTTTACATCTTTATTTAGATCTAGTGGTTTCTTAAATTTGAATAAATCCAACAACATATTGTCTCTTATTTTAATTTTTCAAATATACTAATACTCCATTGGTTTAGTAGAGTATTTGACAAAAAAAATCAAAAAATTATTAAATCATATAAAGACTTGTTTCCCAATACTTTAAGAGCATTGTCCCGAACTTCAATAAGTAATTTATTTAAACCACAAGCCTCTTCACTTGGACAATCACTGCATTTTTCATAAAAATTTAAACTTACACATGGTAATAATGCAATTGGACCGTCTAAAAAACGCATGACTGTAGCCACAGAAATTTCTTTTGGATCTTTCAATAAATAATAACCGCCTCCTTTTCCTTTTTTAGAAGCTAGAAGACCTGTTTTCTTTAAGTCTAGAAGTATTAATTCTAAAAATTTCTTAGATATATTTTCTTGTTCGGAAATTTCAGAAATAAGGACTGGCACTAATTTACCCTGTTTTGCGATGTAAATTAATGCCTTTAATCCGTATTTTGTTTTTCTTGATAACATTTATTAATTATTGAATTCTTGGCAAAAACACTTCTGCCATCATACAACGTGCACTTCCACCACCACATGCTTCAATAATATCTAAACTTGCATGTAAAATTTTACAATGCTTTTGAATTTTATCAATTTGCGATTGTGTTAATGACTCATATGCTGCATTACTCATAATCAAGAATAATTCATCGTCTGTTCCACGAACTTGCAACATATTTCCTGCGAAACTATTCACTTGTTCTTCTGTAATTAAGATTACATCTTTACCCGATTCTTTCAAACTTGAAAGTACCATTTTTCTTTCTGCTTTATCATCTATACAATCGGCACAAATAACTGCAAAAGTTTCAGCAACACACATAATCACATTGGTATGATATATATGTTTTCTTTGACCATTTACTGTTTGAAAAGCTTCAAAAATTACTGGTGAATATTCAAAATCTTCACAGAATTCTATAAACAGTTCTTCATCTGCTCTTGGAGACAGTGCACAATATGCAATTTCATTTTCTCTATCTAAAATTATACTTCCTGTACCTTCTAAGAAAAAATTATCCTCCTCTGCAGAAGTATAATCCATTATTTCTTTTATTTCGAAACCAGCTTCTTCAATCTTATCTAAGATATCTTCTCTTCGCTCACTTCTTCTGTTTTCTGCAAACATTGGATACAAAACTACATCTCCTGTTTCGTGAAAAGAAACCCAGTTATTTGGAAAAATACTATCTGGTGTATCCGGTTTTAAAGTATCTTCTACTACTATTACATTAACACCTATTGATCTTAGTTTTTCAACATAAGAATCAAATTCTTCTTGTGCTTTAACGTTTACAGTCGCTGGCAAAAGTCCGTCTATAACTTTCTGATAATAATTATTAACTGCTGTTTGTTCATTCATTCGGAAAGCAACCGGACGAATCATCAATATGGTATTTGTTGTTTGACTCATGATCTATTTTTGTTTAAAATTTCAATTAAAGTCTTTAGATTTAAATTAGCTAAAACACTTTAAAATTGAAACAAATTTATTCTCTAATTAATGGTAAAGTTGAACATCTTAAAAGACCTTCTTGTTTAGCAATTTCTGCATATGGAATTTCTTCAACTGTAAAACCTTGTTCTCTTAACCAAGTATTTAATCTTGTGAAGTTTTTCTCAACAACAACTACATCTGGTGCAATAGAAAAGACATTTGAATTCATTCCATACATTTCCTCTCTTGTTATATGAAATAGATTTTCTTTTCCAAATAAATTCACTAAATACATATAGTCTGATTCTTCACGAAAACCACTTTTATAAATAATTCCCTTATCATTGCCTACAGGTTGGAAACAACAATCTAAATGAAGTGCATTATCTTTTGCTTCAATCTTTGATTTCACTAAATCAAATTCCTTTACAATTTTATGTGGAAATAAGTCTTTTATATAATTAACCCCTTCCATATTTGTTCTAGCAGTAATGTAGTCTTTATAATCAGAGCCTTTATAGGTTCCAATAAAAATATAATCATTCCAAAGCATTACGTCTCCACCTTCTATATGAACTTCTTCTGGTGGACGAACAACTTTCTTAGGATCAATTTGATCAATCACATACTGAATTGCATCTAATTCTCTTTCTCTTTCAGGAAGAATATTAGCTTTTACAAAAATATCATCAATTACAAAACCAATATCTCTAGAAAAAATTTGATTGTAATTTTCGATAGTATTTGGGCGAAAAACTTTCACATCATACTTTTGAAAAACTTTATTGAAGGCTTCCATCTCTTTCACCATATCTTCTTCTACTGGATAGGTGCCTGCAATTATATGTTCTAATGATTTTGGATCGTACGCTTCTTCAATCGTTGGCGTTGGTCCATTACTTATTGCTGTACCTAAAACGACAGCTTTTAATCTTGATGATTCGTTTTTTACATTTAATTGTAACATGCTTTTGGCTTTTGACAAAGATAGAAAAAGGAATGTAAAAAGTTTTATTCTAAAAAAAATTAAATAATATATATTTATCAACACAAAGTATCACAAGACCAATAAATTAATACATTTGGTAAAACAAAATAATTATGGGACTATCCATTTTTTTTAACTCATTATTTGGCAAAGCCAAAAAAACAACTGACGAAACTATTGATAAAGCTACAGAAATTGCTGTAGAAGCAAAAGAAACCTTAGAAGAACTGGCCGATTCTGCTACTAAAAAACTTGACGAACTACATCTTTCTGAGAAAGTAGACGGCTTCGTTAAAACTGCTAAAGAAAAAGCAAGTGAAGCTGCAGATTGGGCAGAAGAAAAAGCACATGAAGTGAAAGATGCCATTGAAGACGTTGTGAAAAAAACGGAGGAAAAAATAGACGAACTTACTAAAGATAAAAATGAAGCTCCAAAAACTGAAGAAAAAATAGATATTTCTAAAGATAAAGAATAATCAATTTTTATTTTTGAGTCGTCCTAAAATAAGTTGACGAGTTTTACAATAAATTAATTAAAACCAGTGAAGTTAACTTCACTGGTTTTTTCATATACAAAGTTAGGTGTTTTCATATTTAAACTCAAATGAGGTCTTTTACTATTATAGCATTCCACAGACTCTCTAACTAAAAGGTTAAGTTCATCACCTGATTTACATTTGTATATGAGGAATTCTTGTTTTAGAATACCATTTATTCTTTCCGCTAGAGCATTTTGATAACAATCATAGCCATCGGTCATAGAAGCAATAATATTATTTTTGGTTAATTCATTTTGATAAATTTTAGAACAATATTGTAAACCTCTGTCTGAGTGATGTATTAATTGAAGGTTTGTTTTTCTGTTTTTTACTGCCATTCTTAAGGCCTTAACCACACTTTCTGCACTCATGTCATCACTCAAATGATAACCAACTATTTTTCTGCTAAAAACATCTGTAACTAATGATAGATAATGAGTTCTTTTATTAGATTTTATATAAGTTATGTCACTAACAAAAACCTGTTCTATTCTGTTGATATCGA
Organism: Flavobacterium jumunjinense; assembly: GCF_021650975.2. Lineage (NCBI taxonomy): Bacteria > Pseudomonadati > Bacteroidota > Flavobacteriia > Flavobacteriales > Flavobacteriaceae > Flavobacterium > Flavobacterium jumunjinense. The sequence continues at coordinate 242,750 of NZ_CP091285.1, forward strand.
TATCTTTAAATAAATTGGGGTACTTACGTAACCAGTGTTTAGAAAAGGTGGTTTTTGTGTAATTTTTCATTGGTTTAACTAGCATTTTTTCTCTTTTCAAATAAGCAAAAAATGCATCTCTCCCGATTTTAATTCTATTTTCAACAAAAGATTGTTCTAGTAAAAAATAAAGTTTTCTTGTGCCTAATCGAGGCATAATTCTTCTTTGTTTTTCAACGAGTTGCTTTACTATTAATAATTCTTTCTCTCGTTCTAAACAACGTGCTTCCTGCTGATAAATAGCTTGTCGGCTTACCCCAAACAATCTACAAGTTCTGGACATACTTATGCCTTCTTCTTGTTGGATGCGTCGGATGGTTTGGGTGAAAACTTTTTTCTAATTTGAGTACCGTATTGACTATCTGAGATATCAATCATGGTGTTTAGCACTGTGTTTTTAAGCTTCTCATCAGCTAATTCTTTCTCTAATCTTTTAATGCTTTGGGCTGGAGTTTCTTTAGATTTGACCATAAACAAAAGCTTGGGGTTACTCCAATCTAAATTACCAAATTTTCTTAACCAAACCAAAACTGTACTTCTACCTTGAATTCCATACTTCTTTTGAGCTTGCTTATAGGTAAGTTCGCCTTTTTCTACTTGAGAAATAACAGCTAATTTAAAGCCCAGATTATAATCGCGTTGACTACGCTTTGCTGGCCTGTTTTCTGATTTATTCATAATAAGTCGATTTTATGTCAACTTATTTCAGGACGGGACATTTTCTGAAATCAAAAAGCCGAGCAATGCTCGGCTTTTTACACTTTATATATGATATTATCTATCTTTAACTTCTTTAAATGGTCTTAAAGTATGCCCCATATAAACTTGTCTTGGACGTCCGATTGGTTCTTTATTAGAACGCATTTCTTTCCATTGTGCTATCCAACCTGGTAAACGACCAATTGCGAACAACACTGTAAACATTTCTACAGGGATACCCATTGCTCTGTAAATAATTCCAGAATAGAAATCTACATTTGGATATAAGTTTCTTGACTTGAAGTATTCATCTTCTAAAGCAACTTTCTCTAATTTTTTAGCAATCTCTAATAATGGATCATCAACTCCTAACGCATCTAACACATCATCAGCTGCTTTTTTAATAATAGTTGCTCTAGGGTCGAAGTTTTTATATACTCTATGTCCGAATCCCATTAAACGGAATGGATCTTCTTTATCTTTTGCTTTTAATACAAATTTTTCAACATCACCACCATTATCATGGATTTCTTGAAGCATTTCTAATACTGCTTGATTCGCTCCACCATGTAATGGTCCCCAAAGTGCAGAAACACCAGCAGAAATAGAAGCAAATAATCCAGCATGAGAAGAACCTACAATTCTAACCGTAGATGTAGAACAGTTTTGTTCATGATCAGCATGAAGTATAAACAACTTATCTAATGCATCAACAATTCTTTTATCCATTTTATATGGTTCTGTTGGGATTTCAAACATTAAACGCATGAAATTCTCTACATAACCTTTTGTATTATCATAATAGTTTAATGGTAAGCCCATTCTTCTTCTGTATGTCCAAGTAGCAATAACTAAGAATTTACCCATAGTTTTACATACAGCGTCATATAACTCATTTTCATTATCAACATTAACAGGCTTTGGATTAAACGCTGTTAACGCACTAGTAAGTGCAGACAAAACACCCATTGGATGTGCTGTTTTAGGAAAACCTTCTAAGATGGTTTTCATTTCTTCATTTACTAATGTATATTTTCTAATATCTGTCTCAAATTTTTCTAATTGAGTTTTATTAGGTAATTCACCAAAAATTAAAAGGAAAGAAACTTCTAAAAAATCAGCTTTATCTGCTAACTCTTCAATTGAATAACCTCTATAACGCAAAATCCCTTCTTCACCATCTAAAAAAGTAATTTCACTTTTACAAGAACCCGAGTTTTTATAACCTGGATCAATTGTAATAGCACCAGTTGCACTACGCAACTTGTCTATATCGATAGCAACCTCATTTTCAGTCCCCATGATAACAGGAAACTCATACTTTTTGCCATCAATCTCTAATATTGCAGTTTTCGACATATATCTAATGTGTTTTATGAAAATTTGTAAAGTATTTTGCGAATTTAATGAATATTAATGTAATTTTAAAGTAATTCGCAATAATATATCGTTATGACATAATAGTTAAATCTTTACTAAATAACATTTTAATAATTTCCTGATGATATGCCATTAAGATTTTATAATTAATAGAAAATTATTCATTTATTTTATTAAATTCATAATTTTATTATCCTCAAAATCAAATATTAAATTGAATATTTTTTCCAAAACCAAATCCACAAAAGACATTAGATATATGATTAAAATTAGATAGTATTGAATAAGAAATTAAAACTTACCGAATTTAAATGCTATTGACCCTCCTAAACCAGAAATATCATCATTAACATAATTTCTTGAATCAACACCGGTAGACAACCTATAATTAACACCTAACCCTATTTTGAAACCCTTAATTACATTTATTTCCAATTCTAATTCTGGCTGTAAAACAAACAAATCATCTGTAACTTTAAAAAAAACATAATCACCATCAGCCTCTACTTCTCTTTCTCCTATTCTTCCCCATGCTGATAGCACTGTTGGGACCAACTGAACTTTAGGACCTAAATCAAAAACGTATCCTACAAAAACCCCTCCATATGTAAAAGACAATTCTTTACTATCATTATCCTTACTTGTATTTGATGATTTTAGCGTATACCCTTCGAAGCCTAACAAAACTTTACGATTAAAAGCAACACCTCCTTTTCCACCTACAAAAAAAGAAAAATCATTATCTAATGTAGTAAATTGAAAAATGGTACCTCCATAAAATGACAAAGACTTTAAATCCTTAATAATAAAATCTTTTCCTTTAACATCTTCCTGTATCTCTTGTGAAAAAACAGTCAAACTAGAAATAAAAAAACACACTGCAACGACTAATTTTGTTTTAATCATAATTATTTATTTTTAAAATTAACGTTGCAAAACTAAATCAGTCATTAAAATACTTCACTAAAAACCAACTCTTTGACATGAAATGACACTTATTTGTGATTAATTGACATGATATCATCAAATGTATTTACAAAAATATCAAATTTATTTCTTGACACAGGAATACTTTCTTCAATACCTTTAAAAAACAATTGATAATTTCTTGCATTTCCAGAAGCTTTACTTACTTTATAGACGTTCACAACAAACGAACGATGAACTCTTAGCACAAATTGATAACCGCTAAGCTTCTCTTCTATTAGTTGCAAAGAATATCGATACAATGATTTTGTTATTTTACCATTTTCATCTGTATAAATTTCTATATAATTCCCTTCAGATTTAATTAATATCAAATCATTAACATCCAAAACAATAGCATCGTTATTTTTATTCGAAGGCAATCTTAAAACAGAATCTTCATAAACATGAATAGTTTGCTTCATTTTATTTTCCAATTTACTATTATAATCTAATACTTTCTTTAAAGCATATTTTAGTTGAAGTGTATAATCAATCCAATGAATAAATAAAGTTGGAAAAAAACCAAAAAGAAAAGTAAACAATACTGAATAAAGAACCGTTTCAAAAGTTAATAGAAAACTTTCTTTTACAAAACATAAAGACAATAAGATATTAAAAATTGCAATTATAAGATGTAGAAAAAAAATCAATACTATTTCATTCAAAACTGTCCAGTTTTCCTTTATTTTATCAGATAAAATAAACTTCGGAAAAAAATAAAACACTAATAAAACAACCATGAAAGTAATTGCTCCAAAAACAAAAGACATTTCTACTATCGAACAATTAAATTGAGAAATAGAACTATCGTCATATAGACTATAATTAATTAAAAACACAAACAAACTCACTACTGAAGCAATCATAAGATTTCTCTTCAATGAGTCTTTTAATGGATAAGGATTCTTTAAATACTGAAACATAATTATTATAAAAAAACAAAAATGCAGAATTCTTTAAATTCTGCATTTTTGTAATAGTTTATTCATTAATTACAACTAAAATTAACCTTTTTGCTTAAAAGCATTAACTCTAGGAAAGTAAGCAACATTGCCTAATTCTTCTTCAATACGCAATAATTGATTGTATTTTGCCATTCTATCTGAACGTGAAGCTGAACCCGTTTTAATTTGACCACAGTTTAAAGCAACAGCAAGATCTGCAATTGTATTATCTTCTGTTTCCCCAGAACGATGGGACATAACAGAAGTATAGCCAGCATTATGAGCCATATTCACTGCAGCGATGGTTTCAGAAAGTGTTCCAATTTGATTCACTTTTATCAAAATTGAATTTGCAATATTTTTAGAAATACCTTTTGATAATCGCTCAACATTAGTTACAAATAAATCATCACCCACTAATTGAACTTTATCTCCAATTTTTTCTGTTAACAATTTCCATCCATCCCAGTCATTTTCATCCATTCCATCTTCTATTGACACAATTGGATATTTAGCAACTAATTCTGCTAAATAATCAACTTGCTCAGCCGATGTTCTTATTTTTCCTGTTTGACCTTCAAACTTTGAATAGTCATATTTACCATCAACAAAAAATTCAGCAGCAGCACAATCAAGAGCAATCATAATATCATCTCCAAAAGTATATCCTGCATTTTCAACAGCTAACTTAACAGAATCTAAAGCATCTTCAGTACCACCCGCTAAATTAGGAGCAAAACCTCCTTCATCTCCTACAGCTGTAGAAAGCTTTCTGTCGTGTAATACTTTCTTCAAGTTATGAAAAATTTCTGTTCCCATTTGCATAGCATGAGTGAAGTTTTTAGCCTTAACTGGCATAACCATAAACTCTTGAAAAGCAATTGGAGCATCAGAATGAGAACCTCCATTAATAATATTCATCATTGGAACTGGCAACGTATTACCAGAAACACCTCCAACATACCTATATAACGGCAAGCCTAACTCATTTGCAGCAGCTTTAGCAACTGCTAAAGAAACACCTAAAATTGCATTCGCTCCTAAATTTGATTTATTTGCTGTTCCGTCTAAATCGATCATCGCTTTATCAATTGCGTTTTGTTCGAAAACAGACATACCAACAATCTCAGAAGCAATTTTAATATTTACATTCTCAACAGCATTCAAAACACCTTTTCCCATGTATGCCTTTCCACCATCGCGTAATTCTACAGCCTCGTGTTCACCCGTTGAAGCACCGCTTGGAACAGCTGCTCTACCTATGATTCCATTATCTGTTATCACATCAACTTCAACAGTTGGATTTCCACGTGAATCAAATATCTGTCTTGCGTGAACTTTAATTATCATGCTCATTCTTATATTTTTTTAAGTTATTATTCGTCTATATAGACAAAAATAAAATTTATAAAATTGTATTGTATATAAATCTGAAAAACTTATAAACGATAACGTTTTAGTTAGTAGCAGATTCTATATTCGCTATAAATTGATCAAATAAATAAGTTGAATCGTGTGGACCAGGACTTGCTTCAGGGTGATATTGTACAGAGAAACAGTTCTTGTTTTTCATTTTCATACCTGCTACTGTCCCATCATTTAAATGAACATGTGTTAATTCAAAATCAGGGTTCTTTTCAAGTTCTTCCTTAACTATTGCGAAACCGTGATTTTGAGAAGTAATTTCTCCTTTACCTGTTAATAAATTTTTCACAGGGTGATTAATACCCCTATGCCCATTAAACATTTTATAAGTAGAAATTCCATTTGCTAAACCAATAACTTGATGACCTAAGCAAATTCCAAAAAGAGGCTTATTAACTTTTAAAATATCTCTTGCTACTTGTTGAGCAGACACTAATGGTTCAGGATCACCAGGACCATTAGATAAAAAGTAACCATCTGGACTAAAGTTAGATAAATCCTCAAATGATGCATTATAAGGAAAAACTTTAATGTAGCAGTCTCTTTTCGCTAAGTTTCTAAGGATATTTGTTTTAATTCCTAGGTCGAGTGCAGAAATTTTATACTTTGCATTTTCACTGCCATAAAAATAAGGCTTTTTAGTAGAAACTTTAGAGGCCAATTCCAAACCATGCATATCTGGCACTTCTACAAACATTTTCTTTAATTCATCAATAGATGTTCCATCTGTGGAAATAATAGCATTCATAGCTCCATTATCTCTTATATAACTCACCAAAGCCCTAGTGTCTACATCTGATATAACGATCAAATTTTGTTTTTTCAAATAATCAAAAAGACTCTCAGATGCATTATCTCTAGAAAAATTAAAACTAAAATTTTTACAAACTAAACCAGAAATCTTAACATTATCAGATTCAACTTCTTCTGAATTGACTCCATAATTTCCAATATGAGCATTGGTGGTAACCATTATTTGTCCAAAATAAGAAGGATCAGTAAAAATTTCTTGATAACCTGTAGTACCTGTATTAAATGCAACCTCTCCAAAAGTTGTTCCTTCAATACCAATTGATTTACCGTAGAATACGGTTCCATCTTTTAATAACAATACTGCTTGAGTACGATTAATATATTTCATTACGTTGTGTTGTTGATTGTGCAAATTTAAAATAAAAAATTGAAAAAAAAGAATATAAAAAAAAGGATAAACAAATGTCTATCCTTTTTTTATATACAATCATAAATTCATGATTATTCGGTTGCTTCGGTATTTTCAGAAGATTCAGCAACTGGAGCTTCTGTTGAAGTAGCCTCAGATTTTTTTGCTCTACCGCGACGAGTAGTCTTTTTAGCTTCTTTTTTACCTGCAGTATACAAGTCATTATAATCTACTAACTCGATCATTGCCATATCAGCATTATCTCCTAAACGATTACCTAACTTGATGATACGTGTGTATCCTCCTGGTCTATCTCCTACTTTCACAGCAACATCTCTGAATAATTCAGTAACCGCATACTTGCTTCTTAAATAAGAGAAAACAATACGTCTGTTATGAGTAGTATCTTCTTTTGATTTTGTAACTAACGGCTCAACAAATTGTTTTAAAGCTTTAGCTTTAGCAACAGTAGTGTTAATACGTTTGTGCTCTATTAACGAACAAGCCATATTAGCTAACATAGCTTTTCTATGTCCTGTTTGTCTACTTAAGTGATTGAATTTTTTTCCGTGTCTCATCTCGCTATCTTAAATTTAATTTGCTGCGCAAATTAGATTATTCTTTATCTAGTTTATACTTACTCAAATCCATTCCGAAATTCAAACCTTTAGCAGCAACTAATTCATCTAGTTCTGTTAATGATTTTTTTCCAAAGTTACGGAACTTCATTAAGTCATTTTTATTGAAAGAAACTAAGTCTCCTAATGTATCCACTTCAGCCGCTTTTAAACAATTTAATGCTCTAACAGATAAATCCATATCCACAAGTTTAGTTTTTAACAACTGTCTCATGTGTAATGATTCTTCATCGTAAGATTCTGTTTGAGCAATTTCATCAGCCTCAAGTGTAATTCTCTCATCTGAAAATAACATAAAGTGGTGAATCAACGTTTTAGCTGCTTCAGTTAATGCATCTTTTGGATGAATAGAACCATCTGTAATGATTTCAAAAACTAATTTTTCATAATCAGTTTTTTGTTCAACACGGAAGTTTTCTATTGCATACTTAACATTTTTTACAGGTGTATAAATAGAATCTGTAAATATAGTACCAATAGGTGCGTTTGCTTTTTTGTTTTCTTCAGCAGGAACATATCCTCTACCTTTTTCGATAGAAAGCTCCATATTGATAGTTGTTTTGCTCTCTAAGTTACAAATTACCAAGTCTGGGTTTAACACCTGAAAACCTGAGATGAATTTTTGGAAATCACCTGCTGTAATTTGATCTTTACCAGAAAGAGATATTGAAACAGATTCATTATCTACATCTTCAATTTGTCTTTTAAAACGGACTTGTTTTAGATTTAAGATAATTTCTGTAACATCTTCTACTACTCCAGAAATAGTTGAGAACTCATGTTCCACACCTTCAATTCTTACAGATGTAATAGCGTATCCTTCTAGAGAAGAAAGTAAAACTCTTCTTAATGCATTACCAACTGTCAATCCGTAACCAGGTTCCAAAGGTCTAAATTCGAATTTACCTTCAAAATCGGTTGAATCGATCATGATAACTTTATCGGGCTTTTGAAAATTAAATAATGCCATATTTCGACTAAAGTCAATTATTATTTGTTATACAACTCAACGATTAGTTGCTCTTTAATATTTTCTGGTATTTGAAGTCTTTGAGGAACAGAAACAAAAGTACCTTCTTTAGTTTCAGTATTCCATGTAATCCACTCATAAACCTGAGATGAATTAGATAAAGATCTTTCAATAGCTTCAAGAGATTTAGATTTTTCACGAACCGCTACTTTATCTCCAGCTTTCAAATGATAAGAAGGTACATTTACCAACTCACCATTAACTGTTACATGCCTATGAGATACAATCTGACGAGCAGCTCTACGAGAAGGAGCGATACCCATTCTATAAACTACGTTATCTAAACGAGCCTCACATAATTGAAGTAAAATTTCACCAGTTACACCAGAAGCAGAAGAAGCTTTTTCAAATAAATTTCTGAATTGACGTTCTAAAATACCATAAGTATATTTAGCTTTTTGCTTTTCCATTAACTGGACAGCATATTCAGATTTTTTACCTCTTTTTTTTGCTAAACCGTGTTGCCCAGGTGGGTAATTTCTTTTTTCGAAAGATTTATCATCTCCGAATATCGCTTCGCCAAATTTACGAGCAATTTTAGTTTTTGGACCAGTATATCTTGCCATTTTAAAATTAATATAAGGTAGTGATTATGAATTCAGGTCATTATATCCTTCGATAATCGTTATTCTACCTTGGTTATACTTAAATAAATTAAACTCTTCTTCTTTTTGGAGGTCTACATCCATTGTGAGGCATTGGAGTTACATCGATGATCTCAGATACTTCAATTCCACCATTGTGAATTGAACGTATTGCAGATTCTCTTCCGTTTCCAGGTCCTTTAACGTAAACTTTTACTTTCTTAAGTCCAGCCTCAAGTGCTACTTTTGCACAATCTTCTGCCGCCATTTGAGCTGCATAAGGAGTGTTCTTTTTAGAACCTCTAAAGCCCATTTTACCAGCTGAAGACCAAGAAATAACTTCACCCTTTTTGTTAGTCAAAGAAATGATGATGTTATTAAATGTAGCATTAATATGCGCTTCTCCTGTAGATTCAACGATAACTTTACGTTTTTTTGTTGTTGCCTTAGCCATATTACTTACTTATTATTTAGTTGCTTTTTTCTTGTTAGCAACAGTTTTTCTTTTACCTTTTCTAGTTCTAGAGTTGTTTTTAGTTCTTTGACCTCTTAATGGAAGTCCAGCTCTATGACGAATACCTCTTTGACATCCAATATCCATTAAACGTTTGATGTTTAATTGAATTTCTGAACGCAATTCTCCTTCAATTTTGAAAAAAGAAACAGCCTCACGAATTCCGCTAATTTCATCATCATTCCAATCTTGAACTTTTTTATCTTCACTAACTTGAGCTTTGGCTAAAATATCTTTAGCTCTGCTACTGCCAATACCAAATATGTATGTTAAAGCAATAACTCCTCTTTTCTGTTTAGGTATATCTACCCCTGCAATTCTTGCCATAATTTATCCTTGTCTTTGTTTAAATCTAGGATTCTTTTTGTTTATAACGTATAATCTTCCTTTTCTACGTACTATAATGCACTCGGCACTTCTCTTTTTTACTGATGCTCTTACTTTCATTTTACTAGCTTTAGTATCTATATGTAATTCTTGCTTTTGTTAAATCGTAAGGGCTCATTTCAAGTTTTACCTTATCTCCAGGCAACAATTTAATGTAATGCATACGCATTTTACCTGAAATATGAGCAATTACAACATGTCCATTTTCTAATTCTACACGGAACATCGCATTTGATAATGCTTCAATTATTGTTCCGTCTTGTTCTATTGCTGATTGTTTTGCCATAAATATTAAGCTACTGCCTTTCTATTTTTACCAGTTTTCATCAATCCATCATAATGCTTATTCAATAAATAAGAATTTATTTGTTGAATAGTATCAATTGCAACTCCTACCATAATTAATAAAGAAGTACCTCCGTAAAAATATCCCCATGCACCTTGTACCTTCAATAAACTAACAACTACTGCTGGAAAAACAGCAAGTAATGCTAAGAATAAAGAACCTGGAAAAGTTATCAATGACATTATTTTATCAAGGTAATCTCCTGTTTCAACACCTGGTCTAATTCCAGGTATAAAACCACCACTTCTTTTTAAATCATCAGCCATCTTATTAGTTGGAACTGTGATTGCGGTGTAAAAATACGTAAAAATTATAATTAACAAAGCAAATACGATATTATATACTAATCCGAACGGATCATTAAACTTCCCAGCTAATGATTGTGCAAAATCAGATTCTTTTGCAAGACCTGAAACTGCAGCAGGAATAAACATAATAGCTTGAGCAAATATAATAGGCATAACTCCTGAAGCATTAAGTTTCAATGGAATAAATTGTCTAGATCCCATCATATCTTCTTCGAAATCACCAGAAACGGTTCTTCTTGCATATTGAACTGGAATTTTTCTAACTGCCATTACTAAGAGTATACAAGCAATAATAACTATAAACCAAAGCACTACTTCTAATACAATCATCATTAAACCACCATTTGCTTGCGTAGTTCTTGAACTGATTTCTTGAATAAAAGATTGAGGCATTCTAGCAATAATTCCTACCATGATTAATAATGAAATACCATTACCGATACCTTTATCAGTAATTTTTTCACCTAACCACATTGCAAAAATTGTTCCTGTCACTAAAATTAAAACAGAAGAAAACAAGAAAGATACAGAACTAACACCTAATAAAAATGCTTCAGGTGGAAGTGTAGCATGTAGATTATAAATATAACCTGGTCCTTGCACTAATGTAATTAAAATAGTTAACCATCTAGTAATTTGATTGATCTTCTTTCTACCACTCTCTCCATCTTTTTGTAGTTTTTGTAAATAAGGAACCGCAATTCCCATTAACTGTACTACAATCGAAGCAGAAATATATGGCATAATACCCAATGCAAATACAGAAGCTTGCGAAAACGCACCTCCTGTAAAAACATTTATCAACCAACCAATACCTTCATCTGTTTGGTTAGTCAAGTTACCTAATTGAGCAGCATCAATACCAGGAAGTGTTACTTGTGCACCGAAACGGTACACTAGCAACAAACCTAAAGTTAAGAATATTCTATTCTTTAACTCTTCTATTTTCCAAACATTGATAAATGAATCTATAAATTTCTTCATTGTACTAAAAAGGTTTATAAAGTTACTACTTCTCCACCAGCAGCTTCAATAGCAGCTTTTGCAGTAGCAGTAAATTTGTGAGCACTTACTTTTAGTTTAGCCTTTAGCTCACCTCTTCCTAAAATCTTTACTAAGCTATTTTTTGTAGCTAAACGATTATCTAATATCACTGATAAATCTAATGTATCAGTAATTAAACCATTATCTACTAACGATTGAATAGTATCTAGGTTAACACCTTGATATTCTACTCTATTAATATTTTTAAAACCAAACTTAGGAACACGTCTTTGAAGAGGCATTTGCCCTCCTTCAAAACCAATTTTCTTAGAATAACCAGAACGAGATTTTGCTCCTTTGTGACCTCTAGCGGCAGTACCACCTTTACCAGAACCTTCTCCTCTACCTAATCTTTTATTTTGGTTGTGAACCGAACCTTCAGCTGGTTGTAAGTTACTTAAATTCATAACGAATATTATTATTTAGCTTCTTCAACAGAAACTAAGTGTTTAACTTTATTTACCATTCCAAGGATAGCAGGACTTGCGTCATGCTCAACAACTTGCCCTAATTTGCGAAGACCTAAAGATTCTAAAGTTCTTTTTTGCGTCTCAGGACAATTGATTTTACTTCTAACTTGTTTTACTAAAATTTTTGTCATTTTTCCTTGGATTTTTAACTTTTAAATACTTTCTCTAAAGAAATTCCTCTTTGCTTAGCAATAGTAACGGCACTTCTCATTTGTAACAAAGCATCAAAAGTAGCTTTAACAACGTTATGAGGATTTGACGAACCTTGAGATTTTGATAATACATCATGTACACCAACTGACTCCAATACCGCACGCACAGCACCACCAGCAATTACTCCGGTACCATGAGAAGCAGGCATTAAAAATACTCTAGCTCCACCAAATTTTCCTTTTTGTTCGTGAGGCACAGTAGCACTATTCAAAGGAATTCTAACTAAATTTTTCTTCGCATCTTCTACTGCTTTAGCAATAGCCTCAGAAACATCTTTAGATTTCCCTAATCCATGTCCTACAACACCGTTTTCATCTCCAACTACTACGATTGCAGAGAAACCAAATGCTCTACCTCCTTTAGTAACTTTCGTAACACGATTTACACTAACCAAACGATCTTTTAATTCAAGACCACTTGGTTTTACTAGCTCTACATTTTTATATTTTTGATACATAATTTCTTAGAATTTAAGTCCAGCTTCTCTTGCTCCTTCAGCTAATGATTTTACACGACCGTGATATAAATATCCACCTCTATCAAAGGTAATATTTGACACACCAGCTTTAAGAGCTCTTTCAGCTACTAATTTCCCAACTGCATTTGCAGTTTCAACATTTGTACCTTTTGTAACTTCTTTTTCACGAGAAGATGCAGTAACTAATGTTACACCGTTTACATCATCTATGATTTGAGCATAGATTTCCTTATTAGATCTAAATACAGAAAGCCTTGGTTGTGCAGGTGTACCGCTAACAACTTTTCTAATTCTGAATTTTATTCTTTGTCTTCTTTCACTTCTTGTTAATGACATAGTCTTAATTTTTAAGCTGATTTACCTGCTTTTCTTCTTAATACTTCACCTACAAACTTAATACCTTTTCCTTTATAAGGTTCTGGCTTACGGAAAGCTCTGATTTTCGCAGATACCTGACCTAATAATTGTTTGTCAAATGATGATAATTTCACTATTGGATTTTTACCTTTTTCAGATATTGTTTCAACAGTAACCTCTGGAACAATTTCCAGAACGATATTGTGTGAAAAACCTACAGCTAAATCAAGTCTTTGACCTTGATTTGAAGCCCTATATCCTACCCCTACAAGCTCTAATTGCTTTGTAAAACCTTCTGAAACTCCTATAATCATATTGTTTATAAGAGAACGATAAAGTCCATGTTTCGCTCTGTCATTCTTATGATCTGATGAACGCTCAACGATAACTTGGTTATCTTCAACTTTCACTGTTACATCAGAAAATTCCTGAGAAAGCTCGCCTAATTTTCCTTTAACTGTAATTACAGCACCTTTAACCTCTACAGTTATACCGGCTGGAATTGCAATTGGATTTTTACCTATTCTTGACATTCTTTCGCTTTATTATTAATATACGTAACAAATTACTTCTCCACCAACATTAAGCTGCTTAGCTTGCTTACCTGTCATAACACCTTTAGAAGTTGAAACAATAGCAACACCTAAACCGTTTAAGATTCTTGGTAATTCAGTAGATCCAGCGTATTTACGTAAACCTGGTTTACTAATTCTTTGGATATCTTTAATTACTGACTCTTTAGTTTCCTTGTCGTACTTTAGAGCAATTTTGATAGCACCTTGAACACCACTATCATCAAATTTGTAACTTAAAATATATCCTTGATCAAATAAAATCTTTGTGATTTCTTTTTTCAAGTTAGAAGCAGGAATCTCAACAACTTTGTGATTTGCTCTAACTGCATTTCTAACTCTCGTAAGAAAATCTGCAATAGGATCTGTATACATATGTATGAATTTGCGGTTTTGGTTTTCGCTAGAACTATTCTAGCGAACCTGAAACCAATTAAAATTATTTATTACCAGCTTGCCTTTTTAACACCTGGAATTAATCCTTGATTAGCCATTTCACGGAAAGTAACACGAGAAAGACCAAATTGACGCATGTAACCTCTCGGTCTTCCAGTTAATTTACAACGATTGTGTAAACGAACAGGAGATGCATTTTTAGGTAATTTCTGTAACGCTTCATAATCTCCAGCCTCTTTCAAAGCTTTTCTTTTTTCAGCATATTTAGTCACTAACGCTTCTCTTTTTGCCTCACGGGCTTTCATCGATTCTTTAGCCATTTCTTAATTCTTTTTAAAAGGTAAACCTAATTCTGTCAATAATGATTTTGCTTCTTTATCTGTATTCGCAGATGTAACAAAAGTAATATCAAAACCTGAAATTTTATTAATTTTATCAATATCAATTTCTGGGAAAATGATTTGCTCTAAAACTCCTAAGTTATAATTACCTCTACCGTCAAAACCTGTAGACTTAATACCACCGAAATCTCTTACACGTGGCAAAGAAGAAGTAATCAATCTATCTAAGAATTCATACATTCTTTCTCCTCTTAAAGTTACTTTTGCTCCAATTGGCATTCCTTTTCTTAATTTAAAAGACGCAACATCTTTCTTAGAAATTGTAGAAACTGCTTTTTGACCAGTAATTTTTGTTATCTCTTCTACAGCATAATCAACCAATTTCTTGTCTGAGACAGCTGCACCAACACCGCGGCTTACAACAATTTTTTCAAGTTTAGGAACTTGCATAACATTCTTGTAACCGAACTCTTCTGTAAGAGCAGAGATCACTCTACTCTTATATTCTTCTTTTAATCTAGGTATAAAAGTCATTACTATAATACTTGATTAGATTTTTTTGAAATCCTTACTTTCTTATCTCCTTCAATTTTATAACCTACCTTAGTAATTGAATTCGTTTTCGGATCAATTAAAGATAAATTAGAAATATGCATAGGAGCTTCTTTCTTAACGATACCTCCTTGAGGGTTTTTAGCACTTGGTTTTGTATGTTTCGAAACCATGTTTACACCTTCAACTATCGCTTTATTTTTGTCACGGATAACACGTAAAACTTTTCCCTCAGACCCTTTATGATCTCCAGCAATTACTTTTACTACGTCTCCTGATTTAATTTTTAGCTTTGTCATCATTTTTAGAATTAAAGCACCTCTGGTGCTAATGATACAATTTTCATGAATTGTTTTTCACGAAGTTCTCTGGCAACCGGACCAAAAACACGAGTCCCTCTCATTTCTCCTGCAGCGTTCAACAACACACATGCGTTATCGTCAAAACGAATATAAGATCCATCAGCTCTTCTCACTTCTTTTTTAGTACGTACAACAACTGCAGTTGAAACAGCACCTTTTTTAACGTTTCCGTTTGGTGTTGCATCTTTAATAGAAACTACAATTTTATCTCCTACAGAGGCATAACGACGTTTCGTTCCTCCTAAAACACGGATAGTCAAAACTTCTTTTGCTCCTGTGTTATCTGCTACTTTTAATCTTGATTCTTGTTGTACCATAATTATTTCGCTCTTTCAATGATTTCAACTAATCTCCAACATTTAGATTTACTTAAAGGTCTTGTTTCCATGATCTTTACTGTATCTCCAATATTACAGTCATTTGTTTCGTCGTGCGCAACATATTTCTTTGTTTTTAACACGAACTTACCGTATAAAGGGTGCTTTACTCTTCTTGTTTCAGAAACAACAATAGATTTCTCCATTTTATTGCTAGTAACAACACCAACTCTCTCTTTTCTTAAATTTCTTTTTTCCATCTTTCAGCAGAATACAATTATTGTAACTCTCTTTTAGTTATCTCTGTTGCAACTCTAGCAACAGCTCTTCTAATAGTTTTTATTTGAAGAGGATTTTCAATTGGAGAAATAGTATGAGCTGTTTTTAATTCAGCATACGTTCTCTTTAACTCACTAAGTTTCTCTTGTAACTCAGCTGCAGATAGATTTTTTATTTCTGATTGTTTCATAATATATTTTGATTATGCTTCGAAATCTCTAGCAACAACAAACTTAGTTTTAACTGGAAGTTTTTGTGCTGCAAGACGCAAAGCTTCTTTAGCAACAGATAGAGGAACTCCTCCAACTTCAAACATGATTCTTCCAGGTTTCACAACTGCAGCCCAATACTCAACTGCACCTTTACCTTTACCCATACGTACTTCTAATGGTTTCTTAGTGATAGGCTTATCTGGAAATATCTTAATCCATAATTGACCCTCCCTTTTCATGAAACGAGTAGCAGCAATACGAGCTGCTTCTATCTGACGAGAAGTAATAAAAGTTGAATCCAAAGATTTAATTCCGAACATTCCATTAGAAAGTTCATGACCTCTTTGAGAAACCCCTTTCATTCTACCTTTCTGTACCTTACGGTATTTTGTTCTTTTAGGCTGTAACATTTTTCTTTAATTTAAAAAATTACTTTCTTTTGCTTCTGTTTGGCTTACCTTTTCCAGACGATCCTGAAGATTTGGATTTTTGTTTATCCATACCAACTAACGGAGAAAGATCTCTTTTCCCGTAAACTTCACCTTTCATTATCCATACTTTGATTCCCATTCTACCATAAGTAGTATGAGCTTCAGCTAATGCATAATCAATATCAGCTCTGAAAGTTGATAAAGGAATTCTTCCATCTTTAAAACCTTCTGAACGTGCCATTTCAGCACCATTCAAACGACCAGAAATTAAAACTTTAATTCCCTCAGCATTCATTCTCATTGCAGCAGCTATAGCCATTTTAATTGCTCTTCTATATGAAATTCTACTTTCAATTTGACGAGCTATACTATTAGCAACTAAATAAGCATCCAACTCAGGTCTTTTAATTTCAAAGATATTGATTTGAATTTCTTTATCAGTAATTTTCTTAAGTTCTTCTTTCAACTTGTCTACCTCTTGACCACCTTTCCCGATAATAATACCAGGTCTTGCAGTAGTGATAGTAACGGTTACAAGTTTTAAAGTTCTTTCGATAATTACTTTTGATACACTAGCTTTTGATAAACGCGCATGGATATATTTTCTGATTTTAAAATCTTCAGCGATTTTATCACCATAATCATTTCCTCCATACCAGTTTGAGTCCCATCCTCTGATGATACCAAGTCTATTTCCAATTGGATTTGTCTTTTGTCCCATACTGTTTATTAATTACTTTGTGTGTTATTATTTGATCCTAACACGATAGTCACGTGATTAGAACGCTTTCTTATTCTATGTGCACGACCTTGAGGAGCTGGACGAAGTCTTTTCAACATCGCACCACCATCAACTCTAATCTCTTTTACAAATAAGCCTGCTTCTTCTAAGTTAGCTTCTGTATTTTTCTGTTGATAATTATTTATCGCAGATAACAAAAGTTTCTCTAATTTTCTTGAAGCTTCTTTACTATTAAATCTTAATATATTAAGAGCTAATTCTACTTTCTGACCTCTTACTAAATCTGCTACAATGCGCATTTTTCTAGGTGAAGTAGGGCAGTTATTTAATTTAGCAAATGCAACTTGTGCCTTAGCTTCTTTAATCTGCTCTGCTCTTTCTCTTTTACGAACTCCCATAGCTTCTTATTATTTTTTTCCTTTATTTTTTGCACCAGCATGACCTCTAAAAGATCTAGTTGGAGAAAATTCTCCTAATTTATGACCTACCATGTTTTCAGTAACGTAAACAGGTACAAATTGACGACCATTATGTACAGCAATAGTTTGCCCAACAAAATCTGGAGTAATCATTGAAGCTCTTGACCAAGTTTTGATAACAGCTTTAGTATCTTTCTCAATATTTTCTTGAACTTTTTTCTCTAATTTATAGTGAACATAAGGTCCTTTTTTTAATGAACGTGCCATGTCTATCTAATTATTTCTTTCTACGTTCTACAATATACTTATTACTCGGGTTAACCTTAGAACGAGTTCTATAACCTTTAGCTGGCAATCCTTTTCTTGAACGTGGATGACCTCCTGAAGAACGTCCTTCACCACCACCCATTGGATGATCAACTGGATTCATTGCTACTGGTCTTGTTCTCGGTCTTCTACCTAACCATCTAGATCTACCAGCTTTACCTGATACTACTAATTGATGATCTGAATTTGACACTGCACCTATTGTTGCAGAACAAGTCAACAAAATCAATCTTGTTTCACCAGACGGCATTTTAATAGTCGCATATTTACCGTCTCTTGCCATTAATTGAGCAAAAGTTCCAGCAGAACGAGCGATAACTGCTCCTTGACCTGGTCTTAATTCGATACAAGAAATAACTGTACCTAGAGGAATTTTACTTAAAGGTAATGCATTTCCAATTTCTGGAGAAGCATCTGGACCTGAAACTACAGTTTGCCCAACTTGTAAACCGTTTTGCGCAATAACATAAGTTTTAGCACCATCAGCATAAGCTAATAACGAAATAAAAGCTGAACGATTTGGATCGTACTCAATTGTTTTAACCAAAGCAGGAACACCTTCTTTAGTTCTTTTAAAATCGATAATACGATATTTTTGTTTGTGACCACCACCGATATAACGCATGGTCATCTTTCCTTGACTATTTCTACCTCCAGAGTTTTTTTTCGGTGCGATCAAAGAACGCTCCGGCTTATCAGTTGTAATAGTGTCAAAGCTATTAACAACTCTAAAACGCTGACCTGGGGTAATAGGTTTTAATTTTCTAACTGACATTTTATTAGATATTATTATAGAAATCTATAGTTTCTCCTTCTTGAACTTGAACAATTGCTTTTTTATATGCATTTGTTTTCCCACTGATTAAACCACTTTTGGTGTACTTAACACTTCTATCCGCTCTATAGTTCATAGTATTAACACTAACAACACTCACACCATAAACAGCTTCCACTGCATTTTTGATTTGAATTTTATTTGCGTTTTTTTCTACTACAAAACCAAAACGGTTAAAAACCTCACCATCTTTAGTTATTTTTTCAGTTATAATAGGCTTAATAATGATACTCATAACCTTAATTATTTACTTAAATTTTCTTCAATACCAGCTAAAGCGCCTTCTAAAACAACTAAGCTACTTGCGTTTAAAACCGCGTAAGTACTTATCTCTGAAGAAGTTACAACCTTAGCAGCTTTTAAATTACGTGACGACAAATATACATTTTTATTCGCATCTCCCAACACAAACAAAGATTTTTTATTATCTAAACCTAAAGCTTTCAATACATTAATGAAATTTTTAGTGTTTGGAGCTTCGAATGTAAAGTCTTCTAAGACGATTAAACTAGACTCTTTTACCTTTAACGATAAAGCAGATTTTCTAGCTAATCTTTTCAAGTTTTTATT
Organism: Flavobacterium jumunjinense; assembly: GCF_021650975.2. Taxonomy (NCBI): domain Bacteria; kingdom Pseudomonadati; phylum Bacteroidota; class Flavobacteriia; order Flavobacteriales; family Flavobacteriaceae; genus Flavobacterium; species Flavobacterium jumunjinense. The sequence goes on from NZ_CP091285.1 coordinate 262,092, forward strand.
CAATTTAAATGAATAACTTCTTGGTCTTGGACCGAAAACTGTTCCTCCACCTTTAAACAATGGGTTCTTTGCACTACCTGCACGAGCAGTACCAGTTCCTTTTTGTTTTTTAATCTTACGCGTACTACCAGCTACTTCAGCTCTTTCCTTAGCTTTATGAGTACCTTGTCTTTGATTTGCTAAATACTGCTTAACATCAAGATATACTGCGTGATTATTTGGCTCAATTGCGAATACTGAATCAGAAAGTTGCACTTTTCTTCCAGTATCTTTTCCGTTGAAATCTAATACTTTTACTTCCATTACTTCTGAATGATTACATAAGAGTTTTTATGTCCTGGAATACACCCTTTAACTACTAAAAGATTTTTATCAGCAACAACTTTTAAAACTTTAAGGTTTTGAACTGTAACATTCTCTCCACCCATTCTTCCTGCCATACGCATTCCTTTGAATACTCTAGAAGGATAAGACGATGCTCCAACAGAACCTGGCGCTCTTAAACGATTATGTTGACCATGAGTCGCTTGTCCAACACCACCAAATCCGTGACGTTTAACAACTCCTTGAAAACCTTTACCTTTAGACACACCTTGCACATCTACAAATTCTCCTTCAATAAATAAATCTACTGTAAGAACTTCACCTAATTTGTGTTCTTCTTCAAAATACTTGAACTCAATAACTTTCCTTTTAGCTACACTACCCGCTTTTTTGAAGTGACCTTCTTCAGCTTTAATAGTATGCTTTTCAGTTTTGTCATCGAAACCAAGCTGAAGAGCACTATACCCGTCAACCTCATCGGTTCTGACTTGGGTAACAACGCATGGACCAGCTTCGATTACAGTACAAGGAATATTTTTCCCGTTCTCATCAAAGATGCTAGTCATGCCAATTTTTCTTCCGATTAACCCAGACATATAAAAACTAATTAATTAATTAAACTCTTTTTTATTAAAAATGCATACATAGACACACTTCCTCGTTTTGAGGGTGCAAATATATAATTATTTTTTCAATATCACAAAAATAATTAATTACGTGATTTTCAATAAGAAAAACACATAACAATTAACTAATGTAATATTATAAAAAAACCGTTGTAGTAAACTACTAACGGCTTTTATTATTTTATACTGCTAAGCAGTACAAGTAACTAAACTTTAATCTCTACTTCAACACCACTAGGCAATTCTAACTTCATCAAAGCATCAATTGTTTTAGATGATGAACTATAGATATCTAACAATCTCTTGTAAGAACTTAGTTCGAATTGCTCTCTTGATTTTTTATTTACGTGCGGAGAACGCAATACAGTAAAAATCTTTTTGTTTGTTGGCAAAGGAATTGGACCTGTTACCACAGCACCTGTACTTTTTACAGTCTTAACGATTTTTTCAGCAGATTTATCTACCAAATTATGATCGTATGATTTAAGTTTTATTCTAATTTTTTGACTCATTTTCTTAAGATTAAGCGTTACCTTTAGCTTTTTTAATTACTTCTTCCGAAATATTAGATGGTGTTTCCGCATAGTGAGAAAACTCCATTGTTGAAGTTGCTCTACCCGAAGATAAAGTTCTCAAAGTAGTTACATATCCAAACATTTCAGATAAAGGCACATCTGCTTTAATAGTTTTTGCACCTGATCTATCACCCATATCATTAACTTGTCCTCTACGACGATTCAAATCACCAACGATATCACCCATATTTTCTTCTGGTGTAATAACCTCAATTTTCATGATTGGCTCAAGAACTACAGCTCCAGCTGCTTTAGCAACTTCTTTATACCCTAGCTTAGCTGCTAACTCAAAAGAAAGAGCATCAGAATCCACTGGATGGAAAGATCCGTCTGTTAAAGTTACCTTCAAACTATCCACAGCATAACCTGCCAACGGACCAGCTTTCATAGCTTCACGGAAACCTTTTTCAACAGATGGTATATATTCTTTAGGAACATTACCACCTTTTACTGCATTAACAAACTGTAATCCAACAGCTGGCTTACCATCCACATCTTCAGCAGGCTCTAATGTAAATACGATATCACCGAATTTACCACGACCTCCAGATTGCTTCTTATAAACCTCTCTATGTGTAGCAGATTTCGTAAACGCTTCTTTATACTCAACTTGAGGTTCACCTTGATTCACTTCAACTTTAAACTCACGTCTCATTCTATCCACAAGAATATCCAAGTGTAACTCACCCATTCCTGAAATAATAGTTTGACCCGAAGCCTCATCAGTTCTAACCGTAAACGTAGGATCTTCTTCAGCTAGTTTAGCCAAAGCCATACCCATTTTATCAACATCAGCTTTAGTTTTAGGCTCAATTGCGATACCAATTACCGGATCAGGGAATTTCATTGACTCAAGAATAATTGGGTGTTTTTCATCACACATTGTATCCCCAGTCTTAATATCCTTAAATCCAACTGCCGCTCCAATATCTCCAGCTTCGATATAATCGATTGGATTCTGTTTATTTGCATGCATTTGGTAGATACGAGAAATTCTTTCTTTATTTCCAGAACGCGTATTCAATATATACGAACCAGCATCTAAACGACCTGAATATGCACGGAAGAAAGCTAAACGACCAACATAAGGATCTGTAGCAATCTTAAATGCCAAAGCAGCGAATGGCTCTTTTGGATCAGGACGACGTAATATTTTCTTTTGATCTTCTTCTAACAAATCAACATCATCAGGATGAATACCTTCAATACCCTCTTTATCCATTGGAGAAGGTAAATACTTACAAACAGCATCCAACATGAACTGAACTCCTTTATTTTTGAATGCAGAACCTGCAATCATAGGAATAATAGCCATATCAATAGTAGCTGCACGTAAAGCTGCATTTATTTCATCCTCAGTAATTGAATTCTCATCTTCCATGTACTTATCTAAAAGATTCTCGTCATATGTAGCGATTTCTTCGATAAGAATTGAACGATATTCTTTTACTTCATCAACCATATCAGCTGGAATATCAACAATATCAAAAGTAGCACCTTGCGTTTCATCATGCCATACAATAGCCTGATTCTTCACTAAATCAACTATACCTCTGAAATCATTTTCTTCACCAATTGGCAAAGTAATTGCAACTGCATTTGATTTCAACATATCTTTCACTTGCTGACAAACCATTAAAAAGTTTGAACCTTGACGATCCATCTTATTAACAAACCCCATTCTTGGAACCCTATATTGATCAGCTAGTCTCCAGTTAGTCTCTGATTGAGGCTCAACACCATCAACAGCACTAAACAAGAAAACCAAACCATCCAATACACGTAACGAACGATTTACCTCTACGGTAAAATCAACGTGACCTGGAGTGTCAATAATATTAAAGTGATAAGGAATTGATTCAGGTAAAATCGCCCCTTGTTTCGTTGGAAAATTCCACTCACAAGTTGTAGCAGCAGAAGTAATTGTAATACCTCTTTCTTGCTCTTGAGCCATCCAATCCATCGTCGCAGCACCATCATGTACCTCACCGATTTTATGTGATTTCCCAGTATAAAAAAGAACACGCTCAGTTGTTGTTGTTTTACCAGCATCAATATGAGCAGCAATTCCAATATTTCTAGTATATTTTAAATCTCTAGCCATTTCTTATTTTTTATGAATTAAAATCTAAAGTGAGAGAATGCTTTATTAGCTTCTGCCATTTTATGAGTATCCATTCTTTTCTTAACAGCAGCACCTTCTTCTTTAGCAGCTGCTAAAACTTCAGAAGCTAACTTATTAGCCATCGATTTTTCATTTCTTCTTCTTGCATAAAGAATCATCCATTTCATAGAATATGAAATTTTTCTATCTGGACGAATTTGCATTGGAATTTGAAATGTAGCTCCACCCACTCTACGTGAACGTACTTCTACGTGAGGCATAACATTTGTTAATGCATCTTTCCAAATTTCTAGTGCAGACTTCTCTGCATCTTGCTTTTTAGCTTCTACGATATCTAATGCATCATAAAAAACTTTAAAAGCTGTTGATTTTTTACCATCCCACATTAAGTTATTCACAAAACGTGTTACTAACTGATCGTTAAATTTTGGATCTGGTAAAAGTGGTCTTTTTTTGGCCGCTCTTTTTCTCATGTCTTTTCTTTAAAAGATTTTTAAATTACTTTTTCTTTCCTGCTGCTACTGCTTGTCCTGGTTTTGGACGTTTAGCACCATACTTGGATCTACGTTGTGTTCTTCCTGCTACTCCAGCAGTATCTAATGCTCCACGAACAATGTGATAACGCACACCCGGTAAATCTTTTACTCTTCCACCTCTAACTAATACTATCGAGTGCTCTTGCAAATTGTGTCCTTCTCCAGGAATGTAAGCATTTACCTCATTACCATTTGTCAAACGTACACGGGCAACTTTACGCATTGCCGAGTTTGGTTTTTTTGGTGTTGTGGTATAAACACGCGTACAAACCCCTCTTCTTTGAGGACAAGAATCTAAAGCAGCCGATTTACTCTTCTTAGTTATTTTGGTTCTTCCAGTTCTTACTAATTGTTGAATTGTTGGCATAATTGTTTATAATTATTACTAATAAATTTAACTCCCTAAAACCCTTAGGGCGTGCAAATGTAGTTATTATTTATTACAAAACAAATCTAATTTATTTATTTACAGCCTATTTTACCCATAAAAAAGAAAAAAAAACTAATAAAGAACCAAAAAACAACATCTAATCCTTTTTTTAAATAAAATATATTTTATTTTTTTACGTTACTTTACAACCATGAAAAGAATCTATATTTTATTCTCATTATTACTTTCACTACTTTGCAACGGTCAAATTTTCTATTTACAAATAAAAGGCTCAACCAAATACGAAAGCAAAATTATCGACAGCATTAATTACAGCAAAGAACACAAAAACATATCCTCACTACTAAAAACCATAAAATCATTTGACTCTACATTAACCAACCTAGGGTATCTCGAAAAAAGAACAACAAGACAAACAAAAACAAATGACTCTACGTTTCTATTCGAATATACATTAGGCAAAAAAACAAACTACTCCTATATATATATTAGCAAAAATAAAGAACTGATAAATCACACACAAGACACCCTTAAAATCAAATTCAACAAAACTGAAGATTGGGCAAAAAACATACTCAACACACTTGAACAAAAAGGATACCCACTTGCGAAATTAAAATTATCAAATCAAAAACACAATAAAGACATCCTTTATTCCGACTTAACAATCAACCTTAACAAAAAAAGATCGTTTGATGAAATAATCACGCTTGGCTATCTAAATTTCCCCAAAAACATCAAACAATCACTCATTAGAAAACTAAGAAAACAAAAACTCAACAAAAAAAATATTGAAATTCTCAACAACGAATTAAACGAATTAACTTTTGCAAATCAAATCAAATACCCAGAAATACTTTTCACCAAAGACAGCACAAAGATCTACACTTATTTAGAAAAAGCTAAACCAAATAAATTTGAAGGCTTTATTGGTTTTGCAAACGACAAAGAAAACAAACCAACACTTAACGGCTATCTTGACCTAAATTTACAAAACACTTTTAATTCCGCAGAAAAAATAAATTTATATTGGAAAAATGACGGAAACAAACAAACAACTTTTAATTTCTCAACCGAATTTCCATACATTTTCAAAACCTCAATAGGGATAAAATCAAGTTTAAGAATATTCAAACAAGACAGCATTTTTCAAAACACTCAATCAGAGCTGCAAATAGGCTATTATTTCAATGTAAATAAAAAAACATTATTCGGACTACAGAACACAACCTCAACCAACACACAAAGCACTTCAAACAACTCAATTGAAAGCTACAAAAGCAAGTTCTACACACTATCCTACGAATACACCAAACCAAACAAAAACTCATTCTTAATAAAAAACAACACAGAAATTAGAATTAAAACCGGATTAGGAGAACGAATGAACAAACAAAAAACTACTAAACAATTTTTTTGCGAATTCAATCTAGAACAAAACATAACATTAAACACTAAAAGCAAGCTTTTTTTAAAAACACAAACCTTTTACCTAAACAGCAATAATTACATAAGCAATGAGCTATATCGATTTGGTGGGATTAATTCTATTAGAGGATTTAGAGAAAACTCTCTTCAAGCAAATATTTTAACCTCAATAATAACAGAATACAGACATATCCTAAACCAATCTTTATACATCCATAGCATTATCGATTATGGCTATTTCGAAGACAGCACTATAAAAACAAAAAACAATCTCTTCAGTTTCGGATGTGGCTTAGCTTTACTTACAAATAATGGAGTATTCAATTTAGTGTACGCAAATGGATCTACAAAGAACCAAACAATAAAACTTAGCAACTCTATTATACATATAAGTTTTAAAACAAACTTTTAAGAATAATTATGTTAAATGTTAAAAAAATATTAAATATTATTAGGATAACTATATTTTTTTTTCCAATTTTGGCTTAACTAATTCAAATTAATAAATATGAGATCTAAGTTTAACAGACTTTTGACACTCGCAGTAGTGTTATTAGGGCAATTTATTTTTGCTCAGGTTAAAACTGTTTCGGGGACAGTTACAGATCAAAACGGTCAACCTTTACCAAGTGTTGCAATCCAAGAAAAAGGAAGCGCAAATGGTACAGAAACTGATTTTGATGGAAAATTCACAATTAGCGTAAAACAAGGTACAACGCTAATATTTAGTTACATCAGCATGAAAAAACAAGAAGTTGTTGTAAATTCAAGCAACTTAAAGGTTGTAATGGAAGATGATGTAGCGCAACTTGAAGGTGTAGTAGTTACTGCACTTGGAATATCTAGAGAGAAAAAATCACTAGGTTATGCAACTCAAGAAGTTAGCGGAGACGACATTTCGGACACTCCTGTAACTAATTTCGCTGATGCTCTTTCTGGTGAAGTTGCAGGTCTAGACATTCAATCTTCAGGGACAATGGGAGGATCAACTAACATTGTAGTTAGAGGTTACAACTCAATTAGCGGAAATAACCAAGCATTAATCGTAATTGATGGCACACCCGTAATCAACAACACAAACAACAGCACTGATCAAAGAACTGGTAGAGGTGGTTATGACTACGGTAACGCTGCTTCCGACATTAATCCAGATGATATTGAATCATTAAATGTATTAAAAGGAGCTGCAGCAACTGCATTATATGGATCAAGAGCGAGTAATGGAGCAATTATCATTACTACTAAAAAAGGAAGAAAAGGCAAAGGAATAGGTGTTTCTTTCACAAGTTCTGTAACAGCAGGAACAGTTGACATGGAAACATTACCTAAATATCAAAACCGATATGGGGCCGGTTATGATGGAGATAACACATTGAATAATTCTATAGATATAAATGGAGACGGTACAAATGATTTATCTGTACCATTTGACCTTGATGCTTCTTACGGTACAGCTTTCGATCCTAACTTAAATGTTTACCAGTGGAATTCTATATATCCAGAATTACCTGGATACTTACAGGCTACTCCATGGGTTGCAGCTAAAAACACTCCAAATTCTATATTCAAAACTGGAATTACTTACACAAACTCTGTTTCATTTGGAAAGAGCACAGATACAGGTAGTTTTAGATTAGGATTTACAAATAAAATCCAAGAAGGCGTAATGCCTAACAGTGAAATAAAAAGAAATAATTTATCATTTTCTGCATCACAAAATTTCACCGATAAACTAAAAGCTTCTGTAGATTTCTCGTACGTAAACACAAACGGAAGAGGTAGAAATGGAACTGGTTATAGTGGCGGTAATCTTATGCAAGCTTTCCGTCAATGGTGGCAAACTAATGTTGATATTAGCGAACAAAGAGATGCGTTTTTTAGTACTGGACAAAACATAACTTGGAATCCTGTTTCTAATACAAATAGAGCACCACAATACACAGACAATCCATACTGGACTTTATACAAAAACTATCAAAATGATAGCAGAGATAGATACATAGGTAACTTTACTCTAACTCAAGAAGTAACAAGTTGGTTTAATATATTAGGTAGATTCAGTTATGATACATATTCTGAACTTAGAGAAGAGAGAAAAGATGTAGGTTCAAACGGTGTATCTGACTATACCTCATCACAAAGAAAAACATCTGAACTCAACTATGATTTAATGGGAACATTAAACTATGATGTAAACGAAAACCTAACACTTGACGGATTAGTAGGTTTTAACTTAAGAGTAAATAAATTTAACTCAATTGAAGCAAGCACTAATGGAGGACTAGTTACACCAGGTCTATTTACATTAGCAAACTCAGCAAACCCTCTAACTACAGACGACTACACTAAAGTTGACTACACAAAAAAAGTTGATGGAGTTTTTGCAAAAGTAGGTTTAGGTTACAAAGGAACATATTACCTAGATGCTACCGCAAGAAGAGATAGATCTTCTTCATTACCATCAGACAACAATACTTACTTTTACCCATCAGTTTCTGCAAGTATAGTTTTCTCAAACTTAATTAAACAAGATTGGTTATCATTTGGTAAATTTAGAGCCAACTATGCACAAGTAGGTAACGATACAGATCCATATCAAATATTCAATACTTATGAGATTACTCCAGGATTTGGTGGAGCTTCAAGCGCAACTAACCCTTCGTTTTTTAACAATCCGAATTTAAAAGCTGAAAAAACTAAGGATATAGAACTTGGTCTAGAAATGCAATTATTCAAAAATAGATTCGGTTTTGATTTTTCATATTATCAAAGAAAAACTGTAGACTTAATTACACCAATTGATGTATCAACTGCTACTGGTGGAACCAACGTTTGGTTAAACGGTGCAGACATGGAAAATAAAGGTATTGAACTAATGGTAAACGGTACACCTGTTAAAACAGAAAATTTCTCTTGGGATATTAAATTAAATTATGCACAAAACAGAAGTGAAGTAACACGTCTAGCAGAAGATATTGAATTCATTCAACTAGCTTCCGTTCAAGGAGGTGTGACACTAGGAGCTGCTTTAGGAGAACCGTTTGGAGTTATCAGGGGTAGAGATTATGTTTATCACGAAAATGGACAACCAATTATTGGAACTGATGGCTACTACAAAAGAACTTCATCTAGTAATAACGTAATTGGAAACATTAACCCAGATTGGACAGGTGGAGTTAAAAATAATTTAAAATACAAGAACTTAAGCTTGAGCTTCCTTATAGATATTCAAAAAGGTGGAGACGTTTTTTCTCTTGATACTTGGTATGGTTATTATTCTGGACTATACGACTTCACAGCCGGAAACAATCATTTAGGCAATCCATTAAGAGATCCAGTTTCAGCAGGTGGTGGAGTAATTTTAGACGGAGTACAAGCAGATGGCTCACAAAATACAGTTGTTGCTGATGCTTCTTTTGCAGACACAAGCCCTTGGGGAGTGGCAAAAGCACCTCAAGCAGCTCATGTATATGACGCTTCATTTGTAAAATTAAGAGAAGTTACTATAGGTTATAATTTCTCGGACAAATTAACACAAAGCCTTTCTTTACAAAAACTTTCACTTTCTATCATAGGAAGAAACTTATGGATTATCCACAAAAATACTCCATACTCTGATCCTGAATCTGGATTAAGTTCTGGAAACATTCAAGGTTACCAGTCCGGAGCATACCCATCTGTAAGAGAAATTGGAGCAAGTTTAAAATTAGAATTCTAATACCAAATACTATGAAAAAATATATAATTTTATTATCATCTGTACTAATTGTAAGTTGCGCATCAGATGAGAAATACGAAGATTTAAATAGGGATCCTAATAAGCCAACACAAGTTTCTGCAGAGTCATTATTTAATGCTTCCATTAAGAGTTTGTTTGACCAAATGGAAAGCCCAAACATAAATACAAATGTATTTAGACTTTTCTCACAATATTGGACACAAACCACTTATAATGACGAATCTAATTATGATTTAAACAACAGAAGAGTTGCAGACAATCATTATTCTGAAATGTATCGCGATGTACTGTATGACTTGAAAGATGCAAAATCTAAGGTAAGTACACCTAATAAAATAGCAATGATTTCTGTTTTAGAAGTATATACTTGGCAACAACTAGTAGATACTTATGGGAATATTCCATACAGTGCTGCACTACAAGGTTCATTAGAACCTACACCAGAGTATGATGACGCAAAGACAATTTACGAAGATTTAATCGTAAGAATAAACACTGCCATAAGTACTTTTTCTATATCAGGAGATGCTGGTTTTACAGGTTCAGATCAAATTTACGGAGGAGACATTACTCAATGGTTAAAATTTGCAAATTCCGTAAAATTCAAACTAGCAATGCGTATAGCGGATGTAGCTTCTATGACAACTATATCACAAACGAATGCTGAAGAAGCTGTAACAGCTGGTATGTTTAGTTCTAATGCAGATAATGCAACATTAGCTTATGAATCAAATTCAACAAATGCTAATCCAGTATGGTCAGATCTTGTAGAAAGTGGAAGAAATGATTTTGTTGCTGCAAATACTCTAGTAGACTACATGAATACAATATCCGACCCACGTAGACCAATCTATTTTGAAGAAAATCTAGGCGCAAATACTTATACAGGTGGGATTTATGGAGCAGTTAATAATTTTCCAGTTTTTTCACATGTAGGGACTCAATTAAAAGCTCAAACATTTAGAGGAGTACTTCTTGATTATGCTGAATTAGAATTTTTATTAGCTGAAGCTGCAGAAAGAGGATACGCAGTTGGAGGTACTACAGAATCTCATTATAACGCAGGAATAACAGCATCAATGAACGACTGGGGGGTTGCTACGGCTGACATCGCAACATACTTAGCACAACCATCTGTAGCTTACACAACAGCAGCTGGTACTTGGAGACAAAAAGTTGGTTTTCAGTTTTGGTTAGCAATGTATAACAGAGGCTTTGAAGGATGGTCTGTATACAGAAAATATGACGCACCGGTAATGAATATTGCTGCCGTAGCTAACATTCCTGTTCCTACAAGATACACTTATCCATTAAGAGAACAAACTTTAAATAAAAGTAATTATAACGCAGCAGTTGCCGTAATAGGCGGTGACGAGTTAGATACAAAAATATTTTGGGATGTAAACTAAAAAATAAAATATTCAGTTTTAAAATATTTAAAACCACCTCAAACAAGGTGGTTTTTTTTATACATTTGCAGTATGGAAAAAGAGAATCAAATTTTTGGAATTAGAGCAATACTTGAAGCAATCCAAGCAGGAAAAGAAATAGACAAAGTTTTCATTCAAAAAGAAAACCAAGGCGAACTCATGCATGAGTTAATGAAAAGCATGAAGAAAAATAACGTCAATTTTTCATATGTTCCAGTTGAAAAATTAAATCGTTTAACTTCTAAAAATCATCAAGGTGCTGTAGCTACAATTTCTCCTGTATCATTTCATGATATTGAAACATTAGTAACAAATACATTAGAATCAAACAAAATACCATTATTTCTTATTTTAGATCAATTATCTGATGCTAGAAATTTTGGTGCAATTATTAGAACTGCAGAATGTACTGGAGTTAACGGTATTATTGTTCAAAAACAAGGTTCTGCTCCTGTTAATGGTGATACAGTAAAGACAAGTGCTGGAGCAGTATTCAATGTGCCAATTTGTAAGGTTGAACATATTAAAGATGCAATTTACTTCTTACAATCAAGTGGTATTGAAACTGTGGCGGCTACAGAAAAAACAGAAAACACTATTTATGACATTGATTTATCCAAACCAATAGCAATAATAATGGGTAGTGAAGATAGAGGTGTTAATCCTTCAGTTCTTAAAATCGTAGACCACAAAGCAAAACTTCCTATGTTTGGAACTATAGAATCTTTAAACGTCTCTGTAGCTTGTGGTGCTTTTTTATATGAAACTGTTAGACAACGCTTAACAAAATAATCATTTTTTTAATCCAATAAATTCATAAATGACCTTTAAAGAAGAGGTGAAATATTCTTTCATTAACTCTTCTGGTTTTGGCTGTGGGCTAAAGTTTCCATTTTCGTCAAAATTTTTCACAAACGGGTCATTTTCTGGATTAAAATCGGGTTTTTCCCAATCGTAGACAATTTCTTTAGCAAACTGTGGTGTTTTCATTACTAATGCCATTGCTACACCTGTTAAGAAACCACTCAAATGTCCTTCCCAAGATATACCTTTTTCAACATCTGGAAACATATACCAAACCATACCTCCATACAGGAGTACAATTAAAAAGGACAGTGCCAACAACCTATAGTATTTAGTAAAAATACCTTTAAAAAAAATAAAACTCACTAGAGCATATATTAAACCACTAGCACCAATATGATAACTTGGACGCCCCAGTAACCAAGTACCAAGACCAGAAAAAACAATTCCAAAAAACAATACTAGAAAGGCTTGCTCCTTATAAAAGAATCTAAGTAACGCTAACAACACTAACAAAGCTAAAGAATTATTCATTAAGTGTTGAAAACTTCCGTGAAGAAAAGCACTAAGGAATATACCCTTTACTCCAAATGATTCTCTTGGATAAATCCCATAATGAGAAAAACTTACATTAAAACGACTTTCTACCCAGAAGACTAACCATAAAAACAAAACAAATAGCAAAGGTAACAATACTACTGAAGGTGTAAAAACAAAAGATTTATTTAAATTATTTTTTCTCATAAGTAAATTGTTCTATTTTTTTTTAAAGCTGACTTATATACTCTCTGAATATTTTCAAATAAAACTCAACTCTTAATTCATATAATCTATTTCAAATATAACACCAAAAAAATTGTTATGCTTTTTTGTCAGAAAAATGTAATTTTACAAAATGGAAGCACCTCTAGCAGAAAGAATAAGACCTCAAAGTTTAAACGATTATATTAGTCAACTACATCTTGTTGGCGAACAAGGCTCATTAACCTATCAAATAAAAAAAGGAATAATACCCAGTTTAATTTTATGGGGACCACCTGGAACAGGGAAGACTACACTTGCCCAAATTATGGCAGAAGAAAGTAAACGACCATTCTATCAACTAAGCGCGATACATTCAGGTGTTAAAGATATTCGAGAAGTAATTGAAAAAGCAAAACAAAGCGGTGGATTATTTACTGCAAAAAACCCTATTCTATTTATTGATGAAATTCATCGATTTAGCAAATCACAACAAGATTCTTTACTAGCAGCAGTAGAAAAAGGCTGGGTAACTTTAATTGGTGCAACAACTGAAAATCCAAGTTTTGAGGTAATACCTGCATTATTGTCAAGATGTCAGGTGTACGTTTTAAATCCTTTCACTAAAGATGATTTAATTGCTCTTTTACAAAGAGCAATTAAAAAAGATGAAGTTTTAAAAACTAAAAACATTCAACTAAAAGAAACAGAAGCTTTACTACGATTGTCTGGTGGAGATGGTAGAAAATTACTCAACATATTTGAATTGATTATTAATGCTTCCAGTGAAGAAACAATCAACATAACAAATGATATTGTTACTCACCTTGTACAAAAAAACATTGTTCTTTACGATAAAACTGGTGAACAACATTATGATATAGTTTCTGCTTTTATAAAATCAATAAGAGGTAGTGATCCAAATGGTGCTGTCTATTGGTTAGCTCGAATGATAGAAGGTGGCGAAGATGTTAAATTCATTGCTCGAAGGTTATTAATTTCCGCTAGCGAAGATATTGGAAATGCAAATCCGACTGCTTTAATAATGGCAAACAATACGTTTCAGGCAGTTTCTACAATTGGCTATCCAGAAAGCAGAATTCTACTAAGCCAATGTGCTGTATATCTTGCAACTTCTGCAAAAAGTAATGCCAGTTATTTAGCAATAGGCAAAGCGCAGCAATTAGTAAAACAAACAGGTGATTTACCTGTTCCTTTACATTTACGTAATGCTCCTACTAAGTTAATGAGAGAATTGGGATATGGTGAAGAATATAAATATTCACATGATTTTTCTAATAACTTTATAGCACAAGAATTTCTACCCGAAGAAGTAACTAATACTAAATTCTTTGAACCAGGTGATAACGCTAGAGAAAAAGAATTACGTAATTTCTTAAAAAACCGATGGAAAGATAAATATGATTATTAAAAAATCAGGATTAGTATTTAAAAACACTAATCCTGATTTTTTAATACACACTATTATATTCCTTTTAGAACTTAACTTCTACTGTTTCAGAAGATAATTTTCCTCTTTTATAAAATTCAAAATACCAAACATCTCCTGTTTTATAGAATATTCCGTTATCAATAATACCTCTTTCTGCCAAAAACATATTTTCTACAGACGTTTTTTTTAATTCAAAAATTATATTTGGGGTATTATCTACCAATTTGAAACCTGTAGGTGTTGGCAATGCATATAATAAACTCTTATTAGACACTACCATATCTTTCTCATCAATTTCTCCAACAAAACTTTCTTTATCCTCTACTACTACCGTCTGCTTCACAGAGTTCTCACTGATCTTAAATTTTAGTTTTCCTTTTAATGATGTCAAGGCATCTCTTAACGCATTAGTGTTTGCTAATTGAAAGTCTTTATCTCTACTACTCCCTAACAAACTTAGAGCAACAGTTTTATTAGTACAATCTTTCACTTGTACGCTTAAATTAGTTGTAAACATTTTATTACTCTCTGTAACCTCAACATGTAATGCATTACAACGAGCATTTAAAATTTCATTAGGCAATTTATCTGTATCATAATAAACAGTAAATCCTTCTGTTTCAAAAAACGATTTCGTTAAACTATTTAATCCATATTTATCTGCTTCTTTAAAGAAAGAAAATTGACTTGGAATAATTACATATTTATAGTTTTCTTGTGCATGAATAAAAATTGAAAACAAGACAATAATAGTAAGTACAGTTCTTTTCATATTATAAATTATTTAATAGATTAGGGGTAAAATATTAATATTCTTTAGATTACAAATTTAACACTATTAAGTTTCTCTTTTACATTAACATCAAAATAAAGTAAACTTTTATATTACAACATATTTTTCAATTCTAATAAATGATTAATTTGAAATACTTTTTTATCTACTTGAATTTTCTGTTCATTAAAGAAAATTGCATCAATACCATATTCTAATGCTCCATCCACATCTGCTTCCAAACTATCTCCTATCATAATACTTTCTGCTTTACTCGCTTTAGCTAATGACAATGCATAGTCAAATATATTTGGATGTGGCTTTTTTACGCCTGCTAATTCTGAATTAGTTATAGATGTAAAATAGTGTTTTATTTTTGAATTTTCTAATTTTTTATCTTGAACTATATGAAAACCATTTGTTACTATATGTAAATTATATTTTGGCTTCAAATACTCCAAAAGTTCTATTGTACCTTCAAATAAATGATTATTATTAGGCAAGAACTCTATATATTGATCAGAAATTGTATCGACTACTGCCTTAGGAAGGATTACATTTAATATTTCAAAAACATCATTCAAACGTTTGAATCTCAATTCTTGCTGAGATATCTTATCTACCTGATATAGTTTCCAATAGTATTGATTTCTAGGAATGTATTGTTCTAAGAACTGATCTGTTGTAAATGGAAAATTATATTCATTAAAAATCACATCGAATGCAACTGCTGAATTTTTATCAAAGTCCCAAAGGGTGTGATCTAAATCAAAAAATAGATGTTTTTTTTGTTTAAAATCGATATTTTTCATTCTCTTAGTTGGATGTTTAGCCCCGATGGAAGCAAAAATCCTGTTTTCGTTAAATAAAATTCTCTTTTTTCTAACTTTTTCTATCGAAAACAGATTGTAGCGAACAGCGGGAATATTGATTAAAAAAAGCCCAAAAAGATGGGCTTCAAATTATTTTCCTGCTGTTATTTCAGCGTTTTCTATATGGTATATCCAGTCCTCTACATCGTTATCATTGTATCTGAATTTTCCTTTTAAGGTAACATATTGATCGGTCTTTAATTTTGGCAAATCACCTTTAAATTTAATACCCATTAATGTTTCTGGCCCAGATTTTCCACAAAAGAAGCACGCAGCAAATACGTTTTTGCTTATTGCATAGTTTTTATTATCGATTGGAATAATGAATCCACTAATTGCAACTTCTTTTCCTTGTAATGCTTTTAGCTTCATGTTAATAACTGGAAACATTACTTCTCCATACAATTTATCTGCTTTTTTTAGGTAGTCAATTTTACCTAATAAACTCCAAGTTAACGTATCGGTTACTATAACTTCTTTATCATTTGAAGTTGTGTTTATTTTGTTTAGGTTAAAACTTGACAAAGTAATAACGACTAATAATGCTATTGAAAATTTAATATAATTATGCATTTGCTAATGTTTTTGAAATATTTAATTGATATGCTTTTATTGCAGGTATTAATGCTGCAAGAATTCCTACTAGTATTGTTAACAAGAACAATACACCTTCCTTATCCCAAATAAATTCGTAGGGATTGAAACTTAATTTAAAATCTTGTTCAGCTGAATTTGAGATTAACATTAATGCTATTCTACCCAAAATCGTACCAAAAAAGAATCCAACAACGCAAAGTAACAAACTTTCTATCATTATTAGATTTAAAAGTTGAAAACGTTTGGCTCCGTTTACTCTTAATAATGCAAACTCATTTTTACGTTCTTTTAATGTATTAAATAGTGCTATAAAGATTGATATTCCTGAAATCAGCATTATTCCATAGGCTAAATAGCGCAATGCATCAATTCCAATTCCGAATAATGAAAACAATCTATTTACTTCTATTGCAGGGGAAGCAGCTTGCATTTTTGTATTTTGAGCAATCATTCTTGGCCAAGTTACAATTCCCATTTTATTTCTAAACTGTAATAAAACTGCTGTAATCTCCATATTTGGTTCATCAATTGACATGTCCTTTTCCTCGTGCTCATGTCCTTCATGACTGTGCTCATCATGATCGTGCTCGTGTTGCATATGTTCATCTCCATCTTCATGAATATGACCTTCTTCTCCATGCTCTGGGTTATGCATTTCTACATCTTCATGACCTCCATGCATTTGCCAAACACTCGGAATAGTACATAGAATTAAATTATCTACAACTTTGCCTGTTATTTTCGAAATTCCAACAACTTTATACGCATAATGATCATGTACTTCACCTTCTGACGCATCTCCATGAGATCCAAAAAAAGTATCTCCTATCTTTAAGCTTAATTTTTGAGCAATTTCTCCACCAATTACAACTTCAAAGTTCTTTTCATACAATTTTCCTTCAGAAAGAGTTGCTTCATATTTTTCTAAATAATCATGAGTAGTTCCTAATATTTTATATCCTCTATAATTATCACCAAATGCTAATGGAATTGCTTTTTTTACAAAAGGATTTTGCATCCATACTTTTGCTGAATCGTAGCTAATATTCCCTGTTGGGGCATCTACTTGATATACAGAAGAAAGTATTAATTGGAGTGGACTTCCTTGTGCTCCAAGCACTAAATCTACTCCATCAATATTATTAGTAAATTTCTCTTCAAATTGTTTTTCAAGTAGTACTAGAACAGTTATTATTGCCACACTTGATGTTAACAGAATTATACTTAAAATGGTATTTAATGGCTTAAACCAAATATTTCGCCATGCTAATTTTGTGATCATACTACACTAACGTTATTCGGTTACTAAATTTTTCTTTTATTCGATTATCATGTGTAACAATAATCAATGCTGCTTTATATTCTTTAGAAAGTGATGTTAAAAGTTGGATTACGTTTTCCGCATTTTTATCATCTAAACTTGACGTCGGCTCATCTGCTAAGAGAACTTTAGGTTCATTCATTAAAGCTCTAGCTATAGAAACCCTTTGCTGCTGTCCAATACTTAACTCATTTGGTAACTTATTCGCTTGCTGAGAAATATCTAACTGATCCAAAAGCTTCTTCGCTCTTTCAGTATTTTTTTTGCCCGTTGCTAACCAGCTTGACATTTCTAAATTTTCTAACACTGTTAAAGCGCTGATAAAATAAGACTTTTGAAAAACAAGACCAATGTTTTTACCGCGAAAAGAATCATTCTTCTTTTCTGACAAAGTAACAATATCTGTCTTATCAATTTCGATACTTCCAGATGTAGGTCGTAATAAACCTGCTAGAATATGCAAATAGGTTGTTTTTCCTTTTCCTGAATCGCCAGTAATCAAAATAGTACTTCCTGCTTCACAATATAAATCGGGCATGTGAAACTTCTGCTCTTTATTGTACGAAAATGTGATGTTTGTAGTGCTTATCATTTTTGATATGCTTTTATTTTTAAGGTGTTGCAATATAGCAAATCATGGGGGATTTATTTCTTAATCTTTTCTAAAAATTTGGCCGTTGCGGTTTTATGAAAACTATATTAATAACCGAAACAATAACTAATCACCACAACGAACCAAATAATCTTTATATCTAATGCTTGTGTCTTTTAAAGTTCAACACATGCCCAACTATCATTCCTATTCCACCAACATACAAAAACAAAGTATGATTATGAGTAATGATTGTATAGATTATACTTAATAAAATAATACTCATAGCTACTAATAAAATAATTTTTATATATCTTAAAGTATTAGTTTTTACTATTTTTACAACGGCAAACAATCCAATTGAAGCAAACAACAAATCTATCCAATGGTTATGACTAATACCTATGGGAATTATTGAAATGAATGGCAGAACTAAGCAGTGAACTAAGCATAATGTAGCACTGGAAATTCCTAAATAATCAAGAGATTTTGTAATTTGACTTTTCATTTTATATTTTTATTAAACGCAACATTGTTGCAAATATAAAACAAAAACAGATACAATGGAAAAAAAAATAAAGAGAGAAAGAAATTCTTCAACTAAAGAAAGTATTATTACTCTTTTAAAAGAAAGAAAAGAAGCACTTACTCATAAGGATTTTCAAGAATTCTTTGAAAAAACTATAGACAGGGTAACCATTTACAGAGCTTTAGATCGACTAGTAGACGAAGGAAAGCTTCATAAAATTGTAAGTTTAGAAGGTGTAATTCAATATGCTATTTGCAAAACGTGTAACCATGAACATAAAATACACTCACACAATCATGTGCATTTTTCATGTGTAAAATGCGAGAAGACAATTTGTTTAGACGAAGTTAAACCACAAATTAAACTTCCAAAAGGTTTTACAACTCAAGAGATGCAATTGTTGATTTCTGGAATATGTTCAGATTGTTCTATTTAAAAATTCTCTTATCGAAAGGAAAATCTTCTTGATGTATGATTTTTATTCGATGAAAATCTTCATGATAAGGATTTAGAAGATAATTAGAATCGCCTTTTACTACAGCTGAAGGAACTTTCATGACTGCACTTTTCTTTTTTCTAATAAACTCATTTCCCATTTTTTGAGTATCAATAAGTTCAGGAAAACTATTCCATCCTAAAGGCAACTTTTTAACATTTATCTCTTCAATGAATAAATCATCTGGAATAAAAACAGTCAACATTGCAAAACCACTTGGCATGGTTGCAAGAGTAACATGCACAACTACTTCTGCCATTGCTAATGCCCTACTCTGTGCGGTATAAATCACTTCATTCCCTTTAGAATTCCAACGCGCACCTGTAATTGAAGCGCCAATTCCAGATAATTCTATTGGATATTTTTTATTAGCTAACCGAAATACTTCCATTATACAAATATTCCGTATTGAATTTTATTCAATTCATTAATAACCATTTCTTTTCCATAAGAATCCTTCAATAATTCGAAAGGTTGCAAACTACCTAAGGCAAAATTTGGAGTATTCAGCCATAAATAGAATTGTTCTTTAGAATCGAACACTTCTTTACCTAAAGCAGTTACCTCTGCTAATTCAAGAATTTTTTCAGTGGGAATAGGATCAAAAACAAAGTCTTTTTTTGACTTATTTCTTTGAAGTGTTCTTATAGAAACACCAAGAAACTCAGCCCAATCTTCTTCATTAAAAGGCGTGCGCTCTTTTATTAAATCATATATTTCATAAGGCAATCCTCTTCTAATAGAATGTACTATTAACATTCTATTTGATAAGAATTTTTTATAGGTTATATTTTTATCTACAACAGTTAATGCAGACTCTTTCCCTACTTTAGTCACATACATTCGTACGGCTTTATCTATATCAACATCTGAATTGGCTACAAGTTTAGTCATAATATTGTCATTTGTCAGTAAATCTACGACAATTGTCGGCTGAAAACAAAAATATAACATTATTTAACACTACCCGTCTCTAACCAATGTACGCAATCTCTAAAAACCTCGTCCCAATTATAGCTATCTTCTAAAGGGTTCCCTTCATTATCAAATTGCTTCTTGAAAAAATTATGATCATAATCGGGATATGCCTTAACAAAAAAATCTTTTTTCTCTTTTAATAAAAATGGCAATAAGTGACTATGAAATGATTTAAAATCATCAGTACCATAAACAACTAAAACTGGAACTTTAATTTTCTTAAAACTTTCGAATGTTAACTTTTCATCATAACTAGCCCAATTATATAAATCATAATCATTTTTATAATTATCTATGTTTTCTATGTTTAAAAAATTTTGTGTTATAGCATAAATTTGCTTTTGCCTAATAGAATCATTTAAACTAACATAACTTTCTAATCTATATTTTGCTACTTCTTCTACTGCTCTATTAAACGGGTCAGCAGACAAACATACAACTTTCTTTATTTTTGTATTTTTCTCTGCTAAACTTGCAGCAATTTCATATCCTTCGGAATGACCTACAACGTATATATTTTTTTTATCTACCCATTCTTCCGTATATATAAAATTAAGAACCTCTCTGGCTTGTTGCGTTCTATAAGTATGATTATCATGTTTTATATATTCAAATGGCACTTCACCTTGAGCATTTTTATAACCTTGAGCATCTTTTTCAAAATCACCAATTAATGGAATTCCTTTTCTTGCTATTAGGATTAAATTATACTTAGTCAAATATTCATCCGTTTTAAAAGGGAATAAAGTAAAAATATCATCCTTGTCCTTAAAAATTATCGGCAGTGGCAACGAACCTTGAAGAAAAATTATTGTTGGTTTCTTTATTTTTTCATCATTAATCGATTTTATAAAAAAAATTGTATCTGATTTAGTTTTTAATACTATTTTTTCAAAGCCAATCTCTTTTAATTCTTTGGATTGACTAAATATGCTAAGAGTTAAAAATAAAAAAAACAAACTAAACATTTGCCTTTTCATAAAAACATGTAAATATATCATTACAATTTTAATTTATCTATTTTAAAATATTCCTTCATCAACAAAGCTCAAATATCCCTTTTCTGTTATTATCACATGATCTAAAACACGAACATCTAAACTCCTCCCCGCTTCTTTTAGAACGTTTGTAATTTGTTTATCCGCAGCACTAGCCAAAAGTTTTCCTGAAGGGTGATTATGCGTAAGAATAACCGAAGTAGCATTACATTCTAAAGCTAATTTAAAAACGACACGAGTATCAACAACTGTTCCAGTAATTCCTCCTTTACTTATCTGGCTTTTATTTATTACTTTATTTGCATTATTAAGATATAAAGCCCAAAATTCCTCATAATACAATTCACCTATAATGGGTTGCATAATTTCAAAAACGGCTTTACTTGAAGAGATTACATCTAACTCATTTGTTTCTTCAACTCTTCTCCTTCTTCCCAATTCTAAAGCTGCAATTATTGAAATAGCTTTAGCTTCTCCAATACCTTTAAACTGAATTAGTTGTTGAATGGTAAGCTTACCTAATGAATTAAGGTTATTATTTGTACTGGCTAGAATTCTTTGACAAAGCTGAACTGCACTTTCATTGCGCGAACCCGAACCTATCAGAATAGCTAAAAGTTCTGAATCTGACAAAACAGATTTCCCTTTATGGAGTAATTTTTCACGTGGGCGATCGTCCTCAGCCCACTGATTGATTGGCGTATACATTAAATTTTATTTTGGCGTTTATAGAAACAAATTAAATCATTTTTTTTATAGTTTCAAAATAAATATTTTATATAATTTTCCCTTAGTTTTACGTTATAAAATAAAACATAGTAATGAAATACTTTCTTCTTATAATTTCAATAATAAGCGCTTTAAGTTGTCAGGAAAAGAAAAATGAAATCAAAGTTGTAAATTTAATTACAGATAAAAAAGTAGTTGTAATTGAAGAGAATCAAA
The DNA here is from genome assembly GCF_021650975.2 of Flavobacterium jumunjinense. Taxonomy (NCBI): domain Bacteria; kingdom Pseudomonadati; phylum Bacteroidota; class Flavobacteriia; order Flavobacteriales; family Flavobacteriaceae; genus Flavobacterium; species Flavobacterium jumunjinense. Next base: position 284,364 of record NZ_CP091285.1, read on the forward strand.
ACCCTAAAACTTTTGGAGAAAAATTATCAAATGCAGCTATTGCGATTATTGATTCAGAAGTGGTATATACACCAAACTATGTTGGTATAAAATACCCAAACGGTGACGTTCCTGCAAAAACAGGGGTTTGCACTGATGTGGTTATTCGTGCTTATCGCAAATTGAACATTGATTTACAAAAAGAAGTTCATGAAGATATGGTTGCTAATTTCTCGAAATATCCAAAAACTTGGGGATTAAAAACTACAGATAAAAACATAGACCATAGACGCGTACCTAATCTAGAAGTGTTTTTTACACAAAAAGGAGAGAAATTGCCCATTACACAAAACCCTACTGACTATAAAACTGGTGACTTAGTCACTTGGATGATAGGTGATAAATTACCACACATAGGAATTATTACACACTTAAAATCTAGTGATGGAAAACGACCTATGATAGTTCATAATGTAGGAAATGGACAAGTTTTAGAAGACTGTTTGTTGAGCTGGAAAATTGTAGGACATTTTAGGTATGGAAAATAATTTCACATAATCATTGCGAGGAATAAAGCAAACTAAATAACTCCTATATAATATTGAGTTTGTATAGTTTTAAATAATATAAAAAACTTAGTCTCATAATTTAGATTGCTTTATTCCTCGCAATGACGCACTAACCTATCAAACCTTTAACCTCATCAAAATTCAAACCCCCATAATTACCAGAACTCATTAACAATAATGCACTATTTTCAAAATTTTGAGAAAAAAGAAACTCTTTAAATTCTGTCGGATTAGTATATATAATTAAATCATCACGTTTAAAAGATTGTGCAATTTGTTCATAAGTCACCTCTTCCAATTGCTTTATTTTAACAGCATCAGGTGAATAAAACACAACTGCAACATCAGCACTATCTAAAGCTCCTTCATATTCTTTTAAGAATTCGGCATTTAAACTACTATAAGTATGTAGCTCTAAACACGCTACTAACTTTCTATCTGGATATTGATTTTTTACCGCTTTTGTAGTAGCCGACACTTTACTTGGCGAATGAGCAAAGTCTTTGTAAGCTACTTTATTAGTACTTTCTGCTATTTTTTCTAATCGCTTACTTGCTCCTTTAAAACTTGCAATGGCTTCAAAAAACTCAGCTTCATCTACGCCCATACATTGACAAATCCATTTTGCACCTGCTAAATTATTTAAATTATGTGCTCCAAAAATTTCAATTGGCATTGGCCCTTCTGGAGTTTCTAATAACGTAACTCCATTATCAACACTGTAATTTGGTGTTTGATAAGGAATTTTACGAATCGGATTTTCTGTTCCTTCTGCAACTTCTTTAACAGCAGCATCTTCTTCATTATAAATTAGAATTCCTCCTCTAGTAATTTGATTAGCAAAAACTCTAAATTGTTCTACATAATTATCGAATGTTGGGAAGACATTAATATGATCCCAAGCAATTCCAGAAAGCAAAGCAATATTAGGTTGATACAAATGAAACTTAGGTCTTCTATCCATTGGTGATGATAAATATTCATCTCCCTCTAAAACAATAAAATCATTGCCTTCTGTAAGGTGAACCATTGTATCAAATCCTTCTAGCTGTGCACCTACCATATAATCCACTTCTATATTATGATAATGCATCACATGAAGAATCATTGAAGTAATTGTCGTTTTACCGTGAGAACCACCAATAACAACTCGTGTTTTGTTTTTAGATTGTTCATACAAAAATTCAGGATAAGAATATATTTTCAGACCTAATTCTTGTGCTTTCAATAACTCTGGGTTATCCGCTTTAGCATGCATTCCTAAAATGATTGCTTCAATATCGGTAGTGATTTTTTCTGGAAACCATCCCATTTCATCTGGTAGTAATCCTTTTTTCTCCAAACGAGATTTTGAAGGTTCAAAAATAGCATCGTCACTTCCTGTTACTTTATATCCTTTATTATGTAGGGCTAATGCCAAATTATGCATTGCTGCTCCACCTATAGCTATGAAATGTGTTCTCATTAAATCAGACTTTTATAGTTTAAAGAAATAGCTCTCGAAACTTAATTTATTGGTTGTATTTTTTTGATTCTTCCTCTGCGCTTTTTGCTTTTTGAGAAAGTTCCATTTTATTGTATAAATCAATTAAACGTTTATAAGCAGTTTTTGAATGGGTCAAATTCACCCCTTGCAAATAGTATTTTTCTGCGGAATTATATCTTTCAAAATACTCATCGATATGTCCTTTTGCCATAACACCATCAATTTTTGAAATCGCCATTAATTCATCCGCATATTTTTGCGATTTCTTTTCGCTTCCGCCAATTATAGCTGGCAATTCAAGATATAAAATAAGCAAAGCCCATCTTGTATCTGTGTGTTTCGAATCTAATTTTGCCGCTAACTTAAAAGCATCTTCAATATCATCTATCATACCTAAAGCAGTAAACTTATTACTTTCTTTAGCTTTCATTCCCATTGCTCCTCCAAATTTGTAATGATAGTTTGCTGTTTGCGGGAATTTTTCTTTTAGATATTTATATTTTTCAATTGCTTCGTCCCATTTTTTATAGTAACCTGCAATATCTCCTACATATTCCATTGCTTTATAATCGTTTGGACTACTTTTTAAATGTGCTTCAAAATAAACTTTAGCATCATTATATTTTTTCTGATTAAAAAGCTTTTCTCCTTTCTCAAAATTACTTTGAGAAAAAATCACAAATGGTAAAAAAAACAAAATGATTTTATACATAGCAGTAAAATTTATTCAAAATTAAGAAAATACTATGATTTATCCCGAAGTAAAAAAATATTTATCTTAGCAGAAGATTTTTTTCACAAAGTAATCCAACCTTTATCCTTTATTTACACTCTATACTAGTAAAGCTTATTCCATGAAAAAATATTTTATCCTTTTATTTCTTCTTATTTGTACAACTTTATTTTCACAATCCAATTATGATAATGAATGGAAAGAAGTCTATCAACACGAACTAGATGGAAAAACACGTTCTGCTTATGAAAGTGTACAGAAAATTTACAAAAAAGTAAAGCGTAAAAAAGACGATATCCAAATTATAAAGTGTTTTTTCTATACTTCAAAGTTCACACTTGCACTTGAAGAAGAGGCTCAATCTAAAGTAATTCAAAACATTACAAGGGAAATAAATGACGCTAACGGAAACTCGAAAGCCATTTTGAATTACATTTATGCCTCCTTACTAAAAGACTACTACAATCAAAATAGCTATAAAATTAGACAAAGAACGAGCATCGAAAATGAAAACAATGCTAATTTTTTACTTTGGAATGAAGCAAAGTTTGAATCAGAAATCATAAAACAATTTGAATCTAGTTTGCAAAATAAAAACCAATTACAACAGCAAACTATTACTGACTACAATGAAACTTTTATTATTTCTCCAGATATAGATGGTAAAAACTATACCTTATATGATTATTTATGGAATGAATATTTCGACTATTTAAAACGTGAAAATAGAAATTGGGAAATAAAACGTACTGTCGAAAACAATGCTATTATTGAAAAACTATATAGTACTACAGAACACTTTATTACTCTTTCCGCTACTCCATTCAATGAATCAAACTTCAAAAGAATTATTGAATTATTTCAAGAAAAAGAGAAATTGTATGCCATAGATAACATAAAAAAAGCGAATAATACCTATGCTGTCCGATTGAGTTACATTCATACTATTTTCCAGAATAATGATTTGTATATTCAAAATTTAAAATTCCTTGAAGCAATAACGAATAATCAATTCCTTAAACAACAACTTAGAATTGACAGAGCTAAATTTTTGGCTTCAATTACAACTAAAAACAGTACAATTAATCATTATGACGAAGTATTGACTATTTGCGACTCTGTTTTGCAATCGATAACTAACAACAATGCTTTAGCCGATGCGGAAAACTTAAAAAACACCATTCTTCTCAAATCATTTAACTTAAAAATAAAACATACACTTTATGAGAATGAGAACACCAGAGCCTTTGTAGAATACAGAAACATTGATACGTTAACTATTTATTATTATCGTATTCCAAAAGGTATAAATTTCGAAAAAAACTATAATAAAACTGACTCAACTGTAACCGATTACATTTCGAAAAACAAACCATTCAAACAGTTCTTTCGCATTTTACCTAATAAAAAAGATTATTTTGAGACTTCTACCGAAATACTTTTGGAAAATTTACCTTTGGGTGATTATTTAATGGTTATTCAACCCAATAATAAAAAATTAGATAGTACTATCTACAAGTACGAAATGATAACCGTTTCTAATATTATTCACTTAGAAGATGAAAATGAAGAAGAAGATTTGTTCTATGTTTTAGACAGAAGAACTGGAAAACCTTTACAAAATATAATTGCTAAAAATGATGAAGAAACGAAACGGACAGATCAATTAGGTAAGGTTGGATTCAAAAAAAAGAAATATGAAAAGAACACATCCTATTCATCCGATGCCTATTTTATACATAAAAACGATACGCTAGTTGAAAAATACAGTAAAGGATTGCTTCAAGACGAAAGCTACACTACTAATGAAGATGAAGATTTTGCAGCAAAACCTATGCTCTACTTAGACAGAGCCATTTATAGACCAGGACAAAAAGTCTATTATAAAGGAATAATTGCACAAACCAAAAACGAAAAAAGGAGTGTTGTTCCTTTTGTAACGGTTTTAGTAACTATTGAAGATACTAATAACAATACTTTGAAAGAGTATGAAGTGCAAACCAATGATTTTGGCTCTTTTACAGGTGAGTTTGATATTCCTAAGAACATATTAACAGGTGAGTTTACTATTACAATTGATGAACCCGATAATTATGAAAATGACACAAAATATTATAATGAAGAGGAAGATGAACATTCTTTTTGGGACAATGTAGATTTTGACAGCGATGAATTTACCTTTCAAGTAGAAGAATACAAACGACCGACATTTGAAGTTGACTTTAATACTATAAAAGAAAACTATACCATTGGCGATACCTTAAAGATTGTAGGAAATGCAAAAACATTAGCAGGAAGCAACCTAACGAATGCTAAAGTAAAATATACAATTTCCCAAACAACAATGGGTAATAAATTCAACAATAACAACATTGATGATGTAATTGGAAATACTGAAACAAACGAAAAAGGAGAATTTACAATTATAATAACAGCAAACGATAGTCTAATCGAAAACAAAGACATCAATAAAATCACTTACTACATTAAAGCAGAAGTAATAGATAGTAATGGAGAAACTCGAACAACGTCTATCAGTGTATATGTTGGCAAAGAGACATTAGTCCTTAATCTATATACTAATTCTAAACTCTACAAAGAAGACCAGAATACTCTTGAAATTTCAGCCAAAACTTTGAATCATTTTCCAATAGATGCAAAAGGTAAAATTGAAATTTATTATATAGAAAAGAAAAATTTCCTAAAACCTCGATTATTTTATTTTCCTGAAAACCAAAACATTAATGAAGCTACATTTAGAAAACTATTTCCGAATGAACCTTATAATAATGAAGATTCAGAAACTAAAGAAATCCTAGTTAAAACCATAGATTTTAACACTAAAAACGAAAAATCAATAGCCTTTAATTTTCTTAAAGATTATAAAAATGGTAACTATAAAATTACAGCAAAAGCCTTTGATTCCAAAAACAATGCAATAGAAAAAACAACCACAATTCAACTAAAATCGAGAACTGATATTTTTGACGAAACAAAACTTTTTACATTTAAAGACATTACCACAATACAAAGTGATTATTTCGAATTTGAGTTTTTTTCTACAATTCCTAATTTAATCATTTTCTCAAGATCTTACTTAGGTAAAAAACTAGACAATGAGCAAATAATTGAGCTAAAAAAAGGAATTGGAAAAGTTAGAATCAAAAAAGATACAAACACAAAAGAAGACTTTTATTTTCATTTTTCAACATTCTATGATGATGAAATTCAGAATGAAAATCACGAAATCAAAAAAGAAACTGTTGAGAAAAAATTAGAATTCGAAATCCTTAGTCTTCGCAACAAAATAGAACCTGGAAGTAAGGAAAATTGGTCTTTCAAAATTGCTAATCAGGAAACTGAAACAGAAGTTTTAGCGAGTATGTATGACAGCTCATTAGATCAATTTACAGAAAAAAACTGGAACACTAATTTATATTTTCAAACTAATAATTATGGTCCAAAATATCCAAATTATTACAGAAACAAAATCAATACTGTTTATTTTAATAATTTCAGCAAGACACCTAAATACTATCATTACTACATTACAAATCCAAAATTAAACACATTTGGTTTAGATTTTAATAATCGCAACAATCAATATAGTAACGAAAAATACGTAAAAGACATAAAAAGCAAACTGGAAATTCCAAAAAACGCAGTATCTATAACTGGAAAAATTGTTAACATCAATGGGCAATCTTTATCAGGTGTTATCATAATTGTACAAGGAACAAATAGAAGCGCTGAAAGTGATTTTGATGGTAATTTTAGCATTCAAGTTGAAGAAAACGAAACACTAACTTTTTCCTACATTAGCATGATTGATGCTTATTATACCATAAAGAATAAAAATGAGGTGCTACATATAATAATGGAAGAAGATAATACAATACTTGACAATGTAGTTGTAGTAGGTTATGGCATGAAAACTAAAAAAAGCTTAACCGGCTCTTCTTATAAAATCATGAGAATACAAAACAGTTCTTTTTCTAGTGAAGCCGAAACCTTTGCTTATGAAACACTCAATGGACAACATGGCATACAAGTGGTAAATGATAGTGCTCAACCTGGGAGCGCTCCAATAATTAGATTAAGAGGTCCAGCTTCTTTAAAAAACACGAATGAACCCTTGTATATAGTAGATGGAGTTTCTATGAGTACAGAAAATTTTGCCAAAATCAAAACTGAAGATATTGATAACGTTTCCGTTCTTAAAGGAGAATCCGCAACTGCACTATATGGCAGTAAAGCTTCAAATGGAGTAATTATCATTACTACAAAAAAAGCATTACAAGAACTAACACAAGTAAAAACAAGAACTAACTTTAACGAAACCGCTTTCTTTTTCCCACAATTACAAACAGATAAAGAAGGTAAAATAAGCTTCAATTTCACTACTCCTGAGTCTTTAACACGCTGGAAATTGCGTTTATTAGGTCATAATAAAAACTTTGAAACAGGTTATTTCCAAAGCGATATTGTTTCTCAAAAAGACATTATGGTCATGCCAAATTTACCTCGTTTTGTAAGAGAAAAAGATACATTGACTATTACTACAAAAGTAGTAAACATGACCAATGAAACAAAATCAGGTCTTGCAATGCTTCTTTTATTTGACGCAACCAATGGTGTAGCAATAGACAGCATTGCCATGAACAGAAATAATACAAAAAAATTCATCTGTAAACCAAAGGAAAGTGTTTCTGTTTCATGGACAATTACAATCCCTGAAAACCTACAAGGGCTACAGTATAAAATCGTAGCAAAATCGGGCAATTTTTCTGATGGAGAAGAAAATATTTTACCCGTTTTAAGTAACAAAATTTTAATCACTGAAAGTATTCCACTTTGGGTACGAGAAAACAGCACAAAAGAATATGTCTTTGAAAACTTAAAAAACAATACTTCAACTACGCTACAACATCATTCATTCACATTAGAATATACTTCAAATCCAGTTTGGTTTGCATTGCAATCGTTACCTTATTTAATGGAATACGAACATGAATGTGCTGAACAAACTTTTTCTCGTTATTATGCAAATACGCTTGCCTCAGAAATAATCAACAAAAACCCGAACATTGCTGCTTTGTTTGAATCTTATAGAAAAGAAGAAAGTCCAAAAAAAAAATTAGAAATTAATAAAGAATTAAAATCAATTTTATTAGCCGAAACACCTTGGTATTTTGATTCTGAAGATGAAACAACAAAAAACAAACAATTGGCTTACTTGTTTGATTCAGCTACATTAAAAAACACGCAAAACAAAACTTTAGAAAAACTAGAAACTAAACAATTATCTTCAGGTGGTTTCCCTTGGTTTGATGGTGGCGAAGAGAACACATTCATTACACAACATATTCTTTCTGGTATTGGTCATTTAAACAAATTAATTCCAAATACGGAGACAACGTATAAAAACATAACGTCAAAAAGCATTCCTTATTTAGATAGTAATTTTATTAACCGATTTAAAAAAAATAAAAAGCATTTTACTAACTATTCCTATACGGATGTCCATTTTTTATACACAAGAAGTTTTTTTATTGACCAATATCCTTTATCTAAAAAACTAGATTCAATAGTACAACAGCAATTGAAAGAAGTAAAAGAACATTGGCTTAGTTATTCTTTATATCAAAAAGGGCAATTGGCTTTAGTTTTTAATCGCTTTGGTGATGCTAACATGGCTCAAAAAATGATAACTCATTTAAAAGAAACTGCTTCTTTAAATGAAGATTTAGGAATGTACTGGATAGAAAATACTAAAAGTTGGTATTGGTACCAATCGCCTATTGAAACTCAATCAATATTAATTGAAGCTTTTAATGAAGTAACTAAGGACATTACTTCGGTTGATTTAATGAAAGTGTGGTTGTTAAAAAACAAGCAGCATAAAAATTGGTCTACAACCAAAGCAACTACTGAAGCTATTTATGCTATTTTATTACAAGGTAAGAATTGGACAACCATAGAAGAAAAAACCAAATTTAAAATTGGCAATGAAAAAATCTTAAGTCAAAAATTATCTAAAAAGGAAAAAGAAGCTACAACTGGTTATATTAAGATGCATTGGAAAGCAGATGAAATAACAACAGATATGGCAAACATTAGTATTCAAAACAAATCAGACGTTCCAAGTTATGGTGGTGTATATTGGCAATACTTTGAGAATTTGGAAAACATAAAAGAAAGTACAAATGCGGTTTTAAATATTAAAAAGGAATTATTTAAAAAAGAGAATACTCCAAAAGGATCTGTTTTAAAACCAATTGCAAAAAAAAATATAATTATTGGGGATATAATTACAATTCGACTAGAGATTAAAGCTATTGAAGATTTAGAATTTGTTCATCTAAAAGACTTAAGAGCTTCATGTTTTGAGCCAATAGATGTTATTTCTACTCACGAAAGAAGAGATAATCTTTATTTTTATAAAAGTACAAAAGATGTAGCTACACATTTCTTCTTCGACAAGATAAACAAAGGAACATATGTTTTAGAATATGATGTTCGTGTAAATAATTCCGGAAATTTCAATGATGGTATTGCAACTTTACAAAGCATGTATGCTCCTGAGTTTTCAGCTAATTCTAAAAATAATGTCATAAAAGTCTCAAAATAATAACTTTAACATAGTTCTAAAAACTCATTTTTTTTATATATTTGAGTATTAACATTAAAACGAACAACACTATGGGATTATTTTCATTTGTAAAAAATGCTGGAGCAAAACTATTTGGTAAAAAAGAAGAAGAAGCACCAGTTGAAGAAAAAGCAGTATTAAAAGCAGGAGCTTTACTTGCACACATTAAATCCTTAGGATTAGAATATCAATCTATAAAAATTCGACTTACAGGTGATGATGTAATTGTTGAAGGTGATGTTGCACAACAAGCAGATGCAGAAAAAATTGTATTAGCAATTGGAAATGTAGATGGCGTTGACACTGTAGACAATCAAATGACCGTCGTAGAGCCTAAACCAGAAGCAAGATTCCACACTGTTGAAAAAGGTGAATGGTTATCTAAAATCGCTAAAAAATACTATGACGATGCTAACAAATACAATGTTATTTTTGAAGCAAACAAACCAATGTTAGAGCATCCAGATAAAATATATCCAGGTCAAGTTTTACGTATTCCTAATTTAGACTAATTAGTTTTATATAGAAAAAAAGGAACGCAAATGCGTTCCTTTTTTTCTATATAAAACTATTGAATTAGCTACCTTCTTCTTCTACCAAAAAAACTAGTTCCTAAGTTAGATAAGTTTATATTGGACTTTCTTACTGTATCATCTTTATCATCTAAACTATCAACCTCTTGAAGAATTAATTCTTCTTCTTTATCATCAATCTTTTCTTCAACATGACTGTCTTCAATAATTTCATTTTTAATTTCAATTAAATCATTTTCAGTCTCATCAACAACATTATTTTCATCTTTAACATCTATATTTCCGAATCTAATTTTATTAAAAACCTCTAATTTCATTGCTAAAGCATATTGCAAAACTTCAATATCTTTTTGATTTTCCATCCTCATTTATTTTTTACAAAAGTATAGAAATTTTAGCATTAATTACAGAAAAATTATACTAGTTTTAACATTAAAAAAAAAAAACACCCTATCTTTGTAATAATAAATATATGAATTATAATATGTTACAAAAACTAATTGAGGAAACTGCAATCGAATCAGCCTTAATCTTCGACAAAAATGGAAAACTCATTGATTCCTGTAATATTGAAAAACCACAAACTATATCTGCAATGTCTAATACAATATTAGAAATGTGCCAAGGACTAGTTGAGGAATTAAATGAAAAAAAAATAAATCAAATTATTATAAAAGGGAATTCTCTTTTATTAATTGGAAGTACTATAAATAAAAATCAATATCTCATTTCTATATGTAATGATATTAGTAAACTAGGACTATTATTAAAAGTCATAGATAATTTAGAAAAATAATTTAACCCAAAATAACTTAATTTAACATTTATGTCAGATTTTTTAACCCAGTTCGGTGAGGACTTAAAAACCAATATTTCAGGTTTCATTGCTGTTAGTGTAACAGAAATAAAATCAGGAGTTTCTTACTTCTCTTTATCTGTTGATCCTTCTTTCGATCCTGAATTAGCTTCTGCTTATAACCTTGAAGTTGCAAAAGCTAAACTAAGTGCTATTAAAGCATTAAATTTAGATCAAAAAATAGAAAACATTATGATTAACCTAACTTCGCAAATTCATATTATTGATATTTCTGAAGACGGTGAATACTTTATTTACTTAGCAGTTGATTCAAACAAAGCTAACTTAGGAATGACTAAGTCAGTCTTAAATAAATACAAAAAAGATATTGTAGGAAAACTTTAATTTCTTCTTTTATATACAAAAAAAGGAACGCATTAGCGTTCCTTTTTTTGTATATAAAACTATTGAATTAACTATTCAACATTTTCCATAATTTATCTTTTAACTCTTGAAGACCTTGTTGAGCTACTGAAGAAATAAACATATAATCTGTTCCTTTAAAAGCAACATCTAATTCTTGTTTCATTTCTGCTTTCAATTCATCATCTAACATATCCGATTTTGAAACAACAATTAATCTGTCTTTGTCTAACATCTCAGGATTATAACGTCTCAATTCATCCAAAAGGATTTCATATTCTTTCTTAACGTCATCTGCATCTGCTGGAACTAAGAACAACAAAGTCGAATTACGTTCAATATGACGTAAAAAGTAATGTCCTAATCCTTTCCCTTCTGCTGCACCTTCAATAATCCCTGGAATATCTGCTATTACAAAAGATTGAAAATCTCTATAAGCCACAATTCCTAAGTTTGGTTTTAAAGTAGTAAAAGCATAATCAGCAATTTTTGGTTTTGCCGATGTTAATACAGAAAGCAATGTTGATTTTCCTGCATTAGGAAAACCTACAAGACCAACATCTGCTAGTACTTTCAACTCTAAAATCATATCCTCTTCTTGACTAGGCATTCCTGGTTGAGAATATCTAGGCGTTTGATTTGTAGGACTTCTAAAGTGCCAGTTCCCTAGCCCTCCTTTTCCTCCTTTTGCAACAATTCTAGATTCTCCATGCTCTGTTACTTCAAAAAGAACTTCTCCCGTTTCTTTATCTTTCACCACAGTTCCTAATGGCACTTCAATTATCTTATCTTCTCCATCAGACCCTGTACTTCTAGAACTACCTCCATCACCACCATGACCCGCTTTAACGTGTTTTGTATATTTTAGATGATAAAGTGTCCAAAGGTTTTTGTTTCCTACTAAAATAACATGTCCTCCACGTCCTCCATCTCCTCCATCTGGCCCACCTTTTTCAATAAATTTTTCTCTATGTAAATGAGTAGAACCTTTTCCTCCTTTTCCAGAAGCAATATATATTTTTACGTAATCTACGAAGTTACCTTCTGTCATATTATTATTTTTTTGAAACTACAAAATTTAAAAAATACTCGACAACCAATAATTGTCCGCCTTTTAATTTCAAACCCTCAGTCATCTTAAAATTAGAAGTTTGAAACTTGTAACTTATTTATACTATTTATTTTTTGCAAAGGTATAATATATAATTGAATTTACCCATACTTTTAATTGTAGCCAAGATTACTTCAAAGCTTACAAGTTCAATTATCTTCATTTACAACAAAAAACACTATAACAAACCGCAAGGACAAGCCATAAAAAAAGGAGTAACTCAAAAGAAACTCCTTTTTTTATGACAGATAATTTTGTTAAAATCACCTTATAATATGTAGCTGAAATAGTTTTTATAAACTATCTACTACTGTAAATAACCTTTCTGATATTTCATCAATCCCACCAATTCCATCTACTGCTTTAAACTTATCTTGTTTTTTGTAGTAGTCCATTAATGGAGCCGTCTTTTGATTGTACTCATCATAACGATTTCTAATTTTATCAACATCTTGGTCATCTACTCTTCCAGAAGTTTTCCCTCTTTCCAATAAACGTTGTACCAAGATTTCATCGTCTGCTTCTAATGCTACTGTTGCAGTAACCTCCCAATTTTTAGAATGTAAAAAAGTATCAAGAGCACCAGCTTGTGTAATTGTCCTAGGAAAACCATCAAACAAGAAACCTTTTGCTTCTGGATTTTTTTCCACTTCGTCTTGAAGCATTTTTATAGTTACTTCATCAGGTACTAAATCTCCTTTATCTATATAGGTTTTAGCTAATTTCCCTAATTCTGTTTCATTTTTTATATTAAATCTAAAAATATCTCCTGTAGATAAATGAACAAGATTATATTTTTGTTTTAAAACTTCTGCTTGCGTACCTTTTCCTGCTCCTGGCTTTCCAAATAATACGATGTTAATCATTTTGTTGTGTGTGTTTGATAGTTGATAAACTTCTTTTAAATTCCTTCCTAATCCGTCATAATCTAATCCAAATCCAACAATAAATTTATTTGGAATTCGAATCCCTATGTAATCAATTTTAATGTCTTTTGTATAGGCTTGTGGTTTAAAAAACAATGTTGCAATCCTGAAATGCTTTACGCCTTGTGCTTTGAAAATCTTTTTTAATTCTTCTACTGTGTTTCCAGTATCGACTATATCTTCTACTATAACAACGCTTCTTCCTTCTAGGTCTTGATTTAAACCAATCAATTGTTTTACATCGTTTGTTGATGCTGTTCCTTCATAGGATGCCATTTTAATAAAACTCACTTCGCAGGGACGTGAATAATGTTTCATTAAATCAGACAAGAACATAAAAGCACCATTTAAAACTCCTATAAATACAGGAACTTCATCATAAAAATCGTCTTCTATTTGTTTTGCTACGTTTTGTATTGCAAAATTTATTTCTTGTTCAGGAATGAAAGCTTCGAAAGTTTTGTCGTGTAGTTGAATCACTAGGTTTGATTTTAAAAATAAACAACAAATTTAATAAAGTATAAAGTATTACAGTATTAAGTAGCCATATTTTTTTCATTTTTTATTATTTTTAGCATCAGAAATACTTTCAAACAGTTTGAATTAGCTTAAACAAGAAAAGATTAATTCATCCAAACCATAAAAACCCCAGATGAAATCTTCTTTTTATTTACAAATAGAAAACAGCACAGCACATAGACAAAACAGAGATTTAAACTGTGAACTTGCTATGGAGAATACAGAAAACCTAAAAGAACTTTTTGAATTTGCTTTTAACATAAAAGATAAAAATCATTTTAAAGCATGTTGGAGCTTGGAGCTGGTATTAGAAAAAGACATTTCGTTACTTATTCCTTATTTGGATCTTTTTTGTGAAAAAATATCAAAATACAAACATGATTCTGCCAAAAGACCTGTTTCTAAAATTTGCCTCTTTATTACAAAATCAAAACAATTTGATTTGTCTAAAAAACAAGAACAGCAAATTATCGAAACTTGTTTGGATTGGCTCATACAAGAGGAAAAAGTAGCTACAAAAGCATATGCGATGAGGGCTCTTTATAATTTCAGTAAAAAACATCTTTGGATTAAAGAAGAATTGAAGGTAATTTTAAATCAAGATTACAGTTTTCATTCGGCTGCGTACAAAGCTGCTGCTCGAGAACTTTTGAAAAGATTAAAATAAACCGAGGATTTAAATTAATTATCAATTGTTAATTATCAATTGTCTAAGTATCTTTGCAGCACTAACAACTAACCAACTTGATTTTCAAGACATTCTATTCTATATGCTTGAAACAAGTTTATACATAACACAATGAATTATTTCTCGTCCGATTTTAAACTAGGTATACTTGGTGGTGGTCAACTAGGTAAAATGCTATTAACTGAAACTCGTAAATTCGACATTCAAACTTTGGTTTTAGACCCAAATGAAGAAGCTCCTTCTCGTTTTGGATGTAATAATTTCTACAAGGGCAGTTTGATGGATTTTGACACCGTGTATCAATTTGGAAAAATGGTGCACCTTTTAACTATCGAAATTGAAAATGTAAATCTAGATGCTTTAGACAAATTAGAAGAAGAAGGCTTACCTATTTTTCCGTCACCTAAAACATTACGATTAATCCAAAACAAAGGAAAACAGAAAGATTTATATATTCAAAATGGCATTCCTACTTCTAAACATTTACGTTTTGTTGGTTTAGACGATTTAAGAAACAGTATTTCTAAAGACGAATTAGACTTTCCTTTTGTATGGAAAAGTGCCGAATTTGGCTATGATGGAAATGGTGTAAAAATATGTCGTTCTGCCATTGATTTAATGAAACTTCCAGACGTTGAATGTATCGCTGAAGAACTAATTCCTTTCAAAAATGAATTAGCCGTTATAGTAGCAAGAAGTTTTTCTGGCGAAATTAAAACCTATCCTGTAGTTGAAATGGAGTTTCATCCAGAAGCCAATCAGGTGGAATATGTTATTTGCCCAGCTAGAATTAACGAAAGTGTGGCTCAAAAAGCACAAGAAATTGCCTTGAAAGTTTCAGAAACCTTCAACCATGTTGGTCTATTAGCAGTTGAAATGTTTCAGACAGAAGACGATGAAATCTTAGTTAATGAAGTTGCTCCTAGACCACACAATTCGGGTCATTATTCTATTGAAGCTAGTTATACTTCTCAATTTGAAAATCATTTAAGAGCCATTTTAAACCTTCCTTTAGGTAGTACAGACAGTAAAGTAGCAGGAATTATGGTTAACTTAGTTGGAGAAGAAGGTTATGAAGGTCCAGTTTATTACGAAAACATTGGGCAAATTATGGCAATTGACGGTGTTACACCTCATATTTATGGCAAAAGAGAAACACGTCCTTTTAGAAAAATGGGACATGTTACTATTGTAAATGAAGACATGACTATAGCGAGGCAAATTGCACAAGAAGTAAAAAATAGTATTAGAGTGATTAGTTATCAGTAGAAAATATATTTTTTTAGATAGTGTTCTGGATTTAGTCTCAGTTAGCAGATTGTCATGCTGGACTTGTTTCAGCATCTATATTTTAGTTATTCTTTTTTACTTAAATTTGATAAAAAAATAAAACATGAAAATTTCGAAGTTACATATAGAACAATTTAGACATTTAGAAAATCTAACTTTCGATTTCACATATCAAAGTGGTGAGCGAAAAGGACAACCGCTTGATAAAATATGTTTTATTGGTCAAAGTGCTACTGGAAAGACTGGGTTGTTGGAGTTGATAAATAGTCAATTTTCCTTTATTAATAATTTATTTGTTAGTAAAAATTTTTACCACGATGAACCTGGAGAAAAAAAATCATTTTTTGGTAATATAAAATTTAATTGGGAGAATAATTTCATGGAATTAAATGATAAGGAATTAAAATACAATAACAAGACTTATCAAAACAAATTCATAGGTGGAATGTCTGGTGAGCTTCTCCCATTAGAAGATAAAAAACGCCTTTTCTACTTTAAAACAAATTTAATCTCTGAAAACAACTTAGACTTTTTTTACAAAAACCCCATAGATTTAATTGAAAAACACAATGAACAATTGAGTGATCTTTCTCATTATTTCAAATATACTCATAATAGAGAATTTATTTTCAATGAAAATGCTGACCCAAGAATCTGGCTTTTTACAACTCAAGATATTCTAAATTATCGTAAAAAATTTACTCAAAAGATGTCTGAACTTCTACATGAAGGATTACTTTCAAATCCAGAAAAATTAAGTTCAGAATTTGAGAAATGGCAAAAAGATAATCCTAATGAATTGGAAAAGTTTGCCAAAAAATTTAATCCGATTTTAGAAAAATTACATTTAGAAGTAGATTTAGTCAATACAGAATATGTTATTCCTATTGCTAATAAAAGAAATGAAGAAATAATTCCTATCCAAAACACCAGTACAGGAACAAAGGGGTTATTATTATCGTTTTTACCTTTATTTAAACTCGATACCAAAGATTCCATTATTCTAATAGACGAACCCGAACGTTCTTTATATCCAGATATGCAAATGGATTTAATGGACTATTATCAAAATTTAGCTCCAGAAGCACAATTCATTGTAGCCACACATTCTCCTTTTGTTGCTGCTTCTTTTGAACCAGAAGAACGTTTTATATTATATTTTAACAAAGAAGGTAAAGTTGCGGTTAGAAGAGGAACTTCACCTATTGGAGATGATCCAAATGACATGCTTTATAATGATTTTGGTATTAACTACATTAACAAATATGGACAAGAAAAACACAATGAATATAAAGAATTAAAACAAAAAGTGTTTTTTGAAAAAGATGAAAACAAGAAAAGAGAAATTGTAGAAAAACTTGAAAAATTAGGAGAAGAATATAATTTTTAAAGCATGAAGAGAATAATTAAAAATCCTAATTCTAAAATAATAGAAGATAAAATTATTTATAAAAAAGGTAACAACAAAAAGTTAGCTTCAATTCTTTTACAAGAACAAAAAAACTTTTGTGCTTATACCGAAGAATATATAGGTAATAATGATGCTGTTGACATTGAACATTTCAATCCTAATCTAAAATACAAAGTAGAAGATTCCTATCAAAATTGGTTTATGGTAAAACACAAACCCAACAACCTCAAAAGAACAAATTGGATTGAACCTATTTTACATCCTACAGATGAAAAATTCGAAGAAAGATTAATTTATTCTGACGGTTACTTTTTACACGAACCAGAAGATATTGAAACCAAAAATTTAATAGATTTATTAAATTTGAACGATGAAATTTTTGTGAAAAATAGAAAAAAATTCATTGAGAGAAGAAAAGATAGAATCAACGAAAAAAACATGGATTCCAAAACTTATTTTGAAGAAAAAGTTAGTAAAGAAATAGAGTCAATAAAATACCTAAGAGCCATTCAAGAAGAATTCAAAATTCCTATTTGGGAAATGATTCCTGAAATTCAATAACAACAACACAAAACCAATACAAATGAGTAAAGTAGCTATTATAATGGGAAGTATTTCTGACATGCCAGTAATGCAAGAAGCCATTAACATATTAAAAGAATTCAATATAGAAACCGAAGTAGATATCGTATCCGCGCATAGAACTCCCGAAAAATTATTCGATTTTAGCCAAAACGCGCATAAACGAGGAATTGCTGTAATAATTGCTGGTGCTGGTGGAGCAGCTCATTTACCAGGAATGGTCGCATCCATGTCTCCACTCCCTATAATTGGTGTTCCTGTAAAATCAAGTAATTCAATAGATGGTTGGGACTCTGTTTTATCTATTCTTCAAATGCCTGGTGGTGTTCCTGTGGCTACTGTAGCATTAAATGGAGCAAAAAATGCAGGTATTTTAGCTGCACAAATTATTGGTAGCAGCGACAAAGTTGTTTTAGATCGAATTATAGCGTATAAAGAGAGTTTAAAACAAGCCGTTTTAAAAGCATCAGAGAATTTACAATAAAAATCCCGATGCTAGCACATCGGGATAAAAATCTATTCACATTTAAGTGACAACTATAAAAAAATTCTGATTTGGGACAAAAAGGCGTCTATTTTTCGACATCTAATCTGATACAAATATATGCTTTTTACCGAACAAAACAAGCACTTTATCGGTAAAAAATAACATTTTTTCAAAAAAAATGAATGAGCCCAGTAAAATCAAGGGTTTCCAAAGCGCACTATTTTAGTAAAAAAAATAAAAAAAAATAAAAATGTCAGTTTTAACTAGAAAATTCAATACAAAATATAACACAGCACCTTTCTCTAAAATAGAAAACAAGGATTATAAAGAAGCTTTTCTTCAACTCATTAAAGAAGCAAAAAGCGAAATAAATCAAATTATAGAGAATAAAGAAACACCAACATTCAAAAACACCATTGAAGCCTTAGATTTTGCTGGTAATCAATTGGATCGTGTTTCTAGTATTTTTTTTAATTTAAATTCAGCTGAAACTTCTGATGAATTACAAAAAATTGCACAAGAAGTTTCTCCACTATTAACAGAGTTCAGTAATGATATTACATTGAACGAAGACCTTTTTAAAAGAATAAAAGCGATTTATGACAATAAAGAAGAGCTAGAGTTAAGTACAGAACAAGATACGCTTTTAGACAAGAAATACAAAGGCTTTGTCCGAAACGGGGCTTTGTTAAACGATAAACAAAAAACAAAACTTAGAGATATTGACACTAAATTAGCGAAATTAAAGCTAACTTTTGGGGAAAACGTATTAGCAGAAACTAATAATTATCAACTACATATTACAGACGAATCTAAACTTAAAGGCTTACCAGAAGGTGCAAAAGAAGCTGCTGCTGGTTTAGCAAAATCAAAAGAATTAGACGGTTGGATTTTTACACTTGACTATCCTAGCTATATTCCTTTTGTAACCTATCTTGACGATAGAGAATTAAGAAAAGAATTAAGCATCGCAGCTGGAAAGAAAGCTTTTCAGAACAATGAGTTTGATAATCAAGAAAACATCAAAAACATTGTAAAATATCGTCATGAGAGAGCTAACTTATTAGGCTATGATTCTCATGCACATTTTGTTTTAGAAGAAAGAATGGCTCAAAATCCTGAAAAAGTTATTTCATTTTTAAATGACTTACTTTCTAAAGCAAAACCGGCAGCAGAAAAGGAATTCAAACAATTAACAGATTTTGCTAAAGAAATAGATGGTATTGATCAATTAGAAAAATGGGACGGTTCTTATTATTCTGAAAAATTAAAGCAAAAATTATTTAGTCTTGATGACGAAAAACTAAAACCTTATTTCAAGCTTGAAAATGTTCTAAATGGAGCTTTTACAATTGCTGAAAAATTATTCGGACTTAGATTTAAGGAAGTTTTTGATATTGATAAATATCACGAAGATGTTCAAACTTTTGAAGTAGTAGATTCTGAAGATAATTTTGTAGCTCTTTTCTATGCTGATTTTTTTCCTAGAAAAGGAAAACGAAATGGTGCTTGGATGACTTCCTATAAATCACAATATATTAAAGATGGAATAAATGAAAGACCACATATCTCGAATGTGTGCAATTTCACACCTCCTACTTCTACAAAACCCTCATTACTTACTTTCAACGAAGTAACAACGCTATTTCATGAATTTGGACATGGCCTTCACGGAATTTTAGCAAACACTACTTATTCAAGTTTATCTGGAACATCTGTATATTGGGATTTTGTAGAGCTTCCAAGTCAGGTAATGGAAAACTGGTGCTATGAACCCGAAGCATTAGCTTTGTTTGCCAAACATTATGAAACTGGAGAAATTATTCCTCAAGAATATGTAGAAAAAATAAAAGAAAGCGCTAGTTTCCTAGAAGGTATTGCAACGATGCGTCAATTGAGTTTTGGTTTATTAGATATGGCGTATCATGGAAAAACACAAACAATTGAAGATGTAAAAGCTTTTGAAGAAGCTGCTTTTAACAACACAAAACTATATCCAGATATAGCTGAAAATTGCATGAGTACTTCTTTTTCTCATATTTTTCAAGGTGGCTACTCTTCGGGATATTATAGTTACAAATGGGCGGAAGTTTTAGATGCAGATGCCTTTGCCTATTTCCAAGAAAAAGGAATCTTCAACAAAGAGGTTGCTACTAAATTCAAAGAAAATGTTTTATCTAAAGGAGGAACAGAACATCCAATGACATTATATAAAAAATTCAGAGGTCAAGAACCAAAACCAGAAGCATTATTAAAACGTGCTGGCCTAATCGATTAAATAAATAATCGCAAATATAAAATTCAAATAAATAGTATATTTGCAAACTAAATACAGAACAAAATGCAAAATATCATAGATCGCTTTATAAGCTATGTAATTATAGATACAGAATCAGATCCTAATTCTGACACAACACCAAGTACAGCTAAACAATGGGATTTGGCAAACAAGTTGGTAGACGAATTGAAAGCCATTGGAATGCAAAACGTTACCATTGATGAAAATGCATATATTATGGCTACTTTACCTAGTAATGTTGACCATGAAGTACCAACAATTGGTTTCGTTTCTCACTTTGATACGACTCCCGATTTTACAGGAGCAAATATAAAGCCTCAAATCGTTAAAAGTTACGATGGAAAAGATATCGTTTTAAACGCGGAACAAAACATCATTTTATCACCTAATTATTTTGAAGATTTATTGCTGTATAAAGGTCAAACACTTATTACAACAGATGGAACAACACTATTAGGAGCAGATGATAAAGCTGGTATTACTGAAATTGTTAGCGCAATGGAATATTTAATTCAGCATCCAGAAATTAAACATGGAGAAATTAAAGTTGGTTTTACACCTGATGAGGAAATTGGTCGTGGAGCACACAAATTTGATGTTGAAAAATTTGGTTGCGAATGGGCTTATACCATGGACGGAAGTCAAATTGGAGAATTAGAATATGAAAATTTTAATGCTGCGGGTGCTAAAATAACTTTTAAAGGTAAAAGTGTACATCCTGGATATGCTAAAGGAAAAATGATCAACTCTATGCTTTTAGCCAACCAATTCATTGCTGCACTTCCTGCAAATGAAGTTCCAGAAAAAACAACTGATTATGAAGGCTTTTTCCACGTACATCATATAAACGGTACTATTGAAGAAACCGTTTTAGAATTAATAATTCGTGATCATGATAAAGAAATTTTTGAAGCGAGAAAAGAATTAATTCAAATTATTGCAAATCAAATAAACACACAATATGCAAAACAATTTGGCGAAGACATTTGTATTGCTGAAGTAAAAGATCAATATTACAATATGCGTGAGAAAGTTGAACCTTTGTATCATATTGTTGAAATAGCTGAAAAAGCAATGATTGAATTAGGAATTACTCCATTAATTAAACCAATTCGTGGTGGAACAGATGGTTCTCAATTGTCTTACAAAGGACTTCCTTGTCCAAATATTTTTGCAGGTGGACATAATTTTCACGGAAAGTATGAATACGTTCCTGTAGAAAGCATGGTAAAAGCTACAGAAGTAATTGTGAAGATTGCAGAGTTAACCGCTAAACAATAAAACATAAAAAAAGGGATTCGAATGAATCCCTTTTTTTTCATTTACATAATCCTATATTAATCAAAGCATCACCTTGATTTACCATAGGCAAATGGTTATTATTTATAATGTAACCTGAATATTTACTTTTAATTTTCTTTTCAGAAAACCCGAATGGATCTGAAACACTTCCTAGCACATCTCCAATCTCTACTCGCTCTCCTACTTTTATAAAAGAACGATACATTCCAGATTGATCTGCACGAATCCATTTAGAATCTTTAATCACAATAGTATCTGGATTTTTATCCACTAAGTTTTCAGTAAAATCGTTTAGCCCTAAATATTTCATTACTCTCAGTGCTCCATCAATACCATATCGAGTAACATTTCGATCTAAACTTAATGACTTTCCTCCTTCAAAAAGAATAACTTTTTTATTCAATTTAGACATAGCATGTCTAAAAGAACTTTCTCTTTGCTTTGCATACATCATAAATTTAGTACCAAACACTTTTGCCAATTCTGTTAACTCATCATCAGAGTTTTGCAAACGTACATGTGCATAATTAAATCTCATATTTCCTCCTGTATGAAAATCCAAACAATAATCAGCATTAAAAGCTACTTGATTCATGAAGTCATTTGCGAACCTACTTGCTAAGGCACCCGTTTTTGAACCTGGAAACATTCTATTTAAATCTCTTCCGTCTGGAAATTCTCTTGTTTTATTAATAAAACCGAAAACATTCAAAACAGGTACACATATAATTGTTCCTTTTTTAGGTATATGATATCCTTTAGAAACAATTTGACGTACAATTTCGACACCATTCACCTCATCACCGTGTATTCCTGCCAACATCAATAAACAAGTACCATCTTCCTTTGCTCTATTTATAATTATTGGCACTTCTAGTTTTGATTGTGTATACAATCGAGCAATATCCATTTTAAGAGTTAAAGAATCACCAGGTAAAATCTCTTTACCTAAAATTTTAATCTCTTTATACATTTCTTGCAATATATTTTATGATGTCTCTTGCAATATCTCTACCCGTTGCTCTTTCAATCCCTTCCAAACCAGGAGAAGAATTCACTTCAAGAATAAGAGGTCCTCTTGCAGACTGAAGCATATCTACACCAGCTACACCAAGCCCCATTGCTTTTGCCGCTTTTAAAGCAGCAATTTCTTCTTCATCTGTTAACTCAATTAGTTCAGCAGTTCCACCTCTATGCAAATTGGAACGAAATTCTCCTTCTTTTGCTTGGCGTTTCATTGCTCCAACAACTTGACCATCTACAATAAATGCTCTAATATCTGCACCTTTTGCTTCCTTAATAAATTCTTGAACAATTACTCTTGCTTGCAAACCATGAAAAGCTTCTAATACAGATTCTGCAGCTTTATCATTTTCTGCTAGAACAACACCCAAACCTTGAGTGCCTTCTAATAATTTAATTATTAATGGAGCACCACCCACTTCACTAATAACAGCTTCAACATTCTTAGTATCGTTTGTAAAAACTGTTTTAGGCAAACCTAAGCCTGCACGAGATAAAATTTGTAAACTTCTTAGTTTATCTCTTGAGCGAACTAAAGCCTGAGATTCTACAGCGGTAAATAATTTCATCATTTCAAACTGACGAACAACAGCCGTTCCATAAAATGTTACTGAAGCACCAATTCGAGGAATAATAGCATCAAAACCTTCTAATCTATTATTTTTATAAACAATTGAAGGTTGTTTTTTCTCAATAACTAAATCACATTTCAAGTGATCAATTACATGCATCTCATGCCCTAATTTTGTTCCTGCTTCTACCAATCTTTTTGTTGAATACAAGTTACCGTTTCTCGATAAAATGGCTATCTTCATACCTAATTTAAATTATTTTATTTCGATGATAAGGTAGTAAAAAAAAGCACGTACACAAATAAAATGATTTTATATATCTATTAAATTGTAAAGAAGAAAGATAACTAGAGTAACTATTTAAAATGAAATTGATAAATTTTCAAAAATGAAAAAAATCCTTGTTATTGCTTCACAAAAAAAGTTATTAATTCTTTATTACTTGATGAGGAATTTTAAAAAAAACAGCACTAAAGAATGCCTTTCATTTATTCACACCACACAAAAAAAGAGAACTTATTGAGTATATTGAAACCGCGAAACAAGAAAAAACAAAACTTTCTCGGTTAGAAAAAATCAAACCCATGATTATGAAAAATATAGGATTAAATGATAAATATAAGTAAACTTTAAAAAATAATTTAATATTAAATCATTAATTTAGCCGCTTACAAAAACATGTGTATGAGGATAGTAACATTATTAATTTTACTTTATTTCAACCTATTAACCTACGCCCAAACAATAACCTTAAATAATAACGAATATTTAAAACTTCAAGATAAAGCTCGCAGCTGCTTATATATTGATATTGACAGTTCATTATATTATGCCAATAAAATAGAAAAATCTTCTAATACTATTCATAAATCTTTTTCAAATGGATTAAAAGCTTATATTTTTCAATTAAAAAACGACTCTTTAAATGCTAGAACGTTTTTAAAAAAAGCTTATTCCTTCCTTGAAAAAACCCCTAATTCAAAAGAAAAAAAATTCTTAAATGCTTATTTACTAAACTATGACGGTTTAATTGAATGGAGAAAACACAATTTAAACCTTGCCTTAAAAAAGTACCAAGAAGGTAAAATGCTGTCTGAAAGTGTTGAAGACATAATTCAGGTAGTGAAATTTAATGCAAATATTGGGTTAATAAATAAAGAGATAAAAAACTATGATGTTGCTATTTCAACTTTTCAAAACAGTTTAGTCCTAATTAACAAAAACTTAAATGTTTGCCCAAAAGAAGAGTTAAACTCAATCATTAGCAACATTCATTTAAGCATAAGTAATTGCTATGAAAATAAATTCCAAGAAAAGACTGATCTAAAAAAAATAGATTCTGCAATTTATCATACTCAAAAAGCACTACATTACTCTAGAGATAACAGTCTTTTAAAACTACGCTCACTAACAAGTCTTGGTAACATCTACTTTATTAAAGACGATTATAAAAATTCCAAAAATGCATATCAAAGTGCATTAACCATTTCTTTGGAGCTAAATATGCTTGCAGATTACAACACTTTACTTTGTAACCTTGGTCATTTAAATTATTATTACAAAAAAAACAAAGAAGCTCTTATCTATTTTACAAAAGTAGATTCACTCTATCAACTTGGTAAAGAAAACCTAACCGAAGAGTATATTCTCTCTAATTATTATCTCGCAAAAATTTATAGTTTCTTAGGAAAAAAAGAACAAGCCACAAAGTTCTCTAAAAAGTATTTGGATAACTATGAGATAATGGTTTCTAAAGAAATGAAAGAAACATTAGAAGTTAACAACACACTTAATAATCAAGTACTGCAAAAAGAAATGCTTGATTTAAATGAAGAGTATAAAAAAGAAAAAATAGCAACCGTTATTATTTACATTAGCGGTTTAATTTTTATTATATCAATAATTTTATTTTTCAGAAGAAAAAACAAATTAAAAATTGAAAAGGTAAAAAATAGAGCTAAAAAATATCTTTTAGAAATTGATGCTACAAAACAAAAAAACCAACAATTACTAGACGAAATACAAAATAGCAAGGAAGAAAAAAGATCTAATGCTTCCATAAATTTAGATATTGAAAAAGAAAATGAAATTGTAGAAATGTTACTTTCTTTAGAAACAAAAGAAACATTTCTTAATCAAGATTTCACACAACAATATGTTGCAAAAAAGATAAAGACCAACACAACTTATCTTTCTTATGTTGTAAATAAAAGATTTGGAAAAACATTTAGTGAATATGCAAATGATTTAAAAATAAATTATTCTATAAATCAAATGATAACAAACCCAACCTATCGAAAATACAATACCCAAGCTATTGCAGAAAGTGTTGGCTTTAAGAGTGCAATTTCATTTAGAAAGTCCTTTAACAAAAAGACTGGGGTTTCTCCAACTCAATTTCTAAAAAACATAGAGGAAAACTCCTCTAAATAACACTAAAAAAAAATTCTTATTCATTCCCTAAATTTGTAATGTAACTCTCCTAAAATCAATAACATTCCTTGACTTTATGCTTAAAAATAAAGGAGGAATAATTTATAAATTATTCTATTAGAATTTATAAATTATTCCTCCTTCCCATTTATAAACAACTGATTACTAAATAACTTTGCTTTAATAATTCACAAAATATCGAATAGCAATATTCAATTTTTTGTGTCATTTTTTAAACAAAACAAATAAATGAAAAAAAGAAAAACACTGTTAAAAATAGGAGCATGCCTTCTATTTTTAAATGCAAACTGTCAAGAATTAGTTATTTCCAGTCAACAAGGGTTTCTTAATTACAACAGTAAAGAAGAAAAACTAACAAAAGAAGAAAGTAACAAATTCAACTTAGAAACCAACCCACAAAAGGTTACTTACATTGATCAATTAGCCTATTATGCAGATCAAATTTCACCAAATCTTAAAGAAAGTGCAGGATATGATTTCTTTCAAGGCATCCAGAGTCCTTTCGATTCTAAAATATGGATTTACATGGAAAGGCAAAAGATAGGAGGAAACTACATTCTAAATAAAATTAACACTTCTAACGAAAAAATAGAACGTATATTTTCTATTAAAAATGAAAACAGAAATCAACTAGTTTACAAACCTATAGCTTGGACTAATAATCCAAATGAAATATATGTAGAAGGACTTTATTTAGACAGCGCAGAAGAACATGAAGGGATATGGAAACTAAACATTGAAAATGGTAAATTAGACGAGATTAAACTACCATTCAAACTAATGCGAACTCCACTATTCTCTAAAGACAGAGAAACACTTTTTTGTGTAGGAACATTAGATAAAAAAATTAATATACTGCATGGAAACACTGATATTGTTTACAAATATGAAATTGCAACACAAAAGCACAAAGTTGTAAATCAGAATAAAGGCGAATCTTTCATTATTAATGGTTGGAAAAATGATGTAACCAATAAAACAAAAAACCAGAATCAGGCAAAAGCATCAAATATTGATTATTATTTACCATGGGACTACAATAAAGAATTATGTGTTTCTAGACACGGAACTCCTGCACCATCTGGACTGAACAACAATGTTGGTGTTTGTAATATATTTAGCCCAGGCGGACAACATAGTTATGCAGCTATTGACTTTGCGACTTCTACAAACAGTAATGACAATGTTAGAGCTGCAGCTGCTGGTACTGTCTCATTTGCTGGTATTAGTGGGAGTTTATCTACTGGTTATGGTAGACTTGTTATTATAACACATAGTGATGGTACTAGAACTTATTATGCACACAACTCCTCTATTTTGGTCAGCCAAGGAGACAATGTTTCTCAAGGGCAAATAATTGCAAAAGAAGGAACAACAGGAGGTTCAACAGGGGATCATATTCACTTTGAATGGAGAGCTGCTGGAGGAAATGCATCAACTATTGGGAGCTTTAAAGATATTGGACAACCAAGAGTTGATAATAGATATAGATCAAATAACAGTACGTCTACTCCAACTCCAAGCAACACACCAGTACCCGTTTCTCCTGCAAATGGAGCAACAAATTTATCTTTACCAATAAACTTTACATATACTTCTCCTGTAAATGCTGGAGCTTTTAGAATTCAAGTCTCAACTTCTAATTCTGGTTGGAGTGAAACCAATGGTTTTACAACAAATAGTAGCCCTAATGCAACAGTAGTAGTAAATGCGAGTATTACTACAAATAATTATTATTGGAATGAAACTGCTCTAGGTGGTTATGAAGGCCCTAAAGCTGGAAAAACTTATTATTATACTATTAGAAGTTGGGATGCAACTACAGGAACTTCAAAATATTCGGCTGTGAGAACAGTTTCAACTGAATTTGGTGTACAACCTATTGCTCCTACTAATGCTGCTAATGTAAATAGTCCTGCTAATATTTCTTGGGCAAGTTCTGTAAGTGGCGCTTCTTGTAGATTACAAATTTCTAGAGTAAATTCTGGTT
Source organism: Flavobacterium jumunjinense (assembly GCF_021650975.2). NCBI lineage: Bacteria > Pseudomonadati > Bacteroidota > Flavobacteriia > Flavobacteriales > Flavobacteriaceae > Flavobacterium > Flavobacterium jumunjinense. The sequence goes on from NZ_CP091285.1 coordinate 312,189, forward strand.
GGACTGCAGATAATGGTTTTACAACAGACTCATCTCCCACTACATCTGTCCCTGTTAATTATAGCACAGCTAATTTATTAAACTATACTTGGCCTAATCAATATACTGAATCTCAAGATTTACCTACATCTGGAAACACTTATTATTGGACAGTACGTTTATGGAGTCCTTCAACTGGAAGCTCTAAATATACTCCTGTGAGAAGTTTTACTATTAATGGAACTACTTCTAAAATGACTTTCAATACTTCAGACATCCTTTTGTACCCAAATCCTAGTACTGGTACTTTAAATATTTCGTTTGAATCAAACACAGAAGAAGCAGAAGTAAATATTTATGATATTTCTGGAAACACTGTATTCACTAAAAAATACAAAACAGAAAAAGGAAGCACAACCATCAACGAAGACATTTCTAAATTAAAAGACGGGAACTATTTTCTTTTATTAAATGATGGAGAAAAAATATTAAATCAAAACCTATCAATAAATAATAAACAATAATAAACAAATGAAAAAACACTTAATTATTTTATTCGCACTAGTCTTTCAAATGAGCATTAACGCTCAAGACAACAAGAGTTATGAAAGACTCATGAAATTACCTGTCAAAAAAGTAGCCAGCAAGAATGGTGATATCTATTTGAAAGCAGATTTTACAGAAGTATTAACAGGACAAACTAACAAAAAAGCACTCCAGGAGGAAACTATTGAAATGCTAGATTTCTTAAATGCACCACATCCAAGTGTTGGTACAATTAAAAATCAATTAAAAGAAGCAGCAAATGAATTTAATGTTCCTTTACCTATTTTAGAAGCGATTGCTAAAACATATAATAATTATTGTATGTACGGTCCGTCTGAATATGGAGCTTACGGAGTAATGGGACTAGTTGAAAATGAATCTAATCAACTTTTATCGAAAGCAGCAAGTTTAATCAAAATTGATATTGAAGACGTAAAAACAAATTCACGTCAAAACATTAGGGCTACAGCAGCAATATTAGCTGAATATGGAAAAGACATCAAAGACCCTAAAAATCTAATTTCTTGGTTTGAAGCGGTAAAAGAAGTTACTGGTCTAAGTGATGAATTTACAAAAGAAATGCAAGCCATAGACTACTATAAAGTAATGAACAATGGTCGTAACACAATTACTTTATGGAAAGAAACTGCAGAAATTTCTCCACTTAATGACAATAATATCAATAGATTAATTAAAGATTATAATTCTAGACTAAAACAAACTACTAATAAAGGAGCTACAACGGGAACAGTTGATTATCCTTCTGCAGTGGGTGCATTCACAAATTGTAATTTTTCTAGTAGAGGCGGAAGAGATATTGATACATGGGTAAACCATTATATAGCAGTTGGAACAGTTGCAGGTGCAATATCTCATTTTAGAAATTGTAATGCAGGTGCAAGTGCACATTTTATTATTGCTGTTGACGGAACAGTTTATCAATCTGTTAAAGTAGCAAGTAAAGCTTGGCATTCAGGAGCAACTGGAAAACCTAATAACGAACGTTCTATAGGTACTGAACATGATGTTACAGTCTCAACTCCATCAAATTGGAACAATACAACTATGCTTGAAGCGTCTACAGATTTAGCACGTTATTATTGTAATAAATATGCTATTCCAAAAACTCGTTCTTTACCGGGAATAAGAGGTCATAAAGAAATGCCAGGAACTAGTACAGATTGTCCTTTTACTATTCCTTGGACAACATGGATGAATATGTTGAATAACAATACTCCTCCACCTCCAACTAGTAATACACCAGTACCCGTTTCTCCTGCTAATGGAGCAACAAATTTATCTTTACCAATAAACTTTACATATACTTCTCCTGTAAATGCTGGAGCTTTTAGAATTCAAGTCTCAACTTCTAATTCTGGTTGGAGTGAAACCAATGGTTTTACAACAAATAGTAGCCCTAATGCAACAGTAGTAGTAAATGCGAGTATTACTACAAATAATTATTATTGGAATGAAACTGCTCTAGGTGGTTATGAAGGCCCTAAAGCTGGAAAAACTTATTATTATACTATTAGAAGTTGGGATGCAACTACAGGAACTTCAAAATATTCGGCTGTGAGAACAGTTTCAACTGAATTTGGTGTACAACCTATTGCTCCTACTAATGCTGCTAATGTAAATAGTCCTGCTAATATTTCTTGGGCAAGTTCTGTAAGTGGCGCTTCTTGTAGATTACAAATTTCTAGAGTAAATTCTGGTTGGACTGCAGATAATGGTTTTACAACAGACTCATCTCCCACTACATCTGTCCCTGTTAATTATAGCACAGCTAATTTATTAAACTATACTTGGCCTAATCAATATACTGAATCTCAAGATTTACCTACATCTGGAAACACTTATTATTGGACAGTACGTTTATGGAGTCCTTCAACTGGAAGCTCTAAATATACTCCTGTGAGAAGTTTTACTATTAATGGAACTACTTCTAAAATGACTTTCAATACTTCAGACATCCTTTTGTACCCAAATCCTAGTACTGGTACTTTAAATATTTCGTTTGAATCAAACACAGAAGAAGCAGAAGTAAATATTTATGATATTTCTGGAAACACTGTATTCACTAAAAAATACAAAACAGAAAAAGGAAGCACAACCATCAACGAAGACATTTCTAAATTAAAAGACGGGAACTATTTTCTTTTATTAAATGATGGAGAAAAAATATTAAATCAGAACCTATCAATAAGTAACAAATAATTTTCTACACCTGTAAGACATAAATGAAAAAATGTCTTACAGGTGTTATTATTTAATAACATTAAAAAATGAAAAAAACTTTTTTTATACTATCCCTATTTTTTATCATTCACATGCATGCTCAAAACAATGAAGAATATTCTAAATCAGAAATAGGACAATTCTTAAAAGCCTACAAACAAAGCCTAGATTCTCCATTTGATCTTGTATCATCTATGAAAAAAAATGCGCTTAAAATTAAAATATCCGAAGAGCGTTTATCCGAAATTTTACAATCTCAAGTAAACGGAATAGAATTAGAGCTTACAAATAGTGAAACTTCTGAAATGAACACTCTAAAAGAACTAATGGAATTAGACAAAAAAGAATACGATACGTCATTTGAAAATTATTTAAAGAGTATAAATTTGGATTCTATAAAGTTCTATGAAATGAAAAAATTATTTAATAACAATAAAGATTTTCAAAAAACTGTCATTAACCAAATGAGTACAAATTAATGTAAGAATATAAAACATGAAAATATTAAAAATAAAAAAACACCTACTAAAGTGTTTACTAATAACACTCTCAATTAGCACATATTCACAACAACTCCCTAACAGATATATTGAAAACATTACTCAAAATGTACAAATCACTAAAAATATAATTTTCAGCACTAACATACCAACTGTGAGAACCACAAATCTTTTTGGCAACCATATTGCAAATGAAGACAGCTTTGGAAAAAAAAAGGTAACACTAAAAATGGACATCTACAGACCTTCTGGTGACACATTAACAAAAAGACCAGTAATCATTTTTGCGTTTGGTGGTGCATTTATAAATGGTAAGAAATCTAATAAAGGAATGGTTAAACTTTGTGAAGAATTTGCGAGAAGAGGTTTTGTAACCGCTTCAATAGAATACAGGTTAGGAATGAATATAACCGACCAAGAATTATCAAGAAGAGCTGTTTACAGAGCACTTCAGGATGGTCGTTCTGCAGTACGCTTTTTTAGAAAAAATGCAGCTACTTATGGAATAGACCCAGATCAGGTTTACATATCTGGTCAGAGCTCGGGCGCTATACTTTCGCTTCATAGTGTGTATTTAGACAAAGAGTCAGACAGACCAGCATCTACAAGAGATTATTTTGGAAGACCTGATTTAGGAGGTATAGAAAGCATTGGAGATAATAAAACCTATAATAACGGAAGCGTTGTAAACGGAAAAGCAAACGGAGTTATGGCTTTTGCTGGAGCACTTGGAGAAATTGATTACATTGAAAATGCAAACGATGTTAAAGCTATTTACTTCCATAGTACGGATGACAACATAATTCTTTATGATTCAGGAGAACCTTTTAAAAATTTTAATTGGATACCTGGTTTTAATTTACCAACACTTTATGGAAGTAAACCATTAAGCATACGTTCATCTAATGTAAACCTAACTAATGCTTTATACACATACTCTAATAGAGGACATGCAGTTCATTTGGATGGCAATTCTATTTACCCAGATATAACTCCAAAAGGTAGCCAATACTTTTATGATAATTTTTTAAAACCAAACAACGTTACTATTTCAGGAAACAATTTAGGTTGTTCTAATTGTATCGAAACGTATTCTGTTCCTAATAATTCGTTTTATTACGATTGGGAAGTTATAGGTGGTTCAATCATTAATCAATCACCTTATTCAAATAACGTTACTATACAATGGAATAGCACTTCTACAAAACAAATTACAGTAACCAATTACAGTAGACAACTAGCAAGAGGTAACGTTACATCGCTAGTAATTAATAATCAATTAAAGAACTTCGTTCAACCTGTAGTTACAATTAGTCCAAATCCGTTCAAAGAGAACTTAAATATTGAACTAAATGAAGCTTTTAATGGCGAAATTAGAATTGCTATATTCAATATAAATGGAGAAGAAGTACTAAACACGCACTCTACCAAGAATAATCCTACTATCATTGAGACTATAAACACAAGTAATTTAATTTCTGGTTTCTATTTTATTAAGATCATTGATGAGAAGAATAGTGTGGTTAAAAAATTAATAAAACAATAAAAAACTTAGACATAATGAAAAACTTTTTTTTATACTTAGCAATGCTTTCTATAATATCTTGTTCTCAAAATGATGATGAAAAGGTTATTGACGTGAGCAAGAAAGACACCAATACTAGCAATCGTTCTCCAACTTCAGCTTCTTGTGATACTTCTCCTTACACTGTTAATCATTCGTTTGGCAACACATGGAGTAGAACACTTCAATTACCAGCTACTGGAAAATTCGTACAAGAAAGTCATTATGTAACAACAGAAGATAACTTTCCTGGAAGTAGATTATTTGCAAATACAGTAACTGAAAATATAAATTCTCATTTACAAAGATCTTTTAATTCATATAAGGCTTATGACCCTAACAAAACCTATTCGCAGTTATACGCTTCGAGTTTTCAAAGAGAATGGACTCCTGCAGAAGCCGGAGCAATTGGACAAGGATCGATAGGAAATATTCAAACACAATATTTAACTCCTGAAAAAGAAATGTGGTTCATGACAATGATGTGGTCACCAGGAACTAGACCTGCAATAGATACCAAATTTTTATTAAGTGCTAATGGAAAAAAAGTTGTAGTTGTTGCAGGCTATGAAACTGGACCAAGATCGCAATCTTTTATAGGTGGATTAACTCCAGAAACTCATGCTTGGCTAGGAACAAATAATAGTTCTCAAATAACAGTTTCATATTTAACAAATCAATCTACACCTATTGGGCCTATAGATTGTGTTTCAGCAACCGCTAACACTCCTATACCGGTTTCTCCTGCAAATGGAGCCACAAATTTATCTTTACCAATAAATTTTACGTATACTTCTCCTGTTAACGCTGGAGCTTTTAGAATTCAAATTTCAACATCTAATTCTGATTGGAATGAAACTGATGGGTTCACTACAAATAGTAGCCCAAATGCAACAGTAATAGTAAATGCGAGTATTACTACTAATAATTATTATTGGAATGAAACTGCATTAGGAAGTTATGAAGGTCCTAAAGCTGGAAAAACTTATTATTATACTATTAGAAGTTGGGATGCGGCTACAGGAACTTCAAAATATTCGGCTGTAAGAACTGTATCAACAGAATTTGGAGTGCAACCTATTGCTCCAACAAATGCTACAAATGTAAATAGTCCTGTGAATTTATCTTGGGCAAGTTCAGTAAGTGGTGCTTCTTGTAGATTACAAATATCTAAAGTAAATTCTGCTTGGACTGAAGATAATGGTTTTACAACAGCATCTGGATCTACTTCAATAGTGCCCGTTAATTATAACACAGCCAATTTATTAAATTATACATGGCCTAATCAATATACACAAGCCCAAGACTTACCTACTGCTGGAAACACTTATTATTGGACAGTACGCTTATGGAGCGCTTCAACAGGAACCTCAAAATATACTCCTGTGAGAAGTTTTACCGTTAATTAGCGTACATTTTGGTTGATTTTTATAAAAATCCCCAACTAACATTAATTTGAAAGTTGGGGATTCTATTTTTTAAACATTTAAAAAAATTACTTCTTCTCTTTCTCAACAAGTTTTGCACTCATTTCTAAAGAAATAGCCGATTTTTCCATTTTAATTTTTCCTGCCATTGTTTCAACAACCACAGTAGCATCAGATTGCTCTGCTATTTTACCATGAATTCCAGATTTCGTGATTACTTTATCGCCTACTTTTAAACCTGCTTCAAACTCTTTTTCTTTTTTTGCTCTTTGTTGATTTGGTCTAATCATTAAAAAATAAAATATTGCAATCATCAACAATATTTGTATGGCTAACTGATAAGTCATGTTCTTCTAATTTAATTTTATTATTTATTTTTTGAAAGGAGGAATTCCTTCTTTTGTTAAAACATTTGCTCTAATATTAAATGTTTCACTTGCTTTTTCTGTATTCGTAGTTAACGTAACTGTTTTACTTTGATTTCCAGATTTTCCAGTAGAGTCAAAAGTTACCTTGATTGGTGCAGATTCTCCAGATTTTAAAGGGTGCTTTGGATATTCTGGCACTGTACAACCACAAGTTGCCTTTGCATCTGAGATTATTAAATCTCCTTCACCAATGTTTTTCACTATAAACTCGGTCGTAACTTTATCACCTGCGTTTATTGTTCCAAAATCGTGATCTATTTTATCAAATTCTACAACTGGCATTTTACCAGCTTTTTCTTCTGCTATTTTAGTAGCAACTTCAACTGCTTCCATATCTGCATCAGTAATTTTCATTGTTGCATTATCTTTACAAGATGTAACAGAAAATAAAAATGACAAGGTTACTAGGGTTAACGTTTTTTTTAACATAACTATAAATAATTAATGGGTTTATAATAATCCTCTTCCCGCTTTATTCAAACGGTTTTCTTTTTCAAATTCTTTAACTAAATTATCCAAAATTCCATTGATAAAAATACTACTTTTTGGGGTAGAATATTCTTTTGCAATTTCTAAATATTCGTTAATTGTAACTTTTGTTGGAATTGAAGGAAATTTTAACAACTCACAAATTGCCATTTTCAAGATAATTGTATCTATTTCTGCAATTCTATCGGTGTCCCAATTTGGAGTTTTATCAATATATTCTTTAGAAAGTTCTGTTTCGTTTAGAATTGTCTTTCTAAATAAACTTTTCACATAATCTTTATCATCCAGATCTTTATACAATCTTGTAATTAAAAAACTTTCATCGTTTTCATTACATTGCTTTAATTGTTTTAAGATTAATGTGTTTACAGATGGTAAATCGTCTAACCAAGTTAACTTATGTTCTTCCAAATAGTCATACAGTCTTTCATTTGGCGCAATCACTTCTGTAAATAAATCGGAAATAAAGTTCTTATCATCTTTAAAAGTTACTTTAGGCAAATCCATATATTCTTTATATAGTTCGCTTTCCTTAATAACTTCTAAAAGAAATAAAATGATATCATCATTATGTTTCCAATTCGTTATAGATCTTTTGTCTATTGCTTCAGTTAATGAATCACTACGCAATAATAGATTCAATACTTTGTTTTCAACAAATCTTTTGCTTGGATTTCGTTCTTCTTTAGTTGCTAAATGCTTTTTAGATGCTAACTCTAAATACTCTTCTTCTTTTTCACGAATTTCTATCAATGCAGACAATATCAAAAGATACAAATCGTGCATATTATCAATACTTTGAAACAAGAATTTTTCCTCTTTATCAAGATTTTCTCCTTGATGTTGGTGCATCGCATAGATACCTTGCATCACCTTCACTCGTATATGTCTTCTATTTAACATACTAATTTAAGAACTTTTAAAAATTAAGAAAGCGAAAGAAAATCTTTCGCTTTGCAAAAATACATTTTTTTTTTATTTTAGATAATAACTGTTTACAATTTAAAGTCTAAATAAAAATTTTATTATGAATTCTCATTCTTTTTATCATCAATACGCTTTTGTGCAATAGACATAGCCGCTTGATGTGTTGTAATATTGTTTTTACTAGCAAAATCGAAAATCTCAAGAGATGTATTATAAATATTTTCGGTCTTCTCCATCACTTGTTCTTTTGTCAAATTAGCTAATTCCGAATAGACATTAATTACACCACCTGCATTAATAAGGAAATCTGGAGCATATAAAATACCTTTATCCTTTAAGATATTTCCATGAACTACTTCATTAGCTAATTGATTATTAGCTGCACCAGCAATAATTTTTGCTTTAATTTGCCCAATAGTTTTGTCGTTAATAGTTGCACCTAATGCACAAGGAGCATAAATATCAACGTCTGCACTATACAAATCGTCTCCTGTATAAATTTTTGCTCCATATTTAGCACCAACATCATGAAGACGTTGTTCGTTAATATCAGAAATTGAAACAATTGCTCCATTTTCTGTTAAATGTTGTACTAAAACTTCACCAACATGACCAATTCCTTGTACTAAAACCTTTTTACCATCTAAATTATCTGAACCAAATTTGTATTTAGCTGCAGCTTTTAGCCCCATATAAACACCATAAGCTGTTATAGGTGAAGGATTCCCTGAACCTCCTTTTTCTTTAGAGATACCAGTTACATATTTAGTTACTTCACGAACCGTATCCATATCTTTCGTTTCCATTCCAACATCCTCTGCTGTAATATATTTTCCTGATAAAGAATCTACAAACTCTCCAAATCTTCTCATTAATTCTGGAGTTTTTTGCGTTTTTGCATCCCCAATAATAACAGCTTTACCTCCTCCAAGGTTTAAACCAGAAATTGAAGATTTAAAAGACATTCCTCTAGACAAACGTAAAACATCATTCAATGCTTCCCATTCGTTAGAATAATTCCACATTCTTGTTCCACCTAAAGCTGGCCCTAAAACTGTGTTATGAATTCCAATAATTGCTTTTAATCCTGTATCTTTGTCATGGCAAAATACAACTTGCTCATGTCCGTCAAATGAGATTTGACCAAAAACGGGATCAACTTTATGTAGCTCTTTTGCTAGTAATAGTTCTGTTGACATATAACTTTGTGTTGAAAATTATTCAATAATTAGTCACAATATTACGAATAAAAATAAAATAATTGAAAAATTTATCTTTTTTTTACAGATTTCATAATTAATTATTACATTTAAAACAATTACAGATTTCTGAAAAAATCATAAAATTTTGCTTTTTTAATAAAAAAAAATACAACTTTGAATTTTTAAATGAAAGAATTACAATACTTAAACAAATATTTTGCAAAATATAAATACCGTTTTTTTTTCGGAATTATTTTTACTATTGCAGCACAAATTTTCTCATTATTCACTCCTGAACTAATTGGGAACTCAATAAGTGCGATAAAAGAACTTACTCAAAACAAGAATCTAACCATTGAACTCATAACCTCAGCACTTTATAAGAATATTCTTCTAATAATTGGAACCACAATTATAGCTGGTTTTTTTACCTTCTTAATGCGTCAATCTATTATCGTAATGTCCCGATATGTAGAATTCGACTTAAAAAATGAAGTTTTCAATCACTATCAAAGACTTACTCAAAGTTTCTACAAGAAAAACAGAACTGGAGATTTAATGAGTCGTATTAGTGAAGATGTTGGAAAAGTACGTATGTATGTTGGTCCAGCAGTTATGTATTCCTTAAACACAATAATACGTTTCACTGTTGTTATTATTTATATGTATAACATTTCACCCAAACTGACATTATACACATTACTTCCTTTACCTTTATTATCGTATGGTATCTTCAAAATTAGTACTGTAATTAATAAAAAAAGTGGTCTTTTTCAACAAAATTTATCTACTTTATCCTCTTTTACTCAGGAAATGTTCTCAGGAATTAGAGTAATTAAAGCCTACGCAATAGAAAATTACAAAACAGAAGAGTTTTCAAAGTTAACTAAAGACAGTAATGAGAAAGCAATGAGTTTAGCAAAAACACATTCTTTATTTGGGCCTTTAATGATTCTTTTAATAGGCTTAAGTAATTTAGTTGTTATTTATGTTGGGGGAATGATGTATATCAAAGGTGATATTCCTGATATTGGTATTATTGCGCAATTTATCCTCTACATTAACATGCTAACTTGGCCTGTAGCATCACTTGGTTGGGTTTCATCACTTGTTCAAGAAGCAGAAGCCTCACAAAAAAGAATCAATGAATTTTTATTAATTCAACCAGAAATAACAAATCAGGTAGAAGAGCATACTGAAATTGTTGGAAGAATTGAGTTTAAAGATGTTTCTTTCACTTATGAAGACACGAATATTGAGGCTTTAAAGCACATCAATTTCACCGTTAATCCTGGAGAAACACTTGCCATACTTGGAAAAACAGGCTCTGGAAAATCGACAATACTTTCTTTAATTAGTAGACTGTATGATGTTTCTTCTGGAGTTATTAAAATCGATGAAAATCCAATTCAAAAAGTACACTTAGATGATTTAAGAAACAATGTAGGTGTTGTTCCGCAAGATGCATTTCTATTTTCTGACACTATTAAAAACAACATTAAGTTTGGAAATGAAAACGCAACTGATGAAGAAGTAATTGAAGTCGCTAAAAAAGCAGTTGTTCACCACAATATTGTTGATTTTACGAACCAATATGAAACAATTCTTGGAGAAAGAGGAATTACTTTATCTGGTGGACAAAAGCAACGTGTTTCAATTGCAAGAGCTTTAATAAAGAATGCACCTATTTTATTACTAGACGACTGCTTGAGTGCAGTTGATACTGAGACCGAAGAACAAATTCTTAACAATTTAATGGCGTTTTGTGATAATAAAACCACTGTTATTGTGAGTCATAGGATATCATCTGCTAAAAATGCAGATAAAATAATCATACTAGAAGACGGTAAAATAATACAAAAAGGTACTCATAATCAATTAGTAGTTGAAGATGGTTACTACAAAGACCTTTATTTTAAACAGCTATCGGAAAAAGAAATCGTATAAACTATTGCTTTATACGATTTTTTTTTAGACTTTTGGGAAACTATAAAACAATAAATCGACCGTTGGATTATGAGAGAAAATGAAATGTTAGAAAAAGAAGATATCTTTTCTAAAGTATTAAGAGCTGGAAGAAGAACATATTTCTTCGATGTGAGAGCAACAAAAGCTGATGATTACTACATAACCATTACTGAAAGTAAAAAATTTACAGAAGAAGATGGTTCATACCATTTTAAAAAGCATAAAATTTACTTATACAAAGAAGATTTTGTAGCTTTTAAAGAAATTTTAGATGAAATGACTGATTTTGTAGTATCTCAAAAAGGTGAAGAAGTGATATCTGAAAGACATCAAAAAGATTTCAAAAAAGAAACTTATACTGACTCTGATGATTCAACTCCTTCAACAGAAAGCTTTACAAATGTAAGTTTTGAAGATATTTAATCGAAAGTTAAAAAATATTAAATTAAACCTAGAATCAATTCTAGGTTTTTTTTATGTCATTTTCATTCCGTTTTTCACCTGAATATCTGGAGACAACAATACTACTCCACCTTCATGTCCGTCTAAACCTAAGACAAGACATTCACTCATAAATTTTCCAATTTGTTTTCTAGGAAAATTAACAACAGCCATGATTTGCTTTCCTTTTAGTTCCTCTTTAGTATAATGCGTTGTAATTTGAGCTGATGATTTTCGAATTCCAATCTCTTCTCCAAAATCAATTTGCAATTGAAACGCTGGCTTTCTAGCTTCAGGGAAATCATTTACTTCTAAAATTGTACCTACTCGAATGTCTACTTTTTCAAAATCATTCCAAGTTATTGTATTATTTCCCATTAAAAACTGAATGTATAACCCAAGCTGGGCCAATTAATAAAAATTGTAAATCTTTTAAAAATGAAGGCTTTTTACCTTCTATCTTATGTCCATAAAATTGTCCAATCCATCCAATTACAAATACTGATAACGAAAACCAAAAAACAGCCAATAATAAAGATAGCCAATAATTAACAACAAGACAAATAAAAGTAAACATAAACATTTTGATTCCCATTGAAAAAGAGAGTTTAAAATAAAACAATGACACCAAAATCATAGCTATAAATCCCCAATTCCCTAATATTGGATGAATTTTATCTAATGGAATAAGCAACTTACTTGGAATACTCATAATCATTCCAACAACAGAGAAAAAAATTAAAGGAACACAAACATAGTGTATCTTCTTATTTGTCATATTTTGATGACTTACGCTATACTCTTCAAACCATTCTCTTAGTGTTTTCATCTAAGAATCTTATATTATTACAATTTTCAATTTAAATCTAAACATTTTGTAACAAATTAGCAAGTTTCAACGTATAATAATTAGAGGTAAGTCTTTTCTTTCCTTTCTAAATTTCATACTCACTATGGCACAAACAGCTTCAAACATGTTAGCGTTAGGAACAAAAGCTCCTGATTTTTTATTACCTGCTACAAATTTCAATACTACATTTAATTTTGAAGAATGCAAAGGCAGCAAAGGCACATTAGTAATATTCATTTGTAACCATTGTCCGTTTGTAATTCATGTTATTGACGAAATAGTTATGATTGCAAATGATTATCGCGTGCAAGGATTAGGAATTGTTGCCATTTCTAGTAACGATATAGTGAAATACCCTCAAGATAATCCAGAAAAAATGGCTGATTTTGCATTAGAAAACAAAATGGATTTTCCGTACCTATTTGATGAAACTCAAAACACAGCAAAAAGTTATAGCGCAGCTTGTACACCCGATTTTTATTTATTTGACAATCAGAATAAATTAATATACCGTGGACAATTAGATGATTCTCGTCCTTCGAATGGTATTCCTGTTAGCGGAAGCGATTTAAGAAATGCTATTGATAGTGTCATTTATAATCGTCATTTGAATGAAGTACAAAAACCGAGTATTGGTTGTGGAATCAAGTGGAAGTAGTGTTATAGTATTCAGTAAATAGATAGTTATTTTATGATTCTAGATGATTTTTTAAAGAAACACGAACTAAAAGAGGTTTTTAATACAGAACTCAAAATAGAAAGAGAAAAATTCATTGAAAAAATGAAAGAGATATCTGACATAAGTTTCAAAACAAAATTTTCATTAATTGCAGATAATTTTTTACCCGAAAAAATTAAATATGTTGGTAATTTTTCAAGAAGTTTTATAGAACTTAGAGAAAGGACATTCCCGTTCAAACGATATAAAGCAGAAAGCATTATAAAATTAAATTTAAATTCTCAAAACGAAATACTCTTTATTAAAACAAGTATTCAAGGAATTTCATACTTTAGGTTTATTTTAAGCGCATTAATTTTATCTGTTTTATCATTACTTTGTATTTTACTTTTATTTGAATTAGCATTTCTGCCTATACTATTAATTGTATTAATTAGTTATTTTTATTTATTTATAACTTTTAAAAACTCAAAAACTAATGTACAGAGAATAAAAAAAGAATTATCAAACTATTACAAAACAATTGAAAATGAACTGCAATAAAAAATAATTAAAACTTTAATTACAACAAAAGCAAAGTGTTAGATCAAAACCATTTCCCACTATTCATCGGCTTTTTAAGCATTTCTTTTACCGCATTTAATGACTCTCCGTTACCGAATTTTCTTTTAAAATTTTAAGCCCCTTTAAGATTCTCTTGTGTTACTTTTCTTTGATTATTTTCTGCAATCTTGCGCGCAAACCAATATTGCTTTCTTATTTGTATTCTTGTTTGCAAGCTTTCAGCAATATTCAAATCGTCAATAGTTAATAGTGCTTTATTGAAAATAATCTCAATTGGTTCATCAATGAGTATTTCAATCAATTCTTTTTGACAATCATCACTTAGCAACATCAAATTTTCAGCAATTTGCATTCTGTTTTTGTAATGTCCTTTTTTGAGAATAGATCTCAAAATTATTACTTTCTCTTTTTTATAAAAGAAAAAATCCAACTTTCAGGAAGCTTAAAATAAAAAAGAGAATAAATCAATCTTAAGAGCATAATATTTTTTTAAAGAAACAGAATAGAAATTATAACATTATTTACGTTCCAAAACAACATCAATTGGTCGATTTGTTCTTGGTCCGAATTGTCTAGATTGTTTTTCGTTTTCACTTGAGCAAAGTACGTATAGATTGAAGCTTTGCAATGGTATGACTTGTGGTTTAAAAACACCAGATGGATCTTCAATTTTTATACTGAAATTTTCAGCAGGAAAAGTGTTTGCTACTGATATAAAATAATTATCTTTTGCGTAGGGAAAGAAATAACGTTCTTTTTCTCCTTCTTTATTAATTAAATAGTTTTGTTGAAATACAAGTGGTTGATTACTATTACTCCAACTATACATGTTATTTATATTGATAACAACAGTTTCATTTGGATTGACTACTGTTATTTTTAAATTTTTCAGATTTTCAGACTTTCCATTCTCATGTGCATTAACCACTACATAAGAAGTAAAATCGTAGCCGCAATGTTGAATTTGGCTGAAAGAAAAGAAAGAGAAAAGTAAAAAGAGAAAAGCATATAGGTTTTTCATAGATTTGATATATAATTGTAAAAATACAAAATCAAAAACAATACCAATAACTACTACCTTACTTTAAATTCTTTATACTTCCTGCAGTATTCATTATTTTTAGCATTACACAGTTCCTGATAACAAACAAGGAGTTTGTATTTCAATTGTTTTGTTTGTTTAATAGCATAAGCCAACTCTAGCTCTTTCGAAGCTTCAGAATAGTCTCCTTCATTATAATACGCTGTTCCTTGATTGATTAAGATTTCATATGACTTATTTTCAAAAGCAACTTTACTTTCTAATTGCGATTTCTTATTTAAAGCTTCATAGTTACTAAATCGTATTGAAAAGTAATACCCTAAACCACCCAATGCAATTATTATAGCAAACAATGTCAATAAATCAAACCTTCTTCTGTTTGAAATATTCGCTAAAGCTTCATCCTTTTCATAAGCTCCAAACGAAGCATTAAAATTATTCGAAAACTCAGAGTTCCCTGCTACTCCATTTCTAGAACGCGTAAATGGCTTTCTCGCTTTTTGCTTATATATCCATTTTTGCAACCCAAAACCACCATAGCCCATAGCAACATCATTTTAATAAAGATACAATAAATGCTTATTTTTTCAAAACAAAAAAAGCCTCGAAATTTTTTATTCGAGACTCTCTTCATTTTATTTTATAAGCTACAAAATCACTAAACTGTAGCGTATTCTAAAACTGGTTTGTAACGTCTAAATGTTTGTCCTAATAAAACTTTTGCCATATGAGTAGTAATTGCACCGTCTACTAATTTATCTAACCAATAGAATTCTCCCGCCGAATTAATCTCTAAGAAATAATGATCTTTCTCTGGTGTAACAATTATATCTATAGCTCCATAATTGATTTGATAAACATCCATCATTTCAAGTATTTTGTTTTTAACATCTAATGGCAACTCATAAGGAACCCAATCATTAAGCAGAGTTGTTCCTTCTCTTCTCCAATCGATTTTAGCATTTGATAACTTTTGAGAATCTACGGCAAAAGCAAAAATTTCATCTCCAACAACCGTTACCCTTAACTCTACCTCTTTTTCTAACTTTTCTTGAAATTGCATTGGACAATATTGCAATGTATCTATAGATTCTAAATCTTCTTCTTTAATAACATTCGTAAAAACAACATTTTCAATTCCGTCTTTATAAATCGCAAAAGAACTTTGCATTTTTGCTATCGCTCCATTCGGATGTGCTTTTACAAATCTTTTTGCTTCTTCTGGACTGTTTGTAATACAGGTTTCTGGTATTAGCATTCCTAAAAATGAAGCAATTTTCATTTGTTCTTCTTTACTATCTAATCTTCTGTAAGAACTATACTTCCCTATTTGAAAACAATTCAAACTTTCAAGCATTCCATATAATGTTGTACGCACTTCGCCATGAGCACTACTTAAAAATTCTCCTGATAATACAGATTTTAATCCATCTGCTAAATGATGACTCCTTCTATACCATAACGCCTCAATATCATGAAGTGCTTCTCTATGTCCTTCATAATCTAAGAAAACTTTCCATTGTTTTTCCTCATAACAAGAACTTAATGAATATTTCGTAGGATATTCATCTACATTAAAACGAATAGGATGTCCTCCCATTTCTTTAATTTTATCTGAAATAACAGTTATGCATTCATTATCCCTGCTATGGGTTATAATCAATACTTTTTTCATATGTTTAAATTTTATTTGTTATAACTAATCTATGTTATCGACTTATAATGGTTTACTTTCAATACACAAACTCATTGTTAAAAGTGATTTCAATAAATTAAATATTATTCTTTCTATTTTTTCTTTCTACTAACTTATTTGCAATTGTTTCTCCTATAGGATATCCCAAATCGCGTTGAAGCATTCCCCATTCTCCTTGTGGGTTTACTTCTAAAAAAACATACTGACCGTCTTTTTGCTTAATAACATCAATAGCTCCAAAAACGAGTCCCATTGTATTCATCATTTTTGTAATAGAATGGGTGATTTTTTCAGGTAATTCATAAATTGCCCAACCAACATTCCCTTCTTTTGTTGCTCTCCAATCTGTTTTTCCTGTTTCAGATAATGTTGCATTTATTTTCCCCGCATAGAATATTCCATCAATATAGATAACTCTTAATTCATATTCTTTCTCTATTTTTCTTTGAAATATCATTGGGCAGTAAGCCAAAGTAGCCTTTAATTCTTCTATTTGATCTTCTTCTACTAAGGTTGTAGGAAAAAAAGAAGCCGATCCGCTCATACTTCTAGACAATGATCCGTTTAGTTTTGCTATGAGTTCTTTTTTACAAACGTCATAAAAAAAACGCTCAACAGTTGCTCCATTATTGGTAAAAATAGTTTCTGGAATAGCTAATCCAGATTGTTTTGCTATTCTTAATTGTTCGAATTTATTCTCTCCTATACTATGATCTGTTTCAATTAGATTTATCCAATCCTTATTTTTTAAAGATTCGAAAAACATATTTCTCATAGCACTATATTCTTGAACATATATTGATCTATACGCTTTATCTAAATTTTCAGGTATCTCAATTGGCCATATTTTTCGATACCAAACTGCTTTTATATCATCAGCTGTAAAACGAATATCACCATCTATAATTTCAAGTAGTGGTTCTCCAGCTATATTTTGATAGGAAAATGATAACTTTTCAGAAAAATTATCGGAATTTAATCTATAAACATCTTCGCCTAATTCTTTTAATCTTTTTATTACACTATCAATTGTATAATAATCTTTACTATGGCTTATGCATAAAATCATGTTTTCTATTTAAATTCAGGAAAATCTATTTTCATTTTTTTCTATAAAAAAACAATAAAAATTAAGGAGTAACAGTTAGACCGTTACTCCCTATTATTTCTAGATTTCGTCTAGTGGTCCTGACTCATCATTATCTGATGGGTATTTCATAGTGTGAACATTATCTGAAATTGGATTTGTAGTATCATCATCACTATCAGAAGGGAATTTTAAAGTATGATCTCCATCCTTTAATTTTGAAGTTAGTGCTCCACCTTGTACTTCATTAGACTCTCCTTGAGTTAATTGATTTTCTAAAAAATTTGCGAAAAAAGGTTTTTTCAATTCTTGATTTTTCATTTTTGTTGATTTTAATTTTAATGTTTTTGTTTTGTTGTATTTGCAAATAACGAACACCCGAATTTAACAATTTTTACGGAAAAACCCCACATTAAATTGTGAAAAAATTGTTAAAAAATAAAAAACCCAGTAACCATTAGCCTTTCCAAGCTAAAAAAAATATTTTTAAAATATATTTTCTTAAACAAAACCATAAAAACTATTTCCATAAAAAAATCCCGAAAAAATTCGGGATTCATTGTAGTATAACTTTGTATTACTATATAGACATAGTATTATTTTACGTCCATCAATTCAACATCAAAAACTAAAGTTGCATCTGGTGGAATTACTCCTCCAGCTCCTTGAGAACCATATCCTAAAAATGAAGGAATAACAAAACGTGCTTTATCTCCAACATTCAACAATGCAATACCTTCGTCCCAACCTTGAATTACTTGACCAACTCCTAATTGAAATTCGATTGGTTGTTTTCTTTTATATGATGAGTCAAAAACTTGACCATTCTCTAAAGCTCCTTGATAATGAACTGATACTTTTTTTCCTTTTTCAGCTTGTTTACCACTTCCTTTTTGGATAATTTGGTAACGCAATCCGCTTTGTGTTTTTTGAAAACCAGCTGCTATTTTTTCCAATGCTTCTTCAGCTTCTTTCTTTTGTTCAGCTAATCTTTTCTCTCTAGATCCTTCAAAAGTTCTGAAAGCTTCGATAGCATTCCAATTTTTAGCTTCGTCTCCTACCCTAACAATTTCAACTGACTCTAAAGCATCTTCTTGAGCAACTGCATCAACAACTTCTTGCCCTTCAACTACATGTCCGAAAACTGAATGTTTCCCATCTAACCAAGGAGTTGGAACATGTGTAATAAAAAATTGTGTTCCATTTGTTCCAGGTCCTGCATTTGCCATAGATAAAACACCTGGCTTATCATGCTTTAATTCTGGGTGAAATTCATCATCAAATTTATAACCACCATCACCTGTACCTGTACCTTGTGGACAACCACCTTGAATCATAAAATCAGGAATTACACGGTGAAATTTTAATCCGTTGTAATATGGAGTTCCCATTGATTTTACTGAATTTTCTAACTGTCCTTCAGCTAGTCCTACAAAATTACCAACAGTTCCTGGAGTCTTATCATGTGTTAGCTTAACTAAAATACTTCCTTTAGAAGTATTAAACTTTGCGTAAATTCCGTCTTGCATTTTATTGAATTTAAATTATATCTCACAAAATTAGTGATTTTATTACAGAAAAAAAATTACATTTTAAGATATAAAACCACATCTCAATCAGCAACAAACCGCTTTATTTACAGAAAATTCACATAACTTTAAGAACCTACATCATTTCGATTGCATCCAAATACTTATTTTTGCAGCACTAAAACAAATTACAATGGAAAAATTAAACGGAAAAAAGGCAATCATAACAGGAGGAAGTAGAGGTTTAGGAAAAGCAACTGCAATTGCTTTTGCAAAAGAAGGAATTGATGTTGCTATTACCGGAAGAAACGAGACTAAATTAATTGAAACTGTAAATGAATTAAAAGCATTAGGCGTAAATGCGACCTATGCAGTTTTCGATGTTAGCAACTATGAGGAAGTTAAAAACGGAATAAAAAAAATAATCACATCTCTTGGCTCAGTTGACATTCTAGTAAACAATGCTGGTATTGCGGCTTTTGGTTCTTTTAACGATATGGAAGTAAACCAATGGACAGAAATCATTCAAACCAATGTTATGGGAATGTATTATGTTACAAAAGAAGTACTTCCTTTCCTGATTGAAAAAAATCAAGGAGATATTATCAATGTTTCTTCGACAGCTGGCTTAAATGGAAACCCAAATACTTCTGCTTATTCTGCGTCTAAGTTTGCTGTTATCGGAATGTCTGAATCACTAATGAAAGAAGTACGCAAAAACAATATTAGAGTTTGTACTTTAACACCAAGTACAATTGCTTCTGATATGTCGATTGAATTAGGAATTGCAAACAAAGATTCGGTTGATAGTGTATTACAACCTGAAGATTTTGCAGAATTAATTGTTACTAGTCTTCAATTACCTAGAAGAGCAATGCTTAAAAATGCTTCACTTTGGTCTACTAATCCATAGTTTACAAAGAACTACTTCTATTAAATGCATAATTGAAACTTTTTTGATTATGCATTTTTTAGTATATTTAATCCATTCTATAATCTTTAAAATAAGATTAGACAAGACAATAATTTAACTTCAGAGTCAAAAGCAGTTTGGGGTAAAATGTCTGTTAACCAAATGTTATCACATTGTGTTTCTCCAATCGCAGTAGATTTAGGAACGGAAACATTAAAAATTCCTTTCGCAATGAGAATATTAGGTCGAATGAAGAAAAACAAATGGTTAAACACCCCTGAATTCAAGAAAAATAGCCCAACAGCCAAAGAATTTATTCGTACAGAACATTATGAATTTGAAACTATCAAAAATGAGTTAACACAAAAAGTTCAAAAATTAGGTAAAGGTTTTCAAGTAATTCAAATTAAAACACATCCTTTTTGGGAAAAATTAAGTGAATCAGACTGGAAGAATCTACAATCGAAACATTTAGATCATCATTTGTGACAGTTTGGAGTGTAAACCAAAAAATAATTATACAAAAGCAAAAAACCTTCAATTGCAATTAATTGAAAGTTTTTTTGCAATATTATTGTTCATTATAATTTTTTCATTGGAGGCAAATCAAATGCTTTTGCTTCATGATCAAAGTTATTACGATGCGAACCATCGCAAAATGGTTTATTGCCTGACATTCCACAACGGCAAATACCTAAAGTAGTTCTCCCTTCTAATCCGTATGTATTTCCTTGGCTATCTACTATTTCAAAATCACCTTCAATCTTCAAAGAACCATTGCTATTAACTGTTAGTTTAGTCTTACTCATTATACATTTTTTTATTAAGTTCAAAGATTACAAAATATATTTTAATTTGGTACATTTTTACGTCTAAAGTTAATCATAAAACGACAAACACCTATAGAGGATGATATCTAAATTTAAAACAAATTTATTATGTAAAAACCACCTAGTGTTCATTTGAAAAAAAGTAAATACGGTTTTTTGTAAAATTTGAATACGGATTTTTATTACGAATTAAGTAATTGTGAGTTTCAGATTCAAAATATAATAAAGCACTTTACACTTTTAAACTTTTAAAGTACT
The DNA here is from genome assembly GCF_021650975.2 of Flavobacterium jumunjinense. NCBI lineage: Bacteria > Pseudomonadati > Bacteroidota > Flavobacteriia > Flavobacteriales > Flavobacteriaceae > Flavobacterium > Flavobacterium jumunjinense. Next base: position 333,349 of record NZ_CP091285.1, read on the forward strand.
TTTGCAAAAAACATTCCAATGCGTATTGATATTATTACCGTATTACCTGAACTTATAAAAAGTCCGTTTGAAGCTTCAATATTAAAGAGAGCTATTGAGAAAGGATTGGTTGAAGTACATTTTCACAACTTAAGAGATTATACTACAAACAAACAAAAGAGTGTAGATGATTATCAATTTGGTGGTGGTGCTGGAATGGTTATGAATATCCAACCTATAGATGATTGCATTGCCAAATTGAAAGATGAACGCGATTATGATGAAATTATTTATATGACTCCAGATGGCGAAACTTTAAATCAGAATATGGCAAATGGAATGTCATTATTAAAAAACATAATTATACTTTGCGGACATTACAAAGGAGTAGATCAACGTGTGCGTGACCATTTTATTACTAGAGAAATTTCTATAGGTGACTATGTTCTTTCTGGTGGTGAACTTGGAGCGGCTATACTTTGCGATAGTATTATTCGTTTAATTCCTGGTGTTTTAAGTAATGAAACTTCTGCATTAACAGATAGTTTTCAGGACAATTTACTTTCTCCTCCAATTTATACGCGTCCCGCAGATTATAAAGGTTGGAAAGTTCCAGAGATTCTACTAAGCGGAAATTTCCCTAAAATTGAAGAGTGGAGAGAACAAAAAGCCTACGAACACACCAAAAACAGAAGACCCGATTTATTAGAAGAATAAAATTCAAGTTAATAAGTCATAAATTATTAACAATTAGTAATTAATAATTCATAATTAATTTTTACATTTGCACCCATATTTGGACCAACCTCTAGCGATAGACGTGTATGTTGTTCTAAATCAAATAATTATATCATTAACAATGGCTAATTTAGTAGATTTCGTACAAAGCGAATTTGTAACAAAAAAAGATTTCCCAGAATTTGGAGCTGGAGACACAATTACTGTGTACTATGAAATTAAAGAGGGTGAAAAAACTAGAACTCAGTTCTTCAAAGGTGTAGTAATACAAAAAAGAGGTACTGGAACAACTGAAACTTTCACAATTCGTAAAATGTCTGGTGCAATTGGTGTTGAGCGTATCTTCCCAGTTAACATGCCAGCTTTACAAAAAGTTGAAGTTAACCAAAGAGGTAAAGTTCGTAGAGCTCGTATTTTCTACTTCAGAGAACTTACTGGTAAAAAAGCTAAAATTAAAGAAAAAAGAAGAAGATAATCTTCCTATTCTAAAGAGTGAGATAGTTTATTTCTATCAAACCGAAATAACTAAAAAGCAGTTACATTTTTTTGTAACTGCTTTTTTTATATTGGGCGCAAATATCTTTCTTATCAATTTCTATTGGAACAGTTATAAAAATTTATTTATTGTATAAAAAAAGCGGGTTCCTATTGACGAACCCGCTTATTGATATAGTACTAATACTTAATTACACATGTAATGGTCTATTATCTGTAGCAGCCATAGCAGCTTCTTTAATTGCTTCTGCAAATGTTGGATGCGCATGTGACATTCTTGAAATATCTTCCGCACTAGCTCTAAACTCCATTGCAACAACTGCTTCTGCAATTAAATCTGCACAACGTGCTCCAATCATATGCACACCTAAAACTTCATCCGTTTTAGCATCAGCCAAGATTTTAACAAATCCATCTGTATCTCCACCTGCTCTAGCTCTTCCCAAAGCTTTAAAAGGAAAGCTTCCCGATTTATAAGCTACACCAGATTCTTTCAATTGCTCTTCTGTTTGACCAACAGCAGCAACTTCTGGCCAAGTATAAACAACACCAGGAATCAAATTATAATCAATATGTGGTTTTTGACCTGCTAAAATTTCAGCAACCAAAACACCTTCTTCTTCCGCTTTATGTGCCAACATCGCTCCACGAACAACATCACCAATAGCATAAATATTAGAAACAGATGTTTGTAAATGATTATTCACTTCAACCTGACCTCTATCTGTTAACTTAACACCCGCATTATCTGCATTTAATCCATCAGTATATGGACGACGTCCAACAGAAACTAATGAATAATCTCCTTCTAAAGAAACAACCTCTCCTTTTGTATTTTCAGCTTCTACTGTTACTACATCTCCTGCTCTTTCTACAGATTTTACCTTATGCGATGTATAAAATTTCATTCCTTGTTTTTTCAACACCTTTGTCAATTCTTTAGACAAAGAAGCATCCATTCCAGGAATAATTCTATCCATATATTCAACTACAGAAACTTTCGCTCCTAATCTTAAATATACCTGACCTAATTCGATACCAATAACCCCACCACCAATAATTACCAAATGCTTAGGAACTTCTGGTAATTTTAATGCTTCTGTAGAAGTAATCACTCTTTCCTTATCTAATTTAATAAACGGTAAAGATGATGGTTTAGAACCTGTAGCAATAATTATGTTTTTAGACTCAATCACTTCTGATGAACCATCATTTTTAGTAACTTTTACAGTTGTTGCACTTTCAAAAGAACCAATTCCTTCAAAAACTTCAACTTTATTTTTATCCATTAGATATTTAACTCCACCAGATGTTTGATCAACAACAGCTTGTTTTCTAGCTATCATCTTTTCTAAGTTAACTTTAACATCTCCAGAAACCTCGATACCGTGATCTGCAAAGTGTTGCAATTCTTGATAATGGTGAGAAGATGCTAATAACGCTTTCGAAGGAATACATCCTACATTTAAGCAAGTACCTCCAAGTGAAGAATATTTCTCAATAATAGCTGTTTTCATTCCTAGTTGTGCGCAACGAATAGCTGCTACATATCCACCAGGACCTGAACCTATAATAACTACGTCAAATGAACTCATAGAATATATTTTATTTATGTTGTGTATTTAAAAATAATAAGATACAAAATTAAGGAATTATGTTTACAACATTTTAGTTTATTTGGAAAATATATCCATTTCAACTTTTTATCACATTAGAAACTTTTTTATATAAAAAAAATAGCCTTAATTTTCATTAAGACTACTTCTTCTATTTTCTTTTAAAATCTACTACATTTCTTCATTACAAGTATAAACTTGTAAACAAGCCATGTACATTTGGCAATAAGCTGGACCTGTTACAGAACCACTACATGAACATCCACACTTTGACATATCTATTTTTGCACTTCCTTCAATATTCTTTAAATTTTCTCTTGATAAAATTTCTACTCCAGAAATATTCAATAATTTACTTTTCATCTGTATTTGTTTTTTTTGTTAAAATTTTATCAAATATAACAAAAAATAAATACAAAACAAATAATACATCAAACTATTATTATCTAAATTAGACTATACTTATTTCAACAAATAAGCCACCTAGTAAACTAGATAGCTTATTACATTTATTATGTTGATAACTATATTGAAACATTATCGTCACAAGTATACACCTGAGGACATGCAAAATATCTACTACAGTAAAACGGACCTGTTACAGAACCACTACATGAACATCCGTATTTTGATAAATCTACATTTCCAGAAACACCACCTAAAATATTTTTTTGATTCTCTCTATTTAAGGTTACTACACCTTCAATTTTTAATAATTTACTTTTCATGATATAATTTGTTTATTGTTAATACTTTCAAATACAAACAATTAATTCAACTTATAATTTAAAAGCAGTTGTGTTTTTTACTTCTCCAATCATAAATGTACTATGTGTACTACCAATATGTTGTATCGTTGTTAATTTAGTAACCATAAATTCTCTATAAGCTTCCATATCTTTAACATAGATTTTCAAAATGTAATCATAATCTCCACTAACATGAAAACATTCCAAAACCTCATCTAGTTTTACAACTTCTTTCTCAAATTGAGAAATCAGATCAATATTATGCTGCGTTAGTTTTATATGACAAAAAACTACGAAATTTTTATCTACCTTTGATTTATCTAAAAGTGCAACATATTTATTAATTACTTGCTCTCGTTCTAGTTTTTTAATTCTCTCATAAACAGCTGTTACAGAAAGATGTAACTTTAAAGACAATTCTTTTGTTGTCCTTTTTGTATCTAACTGCATCAACTCCAAGAGCTTCTTATCAATGTCGTCTAGTTTCATTTGTTTATATTTTTAGTAAAAATACAAAAAAAGACTCTTCAAACAGAATAAACAACAACTATATCACAAAAAACCAGTTTATAAAACTGAAATTTAACTTTATCATTGATAAATATTCCTTTATTACATTAATTTGTAATAAAAAAAACAATGAATACTGCTTTTTCTTTTCTTTTCTTATGTTTGACTTCGTTTTTCACTCTAATCAATCCTCTAGGAACGATGCCTGTTTTTCTGGCTATGACATCTGACCTACCAAAAGACGAAAGAAACAAAACAGCAAAAAAAGCAACCTTATACTCCTTTTTCATCCTTTGTGGTTTTGCTTTTTCAGGACAACTACTATTTTCATTTTTTGGCATTTCTATAAATAGTTTCAAAATAGTTGGCGGTGCAATATTTTTCCTAATGGGAATGGATATGCTTCAATCAAGACTTAGCCCTTCAAAAATAAAAACCGAAGAAATAAATAGCTATGTAAGCGACATAACAATAACACCACTAGCAATACCAATGATATGTGGACCAGGAGCAATTACTAATGCAATTGTATTAATGGAAGAAGCAGACTCCATTTTAAAAATCGTCTTCTTATTTTCTTCCATATTAATTATAAGTTTCTTTACCTACCTTATTCTATTAAGCTCTTCAAGAATTATAAAAATAATTGGTCAAACAGGCATTAATGTAATGATGCGATTAATGGGACTAATTGTAATGGTAATTGCGGTAGAGTTCTTTTTTAGCGGTTTAATTCCAATTATCAATCAAATTAATTTTAAATAAAAATATATGAAATTCAATCCAGCAGACAAAATTCAAGATTTACAATACTTTGGAGAATTTGGAGGAGTTAACCCTTCAATTTCTGATTCATCAACCTATACTTTCTTATCAGCAAAAACAATGTTCGATACATTTGAAGGAAACGCAGAAGGTTGCTATCTATACTCTCGTCATTCTTCACCTAGTAATTTATACTTAGACAGAGCATTAGCCGCTATGGAAGGAACAGAAACAGCAAATGTTTCCGCTTCTGGAATGGGAGCAATAACACCAACTCTATTACAATTATGCGGAAATGGAGACCATGTTGTTTCAAGCAGAACTATATACGGTGGAACATATGCATTCTTAAAAAACTTTGCTCCGCGAATGGGAATACAAACATCATTTGTAGATATCACAAAATTAGATATCGTTGAATCTGCTATTACACCAAACACTAAAGTACTATACTGCGAAACAGTAAGCAACCCATTATTAGAAATTGCCGATTTAGCCAATCTCTCAAAAATTGCAAAAAAACATAATTTAAAACTAGTTGTTGACAATACCTTTTCACCTTTATCTGTTTCTCCTATTAAATTAGGAGCCGATATTGTTATTCATAGTTTAACAAAGTACATTAACGGAAGCAGCGACACTGTAGGCGGTGTTGTTTGTGCGTCGCAAGAATTTATTAATGACTTGAAAAATGTTAATTCTGGAGCAAGTATGCTTTTAGGACCAACAATGGACAGCATGCGTTCTGCTTCAGTAATGAAAAACCTAAGAACACTTCATTTACGCATCAAACAACATAGTTACAATGCTACTTATTTAGCAGAAAAATTTGAAAAAGACGGTTTAAAAACAGTTTATCCAGGACTAAAAAGTCACCCAAGTCATGAAGTTTACAAAAAAATGATTAATCCTGAGTATGGTTTTGGTGGAATGATGACAGTTGACGTTGGAAATTTAGACAAAGCAAACGCTTTGATGGAACTAATGCAAGAGCGTAACTTAGGATACTTAGCCGTAAGTTTAGGATTCTACAAAACGTTATTTAGCGCACCAGGAACTTCTACTTCTTCTGAGATTCCTTTAGAAGAACAAGTAGAAATGGGATTGACCGATGGACTAATACGTTTTTCTATAGGATTAGACAACGACATCGAAAGAACCTATCAAATGATGAAAGATTGCATGAAAGAAATTGGCATTTTATAATAAACACAACCTTATTTGTGATAAAATCCGATTACGAAAATGAACATGCCCCAAAAAGTTAGACACTATTTGGGGCATTTTTTATGGAAAGAAAAGTCAAGTATTCTTATGCATTTAAGTTAGAATGTGTAGAATTAGTATTAAAGAAACATTATTCAAATTTATATGTTTCAAAGTTAAAAGGTCCAGACGAATCTAATATTCGTAAGTGGATTAGATTTTATAAAAGCTATGGAAAAGAGGGTTTATTACCCAGGAGAAATCAAAGTTATTCAGCTGATTTTAAGCTAAAAGTATTAAAAACTATAGAAAAGGAATCACTTTCATTAATAGATACTTGTTTAAAGTTTAATATTCCTGATTTAGCTATTATTGTAAAATGGAAAAAAGATTTTGTTAACTTTGGTTTTGAAGGACTACAACCAAAAATTAAAGGAAGACCAAGATCTATGAATTTTAAAAGCAAAAAAAGCAAATCAGCTAAGCCACTAACCAGAGAAGAAGAACTTCTTAAGGAAAATGAAGCATTACGTTGTGAGAATGATTATTTAAAAAAGTTACAAGCCTTAATTCAGGCGGAAGAAAGAGCCAACAAGCGCTAGTCATAATGGAATTAAGGCATAAATATGATTTAAAAGTACTTTTAAATTATACAAATATGGCAAGAAGTAGTTTTTATTATCATCAAAAACAAAGTAAATTAAGTGATAAATATAGAGTAGTTAAAGAACTGATTAAATCGATTTATCACAAACATAAAGGTCGTTATGGTTATCGAAGAGTAACTGATGAACTTCAAAATAAAGGAATAATTATTAATCATAAAACAGTTTTCAGGTTAATGAAATTATTAGGATTAAAAAGCGTCATTAGAGTTAAAAAGTATAGATCATATAAAGGAGAGCATGGTAAAATAGCTCCTAATATTTTAGAAAGAAATTTTAAAGCAACAGCACCAAATCAAAAATGGGCAACTGATGTTACCGAGTTTAATGTCTCTGGAAAGAAGCTATATTTATCACCGATAATTGACTTATTTAATCAAGAAATTATTAGTTATGAGTTAACAGAACGACCTGTATTTAATCAGGTAGTTATGATGCTTAAAAAAGCATTTAAGAAAATACCAAATAAGACTAATTTAATTTTACACTCTGACCAAGGTTGGCAATATCAAATGAAGCACTATCAATATTTATTGAAACAAAAAGGGATTACACAAAGTATGTCTAGAAAAGCAAATTGTTTAGACAATGCCATTATTGAAAACTTCTTTGGAATATTAAAATCAGAGCTGTTTTATCTAAAAAAATACAAGTCTATTGAAGAATTAAAAAAGGAGATAATAGAATATATAAGTTATTATAATAATGAAAGAATTAAATCAAATTTAAACAAAATGAGCCCGATAAAATATCGAGCTCATTATTATCAAAATTAATTATAAATTTGTCTAACCTTTTGGGTGCAGTCTAAATTTAGTCAAACGGTTTTTTTTATCTTTGAAAAAATGCAGACTATGAAAAAAACCAATCTTATAGTATTATTACTTTTTTCCTACTTAGGACATACTCAAACCGATTCGAAAATTTACAACATCATTGATGAAGTTTCAGTAGAAAGAATAAAAAAAGACATTACAAAACTTACGAACTTCGGAACAAGAAACACTTTTAGCGACACCGTTTCTAACACACGAGGTATTGGAGCAGCAAGAAGGTGGATTAAAAAAGAATTCGAAAACATTTCAAAGAATTGCACAAACTGTTTAGATGTTTTCTATCAAAAAGATTTCGTTACTACCAATGATGGAGAAAGAGTCCCTAAAGATACTTGGATTGTAAATGTTGTTGCGATACAAAAAGGAACAAAATACCCAAATCGATTTGTTATTATGAGTGGTGATATTGATAGTAGGAATTCTGACACTATGGATTTTTCTACTGATGCACCTGGCGCAAATGATAATGCTACTGGTATGGCAGGAACAATAGAAGCAGCAAGAGTATTATCTAATTACAAATTCGAAAACAGCATCATTTATCTAGGACTTTCAGGTGAAGAACAAGGATTATTTGGAGGAAAAGGCTTTGCAACCTATGCCAAAAACAAAGGATGGGAAATTATTGGGGTTTTAAACAACGATATGATTGGAAACATTGAAGGAGTTGATGGTATTATTGACAATAGAACATTTCGAATATTCTCTGAGCCAACTCCAACAAACGAAACAGACAAAGAACGTAATCTAAGACGCTTTTATGGTGGAGAAGTTGACGGTATTTCAAGGCAATTAGCACGCTACATTGAAAAAACAACCAAAACATATATGCCAGAAATGAATCCAATGATGATTTATCGTTTGGATCGATTTGGAAGAGGCGGACATCATCGTCCTTTTAATGATTTAGGCTTTGCAGGTGTTAGAATTATGGAAGCACACGAAAATTACAACCGTCAACATCAAAACATTAGAGAAGAAAACGGTATAAAATATGGCGACATTTTAGAGGGCGTAAATTTTGAATACACAAAAAAGCTCACAACGGTTAACGCAATAAATCTAGCAGCATTAGCTTGGTCACCACCAGCACCTGAAAATGTTTTAATTGGAGGAATTGTTGAACCAAATGTAAAATTAAGATGGAAAAAAAGTGAAGACACAACCATAAAAGGTTATAAAATTTATTGGAGGCTCACCACTTCTTCACAATGGGAACACAGCAGATTTGTAGGAAATGTTGATAATTTCGAATTAAAAGGTATTATAATTGACAACTATTTCTTTGGTGTTGCAGCAGTTGGAGAAAACAATCATGAAAGTATTGTTGTTTTCCCAAATGACATCATAAAAAACACATTTAGAAAAAAGTGATTTTCACATATATACAAAAAATTAAGAAAAAAATCTAAATAATGAAAATTAAGTCATTTTTGAAGCTAGACATCTTTGTCATTACTAACTCTTTTTTCTATCTTGCATCCTCAAAAAACAATAAATGGATACTAAAATAAATTCAAATAAAGAATTAAGCATTTGGGAAGCTCTAATTCCTGTTTTTGCATTAATAGCAATGCTAGGTTATAACGTTTACATATTTGGTGACGATGCGCTAGGCGGAAGCAATCAATTTGTCTTACTATTAGGTGCTTCAGTTGCTGCAATCGTAGGCTTTTTCAACAAAGTATCTTACCAGAAAATGATTGATGAAGTTGCTGAAAACATAAAATCTACTGCTGGTGCCATTTTAATCTTACTAATGGTCGGTGCACTTGCAGGAACATGGTTAGTAAGTGGTATTATTCCATCGATGATATATTATGGTCTACAAATTTTAAGCCCTGCAATATTTCTACCAGCTACATTAGTTATTTGTGCAGTAATATCTATCGCGACAGGTAGTTCTTGGACTACTTCTGCCACTGTAGGTATTGCGCTTATTGGAATTGGAGGAGCACTTGGTTTTCCTCTTGGAATGATTGCTGGTGCCGTAATCTCTGGAGCTTATTTCGGTGACAAATTATCTCCAATGTCAGACACTACAAATTTAGCTCCCGCAATGGCTGGAACAGATTTATTTACCCATATTAAATATATGGCTTTAACAACTACTCCTACTTTTATCATCACATTAATTTTATTCATAATTTTAGGACTAACCGTTGATACAAATGGAATTGCAGATTCTTCAGGTTTACTTTTAGACATAGAAAAATCTTTCAACATTACCCCTTGGTTATTTTTAGTCCCTGTCGTTGTTATAGGTTTAATTATTAAAAAAACTGAACCTCTAGTTGCATTATTGGTTGGTACATTATTAGCAGGTATTTTTGCTATTATTTTTCAACCAGAAATTGTACTCATGCTTTCTGGTGGTAAAAACCTAAACTTTGCAAATGCATACAAAGGGATTCTAAATGCTATAACTACTGATTCTGTAATTCCAACAGAAAACGAAACCCTACAAGACTTATTTAAATCTGGAGGAATGCAAAAAATGCTTGGTACTATCTGGTTAATTGTTTGCGCAATGGTATTTGGAGGAATTATGGACGCAATTGGAGCATTAGCAAGAATAAGTCAAACTTTATTAAAAATGGCTAAATCTGTATTCGGATTATTCGCAGCAACTGTTGGTAGTTGTTTAGCATTAAACATTACCGCTTCAGATCAATATTTAGCAATAGTAGTTCCTGGGAAAATGTTCTCAAAAGCTTATGCAGACAAAGGTTTAGCTCCGGAAAACTTAAGTAGAACATTAGAAGATTCTGGAACTGTTACTTCCGTATTAATTCCTTGGAACACATGTGGTGCTTATCAATCTGGAACGCTTGGAGTAGAAACCTTAGACTATCTTCCATATGCCTTCTTCAACATATTAAGTCCATTCATGACATTAATTTTTGCAGCTTTCAATATAAAAATAAAACAATTAGTTTCAACTATTAAAGAATAATAAAACTATAACTAAAATCTATTTTAAAATAAAAATTAACCATTACTTAAAAGAAGTAGTGGTTTTTTTATTTGTATTTTTGGTAAACAAACAATTGATTTTCAAATCATTTATTAAAAAATATAAATTAGCACAATTATGGAACATTCAAACAGCTTGGGTAAATGCCCTTTTCATCAAAAAGAGGATATTATAACAACTGGAACAAATAATCAATATTGGTGGCCAGAATCATTAAACTTAGATATACTTCATCAGCACGATACAAAAACAAATCCATTAGGAGAAGGATTCAATTATGCAGCAGAATTTAAAAAAATAGATTTAGAAGCATTAAAAACAGATTTAAAAAAATTCATGACAGAAAGTCAAGACTGGTGGCCAGCAGATTGGGGTCATTATGGTGGACTTATGATTCGCATGGCTTGGCATTCAGCAGGAACCTACAGAGTCACAGATGGTCGTGGTGGAAGTAATACTGGAAACCAACGTTTTGCTCCATTAAGCAGCTGGCCTGATAATGCTAGTTTAGATAAAGCTAGACGATTGCTTTGGCCAATTAAAAAGAAGTATGGAAATAAACTTTCATGGGCAGATTTAATGATTTTAGCAGGAAATATGGCTTATGAATCTATGGGGTTAAAAACATTTGGATTTGCTGGCGGTCGTGAGGATATTTGGCATCCAGAAAAAGATATTTATTGGGGAGCAGAAAAAAAATGGCTAGATGAAACGAAAGAACGATATAATAATGACCAAAACAGAGAATCATTAGACAATCCATTAGCAGCAGTTCAAATGGGATTAATTTATGTTAATCCTGAAGGAGTTGATGGAAAACCAGATCCGTTAAAAACAGCAATTGATGTACGCACAACTTTTAAGCGTATGGCTATGAATGATGAAGAAACTGTTGCACTTACAGCTGGTGGTCATACCGTAGGAAAAGCACATGGAAATGGAGACGCTTCGATTCTAGGAAAGGAACCAGAAGCAGGTGAAATTGAAGAACAAGGGCTTGGATGGCATAATCCTACGAGAACTGGAGTTGGTGTTGATTCTGTAACAAGTGGACTTGAAGGTGCTTGGACAACAAATCCAACACAATGGGATAATGGATACTTCTATTTATTATTTACTTATGAATGGGAATTAAAGAAAAGTCCTGCTGGAGCTTGGCAATGGGAACCAATTAACATCAAGGAAGAAGACAAACCAGTAGATGCTTTTAATCCAAATAAAAGAAATAATCCGATTATGACAGATGCCGATATGGCAATGAAAATGGATCCTATCTATAGAGAAATATCAGAAAAATTCTATAAAAACCCTGACTATTTTACTGATGTATTTGCAAGAGCTTGGTTTAAATTAACACACAGGGATTTAGGTCCGAAAGACCGTTATTTAGGGACTGATGTTCCACAAGAGGATTTAATTTGGCAAGACCCAATTCCTAAAGTTACTTACACATTAACAGAATCAGAAATAGAAGATTTAAAAGAAAAAATTCTAAATAGTGGTTTATCAAGAACAGAATTAATTAACACCGCTTGGGATAGTGCAAGAACTTTTAGAAGATCTGATTATAGAGGTGGTGCAAATGGAGCCAGAATTCGTTTAGCTCCACAAAAAGACTGGATTGGCAATGAGCCTGAAAGATTACAAAAAGTACTAAATGTCCTAACTCAAATTCAGAGTGGATTAACTAAAAAAGTTAGTCTTGCAGACTTAATCGTTTTAGGAGGAAGTGTTGCAGTTGAAAAAGCAGCCCATGAAGCTGGAGTTGCAACACAAGTATCTTTCTTAGCTGGAAGAGGTGATGCTACTGCTGAAATGACAGACGCAGAGTCATTTTCTGATTTAGAACCAACGCATGATGCCTTTAGAAATTGGTCAAAAAAAGAATATGTTGTTAAACCTGAAGAATTAATGCTAGACAGAGCACAATTAATGGGCTTAACTGCTCCTGAAATGACAGTTTTATTAGGAGGAATGAGAGTCCTTGGAACGAATTACGGAGGAACTAAACATGGTGTTTTTACTGAAAACATAGGCGTTTTAAGCAATGATTTCTTTGTTAATTTAACAGATATGAAGTACTCGTGGAAGCCTACAGGAGAAAATTCCTATAATTTAGTTGATAGAAAAACAGGGAATACAAAATGGACAGCAACTCGTGCTGACTTAGTTTTTGGTTCTAATTCTATACTTAGAGCTTATGCAGAAGTGTATGCACAAGATGATGCAAAAGAAAAATTTGTAAAAGACTTTGTAAAAGCTTGGACAAAAGTGATGAATGCAGACCGATTTGATTTATAAATAAAGTAATTAGTTTCAGCTATCAAAGAACAACTCAATAATAGCTAAAAACTATTTTAAAATAAGAAATAACCATAACTTAATCCTAGTTATGGTTATTTTATTTATAATTTTGCCTTAAGAAATTAAAACAACAATTTAAACACAAAAAACTATGGCATTAGTAGGAAAAAAATTCCCAAACATCACTGTAGATGCAATCTCTGAAATGGGTGACAATTTAAGAATCAACGTTTTAGAAGAAGCTGTAAACAACAAGAAAAAAGTACTTTTATTTTGGTATCCAAAAGATTTTACTTTTGTTTGCCCAACTGAACTACATGCTTTCCAAGCTGCTTTAGGTGATTTCGAAAAAAGAAACACTATGGTTATTGGTGCTTCTTGCGACACAAATGAAGTTCATTTTGCTTGGTTAAATACTGCAAAAGACAACGGTGGAATTGAAGGAGTAACTTACCCTTTATTAGCTGACACAACTAGAAACTTATCTGCTTCTTTAGATATTCTTGATGCAGAATGGGTTTATGATGACAACATGGAAGAAGAAATCTTAGAAGGTTCTAATGTAACTTTCAGAGCTACTTATTTAATTGACGAAGAAGGAAAAATCTTCCACGAAAGTGTAAACGATATGCCATTAGGTAGAAATGTGAATGAATATTTACGTTTAATAGACGCTTATACCCACGTTCAAACTAAAGGTGAAGTTTGTCCTGCAAACTGGGAAGAAGGAAAAGATGCAATGAGTGCTGACAGAAACAGTACAGCTGCTTATTTATCTTCTCACTAATAAATTACTCTGTTTCGAGTTTCAAGTTCAATAAAGAGAACTTGAAACTTGGAACTATTTTAAAATCTTAAATTACAAAGAAAATGTTTACAGAAATAGAACAAGATAACCTAGCTGAAGTTATTGCTTCAAATGAGACTGTAGTTGTACAATTCTCTGCAACATGGTGTGGAAACTGCAGAATTATGAAACCGAAATTTAAAAAAATGGCTTCTGAAAATGAATCGATTCCATTTTTAATGGTTGATGCAGAAAAATTCCCTGAGTCAAGAAAATTGGCAACAGTTGATAATTTACCCACTTTTGCAACTTTCAAAAATGGAAAATTAGTAAATCAAACGCAAACTAATAAAGTTGAAGTCTTAACAGAATTAGTAAAAGAAGTAATCTAATATTTTTTTAAAAAATATAAAAAAATGAAAATACCTGTAATTAAACAGCTGACACAATTTATAGAAGATAACGATCAAGATTATCTAATTGAAACTATTGAGGTTTTAGAAAACTTAACCGAGGTCTCTTCTTTAAAAGACGAGGAGCTTGATGTACTAGGTGAACTTATTTCTAATATGTATGGAGCTCTTGAAGTTCATAAAATGATAAAAGATGGAGCTGATAAAAAAACAGCTTTAAATGATTTCATGAAACGTGTCTTAGGTTCTATAGATAAATAAAAGAAATTTATTTAAATATTCGAACCATTAAGACATTAAGAAAGATTCAGAAAAACTAAATGAAACTTAATATCTTAATGGTTATTTTTTATACAAATTATTTATAATATTTTTTCTTTAACCAAAAAGCTACATTTACCAATATAATCAAAGCTGGGACTTCTACTAAAGGACCAACAACTCCTGCAAAAGCTTGCCCACTATTGATTCCAAAAACCGCAATAGAAACTGCAATAGCTAATTCAAAATTATTCCCAGATGCCGTAAACGACAAGGCAACTGCATCACGATAGTTGGCTCCAATTTTCTTTGAAACAAAAAACATCAAGAAAAACATAACAGTAAAGAAGATTACTAATGGAATCGCTATTCGAACAACATCTAAAGGTAAATCAACAATCATTTCTCCTTTCAAACTAAACATCACAACAATTGTAAACAATAAAGCAATCAATGTAATTGGAGAAACAAACGGAATAAATTTCTGATTAAACCATTTATCTCCAACATATTTTTTAATAAAATAACGACTCGCAACGGCTAATGCAAAAGGAATTCCTAAATAAATCCCAACTGTTTTGGCTATTTCAGTAATTGTAATATCTAATTCTAAACCTTGTATTCCAAATAAAGGCAACATAACTTCCAAATAAAAATAAGCATACAAACTAAAGAAAAACACTTGCAACAGACTATTAATCCCTATTAAACCAGCTGTTAATTCTCTATTACCTTCTGCTAATTCATTCCATACAATAACCATTGCAATACATGGAGCAATTCCGATGATAATTAAACCTGTCATATATTCTGGATAATCTTTCAAGAAAAATGTCGCTAATAAAAACATTAAAAACGGACCAACAATCCAAGTAACAAAAAAAGAAATCCCAATAATTTAGGCTTTGCAAACATTAAAGGTACTTTTGAAAAATCAATTTTAGTTAAAGGTGGATACATCATTAAAACTAACCCAATAGCTAAAGGAATATTTGTAGTTCCAGAAGAAAATGAATTAATAAATCCAGCAGCATTTGGAATAAAAAAACCTGTTCCAACTCCAATTAACATCGCTAAAAAAATCCAAAGCGTTAAATATTTATCCAAAAACCCTAATCTTTTTTTCATTTTAATAGGTTTTATTATTTTCCATATTTGTTAATTATTGCCATTTGACCAGCGTGATAAGCCGTGTGAGAAACTATTCGCCCAAAAGCTTCTGCTTTGGTTTTTGCACCAAATTCATTTGTACTAATAGTTGTTTCCCAATCTTCTTCACTTTGTTTTTCTACAATTAACTTTAAAGAATCAAAAGAATAGATAACATAAGCTTTTAACTCTTGTAAATTTGTCCACTCACCAGTATCTTTTTTATCAATTACTGTTTTTGCAATAACTTTAACTTCTTTTGCTCCGAAAACATTTTTTGCAAATAACAATTCTACATCACCAATATGACGAATTAAAAAACCAACACTATTAACAGATGGTTCTAATTTTTTCATCAAATCTTCTTGTTTAAAATTTTCTAATTGATTTGTGAATCTTGTTCTAGATTCTATCCAAAGTTCTAATAAAAGCTGTGTTTTTGATTTCATAATTATAAAATTAAAATCCTAATAGATTCATTAACCGAAAATAGCAAGAGTTTTTACACTACTCTATTTTATTATTATTTTTTTGCAGCGACTAATTATTATTTTTTATTTGAGAAAAAACATAGTTCATTTCTGAAGCTATTTCTATACTTCTCTCTAAATATTTCACATCCATTAAATCTGTACCATCAAATATTTTTGGATCCTCGTAGCGAATTGGCAAACGTTTTTCTGCTCCAGCAATAAACGGACAACCTTCATCCGCAGACGAACATGTCATTATTGCTGCAAAATTCAACCTAGGATTAAATTCATCATCAAATGTCTTTGAAAAACAAATAATTGGAGGTTCATTTTCCGAATATTTTATGGCATACACAGGATTACTATCATCGCTCAATTTTTGAATTTGAAACCCTTGATTTTGTAATGTTACTGCTACTTTTGAAAACAATGCTGTAGCTTCCGTTCCGCCAGAATAGCAATTCACGTTATTAACACTATAATGAGAAGCCATTGTTTGTGCCCAAATTTGCGATAAATGACTTCTTCTCGAATTATGAGTACATATAAAGTTTAAATTTACAGCTTGCTTATTATCTACTTTTGACTGTACAAATTCAATTAACGGTTGTAAAACTTCCTTTCTTTCACTTGAAACTAGGATAAGTTTTTCTTCTATGATATTTTTAACTATTGAATACATTTATGACTTTTTATAATGACAAAAAATAAAATCTTGCACACTTTCAAATGGTGTTTCGTGTTCTTCAGTAAAACAGTTCTCTAATTGAAAGTCATTCTCGAAAACTGCTTCCATTTTTTCAACTGTATATTGTGTAATTGGCAAGCCACTACATTTCAAAGGTCCTTCATCTGAAAAAGCGCCAATAATTAGATTTGATTTATCTTTTAACGCTCTAACAACATTGTTTTTATATTTTTCAACTTCAGAATCTTCCAATAAAAAATGAAAAGAAGCTCTATCATGCCAAATATCAAATTCATTTTCAATCTGATAATCCAATACATCCGTAACTAAAAAGTTAACAAGCTTAGCCTTATCCCCTAGCCTTGCTTTAACTTTATTAATCGCATTTTCAGAAATATCTAACAAATAAAGATTTGTATATCCTAAGTCAATTAAATTGTCTATCAAAAAACTATCGCCACCACCAATGTCTATTATTTTAGCATCTAAAGACAATTTACAGGCTTTTATTAACTGCAATGATGTTTCTGGTTTTTCCTGAAACCAACTCACTTCTTTTTCCGATTTAGTTTCAAAAATCGTTTCCCAATGTTCTCTTTTATCACTCATATTAACAACATCCAGAATTCGGACTACATAAATTTTCTTTTTCTTTCCATTCGCCAATTTTAACTTTTGGTTTCTCAGTTGGAATTCCGCATTTATCTTTAGCCAAACAATTAGTTAATTTTGATACTAGCAAAAAGTTTTTCCCATCAAAATCAAGATCAAATTTACCAATAGTAGCTGCCATTTGATATTCAACCTCTATTTCTAAATCTTCAATCCCAATAATTTTCTCAGACAATTCAATAATATGAACTAATTTTTCTGGATGCAAACGATGATCATAGTCATTCTCTTCCCATAATTGAAAATTTACAACTTCTTCCTTTCGAACGGTTCCACCACAATCTATAAAATGCTTCGTAACTTTACCTACTTCCGTAACATGAAAATGATTCGGTACTAATTCTCCATTTGGTAATTGAAAAGCTATTGTTGCCAATTCTTTTAACGCGGTTTTAATTTCTGATAATTTCATAATTAAGTAATTTATTATTAGTATTTAACTTTAGCAACATTTGTTTTGTAGCTGATTTGATATTCCTTTAAAATGTTTTTCTATAATAGCAATAGTTGCTTCATTAAGACAATAACAAATTGCTGTACCTTCAATAGTTCCTTTTATGATATTTGCATTTTTTAGTTCTTTTAAGTGCTGAGAAACTGTGGGTTGTGCCAAAGGCAATACATTTACAATATCTCCACAAATACATGAATCAACGCTTAATAAATATTGAATAATCGCAATTCTTGCTGGATGCGACATTGCTTTAAACAAATTAGCTATTTCATTTTGTTCTTCTGTAAAACCCTCTGTTTTTGAAACTCCCATAATTTAATTATTATATTGCAATATTACAATACAACAATTGAACTACCAAATATTTTTAAAACAAAAAAAGCCCTGATAAAAAATCAGGGCTTTTACTATTTAAATGTCCCGTCCTGAAATAAGTTGACATAAAATCGACTTATTATGAATAAATCAGAAAACAGGCCAGCAAAGCGTAGTCAACGCGATTATAATCTGGGCTTTAAATTAGCTGTTATTTCTCAAGTAGAAAAAGGCGAACTTACCTATAAGCAAGCTCAAAAGAAGTATGGAATTCAAGGTAGAAGTACAGTTTTGGTTTGGTTAAGAAAATTTGGTAATTTAGATTGGAGTAACCCCAAGCTTTTGTTTATGGTCAAATCTAAAGAAACTCCAGCCCAAAGCATTAAAAGATTAGAGAAAGAATTAGCTGATGAGAAGCTTAAAAACACAGTGCTAAACACCATGATTGATATCTCAGATAGTCAATACGGTACTCAAATTAGAAAAAAGTTTTCACCCAAACCATCCGACGCATCCAACAAGAAGAAGGCATAAGTATGTCCAGAACTTGTAGATTGTTTGGGGTAAGCCGACAAGCTATTTATCAGCAGGAAGCACGTTGTTTAGAACGAGAGAAAGAATTATTAATAGTAAAGCAACTCGTTGAAAAACAAAGAAGAATTATGCCTCGATTAGGCACAAGAAAACTTTATTTTTTACTAGAACAATCTTTTGTTGAAAATAGAATTAAAATCGGGAGAGATGCATTTTTTGCTTATTTGAAAAGAGAAAAAATGCTAGTTAAACCAATGAAAAATTACACAAAAACCACCTTTTCTAAACACTGGTTACGTAAGTACCCCAATTTATTTAAAGATATCGATATCAACAGAATAGAACAGGTTTTTGTTAGTGACATAACTTATATAAAATCTAATAAAAGAACTCATTATCTATCATTAGTTACAGATGTTTTTAGCAGAAAAATAGTTGGTTATCATTTGAGTGATGACATGAGTGCAGAAAGTGTGGTTAAGGCCTTAAGAATGGCAGTAAAAAACAGAAAAACAAACCTTCAATTAATACATCACTCAGACAGAGGTTTACAATATTGTTCTAAAATTTATCAAAATGAATTAACCAAAAATAATATTATTGCTTCTATGACCGATGGCTATGATTGTTATCAAAATGCTCTAGCGGAAAGAATAAATGGTATTCTAAAACAAGAATTCCTCATATACAAATGTAAATCAGGTGATGAACTTAACCTTTTAGTTAGAGAGTCTGTGGAATGCTATAATAGTAAAAGACCTCATTTGAGTTTAAATATGAAAACACCTAACTTTGTATATGAAAAAACCAGTGAAGTTAACTTCACTGGTTTTAATTAATTTATTGTAAAACTCGTCAACTTATTTTAGGACGACTCAAAAAAAGAATCTAGTGATTATTTTTCACCTTTTTCCATTTTCGCTTTTAATTCAGCTAATGCATCGATATCTCCTAAAGTAGATTTCTCAACATTATTGTTTGAAGAATTATTTTCTACAGATTTAACTGCTTTTTCTTCTTCTTCACGGAAGATAGCTGTGTGAGAAGCTACAACTCTTTTGAATTCTTTATTGAATTCGATAACTTTAAAGTCAGCTGCTTCACCTTTTTTCAATTTTTTACCATCTTCTTTTTCTAAGTGACGAGTAGGAATAAACGCTACAACATCATCTCCGAAATCTACAGTAGCACCTTTATCTACGATTTCACCGATAGTACCGTTATGAACAGTCCCAACAGCGAAAGCAGCTTCATGCTTATCCCATGGATTTTCAGTAGTTTGCTTATGACCTAAAGATAACTTACGACCATCAACATCTAACTCTAACACCACAACTTCCATATTGTCTCCAACATTTACAAATTCTGATGGATGTTTGATTTTTTTAGTCCAAGATAAATCAGAGATATATACTAAACCATCAATACCTTCTTCTAATTCTACGAAAATTCCGAAGTTAGTAAAGTTTCTTACAATACCTGTATGTCTAGAAGCAACAGGATACTTAGCAGTAATATCTGTCCAAGGATCTTGTGTTAATTGCTTAATACCTAATGACATTTTTCTATCTTCTCTATCTAAAGTTAAGATAACTGCTTCAACTTCATCTCCAATTTTCATGAAATCTTGAGCAGAACGCAAATGCGTAGACCAAGACATTTCAGAAACGTGGATTAAACCTTCAACACCTTCAGCAACTTCGATGAAAGCACCGTAATCAGCTAAAACAACTACTTTACCTTTTACTTTATCACCAATAGCTAAATCAGTACTTAAAGCATCCCATGGATGAGCATTTAATTGTTTTAAACCTAATTGAATTCTTGTTTTCTCATCATCGAAATCAAGGATTACAACGTTTAATTTTTGATCTAATTCAAGAACTTCACTTGGGTGATTAATTCTAGACCAAGAAAGATCAGTAATATGGATTAATCCATCTACACCACCTAAGTCAATAAACACACCGTAAGAAGTAATGTTTTTAACCACACCTTCTAAAACTTGTCCTTTTTCTAATTGACCAATGATTTCTTTCTTTTGTTCTTCGATATCAGCCTCAATAAGTGCTTTATGAGAAACTACTACGTTTTTGAATTCGTGGTTGATTTTCACAACTTTAAATTCCATAGTTTTGTTTACATACTGATCGTAATCTCTAATTGGTTTAACATCAATTTGAGAACCTGGTAAGAAAGCTTCAATACCAAATACATCAACGATCATTCCACCTTTAGTTCTACATTTTACGAAACCATTAACGATTTCTCCAGATTCATGTGCAGCAATAACTCTATCCCAAGCTTTGATTGTACGCGCTTTTCTGTGAGATAATACTAACTGACCTGTTCTATCTTCACGAATATCGATAAGCACTTCTACTTTATCACCAACTTTTAAGCTAGGATTGTAACGAAATTCATTTAAAGAGATAACACCTTCAGACTTAGCATTGATATCAACGATAACGTCTCTATCTGTAATTCTAACTACAGTACCATCTACAACTTCGTCATCTTTTGTATCGATGAATGTTTTAGATACTAAATCTTCAAATTCTTCTAAGTTTTTTTCATCTACTACATCAATACCTTCTTCGTAATTGTGCCAGTTAAAATTCGCTAAAAACTCTTCTTGTGTTTTATTAATTTCAGACATTTGCTGATAAAAAATTTGTATGTTGTGTTCTTATAGAGTTTCTTATACAGATTAAAAACTACAACAGTGTTTACATAAATGATTGATACCTAATGGAAACTCAACTCCGTCAAAAGGTGTGCAAAATTACAAATAAATTATTAATTACCAAAGATTTGTAGATAGAAAAGTAGATTTAAACAATGAGATGCGAGAATAAAGAAAATTGACTCAAAAAAAGAAATTAAGTTTTTAAAAACAGTAGTACTATTTTGTAGATTTACATATAAACAATCAAGAACCATGAGTTTACTATTATCTTTAATACACAAAAGCAACAACTCATCAGCGAAAGAGTTTGAAAAACTAATCGACAATTCTCATAACAATTTATTTGGTTTCGAAATTTGGAGAAATGAACTTTGGGGAAATAAAGTTATAGAAGAACTGAATTGCCACTTGCTATTCTCTCTAAAAAAACAGGACCTATTCTTATTTGACAATGATTTGCTAATTCTTAAAAAGGAATGCGAAATCATCTATAACAATATTGAATACATTTCAACTTCAACCACTATTGAAGCTGATGCTATTTCATTTCGAATAGGCAACCTAGAGGAATACATAAAAAAAGCATTAAAGTACCAATCATTAATAGGTTTAAATATTTCTTAAAAAATGAACATTCAAAAACCACTAATACATATTCTCTGGACCACATTTGATACTCTGCCTGTTTGGAATAAAAATGGTAATTGGGATGAATTCGCTAAAAAATATCAAATTTTAAAAGAAAACAAAATTGATTTCACAACTTCACACAAGCACTATAGCAAATACAACAACCAAATAGGGAAACCTACAACAAGATTTCTATCTGACAAAGCAATTATTAAACTAGAAGCCGATATTTTAAACTTAACGAAACCAAATGCCGACCGAATTATTAATGAACTCAACATTGTTCACATAAAAATAACCAATGTATTTGTAGAGATACTATTATTTTCAGATGAATTGGATATTAATCAAAAAATTGCACGTTTAAAAAGTAGAACAGCTACATTATTACATTTTTCATTTCCTGAAGAGTTTCTAGGAAAAAAAACATGGAGCAAAGGATATTGGCAATCTACTTTTAAAAAGAATCAAAAATTAGCATTAAATATTTTAAATAAATAATCATTTATTTAAAGCTATACTACACCTTCTCCTGAATCAAATTCATCACTAGATCGAATTGCTCTCGTTTAGACAATGCCGAATTATTAATCTCAATAGCTCCTTCTGCTTTTACTAATGGAGAATCTTCCCTATGTGTATCGATATAATCTCGTTGTTGTACATTTTCTAATACTTCATCATAGGTTACTTTTTGGCCTTTTTCAATTAATTCATCAAAACGTCTTTGGGCTCTTGTTTCCGCAGAAGCATTCATGAATATTTTTAACTCAGCATCAGGAAAAACTACAGTCCCAATATCTCTTCCGTCCATTACAATGGCTTTATCTTTACCCATTGCTTGCTGCTGCTCCACCAACTTGGTTCTTACTTCTGAAATCTCAGCAATTTTACTTACATTTCGAGACACTTCAATTGTTCTAATAGGCTGTTCTACATTCTCACCATTCAAGTACATTTCTGCAAATCCTAAGTTTGAATTGAATTGAAATTGTAATTTAACATTAGGCAATTGAGAAATTAGCGCTTCTTTATTCAAAAAATCCTCAGAAACATATTCGTTTTGCATAGCAAAGTAAGTTACCGCTCTATACATCGCACCCGTATCAACATAAACATATCCTAATGTTGCTGCTAATTCTTTTGCTAAAGTGCTTTTTCCTGTTGACGAAAATCCGTCTATTGCAATTGTAATTTTTTTCAATGTATTCTATTTTTCTTATTCTAATTTCCTTATTCTAGATCTATTGTTAAACCAAACAAATTAGTACTTGCAGCAAGTGTGTACCTAGAATAGGAATAATCAAACTTAATTTTACCAAAACGTAAACCAAAACCAGCAGAAATCCCTGCAAATGTTCTTTGATCTACTATACTTAATTCTTGCCCTCTTCTAAAATTATACCCTAAACGAATATTAAATCCTTTTTCAGGAAACAACTCTGCTCCTAAAATTACATGTCGTAATGCATTGTTAAAAAACGAAACTTTTTCTTCTTTTGATTCTCCGTCTAATGTGTTTTCAGTTCTATTTGGATTCGAAAAAGCGATATTCCATTGTTGTAAGTTTTCTAAAGTAAGATGCCAACGAACTGGTACATTTTCGACCAATTGAGAAATACCAGCATCTATAGACAGTGGTAATTTTTCTCTCACATCTTGATAGGGTGTAATTTGAAAACCTAAATTACGAACTGTAAATCCATAATTAATATCATTCTTTTCATCGACATATAAAAAACCTAAATCAACTGCTGTACCCCATGAATTGTAAGATTCTAAAGTAGAAGAAATCAATTTCACGTTTGCACCAACATACATATTTGTCCATGGAACATTATATGCATACCCAAAAGACAAAGCAGCTTCACTACCCGTAAAATCGGATGTTAGATTACCCAATTCATCTCTTCCTTCAAAGGTTCCGTAATTTATATAATTGATTCCTGCATGAAAAGTTTGCACATGTCTATCCCAAGTATAAGCATAGGCAGCAGTACCATAGGAAACTTCCCCATAATAGTTTCCGTAATTTGCAGACAAACGTTTGTGCATTTTTGAATTAATTGTTGCTGGATTATAGAATGCTTGATTCACATCATGATCCACAACTGTCACTGTTTTTCCTCCTAAGGCTGCTTGCCTTGGAGATTGTGCTAAATTCAAAAATTGATATACATATTTACCTCCAATTTGCGCTTGACAAAAAGCAACTGAAAAAATAAACAATAACTGTAATCTTAATTTCATTCTTATTTTGAATTACCAACCTGTAATTAATAACTTTTTCGCTGATTTTTCGCTACATTTTTGATATTTAGCGTAAGCTTTCGCAGCAGCAGCAGCAATTTTCTGCTCATCATTCGTGTTACAATATACATTTATTGCATCATGAATTGAATATGCTTCTGGACACATTAGTCCAGTAATCCAAACTAATGGATTTGATTTACACTCTTTTATGAATGGCAAAAAAAATATTTTACTATAGCATGCTAATATAATACAATCTCTTACTTTATTGTCTACATTTTTAATTTCTTCTTCAATTTTAAAATCCATCAAGCCATCATGACCAATATATCCTAATAAATTTGAATTTCCATTAACACCAATCACTTTATTATTTACCATTAAAGTATCTTTCATTTGTCCGGAACAACTTTTCAAAAAATCAACAGTACATTGTTTAATATATTTACCGTTGTAAGCATCTGCAACAAGATAATTCTCTTTTGACGTGTGTTTAAAAACCAATCTTTCCATTTTAACACTATCAATCTGAGAAGATTTAATCAATTTCCATTCCTTACTTTTCTTAAAATAAGTTTTCACACCATACCCACAACCCCAATATAGATTATTCTTAGGATCTTGTCCGTTTCCAATCCCCTTTGGCACAGGTACAATTCCCTGATATTTATTATCGCACAAAGCTACTAAAATATGAATAACTTTTTCAGTTTTATTATCAAACGTAGCATTAGAAGTCAAATTCACTTCTTCTATACTAGAAATTGATTTTGAAATAAACTTCTCTTGAATTGAATTCTCATTCTCCCTCTTATCACAAGAAAAGAAGAAAAGCAAGAAAAAAACAAAATGATAAGTCATACAAAATTGATTTAAACTAATACTATTTATCACTTGAATTTACTGCAATAAAACACCCTTTTATTTTACAGCAAATTTAAATCACAACTGATATAATAACGTAGTAATAATTCTAAAAGTATGTAAACACAAAAAAAACCTAAGCATTAAATATACTTAGGTTTTATATCTTAGAAAAACTTTATTCTTATTCGCTTAATTTTTTTGCGCTTTTAACTTTCTGATCGGTAATTGCAATTTCAACTACTTCACTCATTTTATCTACATAATGAAAAGTCAAGCCTTTTAAATAATCTGGTTTAATTTCATCTATATCTCTTTTATTTTCACTACAAAGAATAATTTCTTTAATATTCGCTCTTTTTGCTGCCAATATTTTTTCTTTTATTCCTCCTACTGGTAAAACTTTCCCTCTCAAAGTAATTTCTCCTGTCATAGCAATACTTTTCTTTACTTTTCTTTGCGTAAAAGTTGAAATCATCGATGTCAACATTGCAATACCAGCACTAGGACCATCCTTTGGAGTTGCTCCTTCAGGAACGTGTATATGTATATTATTACCTGTCAAAACTTCATTTGGAATGCCTAATATTTCATTATTAGATTTAATATATTCCAAAGCAATAGTAACCGATTCTTTCATTACAGTTCCTAAATTCCCTGTCATTGTCATCGTACCTTTCCCCTTAGAAATAGAAGACTCTATAAACAAAATATCACCCCCAACAGAAGTCCAAGCTAAACCTGTAACCACTCCAGCAGAATCATTATTCTCATATTTATCTCTTTCTAATCGTGGTGACTTTAGCACCTCTAAAATATCCTCATCTGTTAAAACCTTATTGTATGTTTCCTCCATAGCAATAAATTTCGCAGCATTACGAACCATTTGAGCAATTTTTTTATCCAATCCACGAACTCCAGATTCTCTTGTGTAGCCAATAACAATTTTTTCTAATTGTTTTTTTCCTATTTGTAAATCATCTGGCGTTAAACCATGCTCTTTCAATTGTTTTGGAAGTAAGTGTTTTTTAGCAATCTCTACTTTCTCTTCAATCGTATAACCCGACATGTTTATAATTTCCATTCTATCCCTTAAAGCAGGCTGTATAGTAGACAAACTATTCGAAGTTGCAATAAACATAACTTTAGACAAATCATATCCTAATTCCAAGAAATTGTCATGAAACTCAGAATTTTGCTCAGGATCTAAAACTTCAAGCAAAGCCGAAGAAGGATCTCCATTATGACTTGTTGATAATTTATCAATCTCGTCTAATACAAAAACTGGATTTGACGTTTTTGCTTTTTTAATACTTTGAATAATACGTCCTGGCATAGCACCAATATAGGTCTTTCTATGTCCACGAATTTCAGATTCATCACGCATTCCTCCTAAAGAAATACGAACATACTCTCTTCCTAACGCTTCTGCAACAGATTTTCCTATTGATGTTTTCCCAACACCTGGAGGACCAAATAAACACAAAATTGGAGATTTCATATCATTTCTTAGCTTTAAAACCGCCAAATGTTCAATGATACGTTTTTTAACATCTTCCAATCCGAAATGATCTCTATCTAATATTTTTTGCGCTCTTTTTAAATCGAATTTATCTTTTGAAAACTCATTCCAAGGCAAATCTAAAAACAACTCTAAATAGTTACGTTGAATTCCGAAATCTGGTGAGTTTGGATTTGAACGTTGCAATTTAGAAAGCTCTTTCTCAAAATGCTCTCCAACATTTTCATTCCATTTCTTTGATTTTGCTTTCTCACGCATTTCATCAATTTCCGCTTCATGAGAAACCCCACCCAATTCCTCTTGAATGGTCTTCATTTGTTGATGTAAGAAATACTCACGTTGCTGTTGATCTAAATCAAAACGCACTTTCGATTGAATGTCATTTTTTAATTCTAATTTTTGCAACTCAAGATTCATATATCGAAGCGTTTCTAATGCTCGCGTTTTTAAATCGCTGATTGAAAGCAATTCTTGTTTTTCCTCTACAGAAAGATTCATGTTTGAAGAAACAAAACTGATTAAAAAAGGATTACTCTCTATGTTTTTAATTGCAAAAGTAGCTTCTGTCGGAATATTTGGACTCTCTCTAATGATTTGAATTGCCAATTCCTTAATCGATTCGATAATCGTATTGAATTCTACATCATCATTTTCAGGACGAACCTCTGCAACTTCTTTGATTGTCGCTTTTAAATAAGGCTCTTCTTGTGTAAAAGTATCTATTTCGAACCTTTTCTTTCCTTGAAGAATTACAGTAGTATTACCATCAGGCATTTTCAGCACTCTAATAATACGCGCAACTGTTCCAATATGATGCACATCGTTTGGAGAAGGTTCTTCAATACTTTCATCTATTTGAGCTACAACACCAATGACTTTGCCTCCAGCATTCGCATCATTAATTAATTTTATAGACTTATCTCTACCCGCAGTAATTGGAATTACTACACCTGGAAACAAAACTGTGTTTCTTAACGATAGAATTGGTAAATCATTTGGTAAAACCTCATTATTCATCTCCTCTTCGTCTTCTGGTGTTAACAAAGGGATTAATTCAGCATCTGAATTAATATCTTGAAGTGACAAGTTGTCAAATGTTATTATTTTTTGATCTGGCATATTTTTAAAAGGGTCATTTTGTCATTATTCATATTCATTATCAGGCTTGTAAAATCTAAAAAATATTAGTTAAACATCTAAAAATCAATACAAATAAAAGAATTATACTAATTATAAGCTAACTATAAAAACAAGATTTATGCCATAAAAAATCCCGAACAAATAAATTCGGGATTAAGTTCTATTTTTTTCAACAGATTAATACAATGTATAATCTACTAATATTGAAGCATAAGTAGTTCCTCCTGAAACTGTTATACTTTTTATTATACCTACATTTTTTGCATACCAATATTCTGTAACCGCAGTTGTACTAGGTGAACCAACCATGCTTGCAATTTGAGTTATTTTAACTTTAATTACATCTGCATACGTTTCTCCATCAACTATTGCTGAAACATTTTTCTCTAAAACAACACCCGAATATGTTGTATTTATAGTTATTCCAGGAAAACCAGTATATGTTGTAGTTTGAGAGTAGCTACC
This sequence comes from Flavobacterium jumunjinense, assembly GCF_021650975.2. Taxonomy (NCBI): domain Bacteria; kingdom Pseudomonadati; phylum Bacteroidota; class Flavobacteriia; order Flavobacteriales; family Flavobacteriaceae; genus Flavobacterium; species Flavobacterium jumunjinense. Next base: position 361,498 of record NZ_CP091285.1, read on the forward strand.
ATTCCAAGAGCCCCCTACAGCTAAATTATCGTTCAGAACAACATGTTCATAACCTGTTTGCGTTCCATTCAAACCACCTGCACTTATCGTAATATCATCTGTTTTAAGCTTATATATTCCTGAGTCTTTATTCAAACTAATTGTTACTGTACCTGAAGAGGTAGATCCAGTACCTGATTGAGGAGCAAATTTATAATATGTTTTACCACTTACAACTTCTGTACTTACCATTTTCATAACAGGTAATGCAGTACCATTTCTTTCTAAATGCCATTCATTATTAATTGCAGCCGGCCAATAATCTCCTGAAGAAGTACCTCCTCCTGAAGAATTTCCACCATTATCAACTTCACTAGATAAAGAAGAATCTATAGGTTCGATATTACATGAATTCAATGTAAAAATTGCTGTTATTACAACAAAAAGAAAATTTATCTTTTTCATTTTTAGATTTTTTTTTAAAAATAGATTCAAAAATAACATTTTATTTTATTCCTTAGGCACTTTTGTAAGCAAAAAGACACCCATAATAAAAAATACAGCTAAAAAGACAATTGCATTACGCATTGAACCAGAGAATTGATCGATTGTTGCAAAAATTCCCATTCCAATCACAATTCCGATTTTTTCAGCCACATCATAAAAACTAAAATAAGAAGTGGTATCTTCTGTCTTTGGTAAAAACTTTGAATAAGTTGAACGAGATAACGATTGAATTCCTCCCATTACCAACCCAACGAATCCTGCTGTAAGATAAAAATGAATGGGTTCCGTTACAAAAAATGCAAAAACACAAATAACGGCCCAAATTACATTTATAAAAAGAAGAGCTTTAATATTACCCCATTTTAGTGCCAGCATTGATGTTAAATAAGCGCCTCCAATTGCAACTATTTGAATAACTAAAATACTAATTATCAAACCAGTAGTTTTTTCACTATCTGATGCCCAATTAATTTCCTGTTCTCCAAAATAAGTAGCTACCAACATTACTGTTTGTACTGCCATACTATAAACAAAGAATGCAAACAAGTAGCGTTCAAGTCTTACATTGTTAAATAATTCTTTCTTTACTTTATTTAATTCCCTAAAACCATTGAATAGAATTTCCTTTGTTACTTTGCGTTTTGAGCTATTCCCTTTTGGCAAATAATAAAAAGTATATTGACTAAATACTAACCACCAAACACCTGTTAAAACAAAAGAAAATCGCATCCCATCGAGCGCTTCTTGCCCTTCTTTTCCTAGAATAAAAACAAACAAACAAATCACCAACAAAATAACACTACCAAAATACCCAAATGAATACCCTCTAGCACTTAAATCATCCTGCTGCTCTTCGTAAGCAATATCAGGCAAATACGAATTATAAAAAACAATACTCCCCCAAAATCCAATCAATCCAAAATAGAAACAGGCAACTCCAAAATATATATTTTCAGTAGAGAACCAATACAAACCTATGCAGGACAACGCTCCTAAATAACAAAAGAATTGCATGAAACGCTTTTTATTACCAACATAATCAGCAACACCTGACAATATTGGAGACAACAGAGCTACTGTTAAAAAAGCAAATGCAGTTACATAACTTATTAATGATGTCGGCTTGAAAAATATTCCTAAAAACTCCAAATCTGATCCACCTTTGGGATACAGAAAACCAAAGTATAATGGAAAAATTGAAGAAGAAATCACTAATGAATACACCGAATTTGACCAATCATAAAACGCCCAAGCATTTAACAACTTCTTACTTCCTTTTTGTAATGTTTTAAACATAGCTTATAAATTAAAAAGTCCTGCTTAGCAGGACTTCGAATATACATATTATATTTTATTATTTGAAAGTAACTCCATATTTTGCTGCTTCAGCTTTTGCTTGAGGAATTAAAGCTGTTAATTCTCTAATCCTTGTTTCATTACTTGGGTGTGTACTTAAAATTTCTGGTGGAGCTTGTCCTGATGATAATTCAGACATTCTTTCCCAAACTTTCACAGCATTAATTGGATCATAACCCGCTATAGACATTAAAGTTAATCCAATCATATCGGCTTCACTTTCATGACTTCTACTAAAAGGTAACATTGCTCCAACTTGAGATCCTGCACCATACGCTTGCATAATTAAAGCTTGTGTTTTTGGGTCTTTATTACCAACTGCTACTTGCGTTCCAACAGCACCTAATTGCTGTAACAACCCTGCACTCATTCTCTGTTGCCCATGATTTGCTAATGCATGAGCTACTTCATGCCCCATTACAGATGCTATTCCTGCATCATCTTTACAGACTGGCAAAATACCTGTATAGAAAACAATTTTACCTCCTGGCATACACCAAGCATTCAATTCTTTACTTTCAACTAAATTATATTCCCAAGAATACCCTTCTAAATAATCTGATTTTCCATTAGCGTTCAACCATCTTTCAGCCGCCGTTTTAATCTTCATTCCAATAGTTTCAATTCTTTTCGCATCTTTTGTTCCTTTTAAAACTTTATTTTCAGTCAAAAACTGATCATATTGTTGAAAAGCAGAAGGAAAGATTTGACTATTTGGCACTAAAGCCATTGTAGACTTACCTGTAAAAGGATTTTTTGCACATGATAGTATTAATGCAAAAAAGAATACCGAAACAATTTTTACTTTATTATTCATCTTAATTAGTGTTTATACAAAGTTAATACTTTTCAAAAACCATATCAAATATTAGCCCATAAATATTTTTTAAGATAAATTTAATAATCTTACACCACTATAAATAGTAATTTCGCAACAAAAAGATGTCAAAAAGACAAAAAGTAATATCAAGTAACTCAATACCAAGATCCATTTTATTCATAGCAAGTACGCTACAAATAGTTTCAACTACACTCACTGTAAAATTCGCAAAGAAGCTATTTACAAAACCTATAAAATACAAGGTGCCAAAAAGAGAATTTGAAATGAATATGAATTCTAAACAAGAATTGATTCACATATCTTCTATCAACAAAAAGATAATGACATATAATTATGGCAAGTATTCAAAAAAAGTACTACTTGTACATGGTTGGTCCGGAAGAGGTACACAATTAGTTAAAATAGCTGACAAAATGTTAGAATTAGGTTATTCTACAATAAGCTTTGACGCACCCGCTCACGGAAAATCGCCAGGCAACTCAACATTAATGCTTGAGTTCATTGAAAGTATATTAACATTAGAAAAATTACATGGACCTTTTGAATATGCAATTGGACATTCTCTAGGTAGCATGTCAATATTAAATGCAATTAAAAACGGCTTAGATGTAAAAAAAGCAGTATTAATTGGAAGTGGAGATAGCGTTAATGACATTCTATTAGATTTCGTTTCTAAACTAGGGTTAAAACCAACAATTGCAATAAAAATGAGAGAATCTTTTGAAAAGGATTTTGATGATTCCATGGAAAGTTATTCCTCTTATGTTGCTGCAAAAAACATAAAGACACCAACATTACTCATTCATGACAAAAACGATGATGATGTTCCCTATACAGCATCTGAAAATATTCATAAAAACTTAGAAAACAGCTCCATATTTTTAACAAAGAAACTGGGTCATAGAAAAATATTAGGTGATGAAAAGGTAATTAATCAGATTGAAAAATTTCTTACTAACTAAATAAAAAGCAAATAGGCGTTTCAATTGAAACGCCTATTTGCTTTTTATTTTATGAAAAATATAATCAACTACTTCCCTAACATACTATTTTTTAAATCTTTGTCTGCAGGTTTTCCAGACAGCCAAATACCAAACAAAGCTTTTTTAAAGTCAGCTCCATCAATTGTTCCTTTTTTAGTACCATTTTTATATACTACAACTCCAGATCCAGGAACATTTGCAATTATAAATGAATCTCCTTTATTAAATTCATCTTTAAAAAACGATTTAAATTGATCAATTTTAGTTTTCAAAGCATCCGTTTTTCCACCTGTAGCATTTTGAAATCCTTCATCAACTGCACTTATCATTTTTTCTGAAGTAATCATTCCTGAAACAATATCCAATTTAATTACTGCAGCATCATTACTATTTATAATTTCACTTGCGTTTGAGCTTTTTTTAGGAAGATATAGAGAACCAACATATAAATCGATCCAAAATTTCTCTCTAATTCCAGCACCATTCAATGTCAAATTCTTTCCTTCAACAGTTATATTTTCATCAAGTTTAACACCTGAAACTGTTTTTTGAGCTTGTAAAGATGTCATTGTTGTCATTACAACAATTAAAAATGTAAAAATTCTTTTTTTCATGTTTGTGATTAATTATTAATTCAAATAAACATTAGTAACTTATCCCTAGTTGTCTAACATTGCTCTTTTTAATTTTTCGTCAGCTGGCTTAATGCACAACCAAACTCCGAATAATGCTTTCTTAAAATCCATTCCTTCAATTGTACCTTTTTTTACACCATTCTTAAAAACTGTAATACCAATTTTAGGATTAAAGACAATCATAAACTCATCTTTTTCTTTAAGATCATCTCTAAAAACCGTTAGGAATTTATCAATTTTAGTTTTTATTGAAGTTATGTTTCCATTTGTTGCATTCACAAAGCCTTCTTCCATTAATTCTATCATTTTATCTGTAGAAACTAAACTAGAAACGATATTTATCTTAATAATTGCTGGTTCACTACTGTTTATTATTTCATCAGCATTTGTACTTTTACTTGGAAGATATAATGAGGCAACATATAAATCAATCCACATCTTTTCTTTAACACCTGCTCCGTTTAAAACAAGTTTATTTCCATCAAAAGAAAGAGTCTCATATACACTTACACCAGACACCTTATTTTGAGCGGTTGTCATGTTTATTTGTAAGATCAGAAATGTTAATAGTAGGTAAAGTTTTTTCATAATTTTAAAATATTGTAATTTTTTGTTAAATATATAAATTTTTTCTTTTCAATTTGTTAATTGCAGCATTTAATTCGAATCCTAATAAAAGAACCATACAATTAATCCATATGTAGAACATTAAAACAAGAAGCGTGCCAATTGATCCATACAATTCGTTATATCTTGCAAATTTCTCCACATAAATACCAAATATATAAGAAGTTAGCACTATTAGAAGCGTTGTAAAAACTGCTCCATAACTTATAAATGGGACATTTTTGGTTTCACTTGCACCAAATTTATATAAAATTGACGTCGTTATAAGTATCATTAAAACAACGAACAAATACCTTCCCCATTCAATTAAATAGACATCATTACTTATAAATCCTTGACTTTTAATCTTCTGTATCAATACTTCAAAAATAACAATCGAGGCAACAGTTATAATTAAAATCAAAGATAAAGTTAATGAAATTGCTAAAGCTACGAAATATTGTTTAAAAAAATTTCTAGTTATTGTAATATGCTCTGACATTTCAAAACCACCTAAAATAGCATTAACACCATTTGTCATCAAGAAAATAGACAAAATAAAACCTGATGAAAGGAGACTTTTATAACTCGTATTCATGATGTCTTTTAGAATGAGTTCAATTGCTTCATATGTATTTGGAGGCACACCTTTTTCTACAAAAAACAAGAAATCATTTTGAAAATTTTCAATTGGAATATAAGGAATTAAATTTAAAATAAACAATGCAAAAGGAAATAATGCCATAAAAAAACTAAATGCAACTGCACTTGCCCTATATGAAAAAGCACCTTTTACAATTCCTAAAAAATACAATTCAACAATATCATACAGACTTAAACCTTCTGATGACATGAATGTAATTTTCTTAGCAAAAGCAACTAATTGTTTTACTATTGGAATTTTATTCAACCTCTTTTCTATCGCCTCTGACATTAAAGTGCTTTTAAGCTTAAATCCATATTATAAACTGAATGGGTCAATGCTCCTGATGATATATAATTCACACCACATTCGGCATATTGTCTAATTGTTTTTTCATTTATATTCCCCGAAGATTCTGTCAAACACTTACTTCCTATTAAAGCAACAGCTTCTCTTGTCATTTCAAAAGTAAAGTTATCTAATAAAATTCTATAAACACCATCGCTCATCAGAATTTCTTTTACTTCATTCATATCTCTTGCTTCAACAATTATTTTTAAATCCCTATTGGTTTCTTTTAAATAATTTTTGGTCTTATTTATTGCTTTTGTAATACCTCCTGCAAAATCTATATGATTGTCTTTCAACATTATCATATCATAAAGTGCAAAACGATGATTTTCTCCTCCTCCAATTTTCACAGCCCACTTTTCAGGAGCTCTTAATCCTGGGGTTGTTTTTCTTGTGTCTAATATCTTTGTTGATGTCCCTTCTAACAAATCAACAAAAAACCTAGTTTTAGTTGCAATAGCACTCATTCTTTGCATTGCATTTAAGACTAAACGTTCTGCTTTTAAAATAGACTGAGAACTTCCTGTTACATGAAAAACTACATCTCCGTATTTTACTTTTTCACCGTCATTGATAAACGTTTCAACATGCATTGAGGCATCAACATAAGCAAAAACTTGTTTCGCAAATTCAACTCCAGCAATAACCCCATCGTCTTTTACCAATAATTTAGCTTTCCCCATTGCATCACTTGGTATACAAGCCAAAGAGCTATGATCTCCGTCTCCGACATCTTCTCTTAATGCATTAATTATTATTATCTCTAATTCGTTTTGAAATTGTGCTTCTGAAATCATTATATAAAATTTGAATGCTAAATTATGAATTCGAATTAACAAACTCAATAGTTTTATTAAAAACATAAAAAATCCCGCTAGTAGCAGGATTCAATATGATAATTATTTATTGTATACCGACTCTTTTTTAAAATGTTTTGTTAACAAATAATAAAAAACTGCTCTATATTTATGCTTGTTAGATTTCCCATACTGCTCTATTACATCTGCGATTGCACTATCAAGTTCTGGCCCATCGTTTAATCCTAACTTTTTAATTAAGAAATTATTTTTAACAGTAGCTAATTCTTTTGGATCTGTTCCTGAAACTGTTGAAGAATCTGCATTATAAATTGAAGGTCCACAACCAATTGTTACTTTCGTTAACAAATCCATATCTGCGGTTATACCACATTTATCTTTTAAATCAGCAGCATACTTTGTAATTAATTCATCTCTTTTACTCATAATCATGTTGTTTTTAAATGTTAAAAATAATTTGTTTTATAGTCTAATAAAACGCATTAAGTCCTTATAAAATTATAATTTTATTTTAAATTTTTAAAATATTCTAGCAAAATTTTATTATTTAATTTCTCAGGTGTTGTTATTTCTAACAAATTCGGTTTAGTATTATCTGTAAAAAAAGTTTTCAATTGCGTTTCTAACTCTAAAGATGTTTTAACATTCTGATAATTAAACCCAAACATTTCTGCTAGTTTAATTGCAGTCAAATTATGCGAAGTTTCAAAAAATTGATTAAATGTTCTTTCTTCTTTATGACCTGGTAAAATCCTAAAAATACCACCTCCACTATTATTTATCAAAATTATCTTGAAATTTTTAGGTATGTATTGATTCCAAAGCGCATTACTATCATAAAAAAAGCTAATATCTCCCGTAATTAAAACAGTTGGCTTATTAATTGCACAAGCAGCTCCAATTGCTGTTGAAGTACTACCATCTATTCCACTCGTTCCTCTATTGCAAAACACCTCTATCGTTTCATCTAACTTTAAAAGCTGCAAATATCGAACAGCAGAACTATTACTTATTTGCAATTGACTATTCTTAGGTAAATTTTCAACAACAAGATCAAATGCCTTAAAATCAGAAAAAGGTATATTGCCTAAATAATCATCTGATTTAATCTTTCTTTCTGCTACAATTTGAAGCATTCTCTTTTTATAATTACTAAAATCTTCATTCTTTACAGAAATTAATAATTTTAAAAATGACGCTACATCTGTTTCAAAATGTTTTGTAAGACATCCATAAGTATCATAAGCTCTTAAGTTATCAACATGCCAATGTTCATTTGGTTGATATTTCCTCAAAAAAGCTTTAATTCTTTTCGAAACGACCATTCCTCCAAAGGTTAACAAAATATCAGGTTGAAAAAACTTAAAATCTTCTTCATCAAAAGGAGTAATTATAGTGTCGATATTAGAAACAAATGTTTCATGATGAAGATTCGATGTTTTCTCTGTCATTACAATAACATTTGGGTCGCTTGCCAAACTATTTAAAATTGATTGTTCAATTCTACTTGGTTTACTTTCTCCTACTAAAATTAACTTTTTATGACTAGTATTCCATCTTGAAATAAACTCTTGATTCAGAACAAATTCATTTTCTTTTTCATTACAAAAATCAACCAATTTTGGATTTATTGACAAATCCGTAACCACCTCATACAAAGGTTCTTCGAAAGGAATATTTATATGAACTGGCCCGTGATTTACACTTGCTAAATGCAACGCATACTGAATTGAAAGATCATTTTTCTCTGACGCTTCTTCAGTTAAATTTGCGCTATTCAAAATATGGTTTGAAAAGACATTTTCTTGACGAATAGTTTGTCCATCGCCAATATCAATTTTATCATGCGGCCTATCTGCACTAATTACAACTAAAGGAATTCGACTATAGAACGCCTCGGCAACAGCAGGATAATAGTTTAAAACAGCCGAACCAGAAGTACAAACAACTGCAACTGGCTCCTCTATTTGTTGTGCAATTCCTAAAGCAAAAAAAGCAGCACATCTCTCATCAACAATACTATAACATTCAAAGAAAGAATCATTAACAAATCCAATCGTTAATGGTGCATTTCTAGATCCAGGAGAAATAACAATATGTTTTAATCCTTTAGCTTTACAAATGGTTAATAGGCTTTGTGCTAATGGAATTTTTGGGTATTTAATTTGTTCTATCAATTTTATATTTTAAAATATTCAAAAAAACTGAATGTATATTTAATTGCAAAGTTATAAAGTTGAAAAGGTTTTTTATACTTTTGTTTGAAAATAAATACTTTTTACAATGTCAATCTTCATTAGACCTTATACTTCTTCCGATTGTGAAGCCATTTTAGACATTATAAACTTCAATATACTAAATTCTACAGCTTTATACGATTACAAAGCGCGAACATTATCGCAACAAATAGCTATTTTTGAAGACAAATTAGAGAAAAATTTCCCTATAATTGTTGCTGAGCAAGACAATAAAGTTGTTGGTTTTGGATATTATAGTGAATTTCGTTTTAGAGAAGCATATAAATTCACTGTTGAGCATTCGGTATACGTTACACACAAAGAGCATGGAAAAGGCATTGGTAACCTTTTACTTTCCGAATTAATAACTTTAGCTAAAAAACAAGAACTTCACACTATGATAGCTGTAATTGATTCTGAAAACCAAAATAGCGTGAAGTTTCATGAAAAATATGGTTTTGAAACCGTTGGAGTAATTAAAGAATCTGGCTATAAGTTTGACAAATGGCTAAACTCTGTAATTATGCAATTATTTTTAAAACCTTAATATTATTTACCTTCAATCCAATTAACAATTGAAGCATCAGTTGGTAAAGTTGTTGGAGCTATTACTTTTTCTAATATTCCATTTTCATTAATTAGATATTTTTGAAAATTCCACTTTACCTCACTATCTTCAACACCGTTTTTAGACTTTTGAGTTAGATATTGATAAATGACATGCATATCGTCACCTTTTACAGAAATCTTACTCATCATAGGAAAACTTACACCATAATTACGTTCACAAAAAGTTGCAATTTCGCTTTCTGTACCTGGTTCTTGTGCTCCAAAGTTGTTTGCAGGAAAGCCAACAATTACAAAATCACTATCCTTATACTTTTCATACAAAGCTTGCAATTCTTTATATTGTGGTGTTAATCCACATTTAGAAGCCGTATTCACTATCATTACCTTCTTCCCTTTCAAAGTAGAGAAATCGAACTCATTCCCTTCAATATCTTCCACTTTAAAATGATATAAACTTTCTTTCATTTTCATTTCCTTTTTATTCTCCACGTTTAACTTTTTAGATTGCGCTTGAAAGCTCTGACTCGCAAAAAAAACTAAAGCACAAGCAATAATACTTTTTTTCATTTTTTTTATTTCAAATTTAGTTTTAATTCTACTAAAAACACCTAAACAAATCATAAATCTAAATTAAATTTGTACATTAGAAAATCCAAACAAACTTAATACTATGTTTTTTTTTAGAACAGTCATCTCCTTTTTACAAGATGATGAATACAGAGATTTATTAATCACCACATTTATGATACTTTTAATTGGAACATTAACGTATCATTATTTAGAAGGGTGGGGAATTATTGACTCATTATACTTTTCTGTTGTTACATTGACAACCATAGGTTACGGTGATTTTACCCCAAAAACTGATGCAGGAAAACTTTTTACTGTTTTATATATAATTGTAGGTATTGGTATGATTCTTAGCTTCATAAACACTATCCAACATCATTATACCTATATGAAATATAGAGAAAAGAAAGAAATTTTAAAAACAAGAAACTTAAAAAAAATAGCTGAAAAGAAAGAGCATCAGCAACATTTAGATTCTAAAAACAATAATTTTAAAAACTAAATACATTAAGTGTTCTATAACTAACAGTCTTTTTTTTATGAAGACATTAATTTTGCTTTATAACAAAAACATTAGTATTATGAAGCATTTATTTTTATTCATACACTTTATTACAATTATTGGATTTTCTCAAACCACAGAGAGTAGAATTAAGAACTTCAATCTTGAAAAAGACTTAGGCATTCAAGGCTATGATCCCGTTGCCTATTTTACAACAAACAAAGCCGTTAAAGGAAAACCCGAATTTCAACACAATCATAACGGCATAATTTATTATTTCTCATCAAATAACAACAAGGCACTTTTCATAAAGTCTCCATCAAAATACGAACCTCAATATGGTGGTTGGTGTGCTTACGCAATTGGTAAAACTAGCGAAAAAGTAAAAATAAATCCAACTACTTTCAAAATCATTAATAACAAGCTTTATCTTTTTTACAATGCTTATTTAACCAATACATTAAAACTTTGGAACAAGAATGAATCGATACTTAAAGCAAATGCAGATATTAATTGGAATCACTTAATTAAAGAATAAAGTGAAAAATTGTTTTAAAGATCAGTTATTCCCCTAAAAAAGACTTTTACTATAATCCTGAATCAATTCAGGATTTTTTTTTATTTTTACAAAAAACAAATTCATTATGCGATTTTTCTTAGCAATTGCTTCATTTACCATTTTCTCTTCTTGTATTGCTCAAAAAGAAACAACAACATCTAAAAAAAGCACTTCAATTAAAGAGCTTACTTTTTCAACTCCAGAAAGTGTATCAAAAACATTATCTTACCTTGCTTCTGACGAATTAGAAGGAAGAGACACAGGTAGTGAAGGAATAGAAAAAGCAAGTATTTTTTTAGAAAACATATTAAAAGAAAACAGTGTAAATCCCTACTTTAAAACCTATAGAGACACACTTTCAAATTATAACAAAACTTCCTATAATATTGTTGGTTATATTGAAGGTTCTGATCCGAAATTAAAAAATGAATTTGTAATTATTGGAGCACATTACGATCATATTGGAAAAATAAGCGCTGTTAACGGAGATGATATTGGTAATGGTGCCAATGATAATGCATCTGGATCTACAGCTGTAACAGAAGTTGTGAAATATTTTGCCAAAGCCAAAAATAACAAAAGAAGTTTATTGTTTGTGTTTTTCTCTGCGGAAGAAAAAGGATTATTAGGTTCTAAACATTTAGCTCAAAAATTAAAAAAACAAAACATGGATTTATATTTCATGTTTAATTTCGAAATGATTGGTGTTCCAATGGTTAGGAAAGACATGTTACTCTATTTAACTGGCTTTGGAAAAACCAATATGGCACAAACCATGAATGAATATGCAGGCGAAAAACTAATTGGTTATATTCCAGCAGAAACACAATATCAATTATTTAGAGCTTCTGATAATTATCCGTTTTTTACTGAATTTGATGTTCCTGCACAAACTGTCTCTACTTTTGATTTTGAAAATTTTGAATTTTATCATCAACCAGATGATGAATTTGAATTAATGGATCCTACTCACATGGCAAATGTGGTAAACAAAATGATTCCTGTATTAGAAAAAATGATTAACTCACCAACAAAAGAGATTCAAATAAAAAAATAATGAAAAACATAATCATAACTGGAACTTCTCGTGGAATTGGTTACGAATTAGCATTGCAGTTTGCAAATGAAGGTCATAATGTATTAGCTATTTCTAGAAAAACACCTAAAAGTTTAATTGAAAACCCAAATATTACTTGCTTAGCAATCAACATTTCAGATGAAAATCAACTAGAGCAAGTAAGTAATTTCGTTTCAACCACGTGGAAGAAGGTAGATATCTTAATTAATAATGCTGGTAGTCTTTTACACAAACCTTTCCAAGAAATTACATCTAAAGAATTTCAAGATATTTACAAAGTGAATGTTTTTGCTGTAGCCGAATTGACAAAAATATGCATTCCTTACATGAGCAAAGGAAGCCATGTAATCACGATTAGTTCAATGGGTGGTATTCAAGGAAGCATGAAATTTGCTGGTTTAGCCGCGTACAGTTCGAGCAAAGGTGCAGTTATAACACTTTCAGAATTATTAGCCGAAGAATACAAAGAACAAGGTATTTCTTTTAATGTTCTAGCGCTTGGTGCTGTTAACACAGAAATGCTTCAAGAAGCTTTTCCTGGTTATGAAGCACCAATTTCCGCTACAGAAATGGCTGATTATATTTATAATTTCTCATTAACAGGAAATAAATTCTATAACGGAAAAGTTTTGCAAGTTTCTTCAACTACTCCATAATTATTGTATTGCATAATTAGATTCGTATTTTTCAGAATTATCGATTATAGTTACCACTCTTATTCGTTTCTGAACTTGATTTTCATATCTAATAAAATTAAGTTCAGATTCGATTATTTGTTTTTCACTCCCAACTGTACATATTATACTTTTATCATCTATTTTGAAAGAAAAACAAATTGGAAAAGATTTGTTGTTTTTTATTCTTAAATCTTTGTATCCATAAACAACAGTAGCATCAGAGCCTAATGGAGTAAACCGATCTTCCTCTGAATAAATATCTACTGAATGATTATACCGCTCAATAATTTCAAAGTTTGATTTCAGTGCTGTAACGTAAATTAGAGTTGAAATTTGACAAAGACCACCTCCTACTTCTTCTGATATTGTCCCATTAACAATATTTCTCCCTTTTTTAAATTTATTCTTTTCTGTAGGATTTCCTATTATCTTCCAAAAAGAAAAAACTTGATTTGGATACACTACAACCTTTTCTATTCTTTCTTTTGCTATCTTAAAATTATGCACCTTGTTTTCGAAATAATTACCTTTTTTTATTTCTTGAGTTGTTCCAACTTTAAAGGCAAAATTTATCTTTCCCTCTGATGGTTTAGCAAAGTTAATTTTATAATCTTTTAAAGAACGAATTCCTAATTTTAGCCTGACTTTCCATATTTTAGGAATCCACTTCTTCATCTTTATTTTTTCTTTAGTTCAATTATTAGATAGGAGGCATATTCTTTTAAAAAAGAGTTACAAAGCAAATCATCTAATTTTAAAACAAATTTTCTAAATCGAATAGGAATCCTATGAATAGGTAAAAAAAGCACACCTCTAATAGTATTTATTACCGACTCTTCACCTATTACTTCTTTTATTTCATCTATTGAAAAATGATTTGCTCCATGCCAGTTATCTGCTTTATAATTGGTTAATAAGCGTCTTTTCTTAGAAGGAAAATCAAAAATTAAATTCCCTTTTGTTTTTAATTTCAACCTAGATTCTTTTAAAAAATCCAAAGTACTCGTTTTGTCTAAATGCATAATGACATGAAAAGAAAAAATCGTATCGAAAAAATCATCATCATAAGGAATTGATGAAATACTACCAATTTTAAACTCTTTATCTGAAAACTTATTTTTTGCAATTTCTATCATCTTTTCACTAACATCAACTCCAAAATTTGCAAATTCTAAAAGCCTTCCAGTACCACAACCTAAATCTAAAATGCTAAAATCATTACTCTTTGGCAGATGCGCTAATAAAAACGTACGCTCTTGTTCATCAATGAATTTTCCGTATGAATTTCCGAACCTATTTTCATCATAAGTTGTGGCTAATTCATCATAATAGTTTTTTATTTCATTATTCATTACCTAAATATATAATAATTCTGTCAAAAATAGATAAATTTGCATCCGATGAGTGATGTTTTAAATAAATACCTTCCTGAGCATGCTGTCTCTTCTTGTTTTGAGTTAATCAAAATAAATCGAGTACATCTAAAAATCGTCAATGAACGTTTAACACGTCATGGTGATTACAGAAAAAATGCTAACGGATTTCATCAAATAACAGTAAATGCAAGTTTAAACAAGTATCGCTTTCTTATTACTTTAATTCATGAAATTGCCCATCTAGTCGCTTTTGAAAAATATGGCAGGTATATAAAACCACATGGTAACGAATGGAAATTAACCTTTCAGCACTTAATGGTTCCTTTTATTCGCCCAGAAATTTTCCCAACACAGTTGCTTCCGCTATTAGCAAGACATTTCAAGAACCCTAAAGCAAGTAGTGACACAGACGCAACCTTATCATTAGCATTAAAGCAATTTGACGAAAATGAATCCGATAAAAATTATATCTTTGAAATCCCATACGGAAGTCATTTTCGAATTCATAACGGACGTGTTTTTAGAAAAATAGCGCTTCGAGTGAAACGCTATGAATGTCTTGAGCTAAAAACAGGGAAAATGTTTTTATTCCAACCTAATGCTGAAGTCGAATTAATACCTAGTTAATTTATAATGTTACATCAATTTAAGAACAAACCTCATTTTTTTTTGATGGCTTTTATTATCCTATATTTACTATTAGGTATATATTGTAATACAAGTAAAACCTTAGACATTAATATACACGATACTTATTATGTTATACAAAGCAAGCATTTGTATTTTTCAATCAGTATTTCACTTATTATTTTCTATCTGTTTTACCTATTAATTCCATATTTCAAACTAAGATTATCTTCAGACTTAAAAAACATACACATCTATATCACTTTAATATCAAGTATTGGAATCACATTTCCTTATCACTATTTCAATAATGAGAAAGATTTATTTTCTCCCACACTTGATCGATTATTTTTTATAACCTTTTTCGCAGCTTTACTTGTTTTGTCACTATTTGTGTTTCTTCTAAATATTTAAATTTGTATCTTTAAAATATTAAAAGTAAAATATAACAAACCTGCAATCTAATTTTCAAAATATGAATACAAATTATTACGCAATATTAATGGCTGGAGGAGTTGGTTCTCGTTTTTGGCCTGTAAGTACTACCGATTTCCCAAAGCAGTTTCATGACATGTTAGGCACTGGAGACACATTAATACAAAAAACATTCAGTCGTTTATCGCAACTTATTCCTAAAGAAAACATTTTAATACTTACAAATGAGCGCTACAATGATTTGGTTCTAGAGCAACTTCCACAAGTAAAACAAGAGCAAATTATTTTAGAGCCTGCGATGCGAAATACGGCTCCTTGTATCTTATATGCCTCTTTGAAAATAAAAAAACAAAACCCAAACGCAGTTGTTGTTGTTGCGCCAAGTGATCATTGGATAGAAGATGAATTGCAGTTTATTTCAAATATTCAACGTTCTTTCGACTACTGTGTTCTTCAAGAAACATTAATGACATTGGGAATATTACCCACATTTCCAAATACAGGTTATGGATATATTGAATTTGACAAATTAGATACACGTCCTATAAAAAAAGTAGCGCAATTTAGAGAAAAACCTGACTACCCTACAGCTAGGAAGTTCATTCAAAGCAGAAATTTTCTTTGGAATGCAGGAATTTTCATTTGGAGTATCAAAGCTATTACAGAAGCCTTTGAAGAGTTTCAACCAGAAATGTATGAACATTTCATGAATGGCTATGCTGTTTACAATACACCCGCTGAAAAAGCTTTTATTTTAGAAAACTATCCAAAAGCAGATAACATATCTATCGATTATGCTATTTTAGAAAAGGCACAAAATGTTTATGTTCTTCCAGCAACTTTTGATTGGAATGATTTAGGAACTTGGGGTTCTTTATATGATAAATTACCTAAAGACAAACAAGAAAATGCAATTATTAATGCAAAAGTACTTTTAGAAAACGCATCAAACAACATCATTCGAACTGAAAACAAGAAAACAGTAGTTATTGACGGCTTAAACGATTATATAATAGTTGACAAAGACGATGTCTTATTGATTTACCCAAAAAACAAAGAACAAGAAATTAAAGCTATTGTAAATAAGTTAAAATAAACAATGGAAAACGATAATACATCCAAGACCTTTTCTGAAATTATCAAACAATTGAAAGAATTTGTTATTGCTGTTTTTGACATCTCTAGAGATTCAGACAAAACGGCAACGATTGAAGATATCAAGTCAGGGATATATATGAAAGGTACATCTGCTTGGGTACTAATTTTCTCTATTCTAATCGCTTCGGCAGGCTTAAACACTGGTTCTGCACCTGTTGTAATTGGAGCGATGCTAATTTCACCACTTATGGGACCAATTTTAGGTATTGGACTTTCTTTAGGAATCAACAACATTGACTTTCTTAAAAAAGCGCTGACTAATTTTGCCGTAATGGTGGTGCTAAGTTTACTTACTTCGTTTTTGTTTTTTAGTATTCCTATGTTCCAAAACGAAACAAACGAACTAATAAACAGAACAATTCCAGATGTTAGAGATGTAATTATTGCTTTTTCTGGTGGTCTAGCTTTAATTGTAGCTTTAAGCCAACGAAACAAATCTTTAAACACCATTGCTGGAGTTGCCATAGCCACTGCTTTAATGCCGCCTTTATGCACTGCAGGCTATGGATTAGCTACTGGAAAATGGCATTTTTTTGGTGGTGCTATGTTTTTATTCTCAATAAACACTATTTTCATTGCCTCTGCAACATTTATAATCGTTCGTTTTTTAAAATTCCCTTATGAAGCTTATGCAGATTCAAACAGAAGAAAAAGAATTTCTCAAGTAATTTCCTTTTTTGCTTTGGCAATTTTAGTTCCTAGTATTTATATGTTTTATGGTTTATACAAAAAATCAGATTTTACACAAAAAGTGACCTTACTAATCGAAAAGGTAAAAAAAGAACAAGGCATACTAATATTAGATGTTAATACTGACTACACTACTAAGAAAATAGAATTTGCAGTTATCGGAAAAAGCCTTTCAAAAGATGATATTTCTACATTTAAGCAAGAAATGAAACAATTGGGGTATGAAGACTGTAATTTTAAAGTATTACAAAATGCTGGTAATATTGAAACTATCAATAAAATAAACGAAATAGAATCTTCTTTCCTATCCAATCAACAATTGCTTGTTAAAAAAGAAGCTATATTATTGGAGAAAGACAAAGAAATTTTCGAATTAAAAAACCTTTTAAGTGTAAAAAAAGAAAAAGTTTTCCCTTTTAATGATATTGCGAAAGAAATAAAATCACTACGTCCTGAAATTGAAGAAGTCACTTTTTCAGATGCAATTAAAACTAATTTTTCAAAAACAGATACTATTCCAACTTTTCTAATAAAATGGAATAAAAAAGTAAAAACAAAAGAAAAAGAAGAAACATCTAAAACACTACAAAATTGGTTGCGAACAAAATTAAAGAGTGATAAAATAATCATTAAAGAGGATCATTAATTTGCATCCTCTTCCAAATACATTTTTCTTACTTTTTTGAATAATTCAGATGAGTACACAAAATCGGTAACTGCTTCATTATCTGTTTTAAAAATCTCTCTATTTGTTCCTTCCCATTCTAACAATCCGTTTCTTAAAAAAACGATTTTCTGTCCAATTTCCATAACAGAATTCATATCATGAGTATTAATAACAGTTGTAATGTTATATTCTTCAGTAATCTCTTGAATTAAATTATCTATAACAATTGCGGTCTTAGGATCTAAACCAGAATTTGGTTCATCACAAAAAAGATATTTAGGATTATTTACAATCGCTCTTGCAATTGCGACACGTTTTTGCATTCCTCCAGAAATTTCAGAAGGTTTCTTTGTATGTGCGTTAATTAGGTTTACTCTATCAATAACAAAATCAACACGTTCTTTTATCTCAGCTGGTGTTTTATTTGTAAACATTCTTAAAGGAAAACCAATATTCTCAGCTACAGTCATGCTATCAAACAAAGCACTGCCTTGAAAAACCATACCAATTTCTGTACGAAGTTCTCTCTTCTCATCATCAGTTAAGTTAGAATATACTCTACCATCAAACTCAATCGTGCCCGATTCTGGGGTATGTATTCCTAATAAAGATTTCAAAAAAACTGTTTTACCAGAACCACTTTGCCCAATAATTAAATTAGTCATACCCGCTTCAAAACGAGTACTAATTCCTTTTAGTACTTTTTGATCTCCAAAAGTTTTCTCTATATTTTTTACTTCTATCATTAGCTTAAAAGGAGTTGTGTTAGTATATAATTCGATAAAATAATAACCACAGATGTCCAAACAAAAGATACCGTACTAGCTTTTCCAACTTCCAAAGCTCCACCTTTCATATAAAACCCATGAAAAGAAGGTATTGTCGCTAAAATTATGGCAAACATTACGGTTTTAATAAATGCATAAGCTATATGGAAAGGAATAAATTCTGTTTGAAGTCCGGTAACAAACTGAGTACTCGTTGTAAAACCACCATAAACACCTGCAACGTATCCTCCAAAAACACCTAAAAACATACTTAGTCCAATAACAAAAGGATATAATAAAAGTGCAATCATTTTTGGAAAAACCAAATAATTCAATGCATTCACTCCCATTACCTCTAAAGCATCAATCTGTTCTGTAACTCTCATAGTACCAATACTTGAAGTTATAAAAGAACCCATTTTACCTGCCATAATAATAGAAATAAAAGTAGGCGCAAATTCTAAAACAATAGATTGTCTTGTTGCAAAACCAATTAGATATTTAGGAATTAAAGGATTTGTTAAATTCAATGCTGTTTGAATGGAAACAACACCTCCAACGAAAAAGGAAATAAAAGCAACAATCCCTAATGAATCTATAATTAAATCGTCTACTTCTTTTAGAATTAATTGTTTCATTACACTCCATCTTGTCGGTTTATTAAAAACCTCTTTGAGCATAATAAAATATTTTCCAATTTGTGATAAATAACGTATGAGCATCATAGTTTTAAAATATCTTCAAAAATAGTAATAAGTTGTGAGTTGTTAGTTATGAGCTTATACTTTTTTATCAATTACTTCTTCTTTGCTTTTCTACATTTCCGAAATTTTTCTTTTTCTCTTTTATAGTATTGTTTCCAAAAATATAACTGGCAGAAAGTCGAATATACCTATTATTTCTATTTACATATCCAGTTCTTTAGAGTAATTAAAAAAAGTAACCAATAGTAAAGAAGTAAATACACTTAAAATTCCAATTATATTGATAAGCTTAATCCCGTTCATTATTGCTTTTGATTGAATACTTACAAACTATAAGTTTAAAATTACTAAAACAACTTTTCTTTCACTTTCTTCCAGCGATAGTTGCTTTTTAATTCGTTAATACAAACAAAACGAGTTACTAAAAATAGTAACCCGTTTACAAATTAAATATTATTTATTCAATTACAATCCAGAGCAAGCAATTCCCTCAGTGTAGATGTGACGATCTGGACAAACTCCATCGCCAGATGGGACAACTCCTAATTGAGGATTATTAAAATACCCTGGCTCTGGTAAACAGCAATAATCTGCTATAACTTGAACTTTACCTCTTCCTCCGTAAATATTCTTTTTAGTTTGTGTCGTTAGTTCTTCTACATTGTTTAAACTTAAAATTGATTTTTTCATAATATAAAAAATTAAATTGTTAAAAATTATTTCCCTTAGAAACTTGCAAGAATTCTTTAGCAAATATTAAGGTAATTAAGCAGTTTTACAATTGAACAAGTGTACTATTTATAAATACATATAGTATTATTTATAAATAGTACAGCGTTAAAAAACAAACAAAACACTGAAAAACAATGATTTAAACAGAAACAAAACCGAAATTTAGCTATCAACTAGCAAAATCATTTTTAGGATGCTATTTTGTTTTAAATTTGAACATAATCTTAAAATTAAGAAAATGAAAAAGTCTATTAAGCAATTAAAGCTTGAAAAATTAAGCAAAAACGAGTTAATGAATATAAATTCAATAAAGATTGAAGGTGCTAGTGGAAAAAATGGCGGAAACCCTGATGGTTTAAACGGTCCATGTGGAACTGAACCAAGCCCTAAAGATCCAAACTATAAAGCAGCGCTCCTATTGTGGGAAAATTGCATTGAAATGTATGAAAATCCAACTTCTGCAGGAACTTGTATTTTCTAAATTATTTTTCATTTAATTTGTTAATAAAGAGGATCGGGGTAACTCCCGTTTTCTCTTTAAATATTCTAGAAAAAGATGCCCCATTTTTATAGCCTAACATTTCTGCTAATGCCTGTGTAGTATAATTTCTAATTTTTTTATCTTCAATTAAAGTTTTAACAATAAAATCTACTCTTAAAGTATTAGTATAATCATTAAAACTCATTTTTTTATGATTATTTATAAAATTTGAAAGATACGTAGTATTAGTATTTATTTTTTTAGCAGCATTATGAAGGTTAAAATTTTTATCTAGAAAATATTCCGCTTTTTCAATTTTATCTAATCCTTCAATTATTTTTAATTCAATATCATCATTTATAACAACTGAATTAGAAACTGTAACACTTTCTAGTTCTTTTTTGTTATACTTTTCAATAATTTCAAGTAATTTTTTCTTTTGTTTCTTCTTTCTCAAAATAAAAAAATAAAAAACAATTATAAGACCAAATAGCATCAAACCAAGAACTAAAGCAATTAAAACTTTATCAGACCTAAGACTGGTGTTTTCACTTTTTATTAAACTCACTTCTTCTTTTAAATCTGCATTTTCAAGTGTCCTATATGCTTCTGCAAATTGCTTTTTTTCTTCGTCTGTTGTTTTTTCATACAATAATAAAAAAGTATCATAATAGTAATTTACAGAATCTGCCTTATTTTCTTCAATATAGATTTTGGTTAAATATTTATGTGATAATAAATAATTAAAATCTACCAAAGTATCCGAATGATGTTTAACAAACTCTAAAAAACCTTTTTTGGCAATTTTAAAATCTCCTTTCTGATAATTGTTGTAGTAATAATTAAACTTAGCATTTAACAGTAATTGATTGAAATTTAAATCTTCATAAAGTTCAATTGCCTTAACTGAATATTCATTTGCTTTCTCAAACTCTTTTTTATGATTATATAATAGTGCTAAATAATAATTCGCTGGTGCTAAATATTGTTTTTCATCTGTTTTTAATATAATTTTATTAAACTCAGTAATTGCTGAATCACAATATTTTGTATTTACTTTCGAATCTTCATTAAGTTTTCTAAAGTAAATTGACCCTAATGTATTTGTTATGTATTTATCTATAAAATTATAATTATTAGAATCATGAATATCTTCCAATAGTATTCTTATTTCCTTAATTTCATTTATTGCTTCATCTAACAAATTAATTGCACCTAAGTTTATTGCAATATTTATTTTAATTTTTGCTAATTGAAAAGGCTCACCGTTTAGCAAAGCAAATTCTCTTGCTTTAATATATTTTTTTATTGACTCATCAAATTTACCATGATTTTTATCAATGTGACCTAAGAGTATATATATACTTGCTAAATCTTTATAGTATTCTTTTTTAACAATGACTCTATTTAAATGCTCTTGTATTTTTTTATCGTATACTACAACATCAAACTCTGCTCCTGTTAATGTTAAAATGTATTTCTTTGTTGTAAAAGCAAATGCTAAATCAATATCTTCTTTCGATTGAAATATTTTATTTACATATATTAATGCACTATCAGGTTTATTCTGCAATTGAAAAAATTGTTCTTTATAAAACTCAATACTTTTATCTTTTGGTATTTGAGCATTAACACTTAACGTTAAAAATAATAGTATAACACTAAACAATTTTAATCTATTCATACACTTAATCTTCAATAATTAAAACAACTTTTCCTTCATTTTCTTCCAGCGGTAATTTCTGATAAATTTTGCTTGTTCTTTAGTAACCAATAATTCTTTTTTAGAAAATTTGGCTTTTAAAAAACCATGAATATAATCGACAAACAATAAAGGTCGCTTTTTCCTCATTGCTAATTTTAATGATGCGATAGAGGTGATTAAAACCCCATAGCCCAGACTATAAAAAGCTTCTCCCTGTTTGTAACGAGCCGTTTTATTATAATTAGCTCCAGTTGGTTTTAAATGTTTTACATGTAGTGTTTCATCTGTAACTACCTTCCAATTATAGAATTTACACAATAATTCATCTACTGTATCCCAACCCATCGCAGGTTTTAAGCCACCAATTTGTTTGAAAGTTTCTTTCCTATAGGCTTTAAAAGCACCACGAATATGATCTTTATCGGTTAAGTTTTCTAAAATCCAATCACCATTTTTTTCTATGTAAGCAAAACCACCCACCATTCCAATCGTTTCATCGGATTGAAAATGTTTTATAATGGTTTGAAAGTAATTAGAAGGAAAAATTAAATCGGCATCTACTTTTACAATAATATCATAATTATCATCAATGTGTTTTTCTCCTTCATGAAAAGCCTGAATTACCTTGCTCCCAGGCAAATGTATGGCTTCTGATTTTTTATTTACTAAAGAAATATAAGGATATTTTCCAATATAAGATTGCACAATTTCAGAAGTTGCATCTGTAGAATTATCATCTACTACAATAATTTTTGTTGGCAGAACGGTTTGACTCACCAAAGAATCTAAAGTTAAACCAATAAATTGAGCTTCATTATGTGCTGGAATGATGATGTAATAGTTCATGGAATAGTCTTTTTTCTTTTATCTATTCTCTTTTTCTCTAACTGCATAAACCAAATAATACCTTGGCGTAAAAAAGCGCAACAAAGGTCTAAAACCTAATTTCTTTACAGGATGCGTAAATTGAATACTATCTACAATTCTGAATCCCGTTTTTTCCAATAACCAATCCAATTGCCAGTCTTCAAATTCATGATAATGCCTGTCCCATTTATCGGTTTTACTTCGATAAGCTGATGCAAACCACAATCGCATTGGAATAGAAATAAGCACTTTATCGCACTTAACATTTTCAAGTACTGTATAAGGATTTAATAAATGTTCAAAAATCTCAAAGGCAGTAAAAACAGTATAATCTTCCGCCTTCAATGCACTTTGATCGTTATCTATATCTTCTCCATTAGTATTAATAACAGTATATTCGTTCTCTATCATAATTTTAGAAAACGGATTTGAAACTCCTAAATCAAAAATTGTTTCAGAAGTTGCAATATGCTTTTTAAGAAATGCTAAGGTTAGCTTAAAACGTTTATTAGGAAAAGTTTTTTCGTACATGGAAATTTTAAAATTTTAAAACTGCTGTAAAAATAACTTTTATACTTTAATCCTTATACTTTTAAACAAAAAAATTACATTCTATATACTATTGCATTGATATTCATTCCTGCTCCAACAGATGCAAAAAGAATTACATCTCCTTTATTAATAGATTGGTTTTCGATTTTCTCATTTAGCAACAAGTCATAAAGGGTTGGCACTGTTGCAACACTAGAGTTTCCTAATTCATGAATACTCATTGGCATTATTCCTTCAGGTACAGATTGTTTATACAATTTATAGAAACGTTGAATAATGGCTTCATCCATTTTTTCATTGGCCTGATGAATTAATATTTTTTTCACTTGATTAATAGCTATACCACTATTATCAAGGCACTCTTTCATTGCTTTAGGAACATTATTTAATGCAAACTCATAGATTTTTCTACCATACATTTTTATATAGCAAACATCAGAATTTAATTCTTTATTGTATGACTCTCCAAAAAACAAATATTTAGCCTCATCAAACGCAAATGTTGCCGATTCATGAGCCAAAATTCCTCCTTCTTCATTTGTAGCTTCAATAACTGTAGCTCCTGCCCCATCTGAATAAATCATCGAGTCTCTATCGTGTTTATCTACAACCCTTGATAACGTTTCTGAACCAATAACTAAACATTTTTTAGCCATTCCTGCTTTAATAAAAGCTTGTGCTTGAATTACTCCCTCTATCCAGCCTGGACAACCAAACAAGACATCATAAGCAACGCATTTAGGATTTTGTATTTGTAGCAAATGTTTTACTCGTGTTGCTAAACTTGGAACAGTATCAGATTGAATTGAATTATGTTTAATATCACCATAATTATGTGCGAAAATTATATAGTCTAATGTTTCAGGATCTATTTTTGAGTTTTCAATAGCTTTTTTTGCTGCTATAAAAGCCATGTCAGAATTCACCATTCCTTCCTCTGCGTACCTTCTCTCTTGAATTCCAGTAATTTCTACAAATTTATGAGCAATTACATCATTGGAAGAATTAAACACAGAACCATCTTCATTTAAAAATTTATGGTTTGAAAAATCTTGATTTGTAACCTTTAGATTCGGTATATAACTTCCAGAACCTGTTATTTTGATATTCATAATATTGTGTTTCTGTAACGAATTTATTAATATTTTTCAGAAAATCGCTTAATCCGTTTGTAATATTTAAAGTTATTGCATTATAACCAAATTATTGCTAATAAAATACTTATTTCTTTATTTTAAAGCAATTTATTGCGAAAACTTTATTTGTAATACTGTAGCCATATTTAAAGCTTGGGTTTTCATTTGTTCTACTTTCTCTCCTTTAAAATACTCATCTAAAGTGGTGTATAAATGTTTCAACCATGTATCAAAGTGTTCTTTTGTAAAAGCCGATTTTTCATGGATATCTTTATGTTTTTGAAACATATTATTATGATATCCGCCTTTTAAAAATAATGCTTGCTCCCAAAAAGTAGCTAATATTTCAAAGTGTTCTTCTAAATGCTGATCAACCTTAGTTACTCTTATAAAGAAAAAACTAATAGTTTCATCAACTAATAGTTTGTCATAGAACTTTCGCATAATAAGTATTATATCTTCTCTCGTCTCTATGTCTCTCATTTCTTAATGCTCATTTTTATTAAACAGATCTGGCAATAAACCTTGCCACGTACTATTCTATTTAGTGTCAAAGATAATTATTTAAAAATATTTCGAACTAATATTTTTTTTCAATCGAAGCAATTAGTTACAAAAAAACAGGTATTTCTACTTATTGTTGAGATTTACAATATTAATATCTTTATTACCTAAACAAAACATACTAATATAAAACAAGTAATTAAAAAAACAATATAATGGAACAGATTAAACTAAACTTCATCAATAAATCTAACGACACAAACAACAGCAGTGTTGTCATTTTTCAAAAAAACGAGGCAATCAACTTTGATGAAATCGCAGTAGCTTGGAAAGTAATTAAAAACTGTGGTAGATTAGACAATCATCCATTTACATTTCCGTTACAATTTCAGGTATCTGCTAGTGATTCTTATGGAAACTACACTCCTCCATTAACAGCTTATGATGGTCAAGCTTTTGAAATGGTAAAAAGCACATCTGGAAATATTCTTGTGCTATCTACAACGCCAGCAGTTTCAATGTCGGAAGTAGAAATACAAAACAACTTACTAACAGGAACAATAAATGGAAACTGTTATAGAGATGGAAAACTTTTAGCTACAAAAATGAGTATTGCATCTGGTCAAAAAGCAGTCTTTGAATTCCAACCTAAAATTTTTATTGGAGTCGCCCCTCAGGTTGAAGAAGGAGAAGTAATGAACTCTGCTATTATTTCACAAATTAATACAGAAATTAATTTGATTGGGATTTTCAGTGGAGACATTGTAATGACAGGTGGTGGTTCAGGACCAAATTCAACCCCTTTTAATTTCACGCTCGAAAACATTAACAAATAAGCATATTAAAGAAATAGAACACTAAAAAAAGGCTTCGATAAAATCGAAGCCTTTACTATTATTAAGTCATAAAAGACCAATGTATTACATATATGCCTCAATAGGCGCACAGCTACAAACTAAATTTCTATCTCCAAAGGTTTCATCTACACGACGAACACTTGGCCAGAATTTATTATCAGCTATATATTCTAATGGATAAGCTGCTTTCTCTCTTGAGTAAGGTAAAACCCAAGTATCAGCTGTTAACATATTCAATGTGTGAGGAGCATTTTTCAATACGTTATTTGAATCATCAGCAGTAGCTTCTTCAATCTCTTTACGAATTGAAATCATAGCATCACAGAATCTATCCAACTCCGATAAGTCCTCAGATTCTGTTGGTTCAACCATTAAAGTTCCAGCAACTGGAAAAGAAACCGTAGGTGCATGGAAACCATAATCCATTAAACGTTTTGCAATATCAGAAACCTCAATGCCTTTTTCTTTGAAACCTCTACAATCTAAAATCATTTCGTGAGCGGCTCTTCCTTTTTCTCCTGAATACAAGATTGGATAATGCTCTTCTAAACGTGCTTTCATGTAGTTTGCATTTAGAATAGCATATTTTGTAGCATTTGTAATGCCTTCTGCTCCTAACATACAAATATATCCGTAAGAAATTAAACAAACTAAAGCAGACCCATAAGGTGCTCCAGAAATTGCAGTAATTGCTTGTTCTCCACCAACATTTACTAATGGATTACTTGGTAAAAACGGAACTAATTTTTCATTCACGCAAA
Source organism: Flavobacterium jumunjinense (assembly GCF_021650975.2). Taxonomy (NCBI): domain Bacteria; kingdom Pseudomonadati; phylum Bacteroidota; class Flavobacteriia; order Flavobacteriales; family Flavobacteriaceae; genus Flavobacterium; species Flavobacterium jumunjinense. The sequence continues at coordinate 388,429 of NZ_CP091285.1, forward strand.
TTGGTCCAACACCTGGCCCACCTCCTCCATGAGGAATAGCAAACGTTTTGTGTAAGTTTAAGTGACAAACATCTGCACCAATAGTTGCAGGATTTGTTAATCCAACTTGTGCATTCATGTTTGCACCATCCATATATACTAAACCTCCATTATCATGAATAATTTGAGTAATTTCTTTAATAGCACTTTCAAAAACACCATGAGTTGAAGGGTAAGTTACCATTAAACAAGACAATTCATCTTTATATTGCAATGCTTTTGCTCTCACATCTTCTACATCTATATTACCGTTTTCCATTGTTTTAGTAACGATAATTTTCATTCCAGCCATAGCAGCTGATGCAGGATTTGTTCCGTGAGCAGAAGCAGGAATTAAACAAACTGTTCTTTGATTATCTCCTCGTGACTGATGATAAGCACGAATTGCCATTAAACCAGCATATTCACCTTGAGCTCCTGAATTTGGTTGTAATGTAGTTCCTGCAAAACCAGTAATCACATTCAATTGATGTTCTAATTTTTTAAGCATTTTAGTATAGCCTTGCACTTGATCTAATGGAGCAAATGGATGGATTGTATTCCAATATGGCATACTTAAAGGCAACATTTCAGCAGCTGCATTCAATTTCATTGTACAAGAACCTAAAGCAATCATCGAATGATTTAAAGACAAGTCTTTACGCTCTAATTTTTTAATATAACGCATCAAACTTGTTTCAGAATGGTATTTATTGAATACTTCGTGCGTTAAAAATTCCGATTTTCTGTTTAAGTGCATCGGATAATTGTTATCTAAAACATATTCAGAAACTTCAAAAGCTTCTTTTCCTACTGCTTCAGCGAAAATAGCAATTACTTCATTAACATCTTTAAATAAAATCGTTTCGTTTAAAGAAATTGAAATTGTTTCGTCATCTATATAGAAAAAATTCACTTCTTTGCTTTCAGCGATTGCTCTCACTTTTTTAGCATCTGCTTTCACAACAATAGTATCGAAATATGCAGTATTTGTTTGATAAACACCCAACTTATTCAATGCGTTAGCCAAAGTTGAAGCCATTCCGTGTACTTTATCTGCAATATATTGTAGTCCTTTTGGCCCGTGATACACAGCAAACATTCCAGCCATTACAGACAATAAAACCTGAGCTGTACAAATGTTTGAAGTTGCTTTTTCACGTTTAATATGTTGTTCACGTGTTTGCAATGCCATACGAAGTGCACGATTACCATCAGCATCTTGCGAAACTCCGATAATTCTTCCTGGCATAGAACGTTTAAATTCTTCTTTAGTGGCAAAGAACGCAGCATGAGGCCCACCATAACCCATTGGAATTCCAAAACGCTGTGTTGTTCCTACCACAACAGCTGCTCCCATTTCTCCTGGAGGCGTCAGTTTTACTAATGATAAAATATCTGCCGCAACTGCTACTTTTATTTCATTATCGTTTGCCTTTTTAATAAAATCTGCATAATCATATACTTGTCCATACTTTCCTGGATATTGAAGTATTGCTCCAAAATATTCGTCAGAAAAATCAAACTCTTGGTGATTACCAATTACTAATTCAACTCCAACTGGTGTAGAACGTGTTTGTAATACAGATAATGTTTGTGGTAAAATCTCTTCAGAAACGAAGAATTTACAAACATTATTTTTCTTTTGCTCTCTTGATCGAACATCAAACAATAGTGCCATTGCTTCAGCAGCAGCAGTACTTTCATCTAATAAAGAAGCATTAGCAATTTCCATTCCTGTTAATTCGATAACAGTTGTTTGGAAATTTAAAATAGCCTCTAAACGACCTTGTGCAATTTCTGCTTGATATGGTGTATAAGCAGTATACCAACCTGGATTTTCAAAAATATTTCTTTGAATTGCTGGTGGAACAATTGTTGGATGGTATCCTAAACCTATGTATGATTTAAAAACTTTATTTGTTCTACCCAATAAACGAATATGGTTTGCATATTCATATTCGGTCATAATATGTTCTAATTCCAATGGTTTCTTTAAACGAATATCTGTTGGAATAGTTTCGAATATTAATTGATCTAATGTCTCGACTCCAATGGTTTCTAACATTTTTGGTAAGTCGTTTTCTCTTGGTCCTAAGTGCCTTAAAGCGAATGCATCTGTTTTCATATCCTTAATAAATATGTATAATTTGTGTGTGTTGTTATTGGGGAACAAAAGTAATTATTAATCTTGTAATAAATCGACTTTAAAAAGCTATTTTTTGTGATTTTATGAACTAAACGTCATTCTTATTAACACATTGCTTATTTTTGTTTCATGAGCATTTTAAAAAATATTCTTAGTTTTTATATCGAAAGCAGTCTTCATGTTGCTTTTGCCGTCTATGCTTTAGTGCGAATTACTTTTTTAAAGTTAAACATTCCTTATGACGAAGCAGTAACCTTATTTGGATTTTACGGAACTATAGTTGGCTACAACTTTATAAAATATGATGAATTGGCTCGTATTAAAAAAGTAAAACTAACATTTCGTTTTAAAGCTATCATTGCTCTAAGCGCAATCTCTTTTTTAGCAACTTTTTATTATTTTTTAGAACTTCAAACCAAAACAAAATGTATTGGCTTTCTCGCTTTGATAATTACAATTCTTTACACTTTGCCATTTTTCCCAAACAAAGAGAACATGAGAAACTGGAGCGGTGTAAAAATATATCTTGTCGCTCTAGCATGGGTAGGTGTTACTGTTTGTTTACCTGTTATTAATGCCAATCACGATTGGAATAGTATCGTGTTTTTAAAATGCATTCAACGTTTTATATTAGTGTTTGTATTAATGCTCATTTTTGAGATTATTGATTTAAAAACAGACAATTGGCACTTAAAAACAATACCGCAACAAATTGGAGTTTCTAAAACAAAATATTTAACCTATTTACTCTTATTGTTATTTTTCTTTTTAGACCTCATGAAACCTAACATCTCTTTTAGGAGCATGATAACAACTTTCTCTATCGCTTTGATTGTTGCACTTTTTACTTATTTCGCAACAATTAAAAAGAATAAATACTACACTAGTTTTTGGGTAGAAAGTATCCCTATCTTTTGGTTAATACTTCTCTTAATTTAATTCATTAACTGATTACAAATTAAATAGATCAAAAAAAACTATTCTTACAGCAACTATTTATAAAAATGACTACAGCTATTTTTAACATCTTTTTATGTAGCACTTTCTTTGTTTTTTCAATTTGGCTACATAAATTGTAGCAAAATTAGTTTTTAATCAAAATTGCTCCGTTAATGAAAAAAGTAAAAGAAGAAAAAGCGATTAGAGAATTATTAGGCGCTACACAGGAAGAGATGGCTTTATTATTATTCGTTACGCGAAGTCGGTATTCTTTATTTGAATTAAAAAAAAGAAGCTTACCTAGGAAAGCTATGACAAGACTTTCTGAAATGCTTTCTTTTATTCAAAAAGCTAAAAGCGACGCTAAAAAAAACGACAAAACAAGCACAGAAGAAATTCAGAAAAAGAAAGAGCTTATTGAAAAGGAAATAAAAAACAATCTTTTTCAACAATACAAACTAGAGAAAAAATTATTCAGTCTCGAAAAGAAAAATCAAAAGGGTTTAGCCGCTATACACTTAGCGGACTATTTAGCTCAAAATGATGAATTTGGCAAAGAAATCGCTAATAATTTCCGAGAAAAAGCACATTATGATTTAAAAAAAAGCAGCTTTGAAATAAGAGAAAAGCATAAATTAAAACTACTTGCTTTAAAAGCGTATCATAAAGAATTAAACAAAGCAATGAGCGACTTAAAACTTTAAAAAAATGAAACTATTTTTCAAAAAAACACTACGAATACTTATACTATTATTCATTATTTTAAATGTAATTGCGTTTTTTCATGCCTATAAATTCACTCATTTCAGCCAGAGCATTACCGAAAGAACTAAAAGTCCTGAAAAACTATCTGCTTTTGAAAAAATAAAAATTGTTCTCACTGGTGTTAATAATCCAAAACCTAAAGGCACAAAATTACCTACTCAAAAATTTGAAACTTTTACATTAAAAAGCAACAAAGAAATTGAATGTTGGAGTATTAAAAAAGAAAGTTCAAAAGGTACTATTATTTTATGTCATGGTTATAGTGGAGAAAAATCGATGATGCTAGACAAATCAGATATTTTTATAAAAAATGGGTATAGCACATTATTAATTGACTTTATGGGAAGCGGCAATTCTGAAGGAAACCAAACTACCATTGGTTATATGGAAGCGGAACAAGTAAAAACTGCTTATGATTATCTCAAAAATAAAGGAGAAAAAAATGTTTATTTATTTGGCACATCTATGGGAGCAGTTGCTATAATGAAATGCATAAACGATTATAAAATTAGCCCAAAAGGAATTATCATTGAATGCCCTTTCGGTTCCATGTATCAAACAGTTTGTGCAAGATTTGACCGATTGAAGGCTCCTACTTTCCCTATGGCAGGAATACTTCTTTTTTGGGGAGGTGTACAAAATAGTTTTTGGGGATTCGATCACAACCCTACAGAGTATGCAAAAAACATAGCCTGTCCTACTCTATTATTATATGGTGAAAACGACAAAAGCGTTAATAAAGACGAGATTGACGCTATCTTCAAAAACATTACAGGTAAAAAAAAATTGAATGTATACAAAAATACAGGACATGAAAATTATCTTATAAAAAACAAAACCGAATGGACAAAAAACACTACAGATTTCATTTTCGAAAACTAAAAAACAGTTTTTTATTACAAAGTGCGTATTTATACGTACGAAAAACCTAAGAAACTACGTATAAATACGTATTGTGCAATACAATCTATAATCATAACTTTGCTGAAATTTCAAAAAAAATACAAACTTTTAAATTCAACAAAATGAAGTCTATTAAACTTACGGCTCTTCTAATTACACTTTTTGCATTCACAACCTCATGCAATCAAGAACCATTACCCGATTTATTAATCGAAAACACACAAGGATATAACAAATTAACGGATTATATTTATTCTCACTATCCAAATTTAAAAGACAGTATTGAAGTATTAGATTTTAGCTATTCTGCCGGATTAGAATCTCCAGACAGAACAGACAAATACAGCGACATGAACATCAGTTTTGTACATGGTAAGGACAAGAATACAATTGTAAATTACTCTATTAACAATACTGGTAAATTAAACAATGCAATTATAGACATTAGTGTTGGAGATATACTTAACAAAAAACTATCTAACAATTACGAAACATATGAACCTTATCTTTTTTCTGCAAAAAGCATCGATTTTAAAGTAATTAACGAAGTGATTTTAAAATCGATCACTCTTTTTAAAGCAGATACAAATGTAGAAAAGTACTTTTGCTCTGCAGTTAGTATAGAAAAAGAAGATGAAAACCTTGTTCTTTCAATTACAATTAATGAAGAAAAACAAGTTTCAGGTATTCACAAAACTTATGATTGGTCAATTGACGGTAAAAACCAAATAAAATAATTTATTGCGAGGGTTTTGTTTTAGATGCTAAAACAAAACCCTCGCTTTTTTTAAAATGAAGTAGATACAATTTACAAAGACTTTACTACTATAAACCATAACAAAAATGAAAGAAGAAAATTTTGAAGAGATTATTAAAAATGACGAATCACTTAACAAGCTACTAAATCAAAAAGATGTTAGTGTTTTTAGCAATTTTTCAAACAGTAATTTTAAAAATGAAGACTTCAAAAAACATATTAACGAAGCGTATAGAACAAGCTATAAAGAGGTCTTCGATAAAAGCTTTGGCACTTCCGAAGAAGGAAAAGTAACAACGCTATTCAGATCTGTAGAATTTTTAGCAACACCAGAATTCAAAGAAGAGATTTGCAACGATTTAGAGAAAATAATTACAGCAGCTTTAATTAATATAGACACCTATAAAAACACATTACAGTCTAAGCCTTCAGATGTGAATATGCCTAATCATTATAAAAAATTCATTAATGCGCTAAATATTGTGAACATAGATATTCTGAACAGGTTTGATGATAATGAGAAAATCAAAACTATTAAAAATCAAATTCTAACTTCTGTTTTTGACATTTGCGACATTCTAAGCCAGTTACCCGATAACACAGCTTACAAAATGAATACTTATAATCTAATTTTAGAAAAAGTTCAAAAAATTAAAGACCTTGGTAATCAAAAAGAGCGTTTTGAGATTCACAAACAAAAAGAAAAAACAAAAAATATAGGGATGCAGGTTAAACTATTTGCAGGATTGGCCCTTGTAATTTTATTTGCAATAATTAGAATATTAATTACATTTCTTCGTCACTAATATTTTTTTAAAAACACATTCATAAAAAACGAAACACAATGGATAAAAATATTACAGATTTTATCTCTAAAACATTTCTGTCCTATTATCCTGTGAGTGAATACTCTTTATCACTTCTACATTCTATTGCAACAATTAAAAAATTAAAAAAGAATGAAACCTTATTATCTTTCGGGCAAATATCTAAAGAGTCTCACATTCTATACAAGGGAATTGTTGTTTCTAATTTCTTATCGGATGAAGGAAATACCTACCACAAAAATATATTTCTAGAAGGTAATTTCCTTGGATCTACGGTTTCTGCATTAAAAAGTGAGCCTTCTAACTTTTCTTTAGAAATTATAGAAAATGCTACTATTATTAGTTTCGATTATTTAAAATACAGAACCCTAATAGAAGAGAATGAAGATTTAAAAAACTTCTATGTTGCTTATCTTGAAAAAAATTGGATTATAATTAAGGAACAAAGAGAGATTGATATTGTAATGAAAGATGCAAAAACAAGGTATTTAAATTTCATCAATCTTCATCCTGAAATAGAAAAAAGAGTTCCTCTTCATTATATCGCATCTCATTTAGGCATTACACCTACACAATTGAGTCGCATTAGAAAAAACACATAACCTCAACATATGTAAAGAAAATATAGTTTTCATCTTCGCATCTTTGTCAAATGAAAATTATTTTTATTTATTGTGCAGCATTCATTGGAGGTGTGTTTTTAGCCATACAAGCTGGTTTTAATACGCAACTAGGTTCTATTTTAAAACAACCTCTTATAGCAGTAATCTCAACCTCGATTACTAGCGCTTTATTTGCAAGTATTGCTTTGTTTGCATTTAACAAAGACAACTTTCAAACGAATCATTTCATTCAAGTGCCAACCTATTTATGGTTTATTGGCGGACTTTGTAGCGCAATAGGTATTTCATTATATTTTTATACTATTCCAAAATTAGGCATTTCAAAAATGATCTCTTTTGGTCTATGTGGTCAACTTGCATTTTCTTTAATTGCAGGAAAATATGGTTGGTTAAACCTTCCTATTGAACCCATCACAACAAAACATATCTTAGGTATTTTATCTATGATAATTGGTATATTTTTAATCAATTCTAAATAAAAATGAACACCATCGAATTAAACATTAACAATCTTACAGCGCTTTGGAAAAGTGCTTGCGTTCCTTTTAATAGTTATAGTACAAAAGACGAGATTGAATATTGCTCTATTCCTAATTCAAATTGGCCCAATAGAATTTGGACAAAGGAAAAAATAACGAAAGAAAACATAGTAAAGATTTCGGAAATAATTCAAAACTATAAATCAGAACTTGTCTTTTCTTTTTTTAATCAAAATAGCTCAAATGAAGAGGATTTAATTCTAGAAAATGGTTATTCTGAAAATTTTAGTCAATATGGGATGAGTTTAAAACTAGATAACACATTCAACACGAATTACCTTCTAGAATTTAAAAAAGTTACAACACAAAAAGAATCTAAAAATTGGTGTATTGCGTTTAAAGAAGCATTTGGTTATATAATTAGTAGTGAAACTGTATTTAAAAATTGTGCAAAAATTGATTATTTCATTATTTTTCATCAAGACCAAATTGTTGGAACAATTCTTTATTATATAACAAACAACACAATAGGAATTCATAGTTTAGGAATTATTCCATCCATGAGAAAGAAAGGTTATGCTCAAGATATTATGTGCCACATTCTTAACAAAGCATTAAATTTAGGAATTCCCTTAGCAACACTTCAGGCATCAAAAATGGCTAAATCGATGTATGAAAAATTAGGTTTCACTACAGCATTTGTCCTTCAAAATTTCAAATTAAATTCAAATTAAATGTTTTGCACTTCACTATCTCTTCATTCAAAATTATTTTATATTTGTTAAACACAATTATAATGTAAACAAATTATTGCCATGGGATTATTTTCTAAAATGTTCAAAAAGGACGAAAAAGAAGACGAAAAGAAAATTGTTTTCGCAAAACAAACGCCAACAATGGAAGATGCATATAAAAAAGCACAGGATACTTTCAATTATTTTTGGAGAGAAGTATATTGGGAATACAGAAGAATAATTCCAGCACATGATTTATCGATTGTAAAAATTCCTTTTCAACAAAAGTTTGAAGAATTTGACGAACCTATTGTTGAACATATGTGGATTAATGAGATTGAGTTTGATGGAGAAAACATTACAGGTATATTAATGAACACTCCAAATCAATTAACTAACATTACTAACGGTGATAGTGTTTCAATTAAACTAAGCGAGATTAGTGATTGGATGTTTTCCATTGGAGGAAAAACGCATGGTGGATTTACTATTCAACTTCTTCGTTCAGATATGAGTGAAAAAGAAAGAAAAAACCATGATGCTGCTTGGGGTTTAGATTTTGGAGATTATGATGCTATTTTAGTGGCATATGAACAAGAAAAACATCCTGAAAATTTAATTGAACATCCTATGAGTAAAAATATGGTAGAAAAATTTCGCGAGTTTTTAAATAATAATCCTGATGAAATAAATGCCAAGGACGATTTAGGCTATACAATGCTACACAGAGAAGCAATTGCAGGGAACAAAGCTATAATTGACGTTTTAAAAGAATTTAATGTAGACTTTAATGCTCGAACAAATCAAGGCAAGACTGCATCCGATTTTGCACAAGATTTAAATTGGGAACACTTAATTCCAATATTTCAAAAATAAAAAACAACTATTCCAACAGATATTATATTTTTCAATGTTTACACACATTATACTTACTTTTTTTATCTGTTGGAATCTTTTTTTAGAAAAAAAAACACTTAAGTTTTCTTTCTAAACTTACTTCTCAATTCTATTTTTTTACTTTGTTTAAAAAAACTACTTTTTAAACAAAGTAACTTATTCGTTTTTTATGCTATTCATTTGCATATCATTCTCTTATAGTTATAGTATACAAAATATTAAAATTTTCATTTAAAATGCTATAAAACAACCCTCTATATCATAAAAAGTGAAATAACCATAAAAAAACATATTTTTTTTATTCATACTTTTGTAATCCCTAAATTTAACAAATTACCTATGAAAAAACAATTACTCACTCTTGTTGGGTTTGTGTTGTCATTGCTTGCGCACGGACAAATGGCAGAAGAAGCCATTCAACTTAAAAAAATCAATTGCGTTGAAACCGATTTAAAGACTGGTGAAAAACTAACAAAAACGTATTCTTTTGAAAATGGAAAGTTAACATCAATTCAAACTTCCGATGTTATTCAGTATTTCTACTACAATAAAGATGGAAAACTTGATCGAACACTTAAAGAAAACGAAAATAATTACTGGAAAGAATTAACAACCTATTTTTATGATGCTAATGACAATTTAGTCAAATATATTAACAAATATGACGAAGGAAATAAAAGTGTTACAAAAACAGTAACCTACAAACACCAAGGTGGGCGTATAAAAGCAATTACAAAAAGTAGTATTAGCTCAGCAAAATTTGTTCAAAGTATTGATTATTTTTTCAAAGACGGAAAAATTGTTAGTGAATCAGAACGTAACTTAAGTGAAAAAATCATTAACAATAAGCGTATTGATTATAATGAAAATGACATTGTAACCTATAAAGGGTTATTTGGTGATAAAACGGTTGACAGTTATGATTATGATGATAAGAAGTCAGCAATGCTATTATTAATTAAAAATGTTTTTGGAGCAAATTATCAAACTATCGTACATCTAATCTCATCACAAGAGAAAGAATTTCCATTAGAATCTATTTCTGAACACAATTTATTGAAGTTCTCATCGACTTCACCCTCAAAAACAGAATATTCGAAAAAATTCACCTATAACAACTTCGGCTATCCAGAAAGTCATACACAAGTCATAGACAAAACAAAAACGGTTGTTACTTATGAATATGAATAAATAACTTTTAATATAAGAATATTAAAAAGCTACAATTTAAAAACAGACTTTGGTCTGTTTTTTTTATACAAAAAAATAAAGTACCTACGATTCAATTCAATCATTTTTAAGAAAAAAGCTACCTAACTCATATCTTGTTCTTTAAAAAGCTAATTTCGTTCCATTATTTGCTCATCTTGTTCAAATTAGCTTATAAAATTAATTGTTTTCAAACTATATTTGTATAAAATTACTGTATAACCAAGAAGATTAAAATTGTTTTGCATACAAAGTTTTGCTGTTCACAACATTTAAAAAAAACACTTTTAATATATCTGTAATTTTAATGATTTTAAAACACTTAATTTATGAAAAACAAAAAAACAAAGTACTATGTAGCTATGCTATTTAGTTTGGGAGTTTTCACAATGAATGCTCAAAATGCCACCGTTAGCGCTGGAAGTAACGCTTCTTCTACAGAAGGAAATGTTTCATTCTCAGTTGGCCAACCGTTCTACACAACAAACACAGGCTCAAATGGATCTGTAGCTCAAGGTGTACAACAGCCCTTTGAAATTCAAACGGTATTAGGAACCGAATTGTTTTCAATTCAATTAAAAATGTTGGCTTACCCAAACCCAACTACTGATGTTTTAAATTTATCTATTGATGAAAGTGAATTGTCAGGCATGTCTTATGCGCTTGTTGATTTTAATGGCAGAGTAATTAAAAGTAGTGTAATCTCAAACCAAAGTACTACTATTTCTATGGCAGAATATCAAAAAGCGATTTACATTCTTAATGTAACTCAAAACAATACCATTATTAAAACTTTTAAAATTATTAAAAAATAAAAATATATGAAAAAAATAATTACTCTTATAACTGTATTATTAATTAATACAATTGCATTTGCACAAGCTCCACAAAAAATGAGTTATCAAGCTGTTATTAGGGATGGTAGCGATGCATTGGTAGTTTCAACAACAATTGGAATGCAAATCAGTATTTTACAAGGATCTTCAACAGGTACAGCAGTTTATGTTGAAACACAAACACCATCAACAAACGCAAATGGATTAGTTAGTATTGAAATTGGTTCAGGATCAGTTGTTTCTGGAAATTTTTCTACTATTGATTGGTCTACTGGAAACTATTACATCAAATCGGAAACGGATTTAGCTGGCGGAACATCTTATACTATTTCTGGCACAAGCCAGTTGTTAAGTGTGCCTTATGCAATGTATGCAGGCAATGCTGGAGGAGGTTTAGCAAACGGTTCGGCAATTGGAGTTTCTCCTTTTTGGAATGGAACATCTTGGGTAACGAATAACACTAATTTTTATAACAACGGTACGAATATAGGTCTTTATACTACAACTCCAACGGCCCAATTAGAATTAGCAGATATTTACAATGCAGGAGGAAAAAACCTTCAAATTGGAGATGATGTTTATTTAAGTGATGTTGATGTACCTAATGTTTTAGGAATTTATGGCGTTCAAGATTCAGATCGTGCAGCTATAAAATTAGGGAGTACAGGTCCAGAAGTTTGGGGTTTAAATAATAATATTGGTATTGGTAATAATAATCCAACAGCAAAATTAGATATTGCAGGTAATGTAAAAATTAGTGATGGAACTCAAGGTGCAGGAAAAGTTTTAACTTCAGATGCTAACGGATTAGCTACTTGGACTGATGCAGCACCTTACTATCATCTTACGAATGTATATGGAACACCTTCAGCTCCTTTTACACTTGGAGGTAATGGAACAATGGTTACTTTTGCTATTTATAATAATTGCGCTCAAGGTTCAGCATATGGAGGAACTATGATGATTGACCCAACCGGACAAGTGACAATTATAAACTACGCAAATGTATTAGCAACAGCAACCATGTCTGCTACAGGTAATGTAATTTCTTTAGAATCTGGATGTGGAACAATAACTATAACATTAAATGTCTCAGGAACTTCTTGTACGATGACTACAGGAGGAGTAGCAGGTGCATATACAGAAGTGAAATTAACTACGTTTAGAATATAAATCAAATTTAAAAAGAGAAGCTTAAAGCTTCTCTTTTTTTTAAACTAACATTTAAACTTAATTTTAACCTAAAAACAATTATTATGAGCAAAACAAACCAAAAAGACAGTTCTTGCGAAAAAACGGTAAGACCTGCTGGAATAGAAATACAGAAAGTTATAGTAAGTAAATTGGATTTTCAAATAAAATTTCCTAGTCCAAGACATAACAAACCCCTACCTCCAACTGTTCAAGTTGCAATAAACAACACTAAAGAAATGGAAATTAGCATTGTTGTATTTGTAAGCGAAAATACAAATGTAGATCCAAATAATTTATGTGTTATTCAAGATTTTAGCTATACTAACGATCAAATGCCTTATGCTAATTTTTACGTATGTTATGATGTAACTCCAGAGTCATGTTCGACTTTCAATGTTTTTCAATTGACATTCAATGCGATTAATTCTCCTAAAGGATACACTCCAAATATAACTTTACCTAATGATATGCCAATGCCAAACATTTTAGATTTAAAAGAAATTGTTTCTTTTTTATGGGACGAAGACCCTGTTGGTTCTAGAGGAACAGTTACTACTGTTCAACAAGGAGTAGGTTAGTCAGTATTTTTTAACTTTAACATGAGAAAATCCATAATTAAAAAACTTATGGATTTTTTTTAAATATATTTGTACTTACTCCAAAAATCATATGAGACAATGATTAAAGTAAGACTATTTATATTGACAATATTTTTTTTTTATACTTCATTTCTTTTTTCTCAAAAAGACATTGATAGTTTATTTTATTCTTCCATAAAAACAATAGTAAAAAAGTACCCAAAAGAGCATAATATTCAAAAAGCTTCTTTGTTTTTTTATCAAAAAAATTGGGATTCGACTCTAGTATATTCAATGAAACAGCTAGTGATTCCTAATCAAAAAATAAATTTAGAAAATTATTGCCATTTTCTAAGAGGATTTAGTTTTAAGCAGAAGAAGCTCTTTAAAGAAAGCAAAAAAGAATTTTATTTAATATCACCTGAATTTCACCTTTATCATATTGTTAGATTACTTTTAGGTGAAATTGCTTTAGAGAAAAAAGAGTTTAAAGAAGCTATTAATTATTTTAAAGAAATTGAATTTTTGAATGATAGTAAGCTTCTGTTTATAAAAAAACACACAGTTACACATAATTTAGGTTTATGTTATTTACACTTAGAAGAATTTGATAAAGCAGAATTCTATTTACTTGAAAGTGTAAGACTCCAAGAACAACAAAAAGATTCTTTAATGCTTGTTGGTTCTTACGGAGATATTGCTACTTTATACTACGATCAATATAGAGACAATCTTGCTATTCCTTTTTTTGAAAAAGCATATCAGCTGTCTAAAAAAACAAAAGATTTTCAGTTAAAACAGAATACAGCTCTCAACATGGCTGTTGTGGAAGAAAATCGTAAAGATTTTCCGAAAGCATTAGCCTATAGGAAGGAATTTGAGCAATGGAAAGACTCTTTGAACGATCAGAATAAAGTTTGGGAAGTTGCACAATTAGAAAAACAATTCGCAGTTAAAGAGAAACAAAAAGAAGTAAGTCTGCTACAAGCGGAAAACAAAATAAAAATAGCCGAAAGAAATGGATTGTTCTATTCTGCTTTAGTTTTACTTTTACTACTTGGAACAGGTTTCTATTTCTACAGAGAAAAAATAAAAACCAATAAAATTATAGTAGCACAAAAAGAAACCTTAGACGAATTGAATGCTACAAAAGACAAGCTTTTCTCTATCGTTAGTCACGATTTACGTTCTTCTGTAAATGCAATGAAGACTAGTAATACTAAACTACGAGAAAATTTAACTACTAAAAATTTAGATGAAATTGATGCACTTCTGCATCAAAACAATACCATTGCTAACAGTACCTATAATTTATTAGACAACTTATTGCACTGGGCATTATTACAAACGAAACAATCCTATTTTGAAATCATTTCTATGCGTTTGTTCTTTATTGTAGAACAAGTAGCTTTTAACTACCAACCTTTACTATTAGAAAAGAATATTCAGTTTGAGAACACTGTTTCTAAAAAAGATCTCATTTATGCTGATCAAGAATCGCTTAAAATTATTCTTCGAAATTTTTTAGACAATGCCATTAAATTTTCCAATGAAAATGGCACAATAAAAATTTATTCTCAAAACATGGATGATAACTATTGTAATTTAATTATTGAAGATAACGGAAAAGGAATGACCGAAACCACTAGAACAAATCTTCTAAAAGAGACTACCCTATTAGCTAAAAAAGAAAATGAGAATACTATTGGAACAGGTTTAGGAATGCAATTATGCAAATCGATGATTCAAAAAAATAAGGGTAAATTAGATATAGAAAGCGGATTAGGAAAAGGAACAAAAATCATCGTATCTTTGTCTAAAACCGTCCCAAATGAACAACATTAATGTACTAATTATTGAAGACACTCCTACGGAAAGTGATGCGCTAATAAAAGTTCTAAAAGCAAATGATTATAATGTAGTCGGTTTAGCAACGAATCATAAAGATGCTTTACACTTATTTTACAACAATAAAATAGACATTGCAATCATTGATATTTTTTTAAATGGTTCTCCTGACGGTATTGCTTTTGCCGAAACAATAAACGTTGTACCAAATGCATCAAAACCTTTTGTTTTCCTTACAAGTTCTACTGATAGACAAATATTTGAACGTGCTAAATTGACAAAGCCGTTCAGTTATTTAATGAAACCTTTTAATGAACTTGAACTTCTATACGCATTAGAATTAGCTGTAGAAAAATTCTATGCACAAAATGATGTTTTCCTTAGTGATGAAGAAGACACCGTAATCAGCGAAGAATACCTATTCATTAAAAAAGGAAAATCATTAAAAAAAGTACTTATTACTGAAATAGTTTATATTGAAGTAGAAGAGAAATACTGCAATATCGTTACTGAGAAAGAAAAGTTTGTTATTCTAATTTCTTTAACTAAGATTTTAGAGCTACTTGATCAAACAATTTTTTCAAGAACACACAGAAACTACATCGTAAATACTCAAAAAATAACAGAAATTATTCCTTCCGATAATCTAATATTATTAAATGGAGGCCACAAAGTTACATTGAGCGAGAAATACAAAGACATCATAAAAAAAGTACGTACTTTAAAATAAGTCATTTTTCTTATATAACCATATATAACTCTCGTTCTTATATTTTAATGTCTTGTGCCTATTTTTTGAAACTAACCTATTTTTGAAGCTACCTTTATTGAAGTAAATAATTAACTAATTTAAAAACTTTAAAAGTATGGCAACATTAAAAATAATTTTCAAAAACAACAGTAACTTACCTGATAAACTTGTGTCCATTGGATTTGTTTCAGGAAGTGCAACTGCTCCTTTCAGTATTAATTATCCAAGTCCGAATTTGTTAGAACCTTTAGAACTGGAAATAAAACCTTTAAATCAAGAAGTTGGAAAAGGAAATTGGTATTCGTTTGATACATTAAAAAATGGAGTTTCCATCCAAAATTTTAGTGGCCGAATTTATATTTCCTATGGCCAAACATGGTCAGTTTTGAATGCTGGCTACGAACCTGCACAAAACATTACCGATGTAAATTTTTTTCTTCGCTATGACAAAATGGAACTCACCTTTAATGGAAATGCAGCAGATGTAGCCGACTTAACAAGTATCGATTATTGGAGCATTCCTATGCAGTTAGAAACTTCTCTAAACGGAGCAACTGTTCAAACCGATAATGGAATTAAAACAGGGATAACTTCTTATGACATATATTCACAATTAAACGCACTAACAGCAACACCACAGTCTGGTTTAAGTGATGCACTTCCTGCACTTGTACCTGGCAAATTCACAAGACAACCCAATCAACCTGGTACAGGGTTTGCTCGCATCATCGGTCCTTCTTCTTATCCTCCAGTTGGAGGTGTTCCCGTGATTCCTTATTCTCTCTTTGACAAATACCTAAACGATTTAATCAAAAATTTTGGCCCAAATACTTCAATTGGAAAAACAATAACTGGATTAGGAAAAGGAACTATTGCAACCATTTCAGGTCAGTTTAATGGTGTTGGCCCAAATGTACCTGCTTCAGGACCACAAAGTGCGCAAGCTTATGATTTAACTGCTTCAATAGATGTTTCTGGAGATATTACTTTAACAGGAACTGTAGGAAACGTTTCAACTACTATGGTTTACAAAAAAAGTGATCTTATCAACCCGAGCGGAATTTATGGTGCTAATGCTGCTTTTTCTCTTAACGGTGGAGCATCACAAAATCCTGCAAACGATGTGTATGGTTGGATTACTGGTGATTTATTAGCAGGTTTTAACATTGGAGCTATTGGATCAGAAACTACAATTAACGGAACAAAAGTTGGAGCGATGACGAGTAGTGAATGGTTTACAATACCTAATACCTCTTTATTTAGTAATTTACAAAGCAGTCCTTCAAATTACAATCAATATGCGGCAACATTACAAAAACTTTCAGATGCCTATAATTTTGCGTATTCAGATCGTTTTTCTCCTGTATTAGTTTCATTAAACCCAGCAACTATTGATACATTACAAATTTCGTTGCTCAATGTATTGGAAGCTATGTAATTACAACAAACAACCACACCTATCTCTATGAGCTCAAATAATTATTGAGCTCATTTTGTTTACTGAAATACGCTAACTAGTTTTTTTTTCAATTGTCCATAACCAAAACACACCATTGAGCGGTCTTGTTCTATAATTATCCTTACTCGTGGATAAAACTCCTATACTCATTACATTCCTTCGATTTAACACATTATAAATTAATAACTTTATTACAGAAGTTAAAAACTAGCTAGGTTTATTCTTTAAAAAAGTGGAGCTCAGTAATCACTATAAAAACGAGGCAAAATCTGAAAAGCCTTATGAATAGGAACAAATAAATAAATTTAAGAAATTATGGAAACAACTAAAGTATTTCAATTATCAGCATTAAGTCAAAACGATGCTGGTGCAGCAGACGGCAACACAATTCTTTGTGAAATTACAAAAATCACTAATGGAAGTTTAAGAACTGGTTCATTTCCTGTTAATAAAGAAGTCCCTTTGCCAACACCTCCTGGTCAAAATAGTTCAGGACCAACTCCAACTTGGTTCTTACAACCAGACGGTGCTATTTCAGAGACTTCGTTTGAGTTACAAATCTCATGTCCGACAGATAAAAATTATCCAACTACTTCCATTACCGTAAAAGCTTCAGATGTAGAAAAATGGGCGGCTATTTCATACAACGACAGAGATAATCAAATTTATCAAAATGGAGAATATGGCATTTTTGGTTTTGCACAAGAAGGTCCAAATGGTTTAATCTATACTATCACGGCAGGCGTTTTGAATCCTCAATTACAAGGATAGTCGCTTATTGTCATTAAAAAAAAGGTAATCAAAAACCAATCAAAAAGTTGCAAGTTTTCTTGTAACTTTTTTGTTTTCTGCCGTAAAATAATTTGAATGGAAACAAAAAACATGAAAATAAACAGTAAATTTACTTAGAACAAATAATTCAAATTAAAAACAGCAAACATGATCCCAACAATCCCAACAAAAAAAGACATTATTAATCCTCCAGGAACCCAATTAAACACTGAAATAATTGTAACTCCAACTGGCTATTTGGATTTAGGCGCTACATTTGAACAACCTTTACCAACTCTACCTCAAGCCATTAGAAACGAAAACAATTCAAGCATTACTGTTTCTGTTATTGTCTTAGTTAATACGACACTAGAACTACTAACATTTAAAATAAACCAACTTTTTACAATAAGTAATAATGGAGAAAGACAACTTCAATTTTTTATTTACTGTGATGAAGAACAACTTATTTCAATTGGTGAAAATTTATCAACTAATAACACTTACAAATCTTTTAAAGTAAATTTTACGACTAATAACACTACAGGGTTCCCTATTGGTCCTGAAAAAGTAGTTTATCCTGAAAGGTATATATCTAGCAAAATTGAAATTAAAGATATTAATTTGGTAGAGACTTTCCTTTGGGATATTGACCCTAAAACTTCAAGAGGAACTGTGACTTCAGTTGGATCTGCTGTATAAGATCTAAATATTTTTAACACCTAAATTATTCATTAAATGAAGTACATAAAAAGATTTTATTTTATGATCTTTTTATTTTTCTCGTTGCTAGTTTTTTCACAAGAAATTTCTAACAATAAATTTATTCGTACACTAATTTTAAAAGAAATTCAGTTAAAGAAAGAAATTGATTTTAAAAAAGCATGTTCTTTTTTTATTCAAAACAACTTAGATTCAACTTTAGTTTATACAGCAAAACAGTTAAGTAATAAAAACAACACACTTGAAATCAAAGACTTTTGTCATTATTTTAGAGCACGTTGTTTTATAGAAAAAAAGATTTATGATGTAGCTAAACTAGAGTTAAATAAAATATCTAACCAAGTAGAATTTCATTATCATATAGTTATACTTTTAGGAGAAATAGCATTAGAACAACAAGATTATAAGATAGCCATTGACTATTTTGAAACAGTAGAAAGAGAATTTATTGAGAAACATGACTTCAACAGGTACTATTTTTATCAAAATTTAGGTCTTTGCTATTTTCATACAGAAAAATTCAATAAGGCAGAAGAGTATTTATTTAGAGCTTCTAATTTTTTATCAGAAGAAGCAGATACAATAAAAACAATAAGGTTAAATATTAATATTGCCAACCTCTATTATGAGCAATACAAAGACAATCAAGCCATTCCTTATTTTGAAAAAGCGTATGCCTTGTCAAAAAAAATAAAGAATTTTGAGATAAAACAAAATGCAGCTTTAAACATGGCTGTTGTGGAAGAAAATAGAAAAGATTTGGTAAAAGCTATGATGTATCGAAAAGAGTATGACATTTGGAAAGATTCTTTAAATAATCAAAACAAAATTTGGGCAGTAGCCGAAATTGAAAAAAAATATGCAGTAAATCAGAAACAAAAAGAAATACAACTATTAGCCTCTGAAAACAAAACAAAAGTTTCTCAACGAAATGGTTTTATTGTTGCTTCTGTTCTATTCCTATTGCTTTTTGGAACAGCTTTTTATTTTTACAATCAAAAGAGCAAAACAAATAAAATTATTGAGGCTCAAAAAGATAACTTAGATGATTTAAACGCTACGAAAGACAAACTATTCTCCATTGTTAGTCACGATCTGCGTTCCTCTGTAAACGCGTTGCAAGTTACTAATGATGAATTATTAAAAGACATTGCCAATCGTAATTTTGAAACATTAGATAAAACGGCTCATAAAAATGCAGCCATTGCTAATAGTACTTTTAATTTATTGGAAAATCTTCTACATTGGGCAACCTTACAAACACAACAACTCTATTTCCATATAGAATCTGTCGATTTATTTTCTGTAATGCAACAAATAGAATACAATTACAAACCTTTATTTGAAAATAAAAATCTTGTTTTTGCTAATAAAATTCCTAAAGCTACTTTCGTATTAGCCGATTTAGATTCTTTAAAGATAATTATTCGAAACTTGCTAGATAATGCCATAAAATTTTCAAACGAAAACGATACTATTTCAGTCTATACTTTTGATAAAGAAGCTGTTTTTCATTATCTTGTCATTGAAGATACAGGAATAGGAATGGATGAAGAAACAAGAATAAATTTGCTCAAAGAAGGGAATTTACTCAACAAAAAGAAAAACCAAAAAGGTATTGGAACAGGACTTGGCCTACAGCTTTGCAAATCGATGATTCAAAAAAACAAAGGTCATTTAGCTATTGAAAGTTATGAAAACAAAGGCACTAAGATAATTATTGCACTTCCTAAACTCACATCTAATGGATAAAGTAAACATACTCATCATTGAAGATAACCTAGATGAAGCAAAAGCACTTCAAGAGCTTTTACAAAGAAACAATTATAATGTGGTCGGAATTGCAAGCACCCATCAAGAAGCACTCACTTTATTTTACGAATTGCCAATTGACCTTGTTATAATTGATGTTTTTTTAGACGGTAATCCCGATGGAATTAGCTTTGCAGAAACCATTTCAATTATTCCCAATGCTTTAAAACCTTTTGTTTTCTTAACAAGTTCCAAAGACCGACAAATTTTTGAAAGAGCCAAACTAACCAAACCCTTTAGTTTCTTACTGAAACCTTTCAACGAATTAGAGGTATTATATGCCATAGAAATGGCTGTCGAAAAATTCTATGATCAACCCAACGTTTTTGTAAGCGAACACCAAGACACTGTAATAAGCGAATGTTATCTTTTTATAAAAAAGAAAAATGCACTCAACAAAGTAAAAACCGATAACATAATTTATATTGAAGTTGACGATCGTTATTGCTCTATTATTACTGAAAAAGAAAAATTTGTCATTCAAATTTCTCTCGGAAAAATTAGCGAACTATTATGTAGTAAAACTTTTGTGCAAACACACCGAAAATATATTGTGAATACCAACGCAATCGAAAAAATTATTCTTGAAGATAATTTATTGATTCTAAAAGACAATCACCAAGTCACATTTAGTGGGAAATACAAAGAAATTATAAAAAGTTTTACTATTTTAAAATAAGCCATAACCCAACATTTTCAAACACTTAAATCTTCTCAAACGGGAAGATTTTTTTGTTTTATAACGGTTAGCAAATTTCATTCACACATCTATTCTCATTCTTCTACATCAGAAAATATATCATTCACATCATCTTTTTCATTTGGCTCTTATTCAAAACCTAATTTTATCTCAGAAAACAAAACCTAGCGCTAGAAAAATTGTTTTTTTAAGATTAAAAGTAGAGTTCAGCAACTACTATAAAAACGAGGCGTAATCTGAAAAGCCTTATGAGTAAGAACAAATAAACAAAAATTATGGCAACAAATAGTGTAGAAACAACCTGGACAATTAACACATTAATAAACACAAATTATTTAGATAGCTTATCTGGAACAGGAACTTGGGAAAATCCAATTGGAGGAAATCAATATTTTAGTGACAATATAATTTTTGTCGCTACAAATGATAAGAACAATAATGTTTATTATGCAAATGACACGAACTTCAAATTAACAGTTAGTAAAAATGACAAAATAAATTGGGTTGTAAATTCTATGAACCCAATTAACAATAAGAACTTAGGAGTGGTTATGTATGGTTTTGACAAAGGCGCAAATTGGACTGGTAGCTTAACAAGTCCATCATCCGAAAGTATAGAATCCGTTTCGGTTAATTTAACTAACGGATTCATGAGCCAAAGTAAACCTACTGGTACCTTCATAGAAGCTAAGGCAAGTGAAATTGCTGTACCTCATACTTCTGTTAAAATTGAACCTGTAAAAGTTACAATTAATTATCACATTATGATTCTTCTTTTAGATCTATCTTCTCCAAGTAAACCATCAATTAAAAAGTATATCAAAATTGACCCAAAATTTATTATTTCATAAAACTGTCAATTTTTATATTCGAAAAATGATTTAAAATTTTATTGTGAAAGGCTGTCAAAAAAGACAGCCTTTTTATCTTTAAATGAAAACAAATACACATTCAACAAAAACACATTGTAAATACAAATATTATAGAATAATTTACTTCCAAAAGTAAATTATTATTGAAGGTTATTCATAAAGTTCCATTTCGGAAAAATAAACAATTACAACATATTTTTAAAATACTTAAATCTTCTCAAACGGGAAGGTTTTTTCATTTAGGACTCATTTTGTTTCTTGTTTTTAAGAGCACAACAACAGCTCTTTCAATACTGCTTAAATTCAATTTCATTGAAATACAACCAATTTTATTTACAACAAATAACTTTTCATTCACAACAGAAAACCTTCCGTTTACATCATCTTTTACATTTGGCTCTTATTCAAAACCTAATTTTATCTCAGAAAACAAAATCTAGCGCTAGAAAATTGTTCTTAAACATTCATTAAAAAATAAACATTATGAAAAAAGTAATTGTAAAATTGGAATTCGAAGGTAAAGATTTTGGATATATGAGAATCGATAAAAAAGGAACATTTTATGGAGGAGGAAGTGAATCTGAAGCAGTAGAATTTGAGTTAGAAAAATACAGCAAATTGAAAGAGGCTAATTATTTTAAAGTTTCGGGAACTAAAGGGTATCTTGATTTCAAAGCAACATCCTCAATCTTGTTTTCTGACACACCTTGGCTTTCAGTAGATAGTTCATCTATATGTGCATGGAAGATTATCGACAATGAATTACATGCTATTTTAGGAGGAAAAGACACAACAAAAGCTGTAAGCAGAAGCGCTCATGATTCATCTACTAGTGCTCTATATGCAAATTCCCCTATAGACAACAACCATTGTACAGTAACACTTGTTGATGCTACAAAAAAATCTTCTAACAATGAAAAAGAAGAACTAAAACACGCATTAACCGTTTAATTTTTTTAGTAGAAGTAGAGTTCAGCAACTACTATAAAAACGAGGTGAAATCTGAAAAGCCTTATGAGTAGGAACAAATAAATAAATTTTAGAAATAATGACTAAAAAAGAAATATCCATAAAAACTTTTAACAATACAGCCTTCTGCTGGGAAGCTTTCCCAAATGCAGAAAATCAAGAAATAAAATTAAACATTTATGATAGCCTAAACCAAGATCAAAGATGGACAATTAAAAGTTCAAAAATAACTATCAATACTAGAAATCAAGGGGCTAAAGTAGCAGAATGTTATCCGAAATCTAATCGCTTAGAAACCTCTAATAACCATCCTGATAGCATTGACCAAATCTTTGAATTCAAAAACATTCCAGAAGAAGGACCTAATGTATACTTTATAAGTTGTAACACTAAAAACAAAGGAACCCTTTTTGTGTATGGAAACTCCGAAAACCACAAAGGAATTGGACTACGAGAATTTAACCCAACGGATACAGAGTTATACTGGATTATAGAATAATTACAAGGAATTTAAAGTAACAATATTTTTTATTTCCGAGAGTTTTTCAAATATTTAGAATAAGAGGCTGTTCTTGCTTTTTAGGACAGCCTTTCTTATAAAATAAAATGTACTTAATACAAGTTTTCCCATTCACAACATAAAAACGTTCATTCACAACATTTTTTTCATCTTCCTTTCTGGCAATTTATATTTTTATGAAAGAAGCCAAGTATTAGGTATAATTTAAAACCAAAAATGAGTAGATTTTTTGCTATAAACCTATTTCGCCTGTAAAGAAAAAAACACCTCAAATATTTTAATGTTATGCCAGAAAAAAATCAAGATAAAGACAAAACGTTATCACCCAATAGTGGTAATACTAAATATACAATTAATATTTCTATCGAAGATCCAGAGAAACATATTGAAATCCTAAAGATAAACAATACTATTCCTGGTCAAAAAAACATTGCATGGCTAGCTCAAAATCCAAACAACAATAATATTGTATATAGTGAAAACTATCCAGTATATATGCCTAATAAAAATCCAATTAGTCCAAATGTTACAATTAAAAAAGAAGATTAATCAATAACAATCACTCTATTAAGACAACAAAAAAATTTGATTTTCAATAAGTTATTCCACAGTACTATTGAAAATTTTCCTATAGACGCAAACAAATACACAATTCAAATTTACATTCTGTTCACAACAATTGACCCCAAAAAAAACAGCAACATTAAATAAAAATAGAAATTATGACAGCATCAAAACTACAAGAAATAATAGCTACAGTACGACCTAATCCAAATAATTGGAGTTTTTATGAAAATCAAATTCGAGATGGAGCCAAAAAGATATTTAATGAAACGGTATCAATAAAAGAACCGGATTTATACCCATTTGCATATGCCACTCAAATAATTGACAGAGGATTGGGTTTTAGTTTCATGTGCAACAAATTCACAAATGGAAGGTTTCGTTTGTACGAATGTTTATTAGTCTTTGTATATCAAACTTTTGAAGGAGAAAATATATTGGTAAAAATTCAAAAAGTGGAATACAATTATGACAGTGAGTAATTTTTTTAAAAATGAGCAGGTATTTCACTCACAACATAAAAACGCTCATTCACAACATTTTTTTTATTTGCTGTTGTGTTGTAAGCTAATTTTATAACAGAAAATAAAAACTAGCGCTAGATTTTTTTCAAAACTTGAAAAAAGTAGATTTTGTTACTTGCTAAACCAAACAAACTTGCAATAAAAAAGCAAGTAAGAATTTTTGAAAATAAATATTTTATACTCACAAATTCAACAAACTAATTAAATAATAACCTAAAATTAAATCAATTATGGCAAGTCAAAATCAACTTACGTTCGTGAACAAAGCTCCTGAAGGAGTAAATGAAGCTTATCAGAGCAATAATATGCCTGTAACTCCTCACTTTGAAAAAAATCAATTTCTTACTCCACACTGGCATCCAAATGCAAATGAAATTACTACATGTACAAAGGGTTCTGGACAAGTAGTTCTTATCTCTCCCAATCCATCGTCACCTCATCAACAAGGAACGGCTATAAAAAATGTTTACGATATGACCGTGAACCAAAGTGTTTTCATCCCAAAAGGTTATTTTCATTATTTCATAAATACTGGAACAGAAAATTTTGATCTTGAATTAACTTTCAGTAACCCAAATTTCGATATTCTTACTTTAGATAACGTTGTAAACCTACTTCCAGAATACATTAGAAAACCTTCTTTAAACGGGAATCCAACTATTGAAATTCTTACAGTTGAAAATAAAACTGAAACAGTTTAGTATCTAAAAAAAAGAGCCTTCCATAATTTTTTCGCAATCACAAATGGCAAGGCTCTCTTCTTTCAGTTAAATAATAAAAGTAAAAATCATGTCAAAAAAAGCAAATGAAGAAACGGATCCCGATGAGACTTCTACATATCAAGTAGTACTCTCTTCTCATGGTCGCCATATGTTTTTCGGAACTCAAAATAGAAGCTACCTTGTGGTAGCTACTAATTTAGACGACAAAGAAGTTGCTGTTCTTGAAATAGCCAAAAGTGGAGTAAGAGAAGTAGGTGGCACAATGCGTATTTTTCCAAATGAAACCAATTCAATGCTTATTAAAAATAGTGGCAGTAGCATTTTTGTTTTAAATAGATCAGAATCAGCAATTCAATTTTTTCCAAAAATTGGAGTATCAATATTTCTTGCAGAATAATAACATTTTAAAATATGTAAACATGAATGAACAAAAAGTAACTCCGCCAATATTTCCAAATTCTTTAATTATTGAACCAACCCAATCCAACCCTGAACCAAATATCAAAGGATTAGGCCCTTTGCAATATTTAATTGGAACTTGGACAAATCAAAATTTAGGGTCGTCTGAAAGAGGTGGAAAATTAATGCCTTACTCTTATAACTTATTGGCTCTTCCATCAATTGAAGCAAAGGAAAAATACATCCTAAAAAACTTCACCTATTATGAGGAAATTACCTTCTCTCCAATAAATGGAAATGTGCAGAATAGAGGAGGTAATTATAGTCAATATTCAAATGTAATTTTCTATGAACAACGCGTCTATTTTGCAGAAGGACCATATAAAGACAAACTAGTACATGCAGAAAATGGTTCGTGGCTTTTCTTAAAAATAGATGAGCAACCCTTAAATGCATATGGTGCTACTCCTGTAATTCCACCTCCAAACCCGCTCCCAGTGCAAAACAAATTAGCTACTATTGCGAAACAAATTTCTGTACCACATGGTAATTCAATTTTAGCTATTGGAAATATTAAAAACTATAATAATCTTCAAGAAAACTCATATATAAACGAAGGACCATTAGAAATTGAAGATTACCAAGGTAGTCTTCCTCAAGACGCAGATTCAATAACTCCTTACAGAATAAAAACAAGTACTCAAGGAGGAAACCCTCATCCGCTATTTAACACAAACCCAAACAGACCATTGCAGCAATCTACTGTTGATTATCCCTGTACAAAATATATTGAATGGAGTGTTGACACCGAAAACAAAGCAGCACTAGGTTCTGTAACAAACATTCCTTTTGAACAAAAAAAAGCTGATGTTTCAAACTACAAAGCACAATACTGGTTGCAATCTTTTAATTCTGAAAATGCATATACACAATTAGCCTATTCACAAACCATTATATTAGATATTCCAATAAATGGTAAAATAGTCAAATTTCCACATATCACGTGTAATGTACTAACCAAGAAAGAGTAAAGATCAATATCTATTGAACTTAAACTACTTAGATAGTAAAGCAAATCATTTAATAAAACTAACAAATACATCAAATATGGCTTCAAATACTTTAAGAAACCCTCGTGAACTTCACAATCTTAAAAATTTTATAGATCAAATAACAACAACGCTCCCTTCTTCCATAAAAATTTCAACTTCTATAGGAGACTCAGAAACTTTTTATAATCATTATGAAAACAGTCTGATATTTAACACCCGAATTCAGACTAATCCATTCGTTATTGTCTATTGCGAAAATGAATTAGATGTTATAACAACCTACAATGCCGCAACCAAAAATGAACTTCCGATTCGAGTTAGAGCTGGTGGTCATGATCATGAAGGAGAATGCAGCGGAACAAATACTATTGTAATAGACGTTTCAAAAATTAACCATATCAAGGTAGACCCAAAAACTAAAATTGCATCTATTGGTCCTGGGAATAAATTTATAAGATTAACTACTGAGTTAGCCAAAGAAGATGTAATGATACCTCATGGCACTTGTGCAACGGTTGGTATTGCTGGTTTCACCATGGGTGGCGGTTGGGGTCCTTGGACAAGAGAAAACGGAATGTGTTGTGAGTCACTTGTAGGTGTAGATATCCTCTTAGGTAATGGAGAAATTGTAAAACTCGATGTTGACAAAAATGGAAAAGTCCCAGAATTACTTTGGGCGCTAAGAGGAGGTGGCGGTATGAGTTACGGCATTGTTACTGAACTTCGCATTCAAACATTCCCTTTGCCTCCTGCTTTATATCGTTTTGAATTAGAATGGAACTGTTATGAAGATATTAGTATGTTATGTTTAAAAGAAACAATACCTACTATAAAAGTACTAAAAAATTGGGAAAGACTTATTCAAAGTGACGACACTCCTTCCTTAGTAGGAACTAATTTTAAAATAAACGGATTACCTTGGGAAAAGAATAAACCAATCGATGTAAATACCATTGCTCACAATTGCATTCTCTACGGGTATTGGAAAGGTGATAAAGCAAGCCTTGACGCATTTATCAAAAAAGAATTTACAGGTGATTTAGCCCCTTGTTGGAAAAACATAGAAGCCCCAACTGGAGCAGATTATCCAAAAGACACTTATGGTTTAAATTTAATGAATTCATGGGATAGAGAATCATTGCCTAGAATTCAAACTAAAATGGGATTCAAAAATGTAAATGGCATTCCTTTTAAACCAGATGAAGACAAACCTGCACCTCATAAAATAACGTCTCGCTTAGTCAATAAAGAAGGACTTGGCTATGAAGGTAAAAATGGGTACGAACAATTATTAAAAAGTCTAACATCAGACCTCATTTTAAAAGGTAACAGAACACTTGGGCTATTTACATATGTTACACTAGGTGCAATTGCGGGTGATTTTTATAAAAAACATCCGAATGGTAATGGTAGTGCTTTTCCCTACAAAGACAAACTATATACAATACAGTACCAATGCTGGTGGAACGCAGAAGGAAAAGAAATTGAAAAAGAGCAAGATAGTTTTGTATATGACAGAACGAATAGAGCTTTAGACTGGATAGAAAAAAGTAGAGAAATAGAAATCCAGAATACCTCTGGAGCCTTTATTAGTTTCAAGGATAACTCTATCCCTACAGAAACCTATTTTTCTTATAACTATGATAAGTTGAAAGAAATTAAAATCAATTATTCAAAAGATGAGTACAATCATTTTAGAACTCGTAAAACAATCATTTAAAAAATAAATCATGAAAAAAGACATCAAAATCAATTACATAAATAAATCTATTAACAACGATTTACCAAACATTTTTCAATTTACTAAAAATGATATACCATGTTTTGATCATTTAAAGGAAGGTGTTGCTTGGAGACCAGCAATAAATGGTAATGATCCCTTTGGAATGATAGAAACAAAGACGATTGAAGTATTAAAAACGGATAATCAAGAGGCAACTTTAACTTCAACATACAATCCAAATGTACAAGAAGAAGAATTAGTATTTAAATATAAACTTAAGGGACAAAATGCTCAAGAATGGGAATTAACATATGGTGAAGTAGCTATTATTTTTGCACGAAGAGAAGTTTCTGTCAACAAAAAATCAAAATATAAAAATCTAGGAATCTTCTCAATTGGAAAATATACAGATTGGTTATATAGCCATAACTTATGGGAGCAACCTGAAGAATTAGAAAATAGAATTTATAGCTTATTAGAATTTAATTTAACTGGAAAAAAATAATTGATATGTGTACAAGAATATTTAATAATTTCAATAAAGAAAATTTAACCACAGCTCGCAATATGGATTGGGCTACCGAATTACCGACAAGTCTATTTGTTTTTAGAAATGAAAAAAATACTCCAATGGTAAAAACAGGGACAAGTCCACAAAACGAAAATTCGCTAATATGGACAGCAAAATACAATAGTGTAGTAACCATGGTGGGCGATGAACGAAAATACGGAGCGTCCGATGGATTAAACTCTGCTGGACTTATGGCTAATTTGCTATATGATAGTAATGCTAGTTATGAGCGTAAAGATGGAAGCTCTTGTAAAAATCTAGATGTATTTTGTTGGCTACAATTTGTATTAGATACTTGTTGTTCTGTACAAGAAGTTGTTGAAAAATTCAGCAAAGAGGCAACACCTCAAATACAAATCATAGGTGGTATTGTACCTGGAAGTACAAAGCCTGCTTCTTTACATTTATCTATTTCTGACAAATTTGGTGACTCAGCAATTATTGAGGTAAATAAAGGAAAATACGTCATTTATAACAATCCAGAATTTAGGGTAATGACCAATGAGCCTTCTTATGCAAAACAGATTGAGCTTAATCAATATTGGAGATGGCAATGGAGCAATAAAAACAATTTCCCAAGTAACACTTTACCAGGTGGAACATTCCCATCTGACCGTTTTGCAAGAGCTTCTTATTATCTAAATCATTTATACACTTCAGTCAGCACAGATGATTCGTTAGCACAATCAAAATCGGTTGTAATGAATGCTTCTGTTCCAGTAAACTTTAAATCTGGTGATTCAAATCATCCAAACATAGCACAAACGCTTTGGACAACTATTTCTAGTCATAATGATTTAAAATACTTTTTTTGTAATTCTAGAACACTTGGAAACATATGGGTAGATTTAAATATAATAGATTTATTCCCTGCTCCTGTTTCACGACTTATTTTGGTTGAAGAAATAGATTCTAATTTCATAAATAAATCGCTTTACGGCTTCAAAAATAATGATTTCGAAGCTACTAAAGATCCATTTAAAGCTAATTAAAAAAGTAAGGCTGACAAAATAATTGTCAGCCTTACTTTTTATATTTCTATCTTCTTTAATGAAACCGCATTCATACAATAACGCAAACCACTTGGCTCTGGTCCATCTGGAAAAACATGTCCTAAATGTCCTTCACAAGTGTTACACACTGCTTCTACCCTAATCATTCCAAAAGATACATCTTTAATATATCCTATAGAATTTTCTTTTATGGGTTGTGTAAAAGAAGGCCAACCTGTTCCGCTTTCAAATTTTTCATTAGCATCAAAAAGTAATGTATCACAACAAACACAGCCATAAATCCCTGGTTCAAATAAAGAACAAAGCTCCGAACTATTTGGCCTTTCTGTTCCTTTTAATCTTGTGATTCTATATTGTTCTTCGGATAACTGAGCCTTCCAATCGGCTTCTGTTTTTACCACTTTTCTATCTGCTTCTGGGTTTCCTCTAGTTGCAAAACCTATAATAGTATTCCAATTTAGCATAAGTTATATTTTTTATTATTTAAAATTTAAACGACTATTTAAGAACTACATGATAATGCAGAACATCCTACTTTGTGCCTTGCCCAATCTGGTCGTTTTGCATACCATTTTTGATATTCTGGTTGTTCATCATAAGGCTTCAAAAGCATTTCATACATTTCATTTAGTAATTTATAATCTCCTTTATCAGCTTCGTCAATAGCCAATTGAGCCATATAATTTCTCAAAACATATTTTGGATTAACACGATTCATTGCATTTTTTCTATCTTCATCTGTCACTCCTTGGTGTTTTATAATTGAAAGATATTGTGTAAACCAATACAACCATGTATCCTTTGTAATATCTTTCACTTCTTCAACATTATAGAATGCATCTTTCAATTTTTCTAAAGCAGTTTCAATTGTATCATCTTGTTTAACTTGACTCAGATCTCTAAAAAAAATAGTCATGTCTGTTTCTGTTAATTGAAGATTCTCTGTTAACAAATAAATACTTTCTTTCGTTTTTTCATTTTCAGAGAAGAAACCTAATTTGTCATGCATCATTTTTAAATATTCAACTTCATATTGAATAGGAAAGTCGTTCAAAATTTTCTCTAAAGGTTCTGCTTCTTCAATTAAAGGAAATAAAGCATTCGCCAATTGCAACAAATTCCATTGTGCAATTTTAGATTGATTACCAAAACGATACCTCTTGTGCTCATTATCTGTAGTGTTTGGTGTCCAATTCGGGTTATAATCTTCCAGCCAACCATATGGCCCATAATCGATTGTCAATCCATGAATAGACATATTATCGGTATTCATTACACCATGAACAAAACCAACTCTTTGCCAATGCACAATCATTTTAAGCGTTTTATTGGCTACCGTTTCAAAGAAAGCTAAATATTTTTCTTTTCCTTCTAATGAAATTTCAGGATAATAATATTTAATAGTATAATCTACCAGTGATTTCAAATTTTTATCATCTTCTCTTGCTGCGAAAATTTCAAAATTACCAAAACGGATAAAAGAAGGTGCAACTCGTGTTACAATTGCTCCTTTTTCGTAGGCCGCATTCCCATTATATAGTACATCACGTAAAACTTCATCTCCGCTTAAAGCTAGTGCTAAAGAACGAGTAGTTGGCACTCCCAAATGGAACATGGCTTCACTACAAAGGTGTTCACGAATAGAAGAACGTAAAACTGCAAAACCATCTCCCTTTCGAGAATAAGGTGTTTTACCCGCTCCTTTTAATTGAAGCATTAAACTAACATTATTATTTTCTATTTCAAATAAATTAATAGCTCTTCCGTCTCCTAATTGCCCTGCCCAATGTCCAAATTGATGCCCAGCATAACACATTGCATACGGCTTCGTTTCTTTAAAAACCGATTTCCCGGAAAATACATTTAAAAATTCATCAGAATTTAAATCCTTTTCTGTTAGCCCTACACTTTGCGCAACGTCTTTTGACACATGTATGATGCTTGGATTTGATGGTTTTTTGGGTTCTACATAAGAAAAACAAGCACCAACAACTTGCCTAGGTTCATCGTTTTCAATTACATCTGCTGACAGTTCTTTTGTAAACTTATTTTTAATATTCAATATCATTTTTTCCACTTTTTAAAACATTCACATTAAAAACAAATACTACTTCAATTTATCTGCGTAGTAATTTCTTAGCTTCGCTATTTTTGGATCAATTACCGCTCTACAGTATCCAGCTTCTTGATTATCATTATAATAATTTTGATGATTCTCTTCTGCTACATAAAATACATCAAAAGATTTAAGTTGTGTAACAATCGGATTAGCATATACTTCCTGAACTTTTTGAAACACCTTCTCCGCGATTGCTTTTTGTTCCTCACTATGATATAAGACAATAGAACGGTATTGCGTTCCATGATCTGCTCCCTGAGCATTTAAAGTTGTAGGATCATGACTTGTCATAAAAATGGTTAGTAAGTCTTCATAAGAAATAACATCCGAATCGAATGTAACCTGTACCACTTCTGCATGACCAGTTCTTCCTGAACAAACTTCTCTATATGCCGGATTTTTAATATGCCCATCAGTATATCCCGATACAATTTGTTCTATCCCTTTTAACCTTTGTATAACTGCTTCTATACACCAAAAACATCCACCTCCAAAAGTTGCTAATTGAGAATTTTTCATTCTTACTGTTTTTTTAAAATTATTATAGCGTTACAAAGATACAATACATATAAATTATACAATTGTTAATACTTCCTCATTGTTTGTTAATTATTCCTTCCCAAACACAAAAACAGTTAATCTTATGAAAAACAGGTATTTATACCTATAAAAAGAAAATCATTTCATCTTAATTTTATACTGTAATATTACAAACAAATAAAGTGAAGTTCAGCAATCACATTAAAAAACGAGGCGGAACCTGAAAGGCCTTATGAGTAGGGAAACAAACAAATAAAAAGTCATGAGTCAAAGTTTAACAGCCTCTTCGGCACAAATTGATGTACTTGTAGTCATAGACACAGAATATATCAAAAATAATTTTCCAAGGAACACAGATCCTAACAATGCTCAAGGAATAAATCATAATAGTCAATATATGATTTGTTACAGCCCTAGAGGAATTGTTTCTGGTCAAGGAACTGCAGATTTAAGTTTTAAAGCTAATGTTGGAGATAATGTTTCATTTAGAAGCACATCAATTCAGCAAAATTCTGATGATGCCGTAATTCTTTACGGAATTAAATACTGGAAAGGAGATAAAGTATTTAATACATTTACTACAAATATTGTTACAAGAAATAGAGCCGTTCAACCTGATCCAGATCAATTAAATGGTATTCCTCCAATTTTAACGTCTCAAAACTTTACAAGTTACGATTCTAAAATTGCTAGAGGTGGAACTGAAAACTTCTATGTGTACATTGCAGTTTATACACTTGCATCTGATGGTCAAACACAAGAATTATATGGTTATTATTATTGGGATCCTCAAGTTGTAGTTCCTTCTTAATTTTTATCAACTTTATTTTATAAAGATCTAATTGAAAGCACGAACTTGGTTTTCCTTGTTCGTGTTTTTTTAAAATCAAAAATATAATGACACCTTCTATTTCAATTATTCAAAAAACAACTTTTAAAATTTTGATTGTGATTGATACAATTGAAATCAAACAGAAGTATCCAAACCCTAATAATAATCTCGATGAACCAATTAAAATAGGCCAGGGAAATTGGTATACTATTTACCCTTATAGAGATAATATTGAACAAACAAATTCTCTACATTTTGTTTCACTTAAAGTTCAAAAAAAAGATAAAATTGTTATTTCAGGAATTTCTATTGATGGAGGTTCATCTGACGCGATTATTTTGAATGAAATTCAGAATTACAATTCAAGGAATGAGACTTTTAGTCCATTTGAATCTATTTGCGTATCTAAAAAAATGATTCTTAACAATCCAAATAGTGATGAAGAACTATCTATTATTAGTAGTGATCAAAATTTTATATGGTTTGAATCTGTAATTTCTAATTTTGGAAAAAGCAAGATTGATATCATTTTCTCTATATATAATTTAGATGACGATGGTAATCAGCAAAGTTTATATGGTTGCTTTTGTTTTCCTTTGCATTTCAAAATTTATGAGTAAACTTTACATAGAATTCATTTCTGATTTTTTTTTCAAAACTTTATTTCGAAACAAGAGAAAATGTAACAAATGCTTTTTCAAAAATAAATAATCAAATAATTTCCCAAAGATTCCAAATGGTGTTTCATACTGCAAAATATCTTGCATTATGGTAATACCATTTTTTACTTCGAATAAATGTTGATGTTTAAAGCTATTAAATTTCCCCTTCAATTGCTCGTCTATAAAATAAGTGTAAAAATCCATTTCTGAAATAATACTTTGATGTTGTAAATAAAAACCAAAGTGTTTTCCTTTCCAAGTCACAGTTTCTCCTTTTTCAATTAATCCAGAAGTTTTTCCAGCTATCGCTTTTTCATGAGTTTGACTCGCTGATTCTTGGTGCAAATCGATATCACGACTATTATTAAATACGACTTCAATAGGAGCATTAATTTCTGTTGTGAGATATATGGTTGTCATTTTAAATCTATTGATGTATTTACTAATCTTTGACAAAATTTTACTAATTAAAAAACTTTGTCAAAGATATTTGTTTCAATAACTATCCATTAATTACTAAAGGTTGTACTTTCTGATTTTCATTTGCTTTACGTTTTCCTCTAAAGAATAAATATAAATTTAAAAACAGCATGATTCCTAAGTAGATTGAAAAACCACCAATTTTATAACTTAAATTTTCAATTAATGATTGATACGAGTTGTCATTAATACTCATTTCTAATATTCGTAAAGCAAAACCAAGGTTTAAGAGGTAAAAACCTGTTTCGAATAGTTTATTTGTCGCTAAAGCAATTTCTTCTCGACCTTTAAAAATGTCGAGCATGTAAATTTTGCTATTATTAAAAAGTGTTTTTGAAACATAATAGGTTAAGAACAAAGCAACTGGTAAATAAATAGCGTAACCGATTAAAATTTTTGAAGTTTCCATAATTCTGATTTTAAATTAATTTTTTAATGTATTTAGTAAGTAAAAAAATATTGATGTAATGCATCACTGCAATTGTTATTATGATAATTGCAGATTTTGAAGCGATAATTTCAATTAAATGATTTGTAGTTATTATTCTTTGCCAAGAAACAATAGTCATGGCACAATAGCCAATATTGAGTAAATAATAACCAATTAGTAACATCTGATTAATTCTCTGACAAAGTTCTTCATGATCAGGAATTAGCTGTGAAACATAAATATTTCCATTATTAAAACATATTTTACCCACTTTTATGATGATGAAAAAAGTAATGATAAAATAAATGAGGTAGCCAATGATATTCAAGTTCATGATACTAAATCATTAAAGGTTTTCTCAATTGTATCGTACTTAAACCTAAATCCTTTTTGAAGTAATCGATCTGGAATTACGTTTCTGCTTTTCAAAACTAATTCAGGTTCTGTTCCAATCATTTTTGCTCCTAATCTCAAAAGAAACAAAGGTGTTGGTAAACCAATTGGCATTCCAATAGCTTTTCGCAATTGCTTCATGAATTGCTCATTCTTTATTGGTT
The DNA here is from genome assembly GCF_021650975.2 of Flavobacterium jumunjinense. NCBI lineage: Bacteria > Pseudomonadati > Bacteroidota > Flavobacteriia > Flavobacteriales > Flavobacteriaceae > Flavobacterium > Flavobacterium jumunjinense. The sequence goes on from NZ_CP091285.1 coordinate 423,950, forward strand.
TTAGTGAAACAACATTAATCACTCCAGTCAATTTTTCTTGTAGAATAAACTCAATAGCTCTTACCATGTCTAGTTCATGAATCCAACTCACGAATTGACTCCCTTTCCCTTGTTTTCCTCCTAGTCCAAACTGAGCCAATCGTTTTAAAGGAATAAATGCACCACCTTTTTTGCCTAAAACAATTGAGGTTCGCAAAGCCGTTTTTAAAGTATTCTTAGTTGGCACTTCAAAAAAAGTTTGCTCCCAAGTTTTGGCTACATTCATAGAGAAGTCGTCTCCTATTTCTCCATTTTCTTCCGTCATTTGTTTGTCTTCAGAATGTCTGTAAATAGTAGCTGTTGATGAGTTTAACCAATGCTTTGGTGGATTTGCACAACTTAAAACCGCAATATTTAAAACAGCAGTACTATCAACTCTTGATGCTAGAATTTCTTTTTTATTTTCATCTGTGTAACGACAATCTACTGATTTCCCAGCAAGGTTTATTAATACATCTGCATTTTCTAATTCGTTTTCCCAACCTGTTAGTGTTTTGGCATCCCAATGCACATATTTTACTTTGTCTTTTATTTGATCAGTACCTCTTGTTAAAACTACAATTTCAGTATATTCTTTTTTAAAATAATTGACTAGAACTTGACCTAAAAAACCAGTTCCCGCAGCTATGATTATTTTTTTCATTTGTTATAAATTTAGGATGAATAGTAATGCAATAATTCGATATAAAATCCATGTTAGTGTTAAAAACTTAGGCAACTGTAAAAGGCTTACTCTTCTATAATGTTCCAATATCATTAAGTTTACAGTTAGTCCAAACCAACTTAAAATAACATATTCATTTATTAATGTAAATTGGTTTAACAATAGAATTGGTAATAACATTAAACTTCCCATTACAGAAACAGTAACTAGATTCCCAATATAGTTGAATTGCTTTTGTTTGCTTAATTTTAGAATAAATAGAAATTGAAAGCCAATTTGTCCGACTGCTAAAAGTAATTCTCTAGTAAAATTCCCTTTTGGCAAAAGAGAAATCATTTCTGCGTATTGAAACAAAACAATGGCTGTGAAAAGAGTAGCAAAAACGATGTATAACAATCTATATTTCACGTTAAAACTAGGAACACATTGAATAGTAGTATCACTTGTAATTTTGCTTGGAGCAATTACTTTTCTATTATAAGAAATAAACTTGTATAGTTTTTTTAAGCAATAATTTATTGGTTTCCAGTTTCCAACTTTTTCCATCCAAGGAAATGAATTCCCTATTACTTTTAGTAAACTATCAATACCATATAAAGTAGTTTTGTTTTTTGTGTCCACCAAAGCAATTTCGTCTTTAGCTCTATCTAAATCAATGTAGTTTTGCTCTTCATTTGTTAAAGTAACAAAAGGTTTTCTTCCATTTTTATCTAACATATTCGCTTTAATAAATACAGCAGTATATAGGTTGCACATTGGACAATCTTCATCATAAAGAAGCATATGGTTTGTTAATGTTTTCATATTCTTTGATGAGTTTGGTTAAAATAATAAAGAAATAAGTAGCAACTATTAATGGAGTTACAAGTATTATTACGCATGAAGTTTCAAAATCAATTACTGCAAATCTATATTTAAATGTTAAAAACAAAATCAGTGTTTCAATAATTACAAGAATCCAATAAATTGTCAAATATTTTTTTGCTTTATTAGATTGAGTATATAAATGAGCCGTTAAAAAAAAAGCCGAAACTATCTGAACAAAACCTAAGACAATTAATCCAACTGGACCACCATAGAAAGTTAGCATCAAAGCTAAAGTTGCATAGAATACTCCCTTATTAATTTTTAATATTGTTTTCATGATATTGTTCTTTTATTTTCTACACTTATTTCAGAACCTCTTGCAAGAATAACAGAACTTGGTTTAATGTTCTTTAAATGTGCAAAATCACTTCCATAGACCTTTTCAAAATCTACATCAATTTTTGTATCAATAACTGGATATTGTTCCCATCTTGGATGTTTTACCTCATATTCAAATGTTGTTGAATTATTAAGCTTTGTATAACCAAAATAATGTTCGCAAATGAAATCGGCTTCTGTATTTTCTTCAATAGGCAATAATACATTTTTAGCTGTTATTTCCATCGAATTCCATTTATTATCAATATTCCATTGGTAAACATAATCAGTTGTTTCTTTAGATGATGTGATACTATGCTTCATAGGAAGTGTTTGATAATGTTCTTTGTAAATGGTATTGGCAACCAAAGTCAAAGCGTGTTTTGGAACAATCTCTTTAATAAAAACAACACCACGTTTCCATTCATTATTTTTTTCTAACATCTCAAAGCGTTTTACATAGAATCGAAGGTTTACTTCTTCAAAATTAATATGAAAAGGAATTTTTAGTCCTAATAATTTTGTGTCCAGGAATAAGAAACCAACAAGACTCACATAACATTTTCCTTCATACAAATCGATTTCAGTTCCTTTTGGAAGGTATTTCTCTAAAATTTTTGGATCAACTTCATAATTGATTAATGCTAAATTTTTCCAGTTTGCAGTTAAGAAGCTATTTGATTTTCTATTGTAAAAGTGAATAATGTATGTTAGAAAGAAAATTAAAAATATCGGAATTAAAAAAGTCCAGTTAAAATCTCCATTCCAGATACAAAAAAACAGTCCAGTTATAATGAAATAAACATAAATCAATTTATTTTTTGGATAAAGAAATAGAAAAAGAGTAGCCGCAACAACTTGAAGAAAACCAGTAATTGGCAATCCATAAGCACCGAATAATAAAAAAAGAAAGGCTGTCATGTTGATATATTTGATATACTTTAAAGGTGTTTTCATGATTTAATTTTTAGTATTGTAAACTATTACAGAAAGATAGATGGCTAAAACAATCGGAATTGGAAACAATATATAAGTAAGAATAGCGAAATAACCCAAACCTGCATTGATTATCCACATCGTGAAAAACAAACCAACACTTCCAGCATAAATTCGTAATTGTTTATTTTCAGGATTGTTAAACAACATGCTTAGACCAATAATGACTTGAATTAAACCTGTTAACATTAATGATGCGACTGCCATTGCAATCGCCTCCACATTAAAAATGCTTAAGCATAAAAACATAATTGGTAATCCTATCGCAAATGTGTTCCAATATTGTATCGTTTTCATAATTCTTTTTATTTTTAAACTTTCAGAAAAAAATGAAAGTTTTGATTAAAATTTTTTATTTTTTCATAAACTTAACTAACAATTGAGTAAGCCAATTATCTTTGTATTCGGTCATTTTATCCAAAATAGTATCGGCTTTTAAAACAAAATCATATAATTTAGTTGTTTGCTCAACGAAATGTTTTTCTTCATCTGTTTTGTTAGCATCTATAGACGAAACTTCCTTTAATACTTTTAAAGCGGGTTTTATTTCTCTCTTACTTCTTTCTCTTGAAATTTTTACTGCTAATTCATCTAAGTCTTTTTCAGCAGTAAAAAACTCTCTTCTTTCGCCAGGTTTATATTCTTTGTAAGCAATTCCCCAATCCATCAAAGCACGAATATTCATACTTGCATTTCCTCTAGAAATTTGCAATTCTTCCATAATGTCTTCCATAGAAACAGGTTCATTACTAACCATTAATAAAGCATGGATTTGTGCCATCGTTTTATTAATACCCCATTGAGAACCAAGAGCTCCCCAAGTTTGAACGAATTTATTTTTTGCTTCTTTGAATTGCATTTTTGATATATCTAATTTTACAGTACAAATATATACATAAGTTTCCGAAGTTTCAAAAAAAAATGAAAGTTTATTTTTTGGCACGTAAATTGAATATAGCTTTAGAAATAACAAATTAAAGAAAACACTTATGAGATCAATACAACTAAACAAAGTTAAACAAGTCCTACAAGAGAGGACAAAATTAGTATTTAGTGCTTTTATTTTAATCTTTACACTACAAAGTAATGCACAAAGAGTATCGGTAAATATAAATGTTAATTCACATCCTAATCATGGCCATGGGCATTACGAAGACAGCCATCATCATGAGAATGTAGTTGACTATTACTACTATCCTGAAATTGAAGTTTATTTTGACGTTCAATCTTCTATGTATATTTACTATGCTTCTAATGGTTGGATTAAATCTAGATATTTACCAAGACACTGCAGTAATTATAATATTCAAAGAGGTTATAGAGTTGTATTGGACTATCATGGAAACCGACCTTATAATGATTTTCATCATCATAAAAAAAGATATAAATGTAAACCTTATTACCAATCATGTTGTGAAAAAAGGCACAAACATAAATATCATAAAAAACATAGAAGAAACCATGACTATGATGAAGATGATGATTAAAAAGAAATAGAAGAATTTTTATTGTTAGACAACTAAAAGCGAATTATCATTTAATTGATAGTTCGCTTTTTACATTTATAAATTATATCTGTTATATCATAAAAAGAACGATTAAGATTTCATCAATAAATTTTCATTCCAAAAAATATTTATTTTATTATGAATTTATCATTGTTCAATACTAATTGATGCTATTTAATTTGAATAGAAAAAGGATGTCCAAATTCTTTCAAATTAAAATCACAAAAAAATGTGTTTCATCAATAATGATTTTACAATACGTGAATTAAGAATAGGTCAAGAAACTGTAAGTAGCTTGTAGATATAGATGTATTGGAAGTATTTTTGAACTGTTTTAAATCTGCAGATTAAACAACATTTATACAAACATAAAATCAAACAAATGAAAAAAACAACTCTTTTATTTACATTATTAGGTTTAACACTTATTACAAGTTGTAGTACTGATGAGATAAATTTATCAACTAATGAAAAACAGTCTCAGAAATCAGAAAAATGTGGTTTTGCCAACACTATAACACCAACAACAAAAATTTTAATTACAGATATATCAAGAGGGTTTTATGAAACAATTGAAATTCAAGGAAATCAAATAATGAAAAACAGTAGTGGAATTGTCCCTCCATCAAACTACACAATTACTTATTCAAATTTCAGCTTTTTAAATTATGAATTTTCTAGTTTAAATTTGTCTCAAATACCAACTTATCCAGCTCCTTCGAAAGATCACTTATTTGATGGAGCACAAATAGAGACATTAGAGATAATTCATAACGGAAGCTATTACTCTTCTCAGTCGTATGATAGAGGTAATCCACCAGTTGAAATAAAGGACTTTGTTAATTTTATTAAAAGTTTATAATTAAAACAGAAGTTTACAAAACCAAAAAATCCCGACATATCGGGATTTTTTTTATCTATATGTATTTTTAGAAAACTAAGCTAACATTGTAACTGGGTTTTCCATAAATGACTTAAAAGTTTGTAAGAACTGAGCTCCAGTTGCACCGTCAACAGTTCTATGGTCGCAAGCTAAAGTTACAATCATCGTGTTCCCAACAACAATCTGTCCGTTTTTCACAACTGGCTTTTCAACAATTGCACCAACAGATAAAATTGCCGAATTTGGTTGATTGATAATTGATGTAAACGTTTGAATTCCAAACATACCTAAATTAGAAATAGTAAAAGTACTTCCTTCCATTTCTGCTGGTTGAATTTTCTTTGCTTTAGATCTTCCTGCCATATCTCTAACACTAGCTCCAATTTGAGTTAAACTCATTTGGTCTGTAAATTTTAAAACTGGCACAACTAATCCGTCCTCAACTGCTACAGCAACTCCAATATTTACATGATGATTCAAAATCATTACTTCATCTTTCCATTGAGAATTTACTTGTGGATGCTTTTTTAAGGCCATCGCACTTGCTTTAACTACCATATCATTGAAAGATACCTTTGTATCAGGTAAATTATTAATAGTAGCTCTTGAAGCAATAGCATTATCCATATCTAACTCAATTGTTAAATAATAGTGAGGTGCAGTAAATTTAGATTCAGCCAAACGTTTCGCAATTACTTTACGCATTTGTGAATTCTTAATTTCTTCTTGATAAACTTCTCCAGCCGGAACAAATGGTTTAACAGCAGCAACACTAGAAGTAGCCTGTGCAACTGGTGTTTGAGTTTGAACTGCAGCAACAACAGGCGTAAAGTTTTCTACATCTGATTTTACAATTCTTCCATTTTCACCAGAACCTTTAACATTATCAAGATTTATACCTTTCTCTTGAGCAATTTTTTTTGCCAAAGGAGAAGCTAATATTCTTCCATTTGAATTAGAAGTTACTTGAGCAACATTATCCGTAGTTGTTTGAACTGCAACAGGAGCACTAGACTCTTTTTTAGTTTCCTCAGCTTTATTTGAACTTCCTGATTTATAACTTGCAACAATTCCAGAAACATCTGTACCTTCTGGCCCTAATATAGCTAAAATTGTATCTACTGGAGCTGTACCACCTTCTTCAACACCAATATATAATAATGTACCCGCATTAAAAGATTCAAATTCCATCGTAGCCTTATCAGTTTCAATTTCTGCAAGAATATCTCCTTCAGAAATTTTATCACCAACTTTTTTCAACCATGTTGCTACAGTTCCCTCTGTCATAGTATCACTTAAACGAGGCATTGTAACCACAATAACACCTTCAGGAAGTTCTGAATTTGTTTCCGATTTCTCTTCTTCTTTTTGTGTTTCAGCTGTTTCAGTTTTTACTTCTGCAACCGATTTTATAAGTCCTGAAATATCTTCTCCCTCTTCACCAATAATTGCAAGAAGTGAATCGACAACTGCAGTATCTCCTTCATTAACACCGATATGTAATAACGTTCCAGCATCAAAAGATTCGAATTCCATTGTTGCTTTATCTGTTTCTATTTCAGCTAAAATATCTCCTTCATTAATTTTATCGCCAACTTTTTTAAGCCATGAAGCGACAGTTCCTTCTGTCATTGTATCGCTCAAACGAGGCATTTTAATTACTATTGCCATTGTATTATAATTTATGAGGTATAAATGGGTAATTTTCTTGATCGTATACTACATCATACATTACACTTAAATCTGGATAAGGAGAATCTTCTGCAAATTTCTCACATTCCTTCACTAAATCTTTTACTCTTTTATCAATTGCTTGAATTTCTTCATCAGAAGCGTAACCATTTTCTTTAATAACATCCAAAACTTGAGTAATTGGATCTATTTTTTTATATTCTTCTACTTCATCTTTAGTTCTATAATGTTGAGCATCTGACATAGAGTGACCTCTATATCTATACGTCTTCATTTCTAAGAAAGTTGGTCCGTCTCCTCTACGTGCTCTTTCAATAGCTTCGTGCATAGCTTCTGCAACTTTTATAGGATTCATTCCATCTACAGGTCCACAAGGCATTTCATAGCCTAAACCTAATTTCCAAATATCAGTATGATTTGCTGTTCTTTCAACAGAAGTTCCCATGGCATAACCGTTGTTTTCTACAATAAAAACTACAGGTAACTTCCACAACATTGCCATATTGAAAGTTTCATGCAAAGAACCTTGTCGTGCTGCACCATCTCCAAAATAAGTCATTGTAACACCACCTGTTTCAAAATATTTATCTCCAAATGCTAAACCAGCTCCTAAAGGAATTTGACCACCAACAATTCCGTGACCTCCATAAAAACCATGCTCTTTAGAGAAAATATGCATTGACCCACCTAATCCTTGAGAAGTTCCAGTTGCTTTTCCTAAAAGCTCTGCCATAACTCTCCTTGGATCTACACCCATACCGATAGGTTGTACGTGATTCCTATATGCTGTGATCATTTTATCTTTAGACAAATCCATTGCGTGCAAAGCACCAGCAAGTACTGCTTCCTGACCATTATATAAATGCAGAAATCCTCTTACTTTTTGTTGAATGTAAAGTGCAGCAAGTTTATCTTCAAACTTTCTCCATAACTGCATGTCTTCATACCACTTAAGGTAAACTTCTTTTGTTATTGGCTTCATTTGGTTTATTTTGTTAAATTGAATTTTTTACAAAAGGTTTGTTCGCCTTGTAAAATTTACAAAAAGCAAAAATACTACATACGACCTTATTGAAAAAATTAATTCTCATCAATTTTATATTTTTTCACAGAATACACTAAAAAAAACACAAAATCATCATAAATACTTTTTATCAAACAATAATGGCAATAGATTTTTTAACGAATTTGACTTATACACCTCTCCAATACTTCCCATAAAAAATATTTCGATATCTAAATCTTGTTTAATTTCATACTCAGCTATAGACTGCCTGCAAGCTCCACATGGAGGAATTGGGTTTTCTAATTCTTTATCAGCAGGAGAGGCGGAAATGAACAGTTTAAGAATCTTAGCCTCTGGGTAATTTGACCCAGCATAAAAAATCGCTACTCTTTCTGCACATAAGCCAGAAGGATAAGCAGCATTCTCTTGATTCGACCCGAGAACAACTTGTCCATTGTCTAACAAAATAGCAACACCAACATTAAATTTCGAATAAGGAGCATAGGCATTTTTTCGAGCTTCAATAGCTTTCAACATTAAATCTTTATCATCGCCATTAAGCTCGTTTAATGAATCATAAACAGAAAAACTTGTTGTAATAGTAATTTGCTTCATAAATAAGGAAAAAAAATCCAAATTCAATTAAGAATTTGGATGTTAAAAATTTTATATTTTTTAATTATAGTTCATCGTATTTGTCACCAAAATTAAATGTAAGTGAAAAACGCAATGTATTTTCTAAAGGGTTTCTAACTTTCGAAGCAGAGAACAAATAAGAAACATCAATTTTGACAACATTATATTTAAAACCAGCTCCTAATGTAAAATATTTTCTAGCTCCTTTAACTTCACTTTCATGGAAGTATCCAGTTCTCAAAGAGAATGAGTCTTGGTACCAATATTCCGCACCTAAAGCATAAGTAAACTCTTGCATCTCTTCAGAAAAGCCATCTGGTGCATCTCCAAAAGATTTAAAGATTCCGCTAGCCCAGCCTGTTTTTCTATAATCTACAATGGCATTGCTATTTGCTGTATCTGCTTCAGCTTGTGTATAAGGAGTTCCGTCATCATTTAAATCCCCAACATTAATCTTTGCAGGTGGAGTTGGCACTAGCAACTTAGTAAACTCAGCTGTAACACCAATTGTATTATATTCATCCAAAATAAAATCAAAACCAGCTCCTATACGTAAATTAGATGGTAAAAAATTTGAATTCTCTTCTAATTTATCATTATCATAATTGATTTTCGGTCCTAAGTTTTGAAGATTCATACCAGCTCTCCATCTACCATTAAAATCATCAAAAGCTAATTCTTCTGATTGATAATAAGCTGCTACATCAACTGCAAATGTAGAAGCTGCAGATGCGTCATTATTATCTGTTGCAATTTTAAGATTTGAACGAATGTATCGACCACCAACTGCCATAGAAAAGCGCTCGCTTAATTTCAAAGCATACGATCCGTCGAACGCTAATTCATTAGGACTAACCGTATTTTGAAGCTCTCCAACTGCATTTGTTAATTGAATATCTCCTAAACCAAAATAGCGTAAAGATGTAGCAAAAGCACTTCTTTCATTAATTCTATTAAAATAAGTAATCTGACCTAAAGATATATCATTTGCAATGCTAGTTAAATAGGGAGTATAACTAAGCGAGAAACCTTGTTTCTCTAATGAAAACGCGTATTTTGCTGGGTTGTGTTGCTGGGAATATGCATCTGCTGCTGTTGCCACACCCATATCACCCATACCAGCAGATCTGGCATCGGCAGCAATTAGTAAAAATGGAACACCTGTTGTTATAACTCTATCTTGAGCTCCAATATATTGACTTGTTAAAGTTATCAATAGTAAAATTGCGATTTTTCTCATTCCTGAAATTAAATTAATTTAGACAAATATAATATTTTATTATAGTATTACAAGTTTCTCATACTTTTCTGCACTATCTCCATTTGTTGCAGAACGCACTGTTAACTTATAAATATAAACTCCTTTTCCTATTTTATCACCAAAATCATCTTTACCATCCCATTTGATTTCTCTACATAAAAAACCATCTGTTATTACTTGTTGATTAATAGTTTTAACCAACTTTCCTGTTATAGTAAGAATTTGAACTTGAACATCTAATGGTTCAAAAGGTCTATTATGTGAAAACCAAAATTCTGTATAACTTACAAAAGGATTCGGATAATTCAACACTCTTTCTATCACTAGATTTTCATTTCCACAAACAGCATTGAACTGAATCTCTTTTGTTATTAAATTGTTATATACATCCCACGCCTTAAAAAGAATAGTATGTATTCCCGGTGATAAATCTCTAAACTGATACCTTACTTTACCTTTTGTAAAATCGTCATTTTCAGTTTCATAATAATCATTCAATATATACGGATTCTCTTCATCTCCATCTAAAATCGCTACAATATCATGACCAATACCACTTGCTGTATTTATTCCATGTTCATCTTCCAAAAAAGCAAGCAATATAGGCGAACAATTTGTAACACCACCAGAAACGAAACCTTTATCATTCATATACAAATTCGCTACAGGTGGAGTTTCATCCATAGGAGCACTAACATTTATGCCTCCTACCAAAATAGCTCTATTATAACCCGTTTGATCCTCCAAAAAAGGAACGTTACGCTTTGCATAAAAACTTATTTTACCATTTCCAACTGGTATTCTTATATCTTGAGGCACAACAAAACTTAATTCAAAGTTACCATTATTAATTGAAGCATTACCTCTAAAAATGGTTTCACCTAATGTCTGAAAATTCATAATTATCAATCCAGAAGCATTTGTTGTTCCATCATTACCCAATGTAGAACGATTTATATCCTTATCAAAAATCTGAACCGCTAAATCACCATTATATCCAGAAATAATATTATCACTTTCATCCACCAACATTCCTTTAATTTTCATCTGACTTAACGCTTGAAATGTACCTGTAAAAGCAGCAATAGGTGTATCATTTACTTCTGTCAATATAATTTTAGGTTTTGGAATTGCTAATTTCAAAGCGGGATCACCAATATAAAAGACTACTCTTCTATTTCCTGATGTACCTGGTCTTAATTTCGCCATCCTTAATGCTTCAGCAATAGTAACATAATCACTACCTCCAAAAGCATATAAACTCTCATTTAAAAAATTATTCATTGCAAGCCCAGTACTCACGAATATCAACCTTGTTGTAGCAATCAAACTTATTGCTCCTCCTTGTGCATTCCAATATAAATATTCTCCACCTGAAAAACGGTTTGGATCATCAAAACGCGTAAAGTCGCAAGTTATTGTGATAAATAAAGGATATCTATATCTATTATATAAAGTTTGTGCATCTAATTTCTCAAACAATCTTTCTTTTGCCAACGATTCTTCATTACCATGACCTAAATAATTTACCACTAACGAACCCAACTGTAAAGCATCCAAGAACGCTTCTTTAGCTTCTGGATAACGCTCTCCACCAGCAGCCACTTCCTGTATATAAGCATCTGTATGTATCTTCTTAACATTAACAAATGGTTTTGCCGCTACTAAATCGTCTGCTAACTCATTTAATTCTACTTGCAATTCAGAATCACTTGCTGAATCAGCATCATCCGAATAAATTGTATAACTATTTCTCCATCTACCATAAGACTGTTCATCATGATATTCAATTACCTTGTTAACCATTTGCTGCGCCTGACTAGTCGAAGAAACTAACATTCTCCCAACAGCAATATCAAGACCGTCAACTCCATTCAACATAGGACCTTCATTATCATCCATTAAAACATAAAAATCATCAGACATAAAAGTGGAAGACAAAGACATATTCAAAGAATTACCAGAAATAGAAGGCAAGTCACTGTTTGGATTAAATCCATGAAAAACAGGAACAACATTATTATTGTTTGTTAGTCTATTTTTGTAATCATAAGAAGCATCTCCAAACATATTCAAATACTTCACTCTTTTAGTAGGATCGGAAGCATTCCAATAAACATACTTAACAAAATTACGTATTGCAGCTACATCTTGTTTTCCAGAACTAAATTCATTATAAATCAACTCCAAAGGCACTACCCTAACTACTAAATTCGAATAATTCCTATGAAAATTAGCCAAAACTTCTGCCTGACTCACTAAAAAATTTGGAGTTATAATTAAATAATCAATATCTTCAAAACTACCTGTGTTATTATTAAATATTGTTCCTTTTAAGTTTTGATTTTGAACTCTTGAATTAGACTCCTTTAGAGGTGAATAATAATCCCCCGTATCAACTGCAACATATTTTTTTTGTTCCCCTAGATTTACCTTAAAAGAAAATATTCCAGAGCCTGGATTATCATATTTAGCTACGTTATAAATATCGGTTACATCCCAAACTTGAGATATAGAAGTAGCATTTGAAATATCATACTGACCTACTCCTATATTTATTAGCGCATCATTATTAAAAAAAGAAAATTGCTTACCAAACCCTTGAAGGTTACATTTTGCATTCAAAATAATATAATCTAGATACCCATTAGAAGCAGGAATACCACCATTATTATAACTTAAACTTACGGTAACAGGAGAACTAACCACACTAACATTAGCCATCAAACCGTTTTCGAAACCTTCATTACCACTTCCAGCAGAAGAAAAACTAACATTCCCTAACATTTGAGTCCCTACTTTAACATTAAAAGATGTAGAACCAAAAGATTTAGATGCAAAATTAATTTTTAGCTTAACAGGCACGGAAGCATCTAAATTAGGAATTTCCATTTGAAAATCCTGATTATTTTCAATATTAAATTCTTCTCCAAACCATCGTCTACCTACTTTACCGACATTAACTAAATCCTTTTCATGAATAATTACATTATCAAACTTAGAAAAATTCAAGCTAGAGCTACCTGTAGGCACATTTGCATTTAAAATTCTTTTTCCTTGCCCTAAAGACGCAGTTACATAATAATATGACTTATCGGAAAACAAATTGTTTTTTGTCAAACTCTCAGTACTCCAAACATCAACACCTTCAGCATAAAACAATATATAATCAGCATCATTAAAAACACCATCATCTTCACCAATAAATTGTATCGCATTCTCCTCTAAATCATTCGGATAAAAATCACTATTCAACAAAGGAAGCATTCTTCCTCCGTTTCCATAAATCTTAATATTTCTAGGATCTACATTAACATCCAATCCCAAACTCTTTAAGAATGTTTTAGAAATACGATAAACACCAGATTTCTCTACATAAAACTTAAACCAATCTCCAGAAGCTAAAACAGAATTTTCGATACTTTGCACACCAAAAGAACTATTACCTCCTTTAGATGCACTTGGACTCCCAAAAGAGTAGCTATAACTAAGAGACACCACCTTTCTATAACCCGAATTATCTTTTATAATTGGCGAGAAACTAAAAAAACCAATATATTGATCTTTAGCTCGAACTGACTCTATTGTTGCTTTAATAGTGCTTGGAATCTTAGAAACATCCAAATCGAAAAGATCTTCAGAAGAAATAGACTCGTAAACAACATTAGAAACTTGTAAAGAACTTTTATCAATATAATTTGAAACAAAAGTCTCTTCATTATATGTAATAGTCTTATTCGTAGTGTTTAAAACATAAAAATCACCTTTAAAACTAGGGAATTGATAAACCGTCTCACCAGATTTAAAAGTAGACTTACCTTCCCATTCAAGAAAAATGTTTTTTTGATTTTGAGCCGCACAGTAGTAACTGAACAATAAAACTATATAGAAATTAATCTTTTTCATCCTTTATAAAACGTAATAAGTATTTTTATATTACAAATAGAAAGAAAATTTTTCTTAATTTTGGGAATTATTACAATAAAAATCATTTTTAAACGTTACCACTTAACAGTTTTAACATAAAATTAATTTATTTTTACATTTTTTTAAAAACATGTTGCATTTTAACACATTATTATTATCTTGCGTCACTAAATTTATTACCTACTAGAGTATGAAAATTAAGAAAATTATGACAATGAAGGCTTTATTGATATTATCAATAGCAATAGGTTTTGCCAGTTGTAGCAAAAGTTCTGGAACCAAAGGTGGTTCGAGAGCAACTGGATGGAAAATCAACGACAAAAACGGTGGTTTTCAACACAATTCTAAATTCTCAAAACAAGAAACTCCTCCTGGAATGGTTCCAGTTGAAGGCGGGACTTTTACAATGGGTAAAGTACAGGATGATGTAATGCATGACTGGAACAATACTCCAAGTCAACAGCACGTACAGTCATTCTTTATGGATGAAACTGAAGTAACTAACTTAATGTACACTGAGTATTTATTTTGGTTAAAAACAGTATTCCCTCCAACAGAAGAAAACTACAAAAACATTTACACAGGCGCTATTCCTGATACATTAGTTTGGAGAAATCGTTTAGGATACAATGAAACGATGACTAACAATTACCTAAGACACCCTGCTTATTCAGAATATCCAGTTGTTGGTGTTAACTGGATTCAAGCAGTTGAATTTAGTAAATGGAGAACTGATCGTGTTAATGAAAACATTCTAGAGAGAAATGGCTATTTGAAGAAAGATGCTAAAATTAGCTTAGGAACTGATGTAACAGCTGAATCTTCTTTTAGTACTGAAACGTATCTTGCTGCTCCAACTGAAACTTTTGGAGGAAACGAAGATATCGTGTACAAAAGAGAAATGAACGGTGGTAAAAAGCAAGTATCAGATACTGCTCAAAATGTATATGCACAAAGAAATTCAGGATTATTATTACCAGAATACAGACTTCCAACAGAAGCTGAATGGGAATATGCTGCAACTTCTTTAGTAGGTAACAGAGAGTTCAACATATACAAAGGACAGAAAAAATATCCATGGGGAGGTCAATACACTCGTGATGGAAAAAGACAAACAAGAGGTGACCAATTGGCTAACTTCAAACAAGGAAAAGGTGACTACGGTGGTATAGCTGGATGGAGTGATGATGGTGCTGATATTACAAATAAAGTAAAAAGTTACCCTCCAAATGATTTTGGATTATATGACATGGCAGGAAACGTTGCAGAATGGGTTGCCGATGTATACAGACCAATGGTTGATGATGAAGCAAATGATTTCAACTACTATAGAGGAAACGTTTACATGAAAAACAAAATTGGTGAAGACGGAACTGTAGAAATTGTTACAGCTGATAATATTGCTTATGACACTTTAAGTAATGGTAAAATTATGGCTAGAAACTTACCTGGACAATTAGCACAAGTCCCAGTTGACGAAAACGAAACTTATTTAAGACAAAACTTCTCTACTTCTGACAACAAGAATTACAGAGATGGTGATAAAGCTTCTACTCGTTATTTCAACTTCTCATCTTCTGATGATGAAGGAGAAGGAAAAGAAGATAAAATGAGAATGTACGAATCTCCGAAACACTCAATATCTGTTGACAGTTCTGGAATTGTTAAAAAATATGACAAATCAGACAAAAGAACTACTTTAGTTAATAATGACGTAAGAGTTTATAAAGGTGGTTCATGGAGAGACAGAGCTTATTGGCTAGATCCTGCGTCAAGAAGATATTTCCCTCAAGATATGGCTACAGATTACATTGGTTTTAGAAATGCAATGTCTAAAGTAGGTCCTAAGTCTAACAAAAAGACTCCAAGAGGAAATCCTAAATACTAAGAAATATTTATATATTTTCAAAAAAGCCCTTTCAGTTGAAAGGGCTTTTTTATTATCTTCGCTTTATGAACATGAATGACATTTACATAAAATTTCTTGAATGTACAGGTTTTACTACTGACACAAGAAAAATTACAAAAGGAGACCTTTTTTTTGCATTAAAAGGAGATAATTTTAACGCCAATACATTTACAGAACAAGCACTTGAAAAAGGAGCTAAATATGTAATTATTGACGAAAAGAAATATCACATTGATGATAGAACCATTTTAGTAGAAGATGTATTAAGCACACTACAACAACTTGCTAATTACCACAGAAAACAATTAGATATCATTATCATCTCTCTTACTGGAAGCAATGGAAAAACAACTACAAAAGAACTTATCAATGTTGTTCTATCAAAAAAATACAATACTAAAGCTACTTTTGGCAACTTAAACAACCACATAGGAGTTCCCTTAACATTACTTTCCTTTAACAAAGAGACTAAAATTGGAATAGTCGAAATGGGTGCTAATCATCAAAAAGAAATAGAATTCCTTTGCACAATTGCAGAACCCGATATTGGATACATAACCAATTTTGGAAAAGCACACTTAGAAGGATTTGGTGGAATTGAAGGCGTTATTAAAGGTAAAAGTGAACTATACAACTACTTAGAGCAAAACAAGAAGAACGTTATTGTAAACTTAGATGATGATTTACAAAATGAAAAAACAAAACATTTAAAGCGTTTTAGCTTTTCAACCAAGAAAGATTCAGATGTAAAAATTCAGTCTGCGATAGCTAATCCAATGGTTACAATTGAACTTAACAACTTAAAGATACATTCTAATTTAATTGGACTATACAATTCGAACAATATTAACGCTGCAATTACTATTGGAAAATATTTTGAGGTTGACGACTCATTAATAAAAGAAGCGATTGAAGCATACATCCCATCAAACAATCGATCGCAACTAATAACAAAAGAAAGTAATGAGATTATCTTAGATGCATACAATGCAAACCCAACTAGCATGCTTGCTGCCATTACTAATTTTCAGCAATTAGACAACAAGAAAAAGAAAATTGCTATATTAGGAGACATGTTCGAATTAGGTATAGAAAGCGAAGCAGAACACAAAAAAATCATTAACACTTTGTCAAAAATCAACATAACGTGTTTCTGTATTGGAGCAAATTTTTATAAAAGCAAAATAGATTCTAAAACCATTCTATTCTTTAAGCATTTTGATGATTTTTCTAAAGAAATATTAGCTACAAATATTAGATTAAAAGACAATCTAATATTAATTAAAGGTTCGCGAGGAATGGCTCTAGAAAGAACGTTGGAAATTATTTAAATTGAAACCACTTTTATCAGTGCTTCAATGTTTTGAAAAACGTAAGAATGTGTTTTCAATCCACTTTCTTTTAAGAAAACGTTACCATTTTTATAATAATGAACCATTGGAATAACATTAATATTATTACTCAATGTAAGATTTACATATTTTTCAATATCAATATTAGCTACTTGAATTTTTAAGGATTCTTCTGAAGAAATTTTATCAAGTAGCTTTTTCATTTTTTTACAAGGAATACACCAGCTCGCAGAAAAAAAAAGAACAACGATTTCATGCTCTTGCACTACTCTATATAATTCATCTTCGTTGTTAATTTCAATCATTTTGTGCGCTGTTATTTTAATAACACAAAGTTCGAAATTAACGATAGAATAATAGTTTCCTATTTTACACTTTTAGTTAACAATTTTCCTATTCTAAAAAGACTAAACTTCTTCATTCAATTTATTGATAATTTCCTTTTTTTTAGATTCTGATAATTTGTTGTTTCCATCAACTTTCAAAACATTTTTTAATTCTAAATTTATCAATTCATTTTGATGATTATAATTAACGCATGCTCTACAAATTACAGCATGATAATACAAAATCACTTTTTCTTTAAATGATCTATCTGAAACATCTTTACTAATTATAGCTGTTACTCTTTTACAAGAAAAGAGCAAATAGGGTAAATATTTTCTAAAATTTATCATATTAAATTTCAATACATTTTTTTAAAAGCAATTTTGCTCTATGAATGATTTGCCAATAATTAGACACTGAAACTTCAAGTTCCTGACAAATTTCTTTTGTTTCTTTTTCGGAAAAATATTTATACGATATCGCTAGGTTCCATTTTTCTGGAAGATTATTCAAACATTCTTTCAATTTCAATTCAACAAAACTACTGTTTTCACTTTTACTTGTTGACCAAATTGTATCGTCCAAATTATTAATCCAGAAATTCTCTTCATCGAACATTTTATCAGAAAAAATCTCTCCATTTTTTTCAATAGATAAATAGCTTACTTTACTAGACTTCCTAAAGTGATCTATAATTTTATTATTCAAAATAGTAATTAACCATGTTTTTGGCTTACTTCTGTTTTCAAATTTATCAAAAGATTTAAAACCAGAAATAAATGTCTCTTGCACTAAGTCTTCAGACAGTTCTTTAGAACTTGTCTTAACATAGGCCCAATTGTACAAATCGTCTCCGTAGAGAGCTACCCAGTCTTGAAAAATTAAAGCTTTATCACTCACGCTAAATTATTTTTTATAGTTTTAAACTTTAACTCATAAATAAAAACACCAAAAACAAAGAGATATTCTATAAACAACAGAATTACACTCTCTTTAAAGGATTCTTGACTATATGCAAAATAACTTAAAACTACAAAAAAAGACCAATAAAGCGGATATTTATATTGCGTAAAAACAGCTAATAGTAATAAATTAATAACATACCAAGGATGAATCGTTGTGGAAAGGAAAAAATAAATTGACAAAGCAATCAATCCATTAGAAATAACTCTAGTCATGCTTAAGTTATTTTTATATAGCGAATAAAACAAAATAACTAAAATCGATACTACAGGAATCACTTTACCTATAATACCAATTGTGTTATATCCTTTAACATAGAAACCGATCTCCCTAAAAACATAATACAGACTTGCATTAAATTCAAAATTCACAAACCATAAAGATATTGTTTCAGAATAGTTCGCTATTAAGTCTTTAGAAACAAAAGGCAAAAACAATAAAACATTAAATGAAATTATGACTAAATAGAATAGAACACTTTTTTTGAATCCTAGTTTCTGATAAAAAAAGGGCAGTAATAATAGTGGTAATAATTTAGTAGAAATAGATAATGTAATAAAAAGAGCACTGATTAGCCATTTATTTAAAAAGAAAAAATAGAAACCGAGAAGCAAGAAAAACAACATTACCCCTTCAAAATGTA
Source organism: Flavobacterium jumunjinense (assembly GCF_021650975.2). Taxonomy (NCBI): domain Bacteria; kingdom Pseudomonadati; phylum Bacteroidota; class Flavobacteriia; order Flavobacteriales; family Flavobacteriaceae; genus Flavobacterium; species Flavobacterium jumunjinense. Next base: position 442,941 of record NZ_CP091285.1, read on the forward strand.
AATTACCCGTCAGTTCTATAATAACTAATGGATTAAGAAAATATAAAAATATAGTTTTAGGATTTCTATTTAACAATAATAATAATTTCTTTCCAAAAAAGTAAATTCCTAGATCTGCAAACAATACTATCAATTTTAGAACAAATGCAGCGAAAAAGATAGATTTCGATGCAAAAAAAGCCGCAATCGCAAAGAAAAATTGATTAATTGGTGGATAATTAGAATAATGAGAAGCACTCAAATTCCCCATTGCATCATATAGTTCTTTAGATTGAGCAATAGGAACAGTATCAATTATATCATTTGGTAAAAATGCATAGGGACTTATCCCAGACAAAATGAGTCTTCCATCCCAAATGAATCGATAAAAATCCTGAGACCAAAACGGCAAACAAAAAAGAAGTACCAAACGGAATAAAGAACCAATTGCAAAAAGTTGATTCTCCTTAAACTCCTGAGACTTATAAATAAAACAAAAAGAAACAAAAGCTAGAGAATACAAAAAGAATAAGACATTAAAACTATCTCTTGGCACAAAATAACCTAGAACAACATAAGCAACAAAAGAGATCAGTATAAGTACTATTCCTTTATATTTTATATTTAAAAAACTCAAAATTAAGTTGACTTAAATGATTTGACAAAAACATAGCCATAGCCAATTAAAAGCATTAAATGAAATGGAAACAATCCGAAATCATTCAAAACAAAAGCACTATATATTCCAAAAGAGAAATAACAAACTAACAAACCTTCAATAATAGTATTTTTAGAAATTTTTCTAGATATATAAACATTATCCTTCCATTTGTCTTTTAGTGTTTCAATATTAAATTTAGGAGTTCTTACGAATTCACTTTTTTTACCAAGCAATCCTTCTAAAACAGCAATAGAATTTTGAAACGAAAAACCCATAGCAATAGAATAAAACGTAAAAAACATGGAAGTGTATTTTAAGAAATTTTTAATTCCACCACCGTGTAAACTTTTATAAGTATACCAATAACAAATAAAAAATATCAAAGAAGTAAGCACAAAAAAAGCCATTATATTAAATAAAATATTTAATTCAGGAAAACTATTCTTTATAAACAATGCAGGTACACTTAAAATCGCCATGGTAAATATACACAGAAACATAGAACTATTTAAGAGATGCAGAACACCATGAAATTTAGTTTTTGTTTCAATATTTTTAGCCGAGAGTACTCTTACATACATTTTTTTAAAATTCTCTGCTCCTCCTTTATTCCATCTAAATTGTTGTGAACGAGCGGCACTCAAAACCGCTGGTAATTCCGCAGGTGTTTCTACATTTTCAAGATAAACAAACTGCCATTTTTTCAATTGAGCTCTATAACTTAAGTCTAAGTCTTCCGTTAATGTATCGCTCTCCCAATTCCCAGCATCAATAATACAGGATTTTCTCCAAACACCAGCTGTTCCGTTAAAATTGATAAAATGATTTTTAGAATTTCGACCAACTTGTTCCAATGTAAAATGTGCATCTAATGCAAAAGCTTGTATTTTTGTTAAAATAGAAAAATCTCTATTTAAATGTCCCCATCTAGTTTGTACAACACCTACGTTTTCATTCTTAAAATAGGGAATTGTTTCCAGTAACCAATTGGGTTTAGGAACAAAATCGGCATCGAAAATAACTATAAATTCACCTTTAGCCTCTTTAAGTCCTTCTTTTAACGCTCCTGCTTTAAAACCTACTCTATTTTCCCTTCTTATATGTTGAATATTCAGACCTGATAAAGCATATTTATCTATTAAACGTGCCGTTTCAACAATAGAATCGTCTGTAGAATCATCCAAAACTTGAATTTCCAATTTATCTTTTGAATATTCCAAAGCTGCTACATTATCTAGAAGTCTTTCAATAACATATTTTTCATTAAAAACAGGCAATTGAATAGTCACTAAAGGGATTTCGGATTCAATATTAAAATTAAATTTTGGGCGTTTATTATTCGCATTATTCTTTTTACTCTTTAAATAATTAAGCAACAAATTGAACTGTGCTAGGCTATAAAAGAAAATCAAGATTATTGCTAAGCTGTAAAAAAATAATGCTAAGTATGCAAGTAAGGTATAAATCATTATTTTTTAAAGGTATATTTTAAAATCCATCCAATTATTTTAATCCCAGCCATTATTGTTCCTTTTAGCGTACCAGAAACTTTAGAAACACCAATTCTATTTTTATATCGAACAGGAATTTCTCTATATGACATTTTTTGTTTCAGCACTTTTAACTGCATTTCTACAGTCCAACCGTACGTTTTGTCTTCCATTTGCAAAGCTACTAATTTATCATATTTCATAGCTCTAAATGGTCCTAAATCGGAAAAGGTAGATTTGAAAAATATTTTCATTAAGAACGTTGCTAACCAATTTCCAAAAACTTGTTGTGGTGTCATTGAACCAGATTCTCTTAATTCTTTAACTCGAGCACCTATAACAAAATCGATGTTTTCATCAATAATAGGTGTTATAATTTTAGTTAATTCTTCTGGATAATCGGAATAGTCGCCATCTAAAAATACGACAATATCTATCGATTCATTTAGATTAGCAATATAATCTAATCCTTTTAAACAGGCATATCCATATCCTTTTCTTGTTTCCTTAAGTACAGTTGCACCTGCTTTTGAAGCTACTATTGACGTTTGATCTGTAGAATTATTATCAACTACAATTATTTCAGATACACAATCTGGAATTTCATTTATCACATTTGCAATTGCTTCTTCTTCATTAAAAGCCGGAATAATTACTTTTACATTTCTCATTAAAATAAGCTAGGATTATCTTCTCTAAATTCGGCCATTGAATGCCACTCTTTTATTTTTTTTCCAACAGAATATTTTTCAGCTTTTACAACGTCTCCATCTCTATAAATAATTGAAAAACCATTTTGAACATTGTTCTTATATTCTGTTTTACGAATTACTTCTTCTTTTTTATCGTAATAAATCCACCAATTCACTTTGTTTCCATTACTATAATGTCCTTCTTCCTTAGTATTACCATTTTCATAATAATAGAACCAGTACTTTGCCTTTTTTCCATTTATCACCCAACCTTCTTCTTTCATTTTACCGTTTGCAAAACGATTTTTAACATAGCTTTCTTGCGCAAAACTGAATTGCATAGTTACCACAAAAAAGAAAAGAAATAAAAACTTATTCATATTATTTTACTTTATTAGTTACTTTAAAACTTCATCTCTTTTCTATGTACGATAAAAACGTGAAAATGGTTTTATTTTTGATTGACTAAATCCATTAAGTTAACATCGTTACCTAATAAAATATCATTTGGATTGATTCTTCCATTCTCTGAAGCATTTTCTAATTTCAAAACACCTCTTGGACAAACAGCTGCACAAACACCACAACCAACACATGAAGCACGAACTATATTCTCTCCTTTTTGTGCATAGGCTCTAACATCAATACCTTGTTCGCAATAGGTAGAACAATTTCCACAAGAAATACATTGTCCACCGTTAGTCGTTATTCTAAATCTAGATTTAAAACGTTGAATTAAACCCATATAAGCAGCCAAAGGACATCCAAAACGACACCAAGTACGATTACCCAAAACAGGATAAAAACCAGTACCAATGACACCTGCAAAAATAGAACCGATTAAGAACCCATAGATTTCGTTAATTTTATAGGCATTAATACCCAAAAAAGTACTATCGCCAACATTTTCAGGACTATAAATAATATTATAAGTATTATAACCGACTACAATAGTCATTATAATGGCAAAAATCAGTACAGGATATATTGTCCAACGTTCAATTTTCCAAGCAATCAATCTTTTGTCCGATAATTGTCTGTAAGGATCACCTAAAGTTTCAGCTAAACCTCCACAACCACAAACCCAAGAACAATACCATCTTTTTCCATACAAATAAACCATTATTGGAATTACAATTATTGTTAAAGCTACGCCCCAAACAAACATAAACTTACCTAAATGTCCTGCTTCAAGATGTTGTTTTACGTTCCAATCGGTTACAAAATTATAATCTAGTGGCCATGCATTTTTTAAATCTACTCCAGGTAAATCGAATAATGGTAAAATTTCAACTAAAAGAAAAGCGAATATAATTTGAAAAAACAAAACACTTGCTGTTCTTACTATTTGATAATGATTGTGTCTATATTTTATAAACATACGAATCCCCATTACAATCATGGAAACACAATATAAAATTCCGTACAAAAACCATTGCGATGCTTTTGCTTTTGGATTGAATATTTCTTTTAAAGGATCAACTATGTTTGTCCAGTTTACAATATAATACGGAAAGAAATATAATAAAACATAGAATGATACTAAAAACCCAAAAACAAACAATGATACCCAACCTCTGTTTGTTGCAGAAGACAAATAGATTCCATGATTTTTAATTCCTGCAACAGGTTCTAAAAACAAACCAGTTAGTATGAATACTAAAGACCCTATAATCCCTAAACCAAAAGTTAAAAACAAAAATAATCCTTTATTGTCTTTTAGTGGTCCGGTAACAGATGCTTTTGCAATATCAAACTTTACATACTTGTTATCGTATATTATATATTCTTGGGCATTGGCTCTATTTATATCTCCAATTTTATTTTGAAAATCATTTCTAAAATCTTCCGGTTTTTCATAGGTTTTGGAAGGAGAAAACATCCAATTAGTTGCTCCATCTACTAATTGTAGTTTTTCTTGATTATTAGAAAAAACACTTTCTAATACTGCTCTTGTATAGTTTACTTTTCCATTTTGAACCGATTGCGACAAAATTGCCTCAATTTCTTCTTTAGACAAGCCTTTCTCTGCTTCAACTTCTGCAGTTATGGTTGCGTTATATTCTTCTAATAGACTAGTGATTTCTGAATTAAAAGAAAACGGATTATGACTATCCTTATTTAGTATTCCTTTTTCGTTTGCTACTTTGGTTAAAGTTGCAATAGTTCTTTCCGATTTTCCTGAAAATGCAGATTTAACGGCATTTTTAGATAAATTATAATTACCTATAAACAGTGTGCCAATAAACAAGAATACTGACAAAACAAATAGTATCAGTCCAATCAGTCTCAACGATTTTATTTTATTCATTTTATTTTGTTTTAGAGATTGATATATGTTTTTTAAAGGCAATAGTAATTTCTTTTTCGTGCGTTTTAAAGAATTCAGGATCGAAATTAGCTGCTTTCAAGTTTTTGATTACGTAGTCTACACTTTGTTTCTCGGTTAATATATTATCGAAAAACTCATGACGCATTCTAATTCCGAAAGTATTAATCCCTAGGAATTCGTTTGTGTCTTTATGATAGGAGATTCTTATGGCTTTTTTACCAGAAATATGTTCCCAATAAAATTGGTTTTCATATTCTCTTGGTTTTGCCCAAACCCAACCATATGTTTGATATTCTATATCTAAAAATTTCGCAGAATTGAACCAATGTCCTGGATTGTATTGCATCTTGTTTCCCGTTAATGTTTGCGCTAACACCTCTCCCATCATCCTTCCAGTATACCAAACGGCTTCAATATTTCTTCTGTTACCAATAGCTTCGTGTTGCTCAGCACAATCTCCTATCGCATAAACATCAGGAATATTTGTTTCTAAAAACCGATTGACCAATACTCCTCTTTTTGTTTCAATCCCTGAATCTTTTAGAAAATCGATATTAGGAGACACTCCAACGGTTAACCCTACTATATTACATTCAATAACTTCACCCGATTCTGTTACTACTGCTTTAGCATTTCCTTTTTCATCTGAAAGAATCTCCTTCAAATTCGTTTCCAATCTTAAATCAATATGATGTTCTAAAATATGTTTACCAATTAGCTTAGCTTCACCTTCAGGAAGTACTCCTCCCCAAAAATTTTCTTCACGAACCAAAAAAGTAACCGGAATATTTCTAGTGGCAAGCATTTCTGCTAATTCAATTCCTATTAATCCTCCACCAACAATAACTGCTTTGGAATTTTCATTAGAAAGTTTTTCTAATTCTTCTAAATCTTGTTTGTGATAAAGTCCTAAAACTCCTTTCAGATCTTGACCAGGCCAACCAAATTTATTCGATTTTGAGCCTGTAGCAATTACAAGTTTATCATAACTCAAGTTAGAATTATCATTCAACAAAAGTGTTTTGTTTTTTGTATTTACTTTTTCAACTTTCTTAAAGACTAAATCAATTCTGTTTTTTTTCCAAAAATGTGGTTCATAAGGTTGCGTATGTTCAAACTTCATATGCCCCATATAGACATACATCAAAGCAGTTCTAGAAAAAAAATATGCTGTCTCTGCTGATATAATTGTAATTTTCTTATCTGAATTTTTTCGAATATGTCTAGCTAAACTAACACCCGATATCCCGTTCCCAATTATTACTATATGTTCCATATTAAGATTTAAAGTGCAAATATATTAGTTCAAGTTATAAAAAAAAGTTTGATTTCTAACAGTAAATTAAAAAATAGCTCTTAATCCTAGGTTAAAAGACTGTCCTAATCCACTTTCGTAACCTCTAACAAACTTACTATATAACAATTCGGCATTCAATACATTTGTAAATTGATATTTAGCACCTGTTCCTAGTGCCGTATAATTTTGAGAGAATTTATTTCCTAAATCAATTAATTGTGCGTGTTGTACAAAGCCTAAAACTGTAAATTTATTTGTTGGAAAATAACTTAAAAATACACCTGGTGCAACTTCTAAACTATTGTTTGCAAATCCACCGTTTGGATTAGAAGACCCGTCATTGTTTACACTTTTTTCTCCAAAAAAGAAACGTGTTCCTAATTCTGTAAATAACTGAAATTTACTTCCTGTAAAAGTATAATCATAGAAAAAACGATTTTGCCAGATGTAACTTTTCTGAGCTAAATAGCCATTTTCATTACTTTCCTTATCGAAAACAGGAATGAAAAATGAACTTTGAACAGAGAAGTTTGGCAAAGAACCAAATGGCGCAATTTTCACTGAGGGTGCAATATGCCCTAAACCGCTTCTTGATTTTCCAACTTCATTATTAAAACTAAAAACACTTGTTGCACTTTGATCGCCAAATGAGTTTGAGCGGAATTCTAAAATTAATCCTGCATTAAATTTTTTACTATCACTAACTCCTGTATACACCTCTAAAGATGTAGTGAAGAAATTAGATCGTGGAATATTAAAATTTTCGCCATTACTATTGGTTCTTGTTTGTGTATATAAATTATTGAACCATTTAATATCCCATTTTCCTTTTTCTAATAATTTAGAAGGGGTATAATTTTGAATGTTTGATTCCTCTACTTCTTCTTGTGAAAAAGAAGCATAAGACATCAATATAAATCCTATTAAAAGCGTTTTGATATTTTTCATATTTATTATTTTATTTCTTATTATTTTTTGTTTAAACTCCAGTCGTAGCTATAGTATTTATAATTTGAAGTCTCATCTAGTTTATCTGAACGGTATTTATTTATAAATGTCAATACGTTTTTACCGAAATCAGCTTTATACCATTCGAAAATTTGAGACAAATAAATCTTTCCGTCTTTTACTTTTAAAAAACTCGCATTGTTTAATGCTTTTTTTGTTTGTTCTTCTAATTGCGATTCAATTTTTGATGGAAAATAAGCATTAGACATAATTGGAGGACAACCATTTGCTCCACAAACCAATACAAAATGAAAACGAGCATCGTTATATTTACTTCTAATTAGTTTATTTTCAATATCATTTAAAGTGTAACTTTTTCCTGCAAGATTGTATTTTATCTTATCAAAAAAACCAGAAATATCTAAAGGTGATTTTACAGGATATTTATCGACAATACCTTTAATTACTAAGATATTATATGCATTTGCTAAAAAAGCTTTATTTGTTTTTTCATCTGAACTGAACTTGAACAAACCAATTTGACTTACTAAATCATCTAAAGCAGCTCTATTTGCTTTAATTGAAGCATAATCGACAGTAGTAGATGAAACATTTTTGTTTAAAAAAGCATTTGCATCATTAAAAAAATCGTTTTGATTATCGGCTAACATAGTCAGATTTAAAAACAAAAGAACTAAAACTAAAATTCTGATTTTCATTATTTATTACAATTAAGTTTATCTATTAATCTACTTAGCAAAGATGCTATAATTTACTAAATGATGCATTTTCTATTTTTCCCAGAAACTTGTCAATTTTTCCAATTAAAAAACCTACAAAAAAAATAGAGGTTTGATTTTCATCTCACCTCTATCAGAATTAAATTAAAACAAACTAAAATTTAATATTATCGTGTTACTGTTCCTGAAGGAAGTGATGCTAAATTGCTATTCATATCGACAACATTCCCCGTTACAGCTGGATTTGCAACTGTATGCACTAATGGTTTCATTGCAAATGGCATAGATGAGTTATCTGGACTTGGTTCTACAGAGATTACAATAGTTGATCCTGATAAATTTCCAGGAAAAGTTAATCCAGTTGGAGCATTCATTAAGAAATCTTCACCAGGAAATGGTGGCGCCATCATTGTTCCAGAATATGGAGCGGCTTCATCTGAAGCATCAACTGCAGAAAATTTACCCGTACTCAAAACAACTCCGTTACTAACAACCCATCCTTCGTATTTCCATCCTGAATCTAAAGTTGGTAAGTTTAAACCTGCCATACCTGTTCCGCTAGTATTATCAATAAACCAAACACCTGCTTCTGGATTCATATTTCCATTTGTTGGGGTTGCTAATAAATATTTTCCAGTAGATGCCGAAAAATCACCCACAATTCCTGAAGAAACTGTTGCAGAATTCCCAGTAAAATCTCCTACTAAATATTTAGTATCTGAAGGTGCTGGACTCGGGTCTACAGTTGGTTCAATACTTAAAACAAATTTTGTAGCAGCAGCTAAATTTGTTGCATCAACATCGAAAGTAGTTTTAGATAATACTCCACTTCCATCTACTGTAAAAACTCCTGTTGAAACTGGAGCACCGTTTACAATAATCCATCCTTCATATTTATAATCTGGACCCAAATCTTCTAAACCTGTTAGGTTTAATTTTAAACTTGGTGAAGCAGTTACTGCATCGTCATCGTTGTTACATGAAGCCATTAGAAGACCTAATGCTAAGATTGAAAAAAAAATCTTTTTCATAGCGTTTTTCTTTAAAATTATTAATTGTTTTTCTTTTACTTAGCAAATATGCTCATTAATAATCGTTAACAGTTTTTCCTTTTTTCCTAGATAATTGTCAATTTTACCATTTTTAAGATTTTATTAATAATTTTATAGATATTTGAATAAAAAAATGAAAAAAATAGGTTTTATTATCATTATTCTTCAAAGTCTCCTATCCATTTCGCAAGAAAATAACATTCAAAAGATAGATTGGTCTGGATCTAAAAAAATGAATATTAAATTCATGACGAAGTTTATCCAATCGAAAGAAGGTGAAGCATTAGACAGTCTAAAACTAAATTATGACGTTCAGGCTTTAACGCGTTTAAATGGAATTTCTAATGTTACTTATACTGTTGAAAAAGATATTATTACTAACAATTATAATGTGCTCTTTAAAATCATTGAGAACTTTAGCATCATACCCAACTCATCGCTTTGGACTACAGACGAAACTCCTGCCGCTTATAGAGTTGGCTTATACGAATTTAACCTTCTTGGAAAAAACAACGTTATTGGTGGTTTTTATCAATATAATGGCATCAGTTCCTATGGTTTTAATTTTTCTTCTCCATTTCTTTTTAATGAAAATTTAGGAATTGAAACCAGCTATCAAAACCTAGGAAGTATTGAACCTGTTTTTTTCGAGAATACTTCAGCTAGATATGAATACATCAACAGGTCTTTTGAATTATTAGGAGTCTATCGAACTAGTTTCAAAAACACAATTAAGTTAGGTGGATCTGTATTTAATGAAAAATACGAATACAAATCGGGTGCAACAAGCGCAAATGTGCCACTTGGATTCAATATTGACAAAATCCTTATTAAACTAAACAACAACTACGACAATCTTAAATACGATTTCTACCTTATAGACGGTACAAAAAACACAACTAATCTTCAATTTGTAACACAATCCAATACGTTTCAGGATAAATTCTTAATTGGTTGGAACGATTTCTCTTATTTTAAAAGAATTGGTGGAACAGGAAATTGGGCAACACGAATTCGATTAGGTCTTTCTTCTAACAATACTTCTCCATTTTCTCCATTTTCGCTAGATAACAATGTAAATATTAGAGGTGTTGGTAACATTATTGATCGCGGAACAGGTACTTTTGTAATGAACACAGAATACAGAACTACTCTTTTTGAAAAAAATTGGTTTGTTCTTCAAGGGAATAGTTTTATTGATATTGGTTCTTGGAGAAAACCTGGAGGTGATTTTTCTGATTTTACTAAGCCTGAAAACGTAAGAGTCTACCCAGGAGTTGGATTGCGATTTATGCACAAAAGAATTTTTAATGCTATATTTAGACTCGATTATGGATTTGGTATTTCTAAAAACGGTACAAGAGGTTTGGTTTTTGGAATTGGTCAATATTTTTAAATCAATTGGTATCAACAAAGTAAAAAAAAACATTCATGAAATATTTATTCTATTTGGCTTTTTTTCTTTTTAGTTTTTGTTCTTCACAAGAATCTAAAATTAATGGAATTAGCTTTGTTGCTTCAAACAGCTTAACTTCTGAAAAAGAGATTGAACCTATTCTACACTCTAATGCAAACTGGGTTACTTTGATGCCTTTTGCATTCATGAAAACAATAAACGACACCGCATTATTTTACAATTCTAACAGGCAATGGATTGGAGAACGCAAAGAAGGAATTGAACACGCGGCAAATCAATTTAAAAAAAATAAAATAAGTGTAATGTTGAAACCACAAATTTGGATACCCAATGGTTTTACAGGACACATTAAAATGAATAGTGAACAAGAATGGATTTCTTTGGAAAAGAACTACGAAAAATTTATTTTATTATATGCTCAAATTGCAGAAGAACAACAAATAGAATTATTATGTATCGGTACAGAGCTGAATACATTTGTAATTAATAGACCCGAATATTGGCAACAATTAATAATAAAAATTAAAGCCTTATACAAAGGCAAACTAACTTATGCTGAAAATTGGGACACATTTGAAACGGTTTCTTTCTTTAAGAATATAGACTACATTGGTATTGATGCCTATTTTCCGCTCTCGAAGGAAAAAACACCTAGCATTTCTGAAATTGAACAACAATGGATGCAACATAAAAATAAAATAGAAAATTTAGCAAAAGAGTTAAACAAAAAAGTACTCTTTACCGAATTTGGCTATCAAAGTATCGATTATACAACTAAAGAACCTTGGGATTTTAACCAAAAAAAGACACTTAATTTAAAAGCTCAATCTAATGCGCTGCAAGCACTTTTTAATACTTTCTGGAAAGAAGATTGGTTTGCTGGTGGTTTTTTATGGAAATGGTTTGATGATTATGAAAATGTTGGTGGTTTGGAAGACACTGATTATACGGTACAAAACAAACCTGCATTTCAAATTATACAAAATGAATATAAAAAAATGCGATAAGGGTTTCTTATCGCATCTCTCTCAAAACTAAAATCAAATGACAACTGATATAAATTAAATTCTCTTAACTATATTTTTAATAGACGTATTCCCTTCAATGTCTAAAATTTCTAAATAATACACCCCTTGTTTCAAATTTGATATATCGGTTGTTTCTTCCATGTTTTCTTTTTTTACCAAAACAACTTGTCCTAAACTATTATATACTGTAATGGTTTCAATTTTTACATTATTACCAACCTCAACAGAAAAAACATCATTCATTGGGTTTGGATACACAGTAAAATTATCTGAATTAAACACGGTACTTGATAATGCGGAACAATTAGAAGTTGTAAAAGGCACATAATTACCAAAATCCCAAAAAAGGTCAAAGTCTTCACATAAGAAATAAATCGTATCAAAATCGGAGATTGTAACCGAATTAGGAATATTCTTTGTGAAAGACATAGCACCATTCCCAGAGATTATTCCCATTTCGATTTTTGGTAGTGATGCAAAATTAAATGTATTCTTCAACTGTGCATCTGTTAGCATTCCTCTATCAAGAATATACACCCTTACATCTGGTCCTGCTGCGGTTGAAAAATTACTTCCTGTGTTTAACGAAACCGTACTGTTTGTATTTAAGACCACATTAACCGTTCCTTGCACATTATACATTGTGTTCGATGTATTGTTCCCGAAATTTGTACCTGTTGCAGTACATTGTGCTTGCCCAAAATAGGAAGTAACTAAAAGAGTAAATAAATACGTATTTTTTTTCATAGCTTATTTTGTTTGTTATTTTCATTACAAAATTGATAATTAACAAACATATCGCAGTATACCATTTTACATGAATACTTGTCTTTTTTACTTTTTATGCATTTTTATCAATAAAAAAGGTTTAAAAATTAGTTTAATTTAAATTTTATCAAAAATAATTAACGATAAAACACAAACAGGTTAATTTAGTATCAGAAATCGATAAAATACCATCAGCTTAACACTCTCTTAACAAATAAATTTGTAGTGATTACATATTAACTATAAAATTAATCACAAATGAAAACAAAATTATTATGTTTATTTCTATTCCTATTCGTTATTGAACTAGGAAATGCCCAACATTTAAATTGTAGAGTAAAAGAAGAAAACGATGTTATTTATCGTAGGTTTCCTCAAGCATTGAAAGAAAAAAATGCTTTTGAGAAACAGAGCTCTAGAATTCAAAAAAACGGTAATTATGGTAAAGCTCCCAACGCAACCTATACTATTCCTGTAGTTTTTCACGTTTATGGAACTTCTCATAATGGACTAACTGTTACTTCTCAGAAAATCGTAACCGCACTACAAAAAGTTAATGATGATTTTAATGGTTTAAATCCTGATTTCAATTCTGTGGAATCTTTTTTTCAATCTAGAAGATCAACTTTAAATATTGAATTTAAATTAGCTAAGATTGATCCGAACGGAGCATGTACAACGGGTATTATTTTTCATGATGTTAAAAGCGGATTTGGTAATGGTGGAGGTTATGATTCTGAAATTCAAGCAGACGCATGGGACAATTATAAGTACATGAATGTCTATATCCAAAATGATTTATACGATGATGGAGAAACTACTAATTCTGGAGTAGCTTGGTACCCAAACACTTCAATGTCTGACTACAATCTTGCAAGAGTTGTCTATAATGGGGCTTATCTTTACGGAAATACAAGCGACGAGTTCGCCTCTGTATTGACTCATGAATTTGGACATTTTTTTGATTTAATTCACACTTTTGAAGGTGGTTGTACTGGTTCTGACCAAGTTAGCGACACTCCTCTAGAAAACGGAACACATGATTTAAGCTGTACTCCTGGAACCAATTGCAATGGTGACAAAGTGAATATTGAAAACTATATGGGCTATAATGGTGCCTCTGGTTGCTACAAAATGTTTACACAAGGACAAGTGAATAGAATGTTAGCCGCTTTACAACATCCAGCGCGCACAGCATTATGGCAAAATGCCAACTTAACAGCAACAGGTGTTAATTCTACTGGTGGCTACATTGCTTCAGCGACAGCTACTTTTAAAGAAGATATCGCCAACAATGGTACATTTACTTCAAACGCTGTTATAAACGCTACAGCAGCTACTTTTTCACAATCTAATGGTGTGTTTACGCAAGGAACACATTACACACATACTTTCCCAGCAGGATTAACACCTGTTGTTACTGTAAATTCTAATTCGCAAGTTACTGTTACATTAAATGGAACAGCAACAAGTCATTTGGAGGCAAATAATGTTACTTCAAAAATAACATTTCTTCCTGCTGCGTTTACTGGTTCTAGCACTATCTATTGTAATTCTATTTCTTACTCTGTTAAGTTTAGAGATCCTTATGGTATTTTCTTTGTTGATATGAATGATGCTACTGTAGCAGGAAGTACTACTTGGAAGTATTTTGAAATTAGCAGAGGAGATAGTAAAGCGTATGGTGCTTGGATATTTGCTACCAATCATTTAAAGCTAGAGACCTATGGCAAACGTATAATCACTAATACTGGTTCTAGAAACATTACTCGTCTTGGTTTTAACGTTCCTATTAATGCTTCAAATAACTTTACTGCTCCAGGTGCTTATCCGGATCAACTAGACATTAGAACTAGTTCTTTTACAAACTGGGATGGAGAAACTGGCTACATTGGTTTTGAATATAAAATTGATGGAGAAACCTGTTATGGTTGGTTTAAAGCAAATGTTGCCGCTGGTGGAAGTAGCTATACAATTACTGAATATGCGTATAACACAGAACCTGGTGCAATTATTTATACTGGAATGACACCTAAGACAGTAATTACAGTAAGCCCGAACACTTTAGCAGAAGATATAGCAAACAATGGTAGTTTTTCTACTTTTTCAGCAATCAAACTATCTACTAATAATGGAACTTTTACACAGTCTACGGGTACCTTCACACAAGGAACTCATTATACTATAAGTGGAGTACCAACTGGGTTGACTCCTGTTCTAACACTACAAAATAACAACGAAGTTAAATTAACTTTAACAGGTAATGCAACACAACATGATCAAGCAAACAATACTAATCTCGTTATTACTTTTAACAATGCAGCCATTACAGGTGGAATTAGCTCCTTAGAATCTAACGCTGTTACTATTGCTTTAAATTTTGAAAATCCATACGGAATTTACTATGTAGACAATGCCGATTTAACTGTTTCTGCATCGAATGTATGGGAATATTTCACTATTGAGCCCGATGCTGATGATGATGCTTATGGGTTATTTGTTGATGCTTCATCTCAAAACTCACTTCGATTAGAAACCTATGGAAAGGCTTTAATTTGTAATGGTACAACACGAAATGTAACGTATTTAGGTTTAGACGAACCTGTAAATGCAACTCGTAATTTTGTAGATGGTGGAGCTTATCCGGATTTACATGTAATTAGAAGTACTCAATATACTACTTGGGACAATCAAACGGGTTATATTGGTTTCCGTTATTATAGAAATGGAAATCCTTGTTATGGTTGGTTTAAAGTTATTGTTTCGCCTAATGGTTCGAGTTATACACTAACCAACTATGCTTACAATACTGAGCCAAATGGCACCATTTATACGCCAAGTACGTTATCTGGATCTGATTTTGATAATGATAATAACTTCAGTATTTATCCAAACCCTTTCAATACTTCTTTTACTATTGAATTAAATAATGAGTCTAGTACTACTACCGTTATTGTTTCTACTTTATTAGGTCAAGAGGTATTTAATAGAACATTTAACAACAGTGCAAACGAAATCAATATTGACTTAAATACATTATCTAAAGGAATCTATTTGGTAAAAATTATTGACGATAAAGGCACTATGAAAACTAAAAAAGTAATTAAAAAACAATAAAAACTTTACGCTAACCAACCTTAAATTTTTATCGAAATTACTTTTTAGAATCAGGCTGTCAATAATTGACAGCCTGATTTGTTATGATGAACAATATGCTTTTTTATTGTGCTCTTATTTCATTTTAAATTCCCACTGAAATTCATCCATTATAAATTGTTCTAGTTCGGAATATTTATTTTTTTCACTTTCATCAATTGGGAAATAGGTTTTAAAACTAAACTGATTGTATTTTCCTTCTTTTTTTTGTTCCACTACATAGAAAGAGTGTGGTTGATGTAGCGCAGGATAAAAATTTTCTTGTGATTCATATTGAAATAGATTTAGCGAATCTATTCTATATCCCAATATGGATACCTATTTTCTTTTCCAAATAGCCCTTTTAATTGCTATCATAATTATCATTTACTATCTCGCACTAAATAATTATAGCGATGATTAAAAATTTTTGAGAAATAACTATCCAAACGGAAATTTCGAAAAAACAACCAGTCTCAAAACCCTTTAAGAAAACAATATTGATCGGTATACAACCTATGCATTCGTACATCGAGTGCATTCCATTTTTAAAACCTGTGACTTTTTTTGTTGACAAAAAAAAATGTCACAGATTTTGTGACATTATCAAATTCAAATGAAAAACGTCACACTTTCTGTGACAAACTGAAAAGCAAATATATTTTTGTCACCACTATTTATAGTAGAACGATAGTATACTAGAGCAAAAAAAATGCCAAATTCATTATTACTCATTTATTCTTAATATATACTCCTATTATCTCATCTTATGGGTCTAATCAATTTGCTAAGAAGAAACAATAAACAAGATGAAGTCGATGTAATAAAATTTACATTAGCCTGAGTGATTTTCGATAGAAAACTATATACAAGAAAAAATTCATTAAAACGATTCTCGATACATGGTTTGTAAAATTACTATTCGCATTTTACAAACCCTACTCGAACTGACGGAGTGTAGCTATACAACAAAAAAATATAGGTTTTTTTTTTAACACTTATACTTACAAAAACAGAACACTTCATTACTATTACTTTTTCAGCACTTCGATAATTTCTTTCAATTCTTTTATACGTTCTTCGTATTGTTCTATTAGCTTTTCGGAAAGTTGATTTACCGTTTGTACTTTTTGAGCTGTTTCATTTTGTATGTTACTCTCTTTTAGATTGTTATTTGTTTTTACTAATTCTTCCAGTGTTACTTGAAAAATATCACAAATTCTTTCTACATGATTTGCCCATGAAGTACTTGCTCCGTTCTCTATTCGTGCATAAGCAGATTGAGAAATAGATAAATAATCTGACGCTTGCTCTTGTGACCATCCTTTTTCTTTGCGAAGCGCTTTCAATTTATTTCCAATTATCTTATTCATATCTAGTCTATTCTTAGCTATAAAGTTATTTTTTACTATTTTTGTTATAGTTAATTGCTCTTCAATACCAAAAATAGCAATTATATTTGCTAAAAATAACAAAATGGACATTAAAATCTCTAATATTAAAGAAAGAATTTTATACTTTGCTAAAAATCAAAACATTAGCTACGAGTCTTTTTGTGAATCTATCGGTATGACCTATGGTAGTTTTAAAGGAGTAGCCAAGCAAAGACCCTTAAACTCTGATGCTTTAGAAATTTTAATTACCAAATATCCTGAAATTAATTGCGAATGGTTGTTGATTGGAAAAGGTGCAATGTTACAAAAAGAAGAAAAGACAATTGAAAATGTTATTTCTCTTGAAACTTCCTTAAGAAAAGAATTGGATTTAAAGAACCAAGTTATTTCTCATTATAAAGAAAAGGTTACTTTTTTAGAAGATAAAATAAAGGCAATGGGTACAGACCTTGAAAGTGACGAACCAGCATTACTGCAAATGATTAAAGAAATTCATCATATTACAGTTAGTAATGCAATAAATGATATTATTAAGGTTAATGAAGGAGAAGAGCATAAAGAAAAGGGCAAAAAAAAGCAATTGAACCCATAAAAAACACTTACTGTATGTTTTTTAAAATTCTATTCTTGAAATTAGCTTGTCTAAAATACCTTTAGACACATCATCATCTAACTCTTGAAGTTTTTCTTTTATTTGCAAGAAGACCCTATTCGCTTCTTCCGAAGTAATAAGCCCTTCTTGTTTTTCTTTAAGGGTAGTTTTTGCTAATGATAATAAAATTGTTAGCTCTTTATTTATCATGGATTGCAATTTTTAAATCTAACAATGCCTCTAATAGCGATACTTTGTTTTTATAGTACTTTTCTTTTTTAATGAATTTATCTACAAAAAGAATGAGCAACACGAAACAAATTACCACTGCAAATGCATAATGATAGGAATATCCCATGTCTGATTTATTGTTACTTAATACCCAAAACAGATTTGCACTATATATAAAAATAGGAAAAATGAAGCTTATTCTTAAGGGTCTAAAATTTGCACCTATAGCTAAAATTATAGGGGATAAAGTTGTAGTTAGAGCATAAATAAAATTAGTAGTTGAATTGTATTCAAAATTATAATCAAACTCAAAACCCAACTTATCTGAATAAGTTATTAATGCAGATATAACTACTAGAAAAGTTCCAAAAAATCTATCTTTCATATATTCACCAAATTAATTTCTAGGAGGAACAATCGTACCATCCTTTGTCCTAGGAGTACCATTACTGTCTGTAGATTCTGTGACATCATCTCCACCGACAACTACAAGCAGTTGCTTTCTTGTTAAAACTTCAACTTTTAATTGTTCTTTTTTGAAAATTTTCATAATAAACTTTTTATTTGATTAATAGTGATAAAAGTAATCATTCTAAATAGTTTATAAAACCTAATGCAAATTTATATGAAAGCTTTCAATTTATAATTACAGAAAAAATATACTTATTGTTAAAGTTTGCTATTGCGAGCTTATTTTCTATTTTAAATTAGAGATTATGTTATTACATTGCACTAGTAAATCCCTTACAGAAAGAATAATAGTCCCAAGTAAATGATCTTTATGCAAAAAGAGAACGACATTACCCGAAAAACGCATAAGACCCTGGTTGTAAACTGCTTAATTTAGCCTTATCAAATTTTTATGTTTAACAAATTAATAATTAACATTATGAAAAAAATGGAAGTAAGCCAAATGGAAAATTTGGAAGGCGGTAGAAAGTTTTGGGGATGGAGTGATTGGGAACCAACAGGCCCTTGCGTTAATGGGTTTCAAACTCTAGTAAGGACACATTTTGTGCTTTTCATCACAAACACACACGATTATAATCATGTCGCTTGTTAATTAACTTAAGAGAGGTTAAAACCTCTCTTATTACATTTTTATATTATGACTAAACTTACTTATATTCTGTTTTTTATATTGTTTTCAAACTTAATAATTTGTCAAACAATCCACTTAAAAGATCATATGACAAAAAAAGAAATACCGTTTGTAAACATGTTATACTATAGTGGTGATAAAATTATTGGAGGTGACTATTGTGATGCAAATGGGAACTATAGCATAAATAATTTAAAAGAAATAGAAGAAATAGAATTTTCCTGTATTGGTTATGAAACATTAATTGTTGAAAAAGAAAACATAAAAGACACTATATACTTAAATAGTTCTGAAATTGTATTAAATGAAATTATAATAACAAATTCAAAAAAAGATAATGAAACTCACATAGGCTACAATGATTTCAAAAAGAAATTTTCTATTTCTGGAAGTAAAGGTATTGAATGTGCTGTTTTTATTGAGAACACTTTTAATATAGAAAAAAAAATATCTTCTTTTTTATTTAAACTTGAAAAGAAAAACAAAAATAGAATAGCCGTAAGGATACATTTATATAAAAAGAATGACGCAAATGAACCATCGAACGAACTAATTGATTCCGACATTATTTTCTATATCAATAAAGGATCTAAGGGGCAATTCGATGTAGAACTTTCAAGTTATAATCTAACTTTACCCTTAGAAGGTGTTTTTATAGGTTTAGAATGGCTTGGTACAATAAACGATGAAGGTCAGTTTTTAAATAGCAATGAATGGAATAACACACAAATAGAATTTAATGATGAATTAGAAACCCCTATAACTTATTTTAGAAATAGATTTAAAACAGGGATATGGAATGACACGAGAAGGTTAAAAAAAGATTTAGAGAAAATAATAAAGTTTACAAATTTTCCAAATGCTTCTTTTGGAATAATGGTAGCAGATAAATAATTAAATCTCAAAAAAACACACTTAAATGATTGTTCTAACTTCTCCGAATTATTAACAAAGTCACAAATCATTACTACACTTGGTTTGAAGAATAATTAGCCGATAGATTATGGTGTTGTTGAACGATTTAAAAGGGAAACACCTGACCTCTAGTATTCAAATTATAAATTTCTTTTAGAAATATTCGATTAACAATAATTTAAAAAAATATGAATCAAAATAAAACTATAAGAAATGTATTTCTTACATTCCTTGCCTATATATTATTTTCTATTCTATTTTCACATTTTCATTATTTAATTTTAAACATTGAAACTCTAGAGAAAAATGAATATTTAAAAGATTTTCCTAAACTATCAAGAACTAGTTTTAGCTTTTCTAACATTTACATTATAGCTATAAAAGAACTTATTAGTACTTTGCTTGTAAGCTTATTAATTTTTATCAGTTTAACGCTTTATAATAATAAGATACATTTTTTAACTCTTTTAGATTCCATAATTAAAGCAAAATATATATTTTTAATTTCCATTTTACTTGAAATAATTTATTTAAAATATGTCCTTATAGATTTTACACTATTAGACCTTAACCATTTTTCTCCTCTTTCTTTAATCAATTTATTTGATTATTCTTCTGTAGAATTATGGCTTATTTACCCTTTACAAACCATAAATCTTTTTGAGATCTGTTTTGTTTTTTTAATTACATATTTTATCAACAAAAAAACAAATATTAGCAAAAAAATGAGTTTCAAAATTGTTGCTACTAGCTATGGCAGTGCATTACTTTTATGGATCTACACAGTTATACTTTTCACTTTAAACAATAGCTAGTTCATACTATTTACATTCTTCAATACACGAACATGAGATTGCTTAGCTTTTGCTTTGCAACGTCTCGCAATATCTTATATAATGAAAAAATATTTAAAAATAATTCTCCCTTTACTTGTACTATCACTTACTGGTTTTATGGGCTACACAGTGGTTTCTAAAATAAAACATAAAAAAGAGATTGCAACAAAGATTAAAAAAATCCCTAATTTTTCATATAACACGCTTAATGATGGAGCTTTTACGCTTAATAATTTAATTACAAACAAGGCTGTGATTTTTATTTATTTTAATAGTGATTGTAATTTTTGCAATCATGAAGCCGAAATGATTCAACAAAATATTGATAAATTAAACAATATTCAAATTGTCTTTGTTTCGTTTGAAGATGATGAGAAAATTGTTGCTTTTGCAAATTCATATAATTTACTTGGTTATGATAACATTCATTTTTTACGTGATACAGCACATTCTTTCACTTCTACTTTTGATGTAAATTCTTTGCCTTCACTCGTTCTATATGATAAGAACCATATGCTAATTGAAAAGATCAAAGGACAAGTTAAGATTGAAGCGCTAATTGAAAAATTAAAAATTAAAAACTAGGAAGTACCGTTACTTAGTTTCTTCTAAAATAAGAAAAGAAATGAATTTAAAACAGATACAAAAAACACATGTTTTACAACTTGATCAATCGGATTGTGGAGTAGCTTGTTTACTTTCTATTATACAATTAAATGATGGTGATTGTACTCTTGAAAAATTGAGAGCACTTAGTGGTACAACTAAACAAGGCACTACTATTTTAGGGTTATATCAGGCCTCAAATCAATTAGGTTTTACTGCCGAAGGATGTACTGCCGATATTCAAGCCTTAATTAACCATAAAGAAGCTGTTATCCTACATGTTATTATTGATGAAAAGCTTCAGCATTATATTATTTGCTATGGCTATGATGCTGATAAAGGTTTTTTAATAGGTGATCCTGCCAAAGGGCTTTCTTATCTTTCTAAGGAGACGCTAGATGCTATTTGGATCTCTAAATCATGTTTGACTTTAGCCATGAATACTTCTTTTGTTAAAACAACTACAACAAAGCAATCCAAACAAAAATGGTTTTTGAGTCTATTGCAAGAAGATTATAAGCTACTTATGCTTTCTGTTTTATTGGGTGTTTTTATTGCTGGATTAGGAATGACAATGTCAATTTTTTCTCAAAAATTGATTGACGACATTTTACCTTCAGAAAACAAAACAAAATTATTTTCGGGCATTGCGCTTTTAATGGTTTTACTTTTAACCCGTGTTGGCGTTATTGTTTTAAGAGAGTTTTTTTTGATGCAACAATCTAAGGATTTTAATAATCGAATCAATTCTCAGTTTTATAGTACTCTACTACATTTACCTAAGTCTTTTTTTGACACTCGAAAAACAGGTGAATTAGTTGCTCGATTAAATGACACACAACGTATTCAAAAGGTTATTAAACAATTAGCAAGTAGTTTAGTTATTGATGTTTTAGTTGCTATCATTTCTACTGTTTTTTTATTCATTTATTCTTGGCAGGTTGGTATTATTTGCTCCGTTAGTTTACCTGTTTATTTTATTATTATTTATTGCAGTAATAAAAAAATAATTCAAGCTCAAAATGGTGTTATGCAAAATTATGCGATTAACGAGAGTAATTATATTTCGAGTATGCAAGGTATTGCAACCATTAAGAACAACAACAAACAACTTACTTTTAGCAAGGCAAACGATCTGATTTTCGGGGTGTTTCAGGACAAAATTTTTAATTTAGGAAAAATCAATATTACATTATCTTGGCAATCTGGAATAGCGAGTGTACTTTTTTTGATTATAATATTAATTTACACCTCTATTCAAGTTTTAAATAAAGATATCAAACTTGGTGAATTAATGGCTGTTTTAGGCATTTCGGGTGGATTATTACCTTCTATTGCTAATTTAGCTTTAATTAGTATTCCTATAAATGAAGCGAAAATTGCTTTTAACAGAATGCATGAATTTGCGTCTATTGAAAAAGAAAAAAACGAAGGTAGTATTATTTCATCTTTAGACTCTATCATTATTGACTCCCTTTCTTTTCGTTTTGCTGGTAGAAAAGAATTATTAAAAAACATTACACTTTCATTAACGAAAGGAACAATTTCCGCTATTGTAGGAGAAAGTGGTTCTGGAAAAAGCACTTTAGGACAGATATTACAACGTTTTTATAATTTGGAAAACGGAAGTATTCTTATTAATAATGAATTTCAATTAAATGACATTGAACTGGATAGTTACAGAAATTTAATTGGTGTTATTCCACAGGACATAACTATTTTTAATGGAAATGTTATTGATAACATTTTATTAGGAGAACATGTTGACATTGAAAATATTGGTGCTTTTCTAAAACAATACGGCTTTGATGTTTATTTTAATAGGCTACCGCAAGGTGTAGCAACAATATTAGGTGAAGAGGGTATAAATTTATCGGGAGGACAGAAACAAATTATAGCATTCGCAAGAGTGCTTTATAAAAAACCTGAGTTTTTAATTCTTGATGAAGTCACTTCTGCAATGGATAGAAATACAGAAAAATTTAGCATGCAAATTTTACAGAAAATCAAAAATGACTGTATCATTTTATTCATTTCTCATCGCCTGCATACTTTAAAACAATTTGCAGATACTATTTATGTTTTAAGGGATGGCATTATAAGCAATTCGGGAAATCATGAAGTACTAATGCAATCTGATAATTTTTATAGTGATTATTGGAAAGTATAGGCATAAAAAAATCCCGATAGCAATCGGGATTCTAATTATTTAATTACTTAACAAAGTATTCAATTGATTGGTTAAAGCTGTTTTACTTTGCAAACCGTTTTGTCTTCCTACAAGTTCTCCGTTTTTAAAATAGAACAAGGCAGGAATACTTCTTACATCGAATTGTGCAGCTAATTCTTGGTTGGTATCTACATTTACCTTTGAAATAATGGCTTTTCCATCAAAGTCATTTGCCAATTCTTCAAGTGTTGGGTGTAACATTTTACAAGGTCCACACCAATCTGCGAAAAAATCTACTAAAACAATTTCATTATCATTTATTGTATTTTCAAAGTTAGAATTATCTATTGTATGTATCATTTTATTAGTATTTTAAAACTAAGGTTAGCAATATAACTAATACCATTTATTATTTTAATTTACTGGTATAACCTTAGTTTCTGGGTTAATTATAGTTCTGGTGCAACTGGAAAGTCAATTGCAACGTTAGTAACATTATGAAACAAGTTGGTAACTGTGATAATACCTATTGCAACAATTAGATCGACTAGATTTTCTTTAGTATATCCTACGGCATAAAAAGCTTCTACTTCGCTCTCTGAAACCTGACCTCTTTTGTCTGCAATTGATCTTGCTGTTTGGGCTAGAACACTTGTTTTATTATCCCAACTTGCGTTTCCTTTTCTTAATTCTAAAATTTGTTCGTCTGTAAAGCCGTTCATTTTCCCAATTGCTGTGTGCGCTGATTGACAATAACGACATCCGTTTAATTGACTCACTGCTAAATCGACAACTTCTTTTTCTTTTTTTGTTAATGATGTTTCCGATCCTGAAAATTGCAAATAGCTACCTAATGCATTTTTAGAATGAGCCATTGCTGCATAAATATTAGGAACAAAACCTACTGCTTTTTGAAGGTTATCGAAAATTGCTTGGTTGTTTTCTGAAACTTGTTCTCTTGTTGGTACTGAAAAATTTGACATTTTTAAAATTGTTTTATTGTTATTATTATTGTTTTGAATTATATAAATAGGAATTCGTCATTACAGTAGTTATCTGAAATGAAATGTTTGTCGCAATATGTTTTTTCTTCTATTGCAATTGTTTTTTTTGATTGTATGGCGATAAAAGGAAAGTTGATTCCTTTTAATGTTTCTGATATAAAGTGTACTACTCTCATAATTTCTTTGCTTTAAATTGATAGTACAAAGTTGCAAAGAAAGAGCGCTATGGAGTTAGACAGGATTTCCCTTTGAGTAGGTAATTCTTCCTACAACAGCATTTATAACTTAAATTTATTGTTATAAATGGTATTATATCTTGTTTGATACAATTAATTCTTAATGATTTTTTTCAAAAGTTCGAATGCGAAGCGTATCGAGGAGATTTTGTTTTTCAGTAGATGAGTTCTCGATACACTGTTTATAAAATTACTGTTCGCATTTTATAAACAGCACTCGAACTACGTTTTTAATAATTAACCCAAAGGATATTATATAGTTTTCTTGAAGTCGGAAGGAGAAACACCTTCTATTTTTTTGAAGAAACGACTGAAAGTTTGCAGGTCTTCATAACCTACTTCATAGGTAATTTCTTTGATGGATTTATCAGAATAACGTAGTAATCGCCTTGCTTCTAATAGTATTCTATCTTGAATAATTTGTAAAGGTGATTTTTCTCCGTATTTTTTAAAAAGATTGGATAAGGTTTTTGGACTTTTGTTTAGCATTTCTGCATAATCTGCTACTTGGTGTTTTGTTTTGAAATGTGTTTCTACCAAATAATTATAGGCGCGAACGATATCGAGTTGTTGTTTATCAAAGTGTGTGAGTTCGGTTTGTTCTTTATAGATGCGCGTGCATAGAATTAGGAAACGCTTTAACATCATTTGAAGCATGTCGTTTTGCAAATCGTCTTTGGATTCCATCTCTATACTAAACATTTTCCAAACTATTTCAAGCTTTTCCATTTCGTCTGTTGGAATTATTATTTTAGGGAGTTGCGATGCTCCAAAAAACAACATTCCTCTACATCCTACTTCGCTATCATGATCTGAAATACAATAGAACGCACGATTGAAACGTATTAGTCTTACTTTTTCAACTTCAAGAATTTCAACTTTATGAAATTCAGTTAAAAATACAATTGTATCTTTTTTAAATAACATTTCGGTTTCATCTACTTTAATTTTTAGGGTTTCCAAACACCAAATAATACACAAACCATCGGCAATTTTCTCTTTAAGTAATTCACAATTGCTTTCGTTAATTTCTTCTAAACGAATGAATTCATTGATTTGACCTGTGTATAACATAATTATTAAGTTTGTTCGAATTTAAAAATTTAAAATAACACTTGCTACATGATTGGCAGCAATTATTGCACCTTCCATATAACCAGGAAATTCGGATGCAGTTTCTGTTCCAGACAAAAAAAGTCTATCATTATAATAGTTTTCTCTAAAAATTGGATGACCATTGTTTTGATGCGGAAACACAAATCCTTCTTGACTAGCATTCTTAGTATATTCTTCTTCTGACCAAATAGTTTCGTGATAATCACTATAATCTAATGCTTCTTTACCGAAAATCTTTTCCAACTGTAAAAGGATTTTTGTTTTTCTTTCTGCTTTAGAGTATCGAACCATTTCTCCGTTTGCAAAACCACACAAAGCAAAACCATTCAAATTATAATTAGAATGATCATACAATTCTGTAATTGGACCAACGTTACTAAAAACTGTACCTGATATTCCTTTTACTTTCCAAAATTGGATTTTATAAACCAAAGCAATTTTTATACTGTCTTGCATCCAAGTATGTGTATTTTTGGCAATGTTTATCAGTTCTTGCGGAAGATTGGGTATGAATTTCACCTTAGACACTAAAAGCGATTGTGGAATTGTAGAGATTACAAAATTGGCATTAATTATTTGTTTATTCGTTACAACTATAGCTTTATCATTTGTAAAATCTATTTCTCTGACAGTTTCACTAAGACTAATTTTTACTGTTTTTAATCGATTCTTAATTTGTTCAACCAATTGAGATGTACCACCAACAATTCTATAACTTGGACTGTTCTCTGGAATTTCAATTACTTGAGCTGGTGTAGCAGAAAAAGGTTCAAAAAAAGAAGAGCCTTTCATGGATTGTTCGAAAAATTCAATTTGAAATTCGCCTAATAATGCGCTAAGGTTTTTATGAATTTCATTAAACCAAGTTGCACCCATATCTACATTTGTTTCTCCAGATTGTAATGTATGAATTCTTCCTCCAATTCTATTTCTTGCTTCAATAATTTCAATATCGAAACCTTTATTTAAAAGTCGATAAGCAGTTAATAATCCGCTTAATCCTGCTCCTATAATGACAATTTTTTTATTCATAATACATAAAACTCAAATAACTGATAGTACAAAAACACTATCAGTTATTATTTTCTTTTTCAGTTAATTCAATTAATTTCTACCAGACATTACTCCACCATCTACATCCCAAATTGCACCTGTTGTCCAACTTGCAGAAGCAGAAAGCAAAAATGTAATTACATTGGCTACTTCTTCTGGTTTTCCAAATTTTCCTATTGGATGAAAAGCATTAAATCCTTCTAATGCTTTTTCTGCTTCTGCCTTTCCACCAAAAACACTATGATAGACAGGCGTATTTACTACTGCTGGTGATACTGCGTTTACACGGATATTAAAATCGGCTAATTCCATTGCTAAATGCTGTGTTAACGAATGTAATCCTGCTTTCTGCATTGAATAGGCCGAAGAAGGTGTTGCTTTTACCGCTTGTTTTGCCCACATTGAACCAACATTTACAATGCTTCCTCCTTTGCTCTCCTTCATTTTTTTGGCTACTGCTTGTGTAATAAAAAAGAAGCCTTTATTCAAATTCATATAGGAATCATATTCTTCAATAGTATGATCTAGGAAAGGTTTTGGTCCAAAAATACCAGAAGCATTCACTAAATAATCTATCTTTTCTATAGTTGCCAATTCTTTTATAAATTGACTCACTTCTTCAATATTGCTAATGTTTACTTTATGTGTTGCCACTTTACCAACCTTTTCAATCTCTTGTTTAGCCGTTTCTAATTTAGCATCGGTCATTCCTACAATATGAACAAAAATGCCTTGTGCTGCTAATTGTAATGCTGTTGCTTTTCCTATTCCGCTATTTCCTCCTATAATTAATGCTGTTTTCATCTGTACTTTTTTTTAAATTTATATAGTACAAATGTATTGTGCTATGGTTTTAAAAAATGGTAATTTAAAGAGCAAGAATGGTAATTTAAGGAAGGAGACTTTGAAACTCTTTAGGTGTGATTCCTGTTGCTTTTTTGAAATACTTTGTAAAATAGGTAGGTTGATCAAATCCTAAATCAAAAGCAATTTCTTGAATTGACGATTGCTTATTGGCTAATTTTCTTTTGGCTTCAAGAATTTTAATGGATTGAATAACCACAGCAGGTGTATCTCCTAGGTATTGTTTTACAAGCGTTGTTAATTTTTTAGAATTAGTATTTAGCAACTGACTATAGAAGTCTATTTTATGAAATGTATTTTTATGCTTGTAGACTTCTTTCTTGAAGGAATAGACTAGCATAAAATCTGGATTTTTATACAACTCTTTAATTTCGTTTTTACATTTTATTCTTTCAGCAGAAAGCAATAAGCTACAGAAAAGAAAAAACAATTGTTCTTTTTGTAGCTTATCACTTATTGCTATTTCTTCATTTATTAAATCGATTACATTCCTGAATCGGCTTACTTCATCTTGTTTCAACTGAATGTAGGGCTTTCCAATTTCATTAAAAATAGATAATGAAAAACGTTGTGCTAATTCTTGATTGAATTGATTCACAAAGAAATCATTAAAATGAATTAAAACACCATCGTTGATGGAATCGGTACAGAAATAATGAATCTGATTTGTATTTATAAACACCACTGTATTGGGTTCGTGCTCTATAATTTCATAATCAATATAATGCCTGCCTTTAGACTGAAACCAAATGAATTGATAAAACCCATGAGTATGCGCTTTTGAAGCATGATCTCTATGTTTCTGAAAATAGGACTGCAAGTCATTTATTTCAAAATGTAGTTTTGAAAAATCATCTTTATGCAGATAATACTTTTTGACTTCGTCCATTTTTCAAAGATATACTATTTCAATGTTAAAGGAATTTCTGCAATGGTTTTGTCCCAACCAATTTTAATATGAACAACATTTTTAGTTTTTTCATACATAACGATAGATAAAGCTTCAATTTCTTTATCGCTCATTGTCGTTGGAACGGTTACAGAAGCAATGTCTTTTGTTGCATCATACGAATAATTCCCCCAACCATCATTTTCTGAATTTAATTTAATTGTCCATTCTTTTTCTGTTGGAATTGCAATTAAAGTATAGCGACCTGCTTTTACTGCTGTTCCTCCAAACTCTACGTCGGTTAAAAATAAAATTTCTGTAGATTCGTTTGCACCAATTCTCCAAGCTTCATTTAATTTAACAACTTTTCCAAAAACTTCTCTTCCGTTTTTTAAAGGTCTAGAATATAATATTCTAATTTTTGTTGCTGCTTCTGCTTGTTTTGTTTTGTCTTTTATAAATGCTCTTTTGGGTGCATTTTCTGGATAGTAAGCAGCGTCTAAACCGCTTTTATCTACTTTAGCAAAATCTTGTGCGTTTACCTGAAAACCTAAAGCAACGATAGCGATAGTTAGAATGATTTTTTTCATTGTTTTTATTATTTAGTTTTATTTATTACGTGTTCTGTTTCTATTCTTGAAACCTCTTTTAATTTCTTCGCTTCAAACAATTTTGGCAAATCTTTTAAAGGTATGTTTATTGGTGCTTCATAATTTATATAATCTTGAAAAGTGACTCCGTCTACTACTCTCGTATTGTAAGCTTCTCTAAAACGAATACCACCATCATTTACTTTATAAATATAGGCTAAATAGTCAATTTTATTTGTTTTCTTATTAATCCAATAATGAAATTCATCATCGAAATCTTCTCCTCCTCCTTCTTGATTAAAAGTAACCTCAACAACATGATATTCTTGATTTCTTATTGTTGTTTCTTCAATGTATTTTTTATTTACTGAAACATCATTTAATTTATAAGGCAAGGTTGCAAAATAGATTACAGAGTTTAATGCTTCTGTATATTTTTTAACGTCTTTTTCATTTGTATTTTGCAATACCTCATTTATATAGCGTTCAAATTTTCCATTGGTTACAATGTCTTTTACAATTGTATCTTTGTTTTTAAATTCAACAGTATATTTATAGTTTTCGTTATTATTTTCAAAATGATATTGTTTACTTCTAAAAACAAAACTAAAGTTGGCTGTTTTATACAACTCTCCTCCATGAGCTTTTATTGTAGCATTTATAACTTTGTCTGCTTTTGACAAAACTACTTCCTCAATGACTTCTGAGGTTACCTCAACATTATTCTGTTCGTCATCTTTTTGTTTATTATTACAAGCTGACAACAACACTAAAAATACAATTGCTAGATTGTTTATTTTTCTCATACTGTTTATTTTTCTATTGGATTAACAACTCCATTATTATCGCGATAACCTTTCGGGGAAATTCCGATTTTATTTTTAAAGAATCTACTAAATGAAGGCATGTCTTCGAAGCCTAATTCAAATGTGATTTCTTTTATTGTAATTTCTGTATTTAGTAGCATCCTCTTTGCTTCTAACACTATTCTTTCTTGAATTATTTGCAAAGGTGTTTTTGAAATATGACTAGAAAAGAGATTGGTTAATGACTTGGCGGGTTTGTTCATTAATGCTGCATATTCTGCAACCGTGTGTTTACTTTTATAATGTACCTCAACTAGAAAACTAAAATTCCTTATAATGTCCATCTTGGTTTCTTCAACATGTCGTACTTTATTTTGCTCCTTAAAGATTCTTGTGCATAAAATTAAAAAACGCTTCAGCAACATTTGAAGCATTTCTCCTTGAAGTTCATCGGATGCTTTTAGTTCATTTTGAAAAACTTTCCAAAGCAATGCAATCGCAGCATCATTCTCTTCATTTAAAAAAATTGTTGGCACTTGCGATGTTCCAAAAAACAAAATCCCTTTACAACCAATCTCGCTATCGTGATTGTCTAAACAATAAAACTGTCTGTTAAATTGAATACTATTCAAAACCTCAATAGTACTACTTTCTATTGCATGAAGTTCTGTTAAAAACATTATTTCATTTTTCTTTAAAGAATATACAACATTATCTACTGTAACATTGGTATCATTAAAAGGATTCCAAAGAATATTCAAATAGGATTCGTTTTTCTGACCGAAGTTTTCCGCTACAGTATTGTCTATTTTTGTTAACCAAAAAAACTCTCCATTTCTTCCTTTAAACTCCATGTTCTTTTATCTTATGTTTTTTTTATAGTAATCTACTATTTGATTTTGATTGTAGATTTTAGTTCGGTATAGTAAATGAATTATAGCGAAATGAAATTGAAGTTTAATGAAACCGTTTTCTCTATATCTTCTTGCCGATGTTATTACATTTTCTTGAATCACTTTAAAATTAGAGTGCTCATATAATCTAAATATCAAGTCATTGTCTTCATAGATCGTTAAATTTTCATTGTACCCATTGGTATTAAAAAACAATTCTTTTGTTACAAACAAGGATTGATCGCCTCCTCTACAGGATTTAAAATTAAATTTTGTAAACCACTGAGAAACCTTCAAAACGACATGATTACTATCGAATTTCATTTTAAAACAACCTGACAAGTATCCGTCTAAAACTGAATTGATAATTAATTTATCGAAACCGTTTGGAGGAAAACTATCGCAATGCAGGAAATACAAAATGTCTCCAGTTGCAATTCTTGCTCCAGCATTCATTTGAATGCCTCTTCCTTTTACAGAATGCTCAATTATAACTTCGGGAAATTCTTTAACTATTTTTATAGTATTGTCTGAACTTCCTCCATCTACAACTATAATTTCTTTACTATATTTCTTATTACTATTCGCAATTAGGTATTTTATATTTTTTGCTATATTTTTTTCCTCATTTAAAACAGGAATAATAATGGAAATCTTCATTCTATTTGTTTAGGCTCCAATTGTAATCTAAATATCTAACTTTTGCATCTTCATTAATATTTATTGTAGAATATTTATTTATAAAATCAATTAATGAAGTATTCTTCGATTTAAAATCTCCAGAGAACCAGCTAAAAATTTCTGATATTTTTATTTCATTTGCTTCAATTACATTTTTAGATCCATCATTAATAAAATCTTTTGTAACCGATTCTAATTGTGAATTTAACGTTTGAGGTAAAAAGGGCTTATTTAATAGATCGGGACAAGAAAAAGAGGCGCAATTAATTGCGAAATGAATTCTAGGTTCGTTCATTTTTCTTAAAATATTATGCTCAATATAGGACAATGATATGTTTTTTGATCCTAAAACAATGAACTTATCGTCCCATGCATTTCTAATATTTTTGATACTTTTAGTTGGATAATTATCAATTACTTTTTTTAAAGTATGAACATTATACGAATTAATATAATAAGCTAAAATTTCATTTCTTGACCAATTTTTTCTTGGTTGTGTTTTTTCGAATTCCGCAACAACTAGATTTAATTCGGCAACATTAGTTTTCAATTTATCATAGTTTACATTTCCTTTACTAGAAACATGATTGCTTAATAAATCGGTATAATTTCTATAGTCAAAGTTTTGTGCAAAACCCTGAACAGTTATCAATAATAGTAAAATAATTCTTTTCATATGTGTGATTTTTTTTTGTTATAGGTCACATATGTTATCGCTTTTATTCATTTGTGTTTATTTCACTAAATATAATTCAATTTGTGTTCAGTGAATTTTATTTGTTTGCAACAAACTTGTTGTTAATGGCGATTTCATAGTCGTGTGCTTTTTAATTAATGGCTATTTCTTTTCACTCTAAAATTTTAACGGATAAGCTTCTTGTTTAAGAAAGCTATCAGGAAATTCTTCATCATCATCAAAACCTAATTCAATATCCTTGCCATCTTTAGGTATATAATCACTTTTAAAGAGATAATCCCAAATGCTTAGTGAAATTCCGTAGTTTGCACCATATTTTCTAGGCATTTCTTTACTATGATGCCAAATATGCATTTTAGGATTGTTGAATATATATTTTAGAAAACCATAATCCCAACCTAAATTAGCATGGTTTAAATGTCCGATTGCAATAGTAATAAAGTGAACAATAAAGACATCTTGTATTGAAAAACCACCAATTATAGCCATAGGAACATATAACAATGTTTTGTAGACAACTGGTTCCATCCAATGGTAGCGAAGATGTGCTGCAAAACCCATTTCTTTAACAGAATGATGTACTTTGTGAAATTTCCAAAAGAACTCGTAGCGGTGTAATAATCGATGCGTGTTCCATTGTACAAAATCGGAAACAATAAAAAATATAAACAAGGCTAATGGTTTTGGCAATTCGGATAAATCGACCAATTGTAATGACTTAAGTTCTAAATTAAAGAGTCCTAAAAAATCATTAAACAATTGAGCTGTTACATTATTCATTGCCATCAGAATAATCAGGTTTAACAAAAAGAAATTAAAAAACATATAGAATGTATCTAACCAAAAATCTTTTCTAAAAACTGCTTGGTTTTTTCTCCAAGGAAAAATATTCTCTAATGCAAAAACAATTAAAGAAATAATTATCAATCCATAAAAATAATTTTCTACGTGAAGGTTAACTAATTCATTTTTCAAATAATTAAAATGATCTGAATACGAATTGACAATTATTTCTTGATATTTATTCATTGCTAAAAAAATTATAGTTTAGTATAGACTCCAATATTAATTGTTGGAGCCAAAGGAGCATTATCAATTCCGAAAGCACCAAAAGTTGAGAAGTTAGCACCAAACTTACCTTCTATAAACTCATAGTTTGCTTTAATCCCAATGGAGTTATAAGTTTGTCTGTCTAAATGAGAAGCCCATTGATATGGATCAAGTCCTAATTTATAATTATCAAAAGCCTTTTCTTTTGAAATAGGGTTTCTAGTATCTAAAACAAACATTAAGTGTCCTTTTGGTATCACATTATATCCAACTTCTATTGTTGCCTTAAAATAGTCTGAATAATCATTATCCATATATCCATATCCAATATTTCCGAAATAATACCATTTATTGTGACTTGATCCTATTGTTACATATGGTAAAATTGTTGAAGCATTAATTCCTGTAGTACTTACAACTAACTCTTTATCTTTCTTAATCGAATTAGCAGAATATAGAATACCTGAACTAATTTTCCAATTCTTATCGGACAATTTATATTTTAAACCTAAAGAAATATTTCCAATTCCTGAAATACTTTCTGAAAAACCTGCATTTTTATAGGAAGCCGTTTTGTAGGGTAAAACCAATTGTGCTTCTAATTTATCTGTAATTCCATATTCTGCATAGGCTTGAATTGTTATGTCTGAATAATCTCCTTGATCTTCTAACTTGTTCCCATCAAACTGAACTGTGTCATATGATAAACTTGTTACACCTAATTGAACATAAGCTTTCCCTTTTTCTCTTGTCCAAGGACTTTGTGCGTTTGCAAACTGAAACCCTAACAAACCAACTACAGATAGCATTATAACTTTTTTCATATTTTAGCTTTTTTTTAAATTGGACGTACGTTTTTTATTTCCTTACACATTAACAACAACCTCCTCCATTATAATGGAAAGTACTTTCACTAATATAAATGTCTTTTCTATTTAAAGAGGCCAATGCACCTGCCGTTTTATCGCAGACTGCTAAAGGCTGATTCTTCAATAACACATGTCCTTTTTTATCATCAAAATAATTTTCTTTTCCAAAATATATGGCTGCTTTCCCTGTAAAAACACAAGGTCCATCTTCTGGCATTGGGTCTTTTATTGCACAAACTTCTATACTTTCAATAAAGATTAACTCATCTGTTGGATAATTCTCTGTATCTAATATACGATAAGGACGCCTACCTCGGATTTCAATTGTGCCAAAACCTACATCTGTTAAAGCTTTTATATAATCTTTTATAGGGATACTCCCACTTAAACATAGTGCTCGTAGATGATCATCGTTTCTTAAAGTTTCATTCATTTCTTGTTCACAAGTAGGATCACTCATTACTAATCTACCATGAGGTTTCAATACACGGTACATTTCTTGCAATGCTTTTTTTAAATCTTCTGCTTTAAAAATATTGAAAAGACAATTTTGAGCAGCTACATCGATACTTTCATCTTCAATAGGTAAATTAAGAGCATCCCCTTTTTTTAATTCTACAAATTCACTTTTAAACCAATCGTTTTCATCTTCTGCAATTTTAAAGTTTTTTCGTGAAGCTTCTAACATTTCATCGACAACATCGACACCAATTACTCCACCTTTTTGACGAGAAAAATAGGCAAACTGCAATAATTCCATTCCTCCACCAACACCAACATATAAAACTTTAGGATTATTAATTAGGTCTTGAGCTGAAATTGTACTTCCGCAGCCATAATTCATTTCTTGCATTATTTTTGGAATTTCAAGACCTGGGAATTTCCAAATGGGTGTTGTTGTACAGCAAAGACCAACGTCTGGAGTTAAAGCTGCATTTTTATATAAATCGTTTGTTGCATCTAAATAATTTTTCATAATTTCTTTAATTTAAAGTATTATTTACTTGTTTTTGATTGATGTAATTCCAAATTAGTACTGCAAAAACAGCTCCTAATGTTGGTGCTATTAAATAAATCCATAGTTGTTGTACATGAAGCGAAACTACTGCTGGTCCTAAAGATCTTGCTGGATTCATTGAAGCTCCACAAATTGGACCTGCAAACATTGCTTCTAAACCAACAACTGAACCTATAGCTAAACCTGCGAACATTCCTTGTTCTTTTGATCCATGAGCTACATTTAGAATGACCAACATTAATAAAAATGTTAGAATAAATTCCAATATAAATGATTGTAAATCACTCCCAGATGGAATAGTTGCACCTAAATATTCATTGGAAGGAAAAAGTGCTAACAAGGTTATGCTTGCTATTAATCCACCTGTAAACTGACTTACTAAATAAGGCATTACTTGTTTCTTATCAAATTTTTTAGCTATAGTAAAAGCTATAGTTACTGCTGGATTAAAATGAGCTCCAGAAATAGTTCCTAAAGCATATATCATTGCCATAACTATTAATCCAAATGTGATGGCAATACCAACGTGAGTAATTGTTCCACCAGTTTCCTGATTGATTACAATGGCTCCTGTACCGCAAAATACAATAGCAAAAGTACCTATTACCTCAGCAATATATTTTCTCATTTAAGACTTGATTAATTCTTTGAAAAGAATAATCATTTTTGGCTCTGCTTCACCAGCAACTGCAATAATTTCAGGAATATTTACTGGTTTTAAATCGTCTGGATTGCATTCATCAGTTAACACAGAAACCGCTATTACAGGTAAATTTAAATGATTGGCCACAATTACTTCAGGAACGGTACTCATCCCTACTGCATCGGCTCCAATAATTTTTAAGTATCGATATTCGGCTCTTGTTTCTAATTGCGGTCCTACAACCGCAGCATAAACACCTTTGTGAAGGGTTATCTGATTTTTTTGAGCTATAGCCAACATTTTTTCGTTCAAATTAACATCATAAGGAGTACACATATCCGTAAAACGTTCTCCAAAATCAGATACATTTTTAAAAGCTAATGGCGAACCACCTTGAAGGTTAATATGATCGTCTAGCAGCATTAGATCTCCTTTTTTATAGTTCAAATTAATCGCTCCTGCTGCATTTGAAACTAATAAGCTTGTAATTCCTAATCCTTTTAATACTCTTACAGGAAATGTGATTTCTTGAAGCGAATAACCTTCATACAAATGAAAGCGTCCTTGCATTATGATTACTTTTTTTCCTTCTAACGTTCCAAATAATAGTTTTCCTGAATGAAACTCTACTGTTGAAACAGGGAAATTAGGAATGTCTGAATAGTTAATTTCTACCTCAATGTCTAAATGATTTACTAATTGCCCTAATCCTGTTCCTAAAACAATTCCTATTTGTGGAGCCGTTATCCCTTTTTCTTTTAGAAAATTAACGGTTGTGTTTATTATTTCTATTGTCATTCTATTGGTTTGTATTTTTTAAATTCTTCTATATTTTCGATATCTTCAAAAATATCGATATCATTTAATTCTTGTATTAATTTTATGTTTTTATTTGGCAAATCTTGTAATGTATCTTTCAAAACAGTAGCAGTTCCCCATTCTTTATTCGCAAATACAGCCTTTTCCATTTGTGTCATGCCTAATAAATAATATCCTCCATCTTCAGCAGGACCAATTACAAAATCATGATTAGAAAGGTAGTTATAGGCTTCGTTTACAATGGTTGCATTCAAATCGTACAAATCGCTTCCTATAATGATTATCTTTTGATACCCTTGTTGAAATAGTTCTTCAAAAGCATTTTGCATGCGATTGCCTAAATCATAGCCAGATTGTAGCTTTTTATTAAAATATTCGGGTTGCCAAATATCGTTTTCAATGATGTTTTCGGAATAGAACACAAAACGATCTGCCATTACATCTTTCCCTACGTTCGCTGTATGTTGCAATAAAAAAGTATAAACTTCTAATGCCGCTTCGTCTCCAATCGTTTTTGCCAAACGTGTTTTGCATTTTCCTAGTTCTGGATTTCTAGTAAAAATGATG
The DNA here is from genome assembly GCF_021650975.2 of Flavobacterium jumunjinense. Classification (NCBI taxonomy): domain Bacteria; kingdom Pseudomonadati; phylum Bacteroidota; class Flavobacteriia; order Flavobacteriales; family Flavobacteriaceae; genus Flavobacterium; species Flavobacterium jumunjinense. The sequence goes on from NZ_CP091285.1 coordinate 480,121, forward strand.
AGTGCTTTTTTTGAATTTACTGGTTTATTTTGATTCATATTCCTTTTTAAAATGCTATTTTTTTACCTTGTTGCTTTGCTTCTGTTTCTGGTAATATTTCTGTATTATCCCAAATACCTGTTACAATTGTTTTAGCATATTCTTTTGGCAAACTATGTTTTAGCATTAATTCGCCAGCCAATATATGATTATAGGTTAACTTTTTATGTTCGAAAGTTAACATTTCTTCCTTTTCTTCTAAAATCATATACCAAACAGCTGTATTCCCATTATTAGCTGGCATCCCAATGACCCCTGGATTTAGCCATAGTAATTCTTCATTACTATCCGTAAAAGGTAAGCCACAATGCCCAGCAATAATTACATCGCTATTGGTAGCTTTAAAATTAGGGAGTTTATTTTGCCATGGAGTGGATTTAAAAATAAACTCGGAAGTATTAAAATAGGAACCATGCACAACAGTGAATTTTTTATTGACAAATTCAAACTGGATAAACTCGGGTAATGTCTTTATAAAATCTAGCGAATTATTTGACAATTGACTTTTAGCATAAGGATACCACAACTGCGAAAATCCGTCACAACGTGACCCTTTTGAAAAATCGCAACCGCAATCTTCTGCATTTTCATTTAACTGAATCTCTACATTTCCTGCAATGCTATGAATCTTCCATTTCTTGATTGCCTGAAGTGTTTCTTCGGGTTGGGCACAATAACCGATACTATCGCCCGTACAAATGCAATTTTCGGGTGCTATGTTTTCTGTTTTTGCCATTTCCTGAATGGCTTCTAAAGCTTGCAAGTTGCTATATACTCCTCCAAAAAGCAATATCTTTCCTTGTAATCTTCCTATGTTTTTTATTTTCTTATCCATTTTGGTATAAAATAAACAATGATACATGTACTAATTCCCCAAACATTTACCCAAAGTAAATCGGCATATTTTCCCGTTGTAAAAACAAATGCTTTTGGAAAACTATTAAAAACCAATAACAATCCGAAAAACAATCCTGTAATAACACTAAGATAAAAACTTATTTTGGGAACTTCCCTATTCCAAAATAAAAAAACAGGTGTTAATCCTATTACCATTGTTCCCGAAATTGTAGTAGCTGATAAAATTTCGGCATTTAAAAAAACTGGAATAGTTCCTATTATTGTAATAACTATCATCGCAATTCGTCCGAAAGTAATGGATGTTCCTAAATTCAAATCGATAGTTACTAATTTTGAAAAAGATGAAAAAGTAGAATCTAATGTAGAGGCCGCAGAAGTAATCATAATAAAATTAATTACTAATAACACTATGATTCCAAACGCTTTTCCTACTTCAAAAGCAGCATCTCCTTGCATTCCGTAGGTTTTAGCATAAACACCAATCGTACTAAAAAGCACAATACAAATTCCTCCTAACAAACTTGCCCATAAAAAACTTTTTCTTGTTGTTTTTGGACTACTAATAAATGCTCTGTCGGTAAGAACCGGATCATGAAATGGATAACTAAACGATTGAATAATGGCTGCAAAAAACAAATTTAACCCTAAATCGAAACTCCATGTACTCGATGCTACTACTTGCTGCACCGTAAACGTTTCAATAGAAAAGACATTCCACAAAATAATAATTAATAAAATAGAAAATAACACCATTTGAATAGTATCCGTAAAAATAGAGCTACTTAATCCTCCTTTTAGAGAATAAGCTAGGGTTAAAACTGTAAATACTACAATTGAAACATAATAAGAATTACTTCCTTGTTCCCCGAAATAGGTTCCAATAACCATTGTATTGCTCCAAACTTCATTGAAAAGCCGAATAACGATAAGAATAGAAAAAAGTGCCATTGCATTTTTGCCAAACTTAGTTGTTAAAAACTCGTGAATACTTTTAAAATTACCTTTGGTACGCAATTGATACAATACAAGTCCTGCTACTGCAAAAGACAAATAATAGCCTGCGTAGGCAACACCACCAACAATACCAAATTCTAATCCGAGATTGGCAGCATTGGTAATACTCTTTGCAAAGATCCAAGAAATAATTAAACTTCCTGTTAACACTAAAGTACTAGGCTTTTTGTTCTTCGTAACTGCTTTAAAAAACTGATCGGTTGTTTTTGCAAAAGGAGATAGAAAGAAAAAAAGCAAACTTGATATAATGATTAACAACCATTGCCAATAAATTACTTCCATTGTTTTTTTATTCGTCCCACCATACTGGGAAGTTTATACTATTACCATCTGTTGCCGTTGCTGCTTCATTGTAATTCTCGCTATTTAATGCTTCTTCTTCTGAAGGATAAGGCATTCTAACAGGAATTAAATCGTTATTTAAGCTAGCAGCAATCGTTCTCAATTGAGGAAAACCTGTTCTTCTATATTCTACCCAACCTTCATAGCCGTTAATGATATTGGCTATCCATTTTTGTGTGCTAATTTGTTGCAAAGGTGTTGTTCCTGTAGCATTGTAAGCCGCATTCCCTGTTAGATAATTAGTTGGCATTGTTGCATTCCAATATTGAAAAGCAAGAGTAACTCCATTTTCGTATAAGGTTTGCCCGTTAGCCATAATCAATCCTTTTTCGGCTGCTTCTGCCAATGCCAATTGCACTTCCCAAGCGGTAATAAAATTAGCATTTAATGTTGCTGTGTTCTCTCTAAAAATAGTTCCAGCCAAAGAATAATTTGCTAACACAATAGATGTTGAAGAAGCATCGATACCATTAAGTAGTCCATTAAATTCTCCTGAAGTTGCGTTTGCATAAGGTCTAAAAAAGGTATTTATTCTCGTATCATTATAATTTGTTAAAATGTCTTCCATAGTTTCAGACATTACAAAATTATTAAAGTCTCCAACTCTCAATTGAGCCAATCTAAAACTATTGGGTGCGGTATTGGTGAAATTAAAAATAGCGTTTTGATCGTTCGTCATAATATAATTGCCTTCATCGTAAAGTGCTTGCAACTGAGATGTCACATTTACTTTTGCTGAAATACGCAATAAATATTTAATCTGTAATGATTTTGCAAACCGAACCCATGATTGCAAATTTCCATTATATATAATATCACCTTGTAATGAAATGGCATCGGTATAATTTTCAATAGCAGCAATACCTTTCTCTAAATTATCTAGAATTCCGTTTGTGTTTAAATAGATACTTTCCTGACTGTCATAAACTGGAGTCACTTCTCCTTCAGTTCCATTAAATGCTTCAAAATAAGGTACATTACCAAATAAATCGGTGAGACCCGCAGCCATATAGGCCTTTAAAATTAAGGCTGGTCCTTCATATACCTTTAAAGTAGATGACTGACGTGCTTGTTTCAGCATAATTTCATTATCGCGCAAGTTCTTATAAAAAATGGGCCAAGGATTTCCTCCTAATTGAGGCGATTTGAGTGCATGACGATCGAACAGATTAAAATCTAACGCAGTTCTATGTTGTGCTAATAAATCTCCTGCTACAAAACCTTCATAACTCATGTTTTCTCCAAAATTATAAATCACTTGACGCAATAATAAGCTTGGATGTACTGTATTTGGAGCATTGGGATTGGTATTTATTTCTTCAAAATCTTTTGTGCAACTGGCAACCAAAAAAACTGTTATTGCAATTAAACAACTGTATGTATATTTTCTCATTGTTTTCTTTCTTTAAAAATTAAAACCCAATTTAAAACCGATACTTCTTGTTGTAGCATAGCTCATATCTTCTACACCACTCACAAATCCGTTACCTTGAACGGCTAATTGTTCAGGGTCGAAATGAGGATTTTCTGTAATTGCAAATAGATTATTCCCTATAACTGACAAATCGACTTTACCTCCATTTTTCAATCCTAAAAATCCTTCTTTAATTGGCAAAGAATAGCCTATTGAAAACTGACGTAATTTTAAAAAAGAAGCATCATATATATTATTTTCTTCATGATTTCTATCATAAAACTGACGATAATAGGTTTCTGCTGGAATAGCAATAGTATTAGGCTGCCCAGATTGTGTTACACCTTGAGCTACAATTCCGCTGTCTGGTCGGTAAGTCGTTTCTGCTAATTGTCCTCCAACATTTCCTAATGCTCTCGTTCTAGATACTACTTCTCCTCCTTGTCTCCAATCGAACAAAAAACCTAAGTTCCAGTTTTTATACGTAAAGCTATTTGACCAACCCAAAGTAAAATCGGGCATATAATTTCCTAGTTTCTTTAAATTATTATCGGCAATATATTTTCCGTTAGCGTCTATTAAAAATTGATCGTTCTCGTTTTTCAAATAGCCTGTTCCATAAATATCGCCTACTTTTCCACCTTCTTCTACCTGAAACCAAACGGTTTGGTTTGCACTATCATAAATTCGGCTATAAGCCAATGTTAGTCGTCCTCCTTCTTGTGGTAAATCTTTAATAACAGAACGATTACTCGCAAAGTTAAATGTTGTGTTCCATTTGAAATTATCCGTTTTAATAGGAATAGCACCTAAAATAATTTCGACTCCTTGTGTATTCACTTTTCCTCCATTTACCACTTGTTGGTTATAGCCCGAAGAAATGGCAATAGGCAAAGAAATAATTTGATCTTCTGTATTTGCATTGTAATAGGTAAAATCTACATTGAAACGGTCATTGAAAAAACGAACGTCTGCTCCAACTTCATAGGAAGTAGTTTGTTCTGGTTTTAAATTTGCATTTGGAATGAAGTTTTGATTACTGAAAGTGGGTTGCCCGTTAAAAGGTGTTTGCGACACAAAAGCCCCTGATGTTTGATACGGACTTGTATCGTTACCTACTTGCGCAATACTCGCTCTCAGTTTTGCAAATGAAACCACTTTAGGTAAAGTCACAACATTTGACACAACAAAACTTGAAGATACCGACGGGTAAAAAAAAGATGTACCATCTATCGAAAAAGGAGTAGCTAAAGCACTTGACCAATCGTTTCTTGCGGTTATGTCTACAAACAAAAAATCTTTATAGCCCACTTTCGCAATTCCGTATAACGAATTGATTCTCTTTTTAGATTCGAATTGAAATATTTCAATAGGCGAAGCGGCATTATTCAAATTATATATTCCAGGTTGTGCTAAATTTACGGTTTGTGATTGTTTGGTTGATGCGTTTTGGTCTAAGCGATTCCCTCCGAAAGAGACATCTAAACTTACTGCATTGAATTTATTTTTATAATTGAGTAAAAAATCGGTATTGACTTCTCTGTATTTGACATCATGTTCTGCATAACCTCCGTTTCTAAAACGATTGCTACTAAATGCTCTTCGCATCTTTCTCGTTTCGCTACTATAATCCATTCCTGTTCGCACAGACAAACTTAGGTTTTTAGTAATTTCTTGTTGCACTTGTAGGTTACCAAAAATACGATCACGTTCAAACGAGTTTCTATTTTCGTATAAAATGAAATAAGGGTTGTCGAAAAAAGTATAATTGAAAGAATATTGCTGCATGCCTTCTAAACCCGGTTGCCAATAATTCTTTAGACTGTTTATATCTAAAGAACGAGGCCCCCAAGCCACAAGGGAATAATTCACATTTTCACTTCCGTAACCATTTGAAGGTCTATTATCGCTACTTGAATTCACATAATTTATAGCTGTAGAAATGGTTGTTTTTTCAGATGGTTCAAAGTTTAGTTTAGCGGCAATAGTTTGACGATCTAGGTTTACACCTGGAATAATAGCTTCACTACGCAAGTCGGTAAACGATAATCTATAATTTCCTTTTTCGAAACCATTGGTTACAGCAATATTATTAATTGTAGTGGTGCCTGTTCTGTAAAAATCTTTTAGATTATTAGCATGCGATACGAAAGGAGTTGGTGTGATACCGATTCCATTGTACAAAGAAGTGTCTCCACCGCGAACAAAACTTCCATTGGGCAATTGCACAGGACTATCAAATTGAGGCACAGACAATCCTGCATCTAAACGAGGCCCCCAAGAATAGGTTATATTATCATTGGTTCCCCCACCAAGACCATCTACATAGGCAAACTGTCCTGAATTCCCTTGTCCGTATTGATTTTGGAAATCGGGTAATTGAAAAGCCGAATCTACTGTTAAAGAGGTATTGAAGCTAACTCCAAATCCTTTTTTCTTGTTACCATCTTTAGTCTTTATTACAATAACTCCGTTTGATGCTCTTGTTCCATATAATGCGGCTGCACTTGGCCCTTTCAAAACGGTGACCGATTCTATATCGTCTGGGTTTACTTCCATTGCACCATTACCATAGTCAATTTCTTGAAATCCTGCTGCAGCTTCATTCGTGAAATTAAAAATGGTTTCATTATTAATTGGCACTCCGTCTACTACAAACAATGGATTGTTATTTGAAAAAGAAGCCTCACCTCTAATGGTTATTTTTGAAGAAGACCCAACACCCGTAGCCCCTTGTGTTATTGTAACTCCTGCAACTTTTGCAGCAAGATTGTCTAAGAAGTTAACGGTTTTAACCTCTGTTAATGCATCCGATGCTAGCGATTGAACAGCATAACCCAATTCTTTAGATTCTCTTTTTAACCCTAATGCTGTAACAACTACTTCTTGCAGATTTGCTGTATCTTCTTGTAGAGCAACATTAATTATAATTTGCTTCCCAACCGTTATGGTTTGCGTTTGAAAGCCTAAATAAGAAAATTGTAACCGTTCTGATGTAGCACTTACAGTAATTGTATATTTCCCATTTTCATCTGACGTAGTTCCGTTTGAAGTTGACGTAGCAATGCTTACATACGGTAGGGGGTTATTATCTATAGCACTAGTTATTGTACCTGTTATTTTTATTTGCGAAAAGCCAAAACACGACACCGTGAGTAGCAAAAGAACATAAATTTGCCTCATATTATTTTTTTATTATATACGCTAATTGCTCTGAATTGATTTCAGAAAGAATAAATTTTAATTGTATATAATAAATGGAGAGCCTTTATTGTAATAATATGATTTTAGTATTTCTTTATAAAAAAGGACTAAAGGGCTAAAAAGAAACGTAAGAACCTCCGCTATTTTTAGTAATAATAAACGTATTCTACTATCTAGCTTTTTTGTGCTTTGTAAAAGCCTTTTTATATCGTGCAAAGCATCAATATCGACTAAGGTTTCTAAACGAACTACTTCTATTTTGTAGGTTAGGAACAGTTTCGATAATGCGGTGCTTAGTTGTTGGGTTTGCCAAGGTAGTTTTAAAAACAATTCGGCATTAAAGTAGTCTTTTTTAATTCCTAAAAGATAGAAACCTCCATCTATTGCCTTTCCTAAAACTACTTTGTTAGCATGAAGGTTTTTCTCTGCTTGACGCAGGTGCTTTGTGGTTAAATGTGGTGTATCGTTTCCGATTACAATTACCGATTGATATCCTAAGTCATAAATGGATTGTACTGCATTGGTAAATCGTTCTCCAAAAGAATCGCCAACTTGTTCTTGTTCTGTAATTCGATAATAGGGCAGATTAGTCTTTGAAACAAGTTGTAAAGTATGTTCATTAAACGAATCAAAAATCTCTTTCGATTGTGGAAACGACTTTATGTTCGCTTCACATTCGGAAGAACGGGCAAAAATTAGTATTGCTGTTTTTAATTCGGTTTTCATTTTTCTGTTTTACGCTACTGTTCCCTGACAACTACTCCCTGCACCTGCTGTACAGCCATAACAATGCTGAGAAATAATAATGTTTCTGTCTTTTAATTCTTTTTCATTAAATTCTGAAATATGCTTCGATTTGGAAGCTACTTTTAATCCTAGCATTTGATTGAAATCGCAATCATACAGCCATCCATCCCAACTTACAGAAACGGTATTGGTACACATTACATTTGTAACTGCTGAAGAATTATAGGCTTCAACTAATGCATACATATAATCTTCATAATTATCGGATGCGATTAAATAATCTAGAAATCTAGAAATTGGTAAGTTTGTAATAGCAAATAGATTATGAAACTGAATATCGAAATCTTCTTTTAGTGCTTTCTTAAAATCTCTTTCCATTGCCATTTGGTCTCCTGGTAAAAACGCACCCGACGGATTGTATACTAAATCTAATTTCAATCCGCTTTCTGGCATTCCGTAACCCACTGCATTCAATTCTTGCAATGCTTTTATTGACTTATCGAAAACACCATCTCCTCTTTGCACGTCGGTTTTTCCTTTAGTCCAGTGCGGCATAGAACTAACAACGTGAATATTATGCTTTTTAAAGAAATCTGGTAAATCATAATATTTCTTATTGGCTCTAATAATTGTTAAGTTAGACCGAACGATAAAGTCTTTTACGCCAATTTTTGATGCTTCTTCCACAAACCAACGAAAATGAGGGTTCATCTCTGGTGCTCCCCCAGTTAAATCTAAAGTATTTACTTCTGTTGTTTTTAATACTTCTAAAATTTGAAGCATTGTTTCTTGGGTCATGATTTCTTTTCTATCGGGACCTGCATCTACATGGCAATGTGCACAAACTTGGTTGCACATATAGCCAACGTTTATTTGAAGTATTTCAATTTTCTTTGGTTGCAAAGGAAATTGGTTGGTTTTTTTAATTGTATCGGCAAATGTTGGCAACGAACCATCACTAAAAATTCCAGTAGAAAGAATTTCTAATTGTTTGTCTGTTTTAGATAACGGACTTTCTTTAGATTGGAGCGATTTTAACATAGTTATTTTTTATTTTTCAAAATTCTTGAATTAGTACAAAGTTAAGATAGCTATTTCACATTAAAAGTTAGCTATTTTACACAAACAGAAAACTACATTGATAGTTTATTGTATTTGTTCATCATTTGTACTCCATGTACTAATGCTGCTCCTCCTTTTATTGCTGCAGTAACATGAACCGCTTCCATCATTTCTTCTTTGGTTATTCCTCTTTTTAATCCATCACCCGTATAGGCATCAATACAATATGGACATTGCACTGCATGAGAAACGGCTAAAGCTATTAATGATTTTTCACGAGCTGAAAGGCTACCCTCTTCAAATACTTTTCCATAATATTCAAAAAAACTATTTCCTAGTTCTTCGTTCCATTCTACTATTTTACCGAATTTTTTTAAGTCTTTTGGATCGTAATATGATTTTTCCATAAATTATTTTATATATATTTTAGTTCCTTTTGTTAAATATTTACCCCATTCTTTTGAAAAGGCATGAACACTTTCTGTCGTTTCATTATTATTATCTACCACGAGGTTATCTTGATTTTTCCATTCAAAAATACCTCCATAAAGATTTTCTACATTTGTGTATCCTAAGTTTATTAGCTTTTCACCTATTTGCTCGCTACGAACTCCTAAAGAGCAGTAGACTACTATTTTAGATTGCTTGTTTGGAAATTGCTTTTCGAATGATTTTGAATTGAATTTTGTATGTCCAACATAGATTGCTTTTTCTAAATGACTAACATCGTATTCCTTTTGTTCTCTGGCATCTAAAAGCACTATTCCTTTTCTGTTTTTAAGTTCATTAACTGTAATGTAAGGAACGGTATTCTTATTGTATTTTTGCAATACTTCTGGAATTGTTTTTTGAGAAAACCCAAAACCAAAAACAAGAACAAAAAGAAATGTTATTATTTTTTTCATATATGTGAAAATTTATTTGTTAGCGTCCATATATGGTATCGCTTTTTATTTATTGGCGTTTGCATTAAGGCAATTTCATAGAATAAGCATCATCTTTATTAAGTATTTAGACGAAGTTACAATAACTTCCTGACATTTTTTCTACAGATAAACTTATATACGTATTTTTTGTTGTCTTAGTTTTACAAATTTATTGTTTGGCTTATACTCAACTTATATTCGGCTTTGATACGGCTTTAATACGGCTTTGATACGGCTTTGATACGGCTTTGATACGGCTTAGTAACTTTTTAAAAGTCAGACAAATGCATTAATTGTTTTTGAGCGTTTTGTTTTCTTTGTAATTGTTAATTTTTTTTCTAGATTAGCTTAATATAACATGATTTTTTTTTTACATTTCAATGTAACGATTTCTCAAATTAGTAAGGTTGCACTTCTTTTTATATTAAAACAAATGATGAAGCAGAAGTAATTGATTGGTGTAAAACAGTAGCTATTATTTAAAAATGAAAACACATTATGAAAATCTCAAAAATAATTCTCCTCATTATAATAATAGTATTTATGAAATCATGTAAAAATGATGAAATAGATTATGAAAACATAATACAAAAAATAGAAAAAGTTGGTGTAGATAATTTTTATAACATTCAATTTGAATCTAGGAATAAGCAAGAAGGTAAAAATGTAATTTATAGATTTATTGTTTATGATGACAGTACAAAATATATTTTACCAAATTACGACTATTTTGATAGGGATAAAATTATGGATTCTTCTTTTTGTGATGTAAAAAAAGTCTCAATGATATATAATAAAACTAAAAAAACAGATTATGATTTTGTAAAAGAAATTTCTAATAATAAATTAGTTAATTATAATAAATTAGACTTTTATAAAATTTATAATGATAAAAAAAACATGGGAGATTTAATAGTTTTTTATGAATCAGAATGTGAGTTCTATATTTACAGTAAGGAAGTAGAGCATATTAAAAGTCCTTTTTGGAAAGAGAAACTAAAAACATCTAAAAAGATAAACTCACACTGGTATTATATCTCTTGTAATGATAATTTATAAAAAAGCAGCATCGAGTATTTAATTCAAACAATTACAGCTCGCATATCTTATTTTAAACCCACCAAACTAGAGCGTTTTACAAAAAACATTATTATTTTTCTAATTTTCAATACTACATTTTAACTCAACTTCGTAAATCATATGAAATACTATATGGCACTTCTCCCATTATTATTTTTAATAAACAATGGCTATGGACAAATTCAATGTGAACAGTATGACCAAATTATATTAGAAATAAAAGAATCGAAAGAATTAAAAGATTACGTTAAAAAAAATAATATAAAAAGAATAAATTTTGACATTCCCCATTTCTTGTCTCCTTTTTGTGAGAGTGCTTTTCATTTTTATTCAATTAAACTGAGTAAAACTGAGACTGAGTATTGCAAAACTGATAATTGGCTTTTTACTGATCTTACAATTGAAGAAGCATATTTGAAACAGAAGAGTGATAAAAAAAATACTCTTATTTTGTATTTTTCAAACGTAGTTGAGAATCAAATTATAATAGAAGTACGCAGCAAAAAATTTAGCCCCGAAAGTCTTCTTTTTCTATATAAAATAACAGAAAATACAATTGTAAAAACTGAAACCTTATTTAAAATTATAAACTAAGAATGAAATTTAAAATGCCTAAAATGTGCAATACTAGGTCATCGACTACTACAAATAACAAGTAAAACATCTGCTTTATGACTAGATACCTTATTTTTAAAAGACCAAAGACTTTACAGAAAACAATAATTTCTTATTTATGAAAAAAACACTCTTTCTTCTATTTATTTCAGTATTGTATTCTTGTAAATCTAGTAGCAATATGACTACGAAATCTGAGATTGGATTAATTGAAAATGTAATTTCAACAATCGTCAAAAAAGAGCAACTAAATAGAACTAATTCCAGCAAGGGTGTGTTTTTCCATATCAACTTAAAAAGAATAAACTCTAATTATTATATCTCTAAAATATCATTAAACAGCTTTACAGGGAATCATTCTTTTAAAAAAGAAAAAATTCTTGGCTTCGACACTTTCATATATAACAAAAGCAATACGGAATTAAACGAAGTGTTTTTTATTCCTGATTCTAAAACTTGGTCATTACTTCTATTTGTGAAAAATAATGAAATAATCTCTTTGAAGAAAATTGAAAATTATGAATTAATTGATAATACAATTATTGAAGTAGACTTCTAACAATTCGTAAATTGTTAACCACTACAAAACAGTTAGACATCCATTAACAGGAAAAATAATTCCAAAACATGAGCTTTAATGAATAATATATATTATTACTTGCTTTTTATTATAATTTTGAGTTGTAATACTAAAGAAACATTTTTTAAACAACAACAATGAATTTAAGAACAATTATTTATACAACACTTTTTGTAACATTTATTTCTTGTAGCAAATACACATTTACATACATACCTGTAGATGAATATGATAATATTGAGAAATTAAATAAAATAAATGCCGACAATATGAAGTATGATGAGTCATTTTTAACATTTACAAAGTCATTTAATGATTATAGAATTAAATTATATCAAAATGATACAATAAAGTTTGATTCTGTTATAACTACTGGTAATCGGCGCATATATGGTATTGCAAAAACATTTATAGTAAACAGAAAATCTCAATTGAAAATTTATTTTCAGGATATTAATAAACCTTTATATATAAATGAAGAGCAAATGAAAAACTATAAATTTATATATATTTCTAAAAAAAACAAAAAAATTGAAATTGAATTTAACAATGGTACAAAGAAGTTTGAACAATAAAACAAAACACTCAAAAAAAGAGGAGAGAATATTATGAAAAACAAAGAGGAAGAGAACACAAAAAAAACATATACATTTTTAAAAATTGTAATACTATCCCTTGTTGTAGGTTTGATAATTAACTCTATAATTATACTATTTTTACAACAGGTTGAAATTAAAAATTTTAAAGATATCTTTAATAATAATTTAATTATTCCATATGCTATATTTATTATTTTCAAAGCCTATGAAATTTTTATTGCTTCACCTAATAAAGAAGAAAAGTAGCTCATGATCTCTGTTCGTATACAAATCATTTCTCGTGGTAATCAAATAAAAAGATTTTAGCAAAAAACAAGATTAAGTCATATTTTTAATCCCTAATACTGTTAGCAACTGTATTAAAGAAAACAACTATTATACTTTCGGATTAAAACACAAAGGTTACAATAATTTGTATAACTTAAGCAATACCAATGCTCTTGCACAACATTATGAGTTTTAAAAACATGTTCAGTAGATGATCCAAAAAACAAGACCTAGATTTACAGCACCGTCAACAGGGAAAATTATTAGTTTCTAAATTTTATATAGATGAAATCATTTTTAATAATATTATATAGCCTTATTTTTTCTTGTTCATCTGCCCAAGATTGTAGCAAAAGTTCTTTAATAGATATGCAAATCAAACAATCCTTAGAAACTGATATATATTACTTTTTGGATTTTAAGAAAGAAGAAATTCCATTGCCTAAATTATTCTACTCTAAAGAAAAAATAGCTCTGAATTTAAAAAGATTTGGAGTTGAGAGTCAAGAAGAAGTTAATAATGAAAATATAATACTGAATCATATAGGTACTTTAAAAGAAGAAAGTAATTATATTGTATTTAATACAGGTTTAGTAGATAATTATATTATGCTTGACATTTTCTTTAAAAGAGAAGAGTATTTAAATCTCCCAAATAAAAGTGAATATGAAACTTGGAGAAGATATAATGCAGGCATTTCATACCTATTCCATTTTGATGGTAAAGGGTGTTTAATAGAATTAAAAAAGTATCCAATTAGTTACGATTAAACCGATGGATCGGATATCTCAACGCAATGGTAGCGTGGAAATGTTTTTCCATATCAACTTCAAAAGAATAAACTCTAATTATTATATCTCTAAAATATCATTAAACAGCTTTGCGGGGAATCATTCTTTAAAAAAAGAAAAAATTCTTGGCTTCGACACCTTCATATATAACAAAAGCAATGAGGAATTAAACCAAACACATTAAAAGCAAAACTAAACCTTGGCATTTTTTTTGCTGTGGGTATACTATTCTACTTCAAAATTGCTGTGACAAACGTATTTATTTATTTCACTTCGTCACAAAAAGTGTGGCATTCTCTATTTTTAAATCAACAATATCACAAAAACTGTGACAAATTGTTTCTGAAAGCAAAAAAAATCACAAGTATTTTTAAAAAAACAACACGACATTCCTGAATTCCGTGTACAACTTGCTTTTTTATAGTAGGAAATTGCATTGTTCTAATTATTTTTACAAACGAAATAAAATCTTACAATTTTGTAACTTTTTACTTTTCAATAACGTATAACTATAAAATATATTAAAACAGCTTTAACCAAAATGATACTCAAAAATTCAATACTGTTCCCAAGCTTTTGTCTTTTTTCATACTCAATATAAAGGAGTTCGTAGAAATACGTACGTATTTCTACGAAAAAAAACAGCCAAAAAACATGAAAATTACGTATAAATACGCATTGACACGCAAACAATAATCATCTAGCTTTGTAGCCTATTACTCGCTAATTAACTTTTACATCTATGTATAGCAAATTGAAAATCAGTACGGTCGCATTATTATGCTTCGCGCCCTACTTGTCTGCCCAAGACATCCTTTGGGAAAAATCCTATGGCGGAAAACATGCCGAATATCTTTATGATGCCATTGCAACACCCGACTATGGGTTTATTCTTGCGGGAAGTTCTATTTCTGATAAAAACGGAAATAAAGAAGAAAAAAACAAAGGCGATTTGGATTACTGGCTTTGGAAAATGGATGAACACGGCAATATGGATTGGCAAAAAAGTTTTGGTGGTAACAAAGTAGACCTATTACAAAGCATTGCCATTACACACGATGGAGGCTTTATTCTTGGAGGCACATCGTCTTCTGATAAAGGAATCGACAAAAAAGACTTTAACAAAGGACTAGAAGATTTTTGGGTAATTAAACTCAACGCAAAAGGACAAGAACTTTGGCAAAAAACCATTGGAGGGAGCGGAATGGAACGTCTTTTAAGCATTGCTCCTACCAAAGACGGTGGCTATATTTTAGGAGGCACTTCAAGTTCAGACAAATCCGATAAAAATGCAGAAGGAACCGAAGACTTGTATGGTAAAACCGAAGATTCGAGAGGAAACATGGATTATTGGGTTGTAAAACTAGATAAAGACGGAAAAATTATTTGGCAAAAAACCATTGGAGGACTTTATGCCGATGAACTAAAAAGCATTCAACAAACCACAGATGGAGGTTATATTTTAGGAGGTTATTCTAATTCGCCAATTTCTGGAGACAAAACCGAAGCCAATTTCGGCATGGGCGATTATTGGATTGTAAAACTCGATGAAGAAGGCACTATTACTTGGCAGCGCACTTTTGGTGGCGATAAAGATGATAACTTATTTACACTATCGCAAACCAAAGACGGTGGTTATATTCTGGGTGGAAATTCTAATTCTAGCGCTACCCATTCTAAAACAAAATCGAACAAAGAAGGCACCGACTTTTGGGTGATTAAACTCGATGAAAAAGGAACAATAGATTGGCAAGAAACCTATCATTATGGCAAAACCGACATTTTAACTTCTATTGTAGAAAACGCTGATGGTACTTTTTTAATTGGTGGTTATGCACAGAGTGAAGCACAAGCCAAAAGTCAAAAGTCAAAAATTAAAAGTTTACCATCCGACAAAGAAGGCATCAACGATTATATTGCTTTAAAAATTAATGCCGATGGAGAAGAAATATGGACACAAACTGTAGGTAGCAAAGGCGATGAAGTAATGAAAAAACTATTAGAAACCAGAGATGGTGGCTATCTTTTAGCAGGAACTTCTAACGGAAAAGTATCACGAGACAAAAACAGCACCAAAGGAGGTGACGATTTTTGGGTTGTGAAACTAAGAGACAAAGAAAAAGAAGAAAAAACAAAAATAACAGTAGAAGCTGTTCCTAACCCAGCAAAGAGTTTCACCAATGTAATTGTCAACTTCGACTACGATAAAGGAACTGCAACCCTATACGATCTAAATGGTAGAAGTTTACAAACTACCGAAATTAATGGCGAACATACCGTTCCTATGGAAGTGGACACACTACCACAAGGCATTTATCTGGTAGAAATTAGAACCAACACCCAGCACGGAAGCGTGAAAGTGATTAAAAAATAAAAATTGAAAAATTAAAAGACATACAATGAAAATAACAAAACTGCTAGGTATTGCATTGATTGGAATATTAGGGTTTGGACAACAAAATTCTGTTCAATTACCCTCTTTTGATCTACCCACACCAGAAGCTTATGCTTTTCAAAAACAGATTGATATTCCTGTTTCTCATTATACTGGAATACCCACTATTAACATCCCTATATACAACATCAATTCAGGAAACATTTCTGTCCCTGTTGGACTAAGCTATAACGCACAAGGAATACGTGTCGACGAAATTGCTACCCGATTTGGACTCGGTTGGAATTTACAAGCGGGCGGTGCTATTGTTAGAGAAGTAAAAGACAAAGTCGATGAATTCAATTACCTGAATCCAAACAGTCAATTTGGCTATTTTAATTTTGACAATATCGTAAATGATCGAGCAAAATTAATTGCTTTTCACGACTTGTATTTCAGTAACCCTCAAACTACATGCGACTTAGAACCCGATTTGTTTAGTTTTAATTGTGGAGGTTTATCAGGTAAATTCTTTTTTGACCAAACAACAAAACTACCTGTTTTTCAAAGTTTTGAAGATTTAAAAATAGAAGTTATTTGGAATGGGACATTAATGGACGGCTTCATCATAACCGATACTCAAGGCACGGCTTATTATTTCGGAAAAAACAAACTAAAGACCATTACTGGGATTGAAAAAAGCGAACAAATTGCAACTGAGTATTATAACTTTAAAACAGGAGAATTATATACTGGAAACGCTACTGGAGGAGAAACCCGCATTAAATGGGATTTATTAGAAATCATAGATACTAATGGTAATATCGTGACTTTTACCTATGATTTTGAGCAATTGAAATATAAAAAACGCATGTTTGATGGACCATTAAGCCAGGGACCTCCTAGTGTCGACTCAGGAGACGTGCAATCTATCCCACTTGTGTCTATGTATGGTCAAGTGAATGGTTTGCAACGCTTTTTAAGAAAAATAGAGTTTAAAAATGGAAAAGTAGAGTTCGTCTCTGCAACTGCTGCAAGATTAGACATGGGACCACCAAGTACCTTAAGTAGTATTTCACCACGAGCTATGGAGTTTGTCAATGTGTATGACAAAAAAGACAATTTGATCACCTCTCACAAACTTAATTTTGAATACATAGAGAGTAACGATATTTCAAACACACTCGCTTTTTATCAAAACGAACCTAAAAAACGCCTATTTTTAAAATCGGTACAGCAAACTAAAGAAGGAGTAAGTCTTAATCCCTATGAGTTTGTATATTCTGATATTATTTTACCCAATCGTTTTTCAAATGCTATCGATTGGTGGGGTTTTTATAATGGAATGAGCAATGGGATATCTTATTTCCCATCAAACACCGCAATTCCAAATCGTTTAGAATATGCGCTAAATGGAGGAAGGGAAGTAAATCCAATACTAATGCAAGCTGGTTTGTTAAAAAAAGTAATTTACCCTACCAAAGGCTATTCTGAATATACTTATGAAGCTAACGAATGTAAGACGCCTCTTTTTATGACAGACACGTATAATTTATTCAGTAACCCAACGATCCCTAAGTCGGTGAATTTTTTCGAGTCAGATGATTTCAAAACAAGTCCTCCAGGCACACCTTGGTATCTACAAACCTATGAAACTCCATTGTTTTTCGTAAAACGCAGATACCCTAACGCATTCGTTGGAAACTCAACCTATATTTATGGTAGCAATCAATCTGGTTTTGGTTTAGAGATGGGAGATCCAGGAAGTAATCCAGATACTGGCTTACCTTTTAATTTACAATTAGTCCCTTCCAATGCTAGTAATTTGAATCCACCAATTCCTTTTAACTTTCCTGCTTTTGATTTGATTCGATCTACAGAAGCAGGCGCTTACACGTTAAAAGCGCAACGTATTAAAGAAAAACAAGGTGCATTTAATGAATTTACTATGGCAATGCACTGGAGAGAAGAAGTAATCCCTTCTAGTGAAAAAATGATTATTGGTGGAAATAGAGTAAAAGAAATTATAACAGTAGATAATAATGGAAACCAAACAAAAAAAAGATATGAATACAATAAAAAAGAGCCTTATGATTCATTTGGCATTACAACTTCAAGTGGTTTACTTTTTGGTTTTGAAGATTTGCGTGTAAGTCATGGTACACTCCCAAATACAGATGTTCCTATTATAGGACTATCTGTTAATTATTTACATCCAACACCAAAAAATCATGCAGGCTATTCTGAAGTAACAGAGTTTATTGAATCGCCTAATGAAACACACAAAATAGAATATAAATTTACTAAGTATGTAAATGAAGGTCAATTCTATAATTACCCTTTAATTCCGCAGACCGATAATGAATGGCTAAGAGGGAAACCCCTAGAAGTTAAATATTACAAACAAAATAGTCCTACTGATTTTTCTCTTATAAAAGAAATTATAACAAATTATAACATCCCAAATTATGTGGGTAGTGGTTGGATAGATCCTACTGTTGATGGCTATCCATCATCAGCAAATAATGTTACAATCTTAAACCAACAGAGCACACCTAAAGAATATTATTATTCTTTTGTAAAACCTTTTATGCTATCTACTACAGTACCTGATATTGATTTTGGACATAATGGTAAAATCTACAAATTCAAACACTACTACATTGGAGGCGGTGTTATGAATGTAAAATCGGTAACCGAAAAAGAACACCTTCCAACAGGAATTTTTGAAACAAAAACAGAATACAAATACAATAGTCCTATTCATAATCTTTTAAAAGAACAATGGGTTACCAATTCTAACAACGAAACCTTAAAAAGTACGTTTTTCTATCCGATGGATCCAGAAACAGCAACAGAACCAGTTGTACAAGGTTTAAAAAACCAGCACAAAATAGGCACACCATTAGTTACGCAGTCCTTTAAAGGTACTGAAAAACTAGCCGAACAAAAGACCATTTACAAAGACTGGGGCAATGGCATTTTAGCTCCTAAAGAAGTAAAAACAGCCAAAGGAAGTGCTATTACAGAAACAAGAGTGAAATATAATGTACTAGATAATACAAATGGTAATCCTCTAGAAGTGCAACAAGAAGGCGGACACCCTATTTGCTACATTTGGGGCTATAACAAAACCCTACCTATTGCAAAAATAGAAAACGCAACCTATGCACAAGTGCAAAGTTATGTAGCCAATTTGCAAACACTTTCTAATGGTACCAATGAAGGCAATTTAATTACTGCATTAGATGCTTTACGAGTTGCTTTACCCAATGCAATGGTTACTACCTACACACACAAACCGCTCATTGGTCTAAGCACTGTAACCGATCCTAAAGGAGATAAAATCACCTATCATTATGATAATTTTAATCGTTTACAATTTGTAAAAGATAAAAACGAAAATATTTTAAGTGAGAACGAATATCATTATAAAAATTAATCCAACCCTTCCCCTCCTTTGGAGGGGTGTCCGAAGGACGGAGTGGTTAAAAACATGATAGAAAAATAAAACACACAACGTTCAATTCCCCTCCCATGGAGGGGTGCCTGAAAGGCGGGGTGGTTAAAAATAGAATACAATAAAAAACAGAAAAGCATCCGAAAGACGAGGTGTTTAAAAAATACAAGCCATGCAAACAAAAATAACAGCCAAAATAAACGACAAATCCATTAAAGAAAATGTTCTAAAACTTCCTTATAATCCTGAATTAAAAAACAGAGCAAAGTCCCTTAGAAAAGGATATAATTTTGCCGAAGTTGTGTTTTGGAAACAAGTTAGAAACAAAAGTTTTTGGGGAATTGATTTTGATAGACAAAAAATTATAGGAAACTATATCGTTGACTTTTATATAAAAAAGCTAGGACTTGTTATTGAAATAGATGGTGAAAGCCACAATAATAAAGAAAACTATGATTTAAAAAGAGAAAACTATATGCTATCTCAAGGTGTACTTATTTTTAAAACCACAAATTTTAGAATACTACACGATTTAGACAACGTTATGAAAGAATTAGAACATTTTATTATTGAAAAATACGGGTGTAATTAAGTAAACCACCCCGCCCGATGGGCACCCCTCCAAAGGAGGGGAATAAAAACATAGTAGAACAACAAAACGCAAAAATAAAAACACACAGCGTTCAATTCCCCTCTCTCAGAGGGGTGCCTGAAAGGCGGGGTGTTTAAAAACACAATAGAACAGCAAAACGCAAAAATAAAAACACACAGCATTCAATTCCCCTCTCTTAGAGGGGTGCCTGAAAGGCGGGGTGTTTAAAAAAACAATAGAACAGCAAAACGCAAAAATAAAAACACACAGCATTCAATTCCCCTCTCTTAGAGGGGTGCCTGAAAGGCGGGGTGTTTAATAAATGAGATAAATTATTATTTATGAAAAAAATAGTATACATACTAACCCTTATCCCAATTCTTGCTTTAAGCCAAAGTCAAGATCAAAACTGGGTGAAAAGCAAAACTTACAAGCAAGCCACTACATCGGCTATAACCAGTCCCGATGTAAGCGTTGCTAACGTACAAGTGAGTTACTTTGACGGACTTGGAAGACCCATTCAACAAATTGCACACCAACAATCCAACACAGGGAAAGACATAGTTACCCACATAGCCTATGATAACTTTGGAAGACAAATTGAAGAATATTTACCCTTTCCAAATAAAACCCCTAGTTTAAACTATACCGATGGGGCAACAACCCTTACCGAATTAAGTACTTTTTATAGTTCCTACAACGGTGGAACAACCAATCCTTTTAGTAAAAAAGAACTAGAACCTTCTCCTTTAGGACGTGTCTTCAAGCAAGCAGCTCCTGGAGACGCTTGGGCAATGGGAAGCGGTAAAGAAATTAAATTCGATTACCAAACCAATACAACAAACGACCAAGTTAGGCTTTTTTACGCTACAGCTACCTGGAATGCAACATTAGGATTATTTAACACATCTATTCATGATAACGGTTATTATCAAGTTGATGAGTTATATAAGACCATTACTAAAGATGAAAATTGGACATCAGGTAAAAATAACACTACCGAAGAGTACAAAAACAAAGAAGGTCAAGTGGTACTAAAACGCGCTTATAATAACGGAGATCCCCATGAAACCTACTACATCTACGACCAATTTGGTAATTTAACATATGTTGCTCCACCACTATCAGAACCAAGTCAATCCATCACTTGGTCCGATATAGATGGCTTATATTACCAATACAAATACGATTATCGTAACCGTTTAGTAGAAAAAAAATTACCCGGAAAACAATGGGAGTTTATTATCTATGACAAACTAGACCGACCTGTAGCTACAGGACCCGCTTTCACACCCTATGGAGGAGCAACTATTGGCTGGATGGTTACCGAATATGACACCTTTGGAAGAGTAACACAAACCGGTTGGAAACAAATGCCCGTTTCACAAAACTACAGAAAAAGCAATCAAAATAGCATTACTGCGGGAGTAAATACTTTTGCTTTAAATGCCAATGACATATTAACCAAAAACTACTATGACAATTATGATTTCTTAACAGTACCACTTCCAACACAAATTGAAGGACAAAACACGGTTGCAACAGCGAGTAAGTTAAAAGGACTACCAACAGGTTCTTGGGTAAAAGTGTTAGATGTAAACAATCCAAACGCTTCCGAAGTATCATATACTGTTTACGACGATCGTTACAGACCCATACGCAGTCATACCGACAACTATTTAGGTGGTTTTACCGAAGTAGATAGCAAACTCGATTGGGCTGGAAAAACAGAATATACCATTACTAAGCATAAATATGACACCAACGGTTCAACAACAACAATTACCGATCGTTTCTCCTACTCTGCTCAAGACCGTTTAACGCTACACAAACAGCAAATTAACAGTCTGCCAGAGCAATTAATTAGCAAAAACACCTACGACGAACTAGGACAGTTGATTAGCAAAAACGTAGGCGGTGAAGATGTTAACGCAACTGCTAATGGACTACAAAAAGTAGATTACACTTACAACATTAGAGGATGGCTGAAAGCCATTAATGATGTAGACAATATAGGTACCGATTTATTTGCTTTTAAAATTAGCTATGAAAACCCAACTGATGCTTCGAAAGCCTTGTTCAACGGAAACATAGCCGAGACCTACTGGAAAACCAGTAGCGATAATAAACTAAGAAAATACGAATACACCTATGATGGTTTAAATCGATTGTTAGACGCGAACTATTCTAAAGTAGGAGAAGTAACAGCACTAAACGATTATAAAGAAGCTTTAACTTACGATAAAAATGGAAACATTAAAACATTAAACCGATTTGGAACTGTAAATGACCCTGGATATAGTCCAAATATCGATAACTTAGTATACACTTACGATACCAATATTAAAAACCAATTGGTAAAAGTAGACGACAGTTCCAATTCGCCACAAGGCTTTAAAGACGGAACCAATACCGACAATGACTTTTTCTATGATGCCAATGGAAACATGACCAAAGACAACAACAAAGGCATTACTAACATACAATATAATCATCTTAATTTACCAACAAAAATAGTTGTAGGAACCAATAGAATTGAATATATTTACAATGCAACAGGACAAAAAGTAAGCAAAATAGTGATCGAAAACACAACAACAACCAATACCAATTATCTCGCAGGTGGATTTCAATACAAAAACAATGTATTGCAATTTTTTCCACAAGCAGAAGGCTATGTTAAAAACACAGCAGGTGCTTACAGTTACGTTTTCAATTACACCGATCATTTAGGTAATGTTAGAGTGAGCTATTCGGACATTGACGGTAACGATAGTATTCAAGCCGATGAAATCTTAGAAGAAAGTCATTACTACCCATTTGGACTGAAACATGAAGGGTATAATTCTAATAATCAACAACCTAATTATAACTATAAATACAACGGACAGGAGTGGCAAAGTGAATTAGGGCTTAATGTTACCGCTATGGATTATCGTCAATATGATCCTGCTATTGGTAGGTTTAATTCAATAGACAAACTTAGTGAATTCACACATTCAATAACTCCCTATCGTTTTGCTCTAAACAACCCTCTTTATTTTAATGACCCTTCTGGCTTAAGCGAGTTTATAGAAAACAACAAAATTTCAGATTACTACCGTGACAATAGAGGTAATGTTATTTTTGATCCAAATGTAAACAAAAACACTATCCTACCTAATGATTATGAATACATTGGACCTACATATACAGACCCTAATAATGGTGTAGTCTGGGATAATAATGGAGACCCTACTTATCCACTTAATGAAGTTGTTGTGACAGGGAAATCAAAAGCAAGTTCAGGTGCAGATTATCATCAAATATCATTGATGTTCAGAAGTCTTTCTGGAAAATCTAAAATCATTCAAAAACCACTAGAGGCTGCTTATTTAAGCGGAACAAGATATGCTTCTCAATTATATTCAGGCCATACTTCAAATGTTGTTTTTGAAAAGGTAATTTTAAGCAAAAAAATTTATGTTCCTTTAGGAAATTATAATACAGCAACTATAGGTAAATTATCCAAAACTCTCAAAATAACAGGAAGAACCTTAGGAGCTGTTGGAGTCGGTTTAGCTGTTTATGACATTGCAAATAATGGATTAAATATATCAAATGGATTAGATACAACAATGGCAGTTTTAGCTCTTTCTCCAACTGGAGTTGGACAAGCTATTGCAGGAGTTTATTTTATATCTAATTTTGTTTTGGCTGTAACATTTGACACAAGCATAGGAGAAATCATTGAAAAACAAATAGATGGAAAATAGAAAAATATACTTCATAGATGTGGTTTACTACAACTGTTATTCTTTTTATAGGAGATATGAAAAAGACTTAAATGAATTTTCAGGTCAAGCTTTAACAGTAGCATGTTTATCTTTAAATGGCATTGCGGCTTTGATTTCAATACAATATTTTTTCAATTTATTGCTTTTTGAAAATAAATGGTATACTTTATTTATCTCATTACCTATTTTACTTTTTATAGTTATTAGATATAACAAACACATAAACATAGTCGAGATTGAAGATGCTTTGCGTAGTAAAGAACAATACAAAATTAAAAGATTAAACTTTATTGCAGGTATTTATATTATAATTTCATTGTTCGGTTCAATTATTTTAGCAATTATTTTAGGAGAATTAAACAACCCACCACCTTTTTGGGAAACATGGAATTAACCCAGCTCGGCTAAGTGTTCTCATGAAACCGTGATGCTCTACGATGGTCACACCAGCTGCGCAAAGTGTCCTCACTTTGAGCTATAAATAAAAAAGCAAAAAGCACTCTTGTAAAAAAGGGTGCTTTTGTTGTTTTATAGAAAAAGATTATTAAAAACAGTAGTAAAAAAACATATTACATCTTTACATTTTTAAGACTACGGTTTGCCGTAAGGAAATACAAAACATATTCAAGTAATTTGTTTTTAAGAATAAGAAAGCGTTGTTAAAGCAGAAGCTAGTTAGTAAAGCAATCTTAAACTTAGAAATAATATTTAATAATTAATCAAAAACCAGCTCTTCGAGGTGTTCTTATGAAACCGTGATGCTCTACGATGGTCTCCCCAGCTCTTCGAGGAGTTCTAATGAAAACGAATAGCTCTACGATGGTCTCCTGACCTCGTAGCAAATAATAAAAAAGCAAAAACCACTCTGTAAAAAGGAGTGGTTTTGCTGTTTTATATATTCATTGCATTACTCAAAGCTTCTTTAAGTCTTTTATTTGCAATAGCAGTATCTATCATAGTGCAAATAGAACTTTTTTGTATTTCATCTAATTCATCTAATAATTTTGCTCTTTGTAAAGTAGGCTCATCAATAGAATGAATTTCTTTATTATTCTTTTTAGCTTCAAAAAATTGCACAACTTCAATTTCTAAAACATCTGCAATTCTTTGTAGAATATTCATTGTTGGATCACTCTTTCCTGTTTCTATGCGATTATATTGCACTCTATTCATTGAAAGCTTATCTGCAACATCTTGTTGAGAAAACCCTTTTTCTTTTCTAATCTTCTTTATTTGTTCTGCAATATCCATAATCTTTCTTTTTGACACTACAAAGTTACAAAATAGCAACAATTAAGCAATATGTAAAAAAATAAGAAATAAATATGTAACAATATAATTACTTTTTATATTTTTGCTGTGTAAAAAAAATGTAACATATTTTTTAATAAAATTTCACACATGAAAACAAAACAACTCAAAGTCTATAGCAAATACAGCCCGAGAGCCTATAGAAAAAGCAAACACGTAGCCGAAATACGTTTAAACGGAATATGGTTAGAAGAACTAGGATTTATAGCAAATACCACCATGATAGTACGCTATGAAAACGAAAAAATTATCCTAACACCACAAAAAGCATGAGCATAGAAGAAATAAAATCAAGGCTAACAATTGCGGAAGTACTACAACACTACAATCTAAATCCAAACAAAAACAACATGCTCCGTTGTCCGTTTCATGAGGATAAAACAGCGAGTTTACAAGTAAGTTTTACCCAAAATAAATACAAATGCCACGCTTGCGATAAAAAAGGCGATGTTATCCAATTTGTTCAAGACTATGAAAAGTTAACCAAACACGAAGCCATTTTAAAATGTGCCAGTTTAGCCAATGAGTCAATGAGCCAATTACAACCAATACCAACAACAACAGCAAAACATATAACTCACAACCTAGAACATATAACGTTCTTAGAAAAAATGTATTTAAGTTTTAGAAAAGCCATATTTAATAGTCCACCAGCTAAAGAATATTGCAGCAGCAGAAATTTAGACTTTGAAAAATTAGACATAGGTTTTAACTCTGGGCAGTTCCATCATGGAGCAAGAAAAGATGAAAAGCTAATTAATACTTGTTTAGAATACGGATTGTTAAGCAAAGGCGGTACAAACTCAAGAACAGGCGGACAAGCCTACAAACCTTTTGGAAATCGCTCAATTGTCTTTCCATTAAAAAACAAAGAAAATCAAATCGTTAGCTTTTATTTTAGATCGATTGTCACAACTTCCCCTCCTTTGGAGGGGTGCCTAAAAGGCGGGGTGGTTAGTAAACATTTTTATCTGAAGAACCGACAAGGTTTATATCCTAATTATCCCAACCCAGACACAAAGAAATTACTACTTACTGAAGCTATTATTGATACAGCTAGTTTATTACAAATCGATGCAATCGCAGCAAACTACTCACTATTAACCTGCTACGGAACTAACGGACTAAACGAAGAAATCCTAAACGCTTTAAAACCCTTAAAACAGTTAGAAGAAATCATTTTCTTTTTTGATGGCGATAAAGCAGGAAACGAAGCCGTTACCAAATACGCTGAAATACTGCGAGAGTTACACCCAAAAGCCAAAATAAGCCAAGTAGAAACACCACAAGAAGAAGACATCAATAGTTTATTACAAGGTCATGAAAGTGAAATACTAACACACTTAATCGAACAAAGAAAGGATGTCATTGCGACTACGAGAGAAACGAAGCAGGAAGCAATCTCTTCTTTTTCAATTGAAGACACGAGCCATTTTAATGGCGAACTGGCGAAGCAAACTATAAAAGTTGAACCAAAACAGGAAGTACAAAAAGCTACTCCAGAATCCAAAAAACAGATAACCAATAACGGACAACCGATAACCTTTCTACAACAAGAAAACCTACTACAAGAATTGAACAAACTGATAGAACAAAGCGGAATAGTTGGAGAAGAAAACAGCAGACTATTACTATTTATTATTGCCAGTTCCTACAAAACAAAACAACCCTTACACGCAATCGTACAAGGTTCAAGCGGAAGCGGAAAAACACATTTAATCAGTAAAATAGCCGATATTATACCACAAGAAGACGTACTTCGATTTACAAGAATAACAGAAAGTTCTTTATACAATTGGGGCGAATATGAACTGGTAAACAAACTCTTAATTATAGAAGATTTAGACGGACTAAAAGAAGAAGCCATGTTTGCCATGCGAGAGTTAATCAGTAATCAAAGGTTATCCAGTTCGGTAAGTATCAAAGACAAAAAAGGCAATATCAAATCGACAAAAAAAGAAGTAAAAGGCGTGTTTAGTAGTTTATCAGCCACCACAAAGGGAGAAATTTACGAAGACAATATGAGTAGAAGTTTTTTATTAGCAATCGATGAAAGCACAGCACAAAGCAGAAGAATTATTGACTATCAAAACAAAAAATATGCTGGAGAAATTGAACCAAAAGACCAGGAGAAAGCACGCAATAAACTACAACAAATAGTTAGAGCATTACAAAATTATGACGTCATAAACCCTTATGCAACTAAGCTAGAACTACCACAAGAAGTACACAAAATAAGACGATTAAACGAAATGTTCCAAAGCATTGTGAGGCAAATCACCCTTTTAAATCAGAGAGATAGAGCACTTAAAAACGATAAATTAATCACACAAATCGAAGATTTACAACAAGCTACAGAAGTCCTTTTTGAAAGCATCATTTTAAAAGTAGATGAACTCGACGGCTCTTTAAGACAGTTCTTTGAAAAACTAAAAAAACACCTCAAAACACAAGAGAAAGACTTTACACAAAGAGAAATTAGACAAGCGTTTAATATGAGTAAAAGTCAATGTAGTCGTTTTATCATTCAATTAGTAGAACTAGAATATTTAATTACAATGAACAAAGGAAACTTAAGAAAAATATGTTACAAAGTAGACTATTGGGATGATTATCAAAAACTTAGAATTAAAATAAAAGAAAAATTATTATTACAAATTGAGAAGCTACGACCAAACACAACAGAATAGTGAGACAATTTGGGACAATCTTGGGACAATTAAAATTAACACAACTTACTAATTACTAGTCACTAACAACTAATTACTAGTTTATTGTCTCAATTCCCAAAAAGTCACAACCTAAAACCTAACGAAGTGGTTCGTGAATACCATAGGTAAACAATAAAAACTAATGAACAAACAATCATAGGTATACTATGGAAGACATTATTTTCAACTTTAGAAAAGAATTACAAAACTTAGGCTATAGCAAAAATGCAGTAAATGAATATCCGAAATTTGTAAAAAAACTACTCCATTACAGCAAAGAAAATCCACAAAAAATAAAACCAAAACACATAGCAAACTATCATCGCTATTTACAAGAAAAACCAAAAACAAGAGGCATTGGAAAACTCAGTGAAGCCTACATAAAAAGTCAACTACTCGCTATAAAACTCTTTTTTGAATACTTAGAAAGAACACAACAAATCAATAAAAATCCGTTCCTATTAAAAGTAAAAACACCACAAAATAAAACAAGAGCAACGCTCACTGTAGAAGAGATAAAAATCCTTTACGCTTCTTGTCAAAACCAACTAGAAACCACCATTATACACTTGTGTTATGGTTGTGGACTCAGAAGAACCGAAGTACAAAATTTGAATATAAAAGACATTCATTTTTCTAAAAAATTACTCTTTATAAGAAAAGGAAAAGGCAAGAAAAGAAGAGTTATTCCATTAACAAAAAGCATCACCAAAGACTTAAAAAAATACTATGTAGAAAGTTTTCAATACAGAAAAAAAGACCAAGATAGTTTTTTAATTACTCCAGATGGAAACCGATTATTAGGCAATAGTATTTACAATCAATTTAAGAAAATAAGCAAAAGAAATCTGCTTTTAAAACAACAAAAAATCTGTTTACACTCGCTTCGACATTCCATTGCAACCCATTTATTAGAAAACGATATGAGCGTAGAAATGGTGCGGGATTTTTTAGGACATGACCAACTAAAGACAACTCAAATTTATACTAAAATAAACCACCTAAAACTAAAACAATGACACATGAATTTACACGATTATTTACACCAAAACTTACAACCATCGACAGTCAAAAACTACAATTATGAAATACAAAAATTTAGAAGCATCAATAAAAATACAGAAAAATACAACTATCAAAAAATAATGGAATATGTAGCTCATTTACGAAAAAACTACAATCCGAAAAGTACAAACAGAGCTGTAGCAGCACTCAAAAAATACTATCAGTTTTTAATTGAAACAGGCAAACGAAAAGACAATCCAACCCTAAGCATAAAACTAAGAGACAGCAAAGAAGACCCAATACAATTACAAGATTTATTCACAGAAAAAGAGCTCGAACTACTACTCCAACCTAGAAAAGAACGTTATCCTATTTTAGAAAAAAGAAACAAAATTATACTGAGTTTACTAGTCAATCAAGCTTTAAAACCTGGAGAAATACAACAACTCAAAACAAACGATATTGATCTAGAAAAAGCACAAATACACATTGCAAAAACAGGATTAACCAATAGTAGAATTTTACCACTCAAAGCCGAGCAAATCTTTTTACTACATCAATACCTCACTAAAGACAGAAATGAGCTAAAAACACTTAGAAACGATAAAAACGCTTTACTATTAGGTAAATTAGGCACACCCATAACAACAGATGACATTCATTATTTAGTGACAACGTATCAAAATCAGTTCAATAAAAAGTTAACAAGCATCACCATTAGACAAAGTGTAATCACCAATTTATTAGCCAAAAACAACAACTTAAGAATAGTACAAGAATTTGCAGGACACAAACATTTAGACACTACAGAAAAATACAAACAATCCGGAATAAAAGCCCTGCAAAATGCAATACAAATTCATCATCCAATGAAATAAATAAAAAACTACTACTCCGTATCAAAGCCGTATTAAAGCCGTATCAAAGTCATATCAAAGCCATAGATAAAGTATAACCCTCATTTAACTTTTAGTCTTTAATCACAAAAAGCAATAAAACAAAAGGCAATCAAGCGGTCTCCCTTCGGTCGTTCACTTTGCTTCGCTCGGCTGTTCCAGTCGTTCGTGCCTCTCTCCATTCCACAGACCACTTGCCACCATCAAAAAAGCCTCTTGACTTCAAGAAGCTTTTTTGTTGTTGGCTGCGCTCCTCGTCTTCGCACGTTCACTACCCTACGCTCGTCGGGGCTACTACATCAAAAAAGACCACAAAACTCCGACAAGCTACGTTTTGCCGTCTTTCTCGCTGTCGCCCCTTGTGTTTTGGGCGGTTGCTCTCTGCTACAGCCATCCACTCGGCAAGGTGTGGCAGAGCCACTAGTTTGATTATTGTTTTCCTCGTGTCCGTTACACGCTCACAGCCCTTCACAAAACTGCACTCCGTTACGTTTTGTTCACGGTCTGTGGTGGCTTTTGCATTGCCGCAACACCGACCCGACGCTCCTCAAAAAAACTCCACTTCGTTACGTCTTTTTTGCGGTGCTTGGGGGTGTTAGCACAAAAACCGATTAAGTAAAGCTCTCTTTTTTTATACGATTGCTACCACCTTTTTCTTTCAATTGAAAATAAAATTGGCAATCGTATAAAAAAAGAGAGCGAACCGTTTTAACATAGCAGCCAACTAACGGGAAACGCAGTAAAATCAGTATTTACCTGAAATTGTAACCTGGAGAAATAAAAGTAATAAATTAAAAAAGTGAGACCGTAAAGCCTCACTTTTAATCTCCTTGCAAGAGTAAGTAATATTAATTTATAAAATTCTTAAATGAGAAGAATCAAAACAAATCTAAACATATTTATTGAAATCACAAACACGAATACAAAGCGAATAACTCAAAAATAAAGCAACATCTTTTTTTTTCAATTGAAAATAAAAAGATTATTTTTAAGCAATGGGATGTCTAAAATTACATACTTACACGCATTTACATATTGCTCACACGAGCAATACGGAACACTCGCGCGAGAAAAAAAGCGATGCAGGACGATACCAGTATAAATACAACGGTAAAGAACTACAAACAGAGTTAGGATTGAATATGTATGACATGGATATGAGAGACTATGACCCTGCTATTGGGCGTTGGGTAAATCAAGATCCTATTGTGCATTTTGGCATGTCCCCATATAGTGCATTTGATAATAACCCTGTGTTTTGGGCTGACCCTTCTGGGGCAGATTCCGAAATGCCAAGTTGGATGCAGGATGCATGGAATAATTCAGGAAGCGGAACAACTCATTGGGTTAACAATGGTAATGGCGAATTTAAAAAAGCTAAACAGAACAAGAAATTAGGTGGTCCAGGATTTGATTTTGATTCAATTGATACAGCCGCAATTGATTTTGCAATGCAGTATAATGGAATTTCTATTATCAATAAAACAGAATTAGGAGCTGCTATTTACAAAAAGAAGAATGGAAAGTATTCTTACACAAGTCCTAAAGGACAAGTTGTATATAGTAAAAGTGCTAAAAAAAATAAAGGGACAGTATATCCTATTCTATTTGGATTAGATGATGTTCCTGATTTTGCTGAATTAGCAGGATTAATACATACACATGGTGATGAAGATGATCCTGGAGATAACAAATTACAATCTGATTCTGGAGACACAGCTCCAGCTCAATTTGGCGGAGGAATTGATTTTAGAGGAAAAAGAGGAGTTCGAATTCCAGTTTATTTAGTTACACCAAATGGACAACTATTTGTTCATGATGTTTATCAAAAAGGAGGCTCTCCTATTAGATCAACAAAAAAAAATATAGGAGGAGTAAATATTCCCAGCCAACCAGGAAGTACAGGAAGAGTAAACCTAGTTAGCCCAAATGTAAGACCACTTGTCGACCCTACGATCATTGATAGTTCAACAGGACTCCCTCTACAATTACGCTATACTTATGACAACAATAAATAATAAAACCAACCTTATTAAAATACAATCTATGAGATCATCAATTATTATATTTTATTTTCTAATTACAATTAATACTTTTTCACAAGAAAAGGAATTGAATTCAACTAGATATTCTATGATAAGTTTAATAGCTAATCCTGAAAAATATGATGGTAAATGGGTTTCAACAACAGGATTTCTTAAATATATTGAAGGAGAAGAAATTAGATTGTTTTTGTCAAAAGATGATTTATATTATAACAACATGAAAAATTGTTTTGTTTTATACTTAGATAAAAGTAAAATAAATGAAAAAAATATTTCATATTTTAACGGACATTATGTAGGTCTTATTGGTTATTTCGGCAATATTAAACACTATTTTTATGGAGGAGCAATTGAAAACATATCTGACATAATAAGCATAGACGATATTAAAGCAGAAGAAAAGGTTATTGAAATAGAGCAAAGAGGAAAATCTAAAGATTGAAATAAAAACTTTAGCCCCCACGCTGGCGCAAGCATCTTGCTTGTGCCCACAACGTAAAAAAGCAAAACCACTCTGTAAAAAGGAGTGGTTTTGTTGTTTTATAAAGTGGCTACGCTTTTATTTTTAAAAACAAATCAATACTGTATCAAAAATTATTATAAAATCAACGTTTTTTCTATATTTACAATGCAATAGGAACAAAACTAGAAAAAAGAGTGACATCAACACCAGAAGCTACATGGGACAATCCTTTTCCTACACCTGTAACCAATAAGACTACTTATTTGGCTGGCTTCCAGTACAAAGACAACCGATTAGAGTTTTTTCCACACGCAGAAGGCTATGTAAAATACCAATATAGCGAAAACAGCTATAGTTATGTATTCAACTATACAGACCACTTAGGAAACATTAGGGTGAGCTATTCGGACATTGACAAAAATGGAATTTTAGGTAATGAACACATACAGGAATTGCCCGATAGAAACGACAGAAAGGCAACCATCCTCCATGTGCAAGACTTATACGTTTCAGTGCGATTCTAGAAGAAAGTCATTACTACCCATTTGGACTGAAACATGAAGGGTATAATTCTAATAATGCACAACCTAATTATAACTATAAATACAACGGACAGGAGTGGCAAAGTGAATTAGGGCTTAATGTTACCGCTATGGATTATCGTCAATATGATCCTGCTATTGGTAGGTTTAATTCAATAGACAAACTTAGTGAATTCACACATTCAATAACTCCCTATCGTTTTGCTCTAAACAACCCTCTTTATTTTAATGACCCTTCTGGCTTAAGCGAGTTTATAGAAAACAACAAAATTTCAGATTACTACCGTGACAATAGAGGTAATGTTATTTTTGATCCAAATGTAAACAAAAACACTATCCTACCTAATGATTATGAATACATTGGACCTACATATACAGACCCTAATAATGGTGTAGTCTGGGATAATAATGGAGACCCTACTTATCCACTTAATGAAGTTGTTGTGACAGGGAAATCAAAAGCAAGTTCAGGTGCAGATTATCATCAAATATCATTGATGTTCAGAAGTCTTTCTGGAAAATCTAAAATCATTCAAAAACCACTAGAGGCTGCTTATTTAAGCGGAACAAGATATGCTTCTCAATTATATTCAGGCCATACTTCAAATGTTGTTTTTGAAAAGGTAATTTTAAGCAAAAAAATTTATGTTCCTTTAGGAAATTATAATACAGCAACTATAGGTAAATTATCCAAAACTCTCAAAATAACAGGAAGAACCTTAGGAGCTGTTGGAGTCGGTTTAGCTGTTTATGACATTGCAAATAATGGATTAAATATATCAAATGGATTAGATACAACAATGGCAGTTTTAGCTCTTTCTCCAACTGGAGTTGGACAAGCTATTGCAGGAGTTTATTTTATATCTAATTTTGTTTTGGCTGTAACATTTGACACAAGCATAGGAGAAATCATTGAAAAACAAATAGATGGAAAATAGAAAAATATACTTCATAGATGTGGTTTACTACAACTGTTATTCTTTTTATAGGAGATATGAAAAAGACTTAAATGAATTTTCAGGTCAAGCTTTAACAGTAGCATGTTTATCTTTAAATGGCATTGCGGCTTTGATTTCAATACAATATTTTTTCAATTTATTGCTTTTTGAAAATAAATGGTATACTTTATTTATCTCATTACCTATTTTACTTTTTATAGTTATTAGATATAACAAACACATAAACATAGTCGAGATTGAAGATGCTTTGCGTAGTAAAGAACAATACAAAATTAAAAGATTAAACTTTATTGCAGGTATTTATATTATAATTTCATTGTTCGGTTCAATTATTTTAGCAATTATTTTAGGAGAATTAAACAACCCACCACCTTTTTGGGAAACATGGAATTAACCCAGCTCGGCTAAGTGTTCTCATGAAACCGTGATGCTCTACGATGGTCACACCAGCTGCGCAAAGTGTCCTCACTTTGAGCTATAAATAAAAAAGCAAAAAGCACTCTTGTAAAAAAGGGTGCTTTTGTTGTTTTATAGAAAAAGATTATTAAAAACAGTAGTAAAAAAACATATTACATCTTTACATTTTTAAGACTACGGTTTGCCGTAAGGAAATACAAAACATATTCAAGTAATTTGTTTTTAAGAATAAGAAAGCGTTGTTAAAGCAGAAGCTAGTTAGTAAAGCAATCTTAAACTTAGAAATAATATTTAATAATTAATCAAAAACCAGCTCTTCGAGGTGTTCTTATGAAACCGTGATGCTCTACGATGGTCTCCCCAGCTCTTCGAGGAGTTCTAATGAAAACGAATAGCTCTACGATGGTCTCCTGACCTCGTAGCAAATAATAAAAAAGCAAAAACCACTCTGTAAAAAGGAGTGGTTTTGCTGTTTTATATATTCATTGCATTACTCAAAGCTTCTTTAAGTCTTTTATTTGCAATAGCAGTATCTATCATAGTGCAAATAGAACTTTTTTGTATTTCATCTAATTCATCTAATAATTTTGCTCTTTGTAAAGTAGGCTCATCAATAGAATGAATTTCTTTATTATTCTTTTTAGCTTCAAAAAATTGCACAACTTCAATTTCTAAAACATCTGCAATTCTTTGTAGAATATTCATTGTTGGATCACTCTTTCCTGTTTCTATGCGATTATATTGCACTCTATTCATTGAAAGCTTATCTGCAACATCTTGTTGAGAAAACCCTTTTTCTTTTCTAATCTTCTTTATTTGTTCTGCAATATCCATAATCTTTCTTTTTGACACTACAAAGTTACAAAATAGCAACAATTAAGCAATATGTAAAAAAATAAGAAATAAATATGTAACAATATAATTACTTTTTATATTTTTGCTGTGTAAAAAAAATGTAACATATTTTTTAATAAAATTTCACACATGAAAACAAAACAACTCAAAGTCTATAGCAAATACAGCCCGAGAGCCTATAGAAAAAGCAAACACGTAGCCGAAATACGTTTAAACGGAATATGGTTAGAAGAACTAGGATTTATAGCAAATACCACCATGATAGTACGCTATGAAAACGAAAAAATTATCCTAACACCACAAAAAGCATGAGCATAGAAGAAATAAAATCAAGGCTAACAATTGCGGAAGTACTACAACACTACAATCTAAATCCAAACAAAAACAACATGCTCCGTTGTCCGTTTCATGAGGATAAAACAGCGAGTTTACAAGTAAGTTTTACCCAAAATAAATACAAATGCCACGCTTGCGATAAAAAAGGCGATGTTATCCAATTTGTTCAAGACTATGAAAAGTTAACCAAACACGAAGCCATTTTAAAATGTGCCAGTTTAGCCAATGAGTCAATGAGCCAATTACAACCAATACCAACAACAACAGCAAAACATATAACTCACAACCTAGAACATATAACGTTCTTAGAAAAAATGTATTTAAGTTTTAGAAAAGCCATATTTAATAGTCCACCAGCTAAAGAATATTGCAGCAGCAGAAATTTAGACTTTGAAAAATTAGACATAGGTTTTAACTCTGGGCAGTTCCATCATGGAGCAAGAAAAGATGAAAAGCTAATTAATACTTGTTTAGAATACGGATTGTTAAGCAAAGGCGGTACAAACTCAAGAACAGGCGGACAAGCCTACAAACCTTTTGGAAATCGCTCAATTGTCTTTCCATTAAAAAACAAAGAAAATCAAATCGTTAGCTTTTATTTTAGATCGATTGTCACAACTTCCCCTCCTTTGGAGGGGTGCCTAAAAGGCGGGGTGGTTAGTAAACATTTTTATCTGAAGAACCGACAAGGTTTATATCCTAATTATCCCAACCCAGACACAAAGAAATTACTACTTACTGAAGCTATTATTGATACAGCTAGTTTATTACAAATCGATGCAATCGCAGCAAACTACTCACTATTAACCTGCTACGGAACTAACGGACTAAACGAAGAAATCCTAAACGCTTTAAAACCCTTAAAACAGTTAGAAGAAATCATTTTCTTTTTTGATGGCGATAAAGCAGGAAACGAAGCCGTTACCAAATACGCTGAAATACTGCGAGAGTTACACCCAAAAGCCAAAATAAGCCAAGTAGAAACACCACAAGAAGAAGACATCAATAGTTTATTACAAGGTCATGAAAGTGAAATACTAACACACTTAATCGAACAAAGAAAGGATGTCATTGCGACTACGAGAGAAACGAAGCAGGAAGCAATCTCTTCTTTTTCAATTGAAGACACGAGCCATTTTAATGGCGAACTGGCGAAGCAAACTATAAAAGTTGAACCAAAACAGGAAGTACAAAAAGCTACTCCAGAATCCAAAAAACAGATAACCAATAACGGACAACCGATAACCTTTCTACAACAAGAAAACCTACTACAAGAATTGAACAAACTGATAGAACAAAGCGGAATAGTTGGAGAAGAAAACAGCAGACTATTACTATTTATTATTGCCAGTTCCTACAAAACAAAACAACCCTTACACGCAATCGTACAAGGTTCAAGCGGAAGCGGAAAAACACATTTAATCAGTAAAATAGCCGATATTATACCACAAGAAGACGTACTTCGATTTACAAGAATAACAGAAAGTTCTTTATACAATTGGGGCGAATATGAACTGGTAAACAAACTCTTAATTATAGAAGATTTAGACGGACTAAAAGAAGAAGCCATGTTTGCCATGCGAGAGTTAATCAGTAATCAAAGGTTATCCAGTTCGGTAAGTATCAAAGACAAAAAAGGCAATATCAAATCGACAAAAAAAGAAGTAAAAGGCGTGTTTAGTAGTTTATCAGCCACCACAAAGGGAGAAATTTACGAAGACAATATGAGTAGAAGTTTTTTATTAGCAATCGATGAAAGCACAGCACAAAGCAGAAGAATTATTGACTATCAAAACAAAAAATATGCTGGAGAAATTGAACCAAAAGACCAGGAGAAAGCACGCAATAAACTACAACAAATAGTTAGAGCATTACAAAATTATGACGTCATAAACCCTTATGCAACTAAGCTAGAACTACCACAAGAAGTACACAAAATAAGACGATTAAACGAAATGTTCCAAAGCATTGTGAGGCAAATCACCCTTTTAAATCAGAGAGATAGAGCACTTAAAAACGATAAATTAATCACACAAATCGAAGATTTACAACAAGCTACAGAAGTCCTTTTTGAAAGCATCATTTTAAAAGTAGATGAACTCGACGGCTCTTTAAGACAGTTCTTTGAAAAACTAAAAAAACACCTCAAAACACAAGAGAAAGACTTTACACAAAGAGAAATTAGACAAGCGTTTAATATGAGTAAAAGTCAATGTAGTCGTTTTATCATTCAATTAGTAGAACTAGAATATTTAATTACAATGAACAAAGGAAACTTAAGAAAAATATGTTACAAAGTAGACTATTGGGATGATTATCAAAAACTTAGAATTAAAATAAAAGAAAAATTATTATTACAAATTGAGAAGCTACGACCAAACACAACAGAATAGTGAGACAATTTGGGACAATCTTGGGACAATTAAAATTAACACAACTTACTAATTACTAGTCACTAACAACTAATTACTAGTTTATTGTCTCAATTCCCAAAAAGTCACAACCTAAAACCTAACGAAGTGGTTCGTGAATACCATAGGTAAACAATAAAAACTAATGAACAAACAATCATAGGTATACTATGGAAGACATTATTTTCAACTTTAGAAAAGAATTACAAAACTTAGGCTATAGCAAAAATGCAGTAAATGAATATCCGAAATTTGTAAAAAAACTACTCCATTACAGCAAAGAAAATCCACAAAAAATAAAACCAAAACACATAGCAAACTATCATCGCTATTTACAAGAAAAACCAAAAACAAGAGGCATTGGAAAACTCAGTGAAGCCTACATAAAAAGTCAACTACTCGCTATAAAACTCTTTTTTGAATACTTAGAAAGAACACAACAAATCAATAAAAATCCGTTCCTATTAAAAGTAAAAACACCACAAAATAAAACAAGAGCAACGCTCACTGTAGAAGAGATAAAAATCCTTTACGCTTCTTGTCAAAACCAACTAGAAACCACCATTATACACTTGTGTTATGGTTGTGGACTCAGAAGAACCGAAGTACAAAATTTGAATATAAAAGACATTCATTTTTCTAAAAAATTACTCTTTATAAGAAAAGGAAAAGGCAAGAAAAGAAGAGTTATTCCATTAACAAAAAGCATCACCAAAGACTTAAAAAAATACTATGTAGAAAGTTTTCAATACAGAAAAAAAGACCAAGATAGTTTTTTAATTACTCCAGATGGAAACCGATTATTAGGCAATAGTATTTACAATCAATTTAAGAAAATAAGCAAAAGAAATCTGCTTTTAAAACAACAAAAAATCTGTTTACACTCGCTTCGACATTCCATTGCAACCCATTTATTAGAAAACGATATGAGCGTAGAAATGGTGCGGGATTTTTTAGGACATGACCAACTAAAGACAACTCAAATTTATACTAAAATAAACCACCTAAAACTAAAACAATGACACATGAATTTACACGATTATTTACACCAAAACTTACAACCATCGACAGTCAAAAACTACAATTATGAAATACAAAAATTTAGAAGCATCAATAAAAATACAGAAAAATACAACTATCAAAAAATAATGGAATATGTAGCTCATTTACGAAAAAACTACAATCCGAAAAGTACAAACAGAGCTGTAGCAGCACTCAAAAAATACTATCAGTTTTTAATTGAAACAGGCAAACGAAAAGACAATCCAACCCTAAGCATAAAACTAAGAGACAGCAAAGAAGACCCAATACAATTACAAGATTTATTCACAGAAAAAGAGCTCGAACTACTACTCCAACCTAGAAAAGAACGTTATCCTATTTTAGAAAAAAGAAACAAAATTATACTGAGTTTACTAGTCAATCAAGCTTTAAAACCTGGAGAAATACAACAACTCAAAACAAACGATATTGATCTAGAAAAAGCACAAATACACATTGCAAAAACAGGATTAACCAATAGTAGAATTTTACCACTCAAAGCCGAGCAAATCTTTTTACTACATCAATACCTCACTAAAGACAGAAATGAGCTAAAAACACTTAGAAACGATAAAAACGCTTTACTATTAGGTAAATTAGGCACACCCATAACAACAGATGACATTCATTATTTAGTGACAACGTATCAAAATCAGTTCAATAAAAAGTTAACAAGCATCACCATTAGACAAAGTGTAATCACCAATTTATTAGCCAAAAACAACAACTTAAGAATAGTACAAGAATTTGCAGGACACAAACATTTAGACACTACAGAAAAATACAAACAATCCGGAATAAAAGCCCTGCAAAATGCAATACAAATTCATCATCCAATGAAATAAATAAAAAACTACTACTCCGTATCAAAGCCGTATTAAAGCCGTATCAAAGTCATATCAAAGCCATAGATAAAGTATAACCCTCATTTAACTTTTAGTCTTTAATCACAAAAAGCAATAAAACAAAAGGCAATCAAGCGGTCTCCCTTCGGTCGTTCACTTTGCTTCGCTCGGCTGTTCCAGTCGTTCGTGCCTCTCTCCATTCCACAGACCACTTGCCACCATCAAAAAAGCCTCTTGACTTCAAGAAGCTTTTTTGTTGTTGGCTGCGCTCCTCGTCTTCGCACGTTCACTACCCTACGCTCGTCGGGGCTACTACATCAAAAAAGACCACAAAACTCCGACAAGCTACGTTTTGCCGTCTTTCTCGCTGTCGCCCCTTGTGTTTTGGGCGGTTGCTCTCTGCTACAGCCATCCACTCGGCAAGGTGTGGCAGAGCCACTAGTTTGATTATTGTTTTCCTCGTGTCCGTTACACGCTCACAGCCCTTCACAAAACTGCACTCCGTTACGTTTTGTTCACGGTCTGTGGTGGCTTTTGCATTGCCGCAACACCGACCCGACGCTCCTCAAAAAAACTCCACTTCGTTACGTCTTTTTTGCGGTGCTTGGGGGTGTTAGCACAAAAACCGATTAAGTAAAGCTCTCTTTTTTTATACGATTGCTACCACCTTTTTCTTTCAATTGAAAATAAAATTGGCAATCGTATAAAAAAAGAGAGCGAACCGTTTTAACATAGCAGCCAACTAACGGGAAACGCAGTAAAATCAGTATTTACCTGAAATTGTAACCTGGAGAAATAAAAGTAATAAATTAAAAAAGTGAGACCGTAAAGCCTCACTTTTAATCTCCTTGCAAGAGTAAGTAATATTAATTTATAAAATTCTTAAATGAGAAGAATCAAAACAAATCTAAACATATTTATTGAAATCACAAACACGAATACAAAGCGAATAACTCAAAAATAAAGCAACATCTTTTTTTTTCAATTGAAAATAAAAAGATTATTTTTAAGCAATGGGATGTCTAAAATTACATACTTACACGCATTTACATATTGCTCACACGAGCAATACGGAACACTCGCGCGAGAAAAAAAGCGATGCAGGACGATACCAGTATAAATACAACGGTAAAGAACTGCAAACGGAGCTTGGGCTTAACATGTACGACTACGGTGCTAGGAATTACGACCCCGCTTTAGGTAGATGGATGAATATAGATCCGTTGGCGGAGAAAACCCAAGAGGTATATAGTTATGTGTGGAACAACCCAATTATGAATATTGACCCTGATGGTAGAAGTGGTGAAAGTACACACACAGATAAAGACGGAAACGTATTAGCTGTATTCAATGATGGCGACAATAGTGTCTACAAACATGATACCGCTGAATCAAAAGACGATGTTGAAAAATTGAGAAATGAAAAATCAAACAATTCTGGAGGTGGAACCAAAATGGGAGAAACTGAACATTGGGATGAATTTGTAAGCCCTGAAACTGGTAAAACTATGACAAATTACAGGATTCAATTTGGTAAATCATTTGACCCTATTATAGGCAAATTAAATTTTGAATCAAAAAAAATGGATTTGAAAGAAATAGCATTAAATTCTAGAGGAGGAGGAATATTTGATTTAAAAAAAGACTTTAAAAATGTTGGAGCATTATTAGAAGGAAAATATGCTACTTCTAGGTCTGCTGGTAATTTTTTAGCTGGATTAAATGCAGAAGGAGGAAGGATGTTCGGAGTAGGCGTGAATTTCGAGACTTTTCAAAAGCTTGCTGGCGCATTACATATAGAAGAAAGCAATGGGAACAAGCTATCAAGTAGTCAAATGAAAGAAATAGTTGTAAAAGGGACTTATAATAGCTCAAATATTTCTAATTTTGCAGCTCCAACATGGGGTGAAGTTAATTATCAATATAGAATGAGTAGAGCTGGTTGGTTTAAAGCAGAAAATTCAGGTGTTATGACTCTTAATTATTAATTAACATGAAAAAGACAATATTATTTTCATTAGCTATATTGATAATTTCTTGTAAAATTAACCGCAACGAAATATCAGAACCTTTAAACAAGGAAAAAGTTGTCAAATTATCTTTTGACAATAGAGAATTCTTTTTTCTAAAAACAGATATTCATGGAATTGCAGGAAATCACCAACAAATAACCCTATCAATTAAAGATGATAAAGTCTACAATAAAGGAACAGATTTTATATTCTATTCGCCTGAGGTTTATTACAAAAAAACTAAAGATTCGCTGATAATATATGCCCCAGAATGTTGTTTTTTAGAACCAGTTGACAAAAAGTATAAAACAATTATCATGATAACTGGCCTAAAAAAAGCAAGTGATATTGATAATTATGAGAAAAATTACAAACAATATGGCCTTGAAAGACTCAGTGTTTATTAATCCCCACGCTGGCGCAAGCATCTTGCTTGTGCCCACAACGTAAATAAAAACAAAAACCACTCTGTAAAAAAGGAGTGGTTTCCCCACGCTGGCGCAAGCATCTTGCTTGTGCCCACAACGTAAAAAAGCAAAACCACTCTGTAAAAAGGAGTGGTTTTGTTGTTTTATAAAGTGGCTACGCTTTTATTTTTAAAAACAAATCAATACTGTATCAAAAATTATTATAAAATCAACGTTTTTTCTATATTTACAATGCAACAGGACAAAAAGTAAGCAAAATAGTGATCGAAAACACAACAACAACCAATACCAATTATCTCGCAGGTGGATTTCAATACAAAAACAATGTATTGCAATTTTTTCCACAAGCAGAAGGCTATGTTAAAAACACATCAGGTGCTTACAGTTACGTTTTCAATTACACCGATCATTTAGGTAATGTTAGAGTGAGCTATTCGGACATTGACGGTAACGATAGTATTCAAGCCGATGAAATCTTAGAAGAAAGTCATTACTACCCATTTGGACTGAAACATGAAGGGTATAATTCTAATAATCAACAACCAAATTATAACTATAAATACAACGGAAAAGAACTGCAAACTGAACTAGGATTGAATATGTATGACTTCGGTGCACGAAATTACGACCCCGCTTTAGGTAGATGGATGAATATAGATCCGTTGGCGGAGAAAACCCAAGAGGTATATAGTTATGTGTGGAACAACCCAATTATGAATATTGACCCTGATGGTAGAAGTGGTGAAAGTACACACACAGATAAAGACGGAAACGTATTAGCTGTATTCAATGATGGCGACAATAGTGTCTACAAACATGATACCGCTGAATCAAAAGACGATGTTGAAAAATTGAGAAATGAAAAATCAAACAATTCTGGAGGTGGAACCAAAATGGGAGAAACTGAACATTGGGATGAATTTGTAAGCCCTGAAACTGGTAAAACTATGACAAATTACAGGATTCAATTTGGTAAATCATTTGACCCTATTATAGGCAAATTAAATTTTGAATCAAAAAAAATGGATTTGAAAGAAATAGCATTAAATTCTAGAGGAGGAGGAATATTTGATTTAAAAAAAGACTTTAAAAATGTTGGAGCATTATTAGAAGGAAAATATGCTACTTCTAGGTCTGCTGGTAATTTTTTAGCTGGATTAAATGCAGAAGGAGGAAGGATGTTCGGAGTAGGCGTGAATTTCGAGACTTTTCAAAAGCTTGCTGGCGCATTACATATAGAAGAAAGCAATGGGAACAAGCTATCAAGTAGTCAAATGAAAGAAATAGTTGTAAAAGGGACTTATAATAGCTCAAATATTTCTAATTTTGCAGCTCCAACATGGGGTGAAGTTAATTATCAATATAGAATGAGTAGAGCTGGTTGGTTTAAAGCAGAAAATTCAGGTGTTATGACTCTTAATTATTAATTAACATGAAAAAGACAATATTATTTTCATTAGCTATATTGATAATTTCTTGTAAAATTAACCGCAACGAAATATCAGAACCTTTAAACAAGGAAAAAGTTGTCAAATTATCTTTTGACAATAGAGAATTCTTTTTTCTAAAAACAGATATTCATGGAATTGCAGGAAATCACCAACAAATAACCCTATCAATTAAAGATGATAAAGTCTACAATAAAGGAACAGATTTTATATTCTATTCGCCTGAGGTTTATTACAAAAAAACTAAAGATTCGCTGATAATATATGCCCCAGAATGTTGTTTTTTAGAACCAGTTGACAAAAAGTATAAAACAATTATCATGATAACTGGCCTAAAAAAAGCAAGTGATATTGATAATTATGAGAAAAATTACAAACAATATGGCCTTGAAAGACTCAGTGTTTATTAATCCCCACGCTGGCGCAAGCATCTTGCTTGTGCCCACAACGTAAATAAAAACAAAAACCACTCTGTAAAAAAGGAGTGGTTTCCCCACGCTGGCGCAAGCATCTTGCTTGTGCCCACAACGTAAAAAAGCAAAACCACTCTGTAAAAAGGAGTGGTTTTGTTGTTTTATAAAGTGGCTACGCTTTTATTTTTAAAAACAAATCAATACTGTATCAAAAATTATTATAAAATCAACGTTTTTTCTATATTTACAATGCAATAGGAACAAAACTAGAAAAAAGAGTGACATCAACACCAGAAGCTACATGGGACAATCCTTTTCCTACACCTGTAACCAATAAGACTACTTATTTGGCTGGCTTCCAGTATAAAGACAACTGCTTAGAATTTTTTCCACACGCAGAAGGTTATGTAAAATACCAATATAG
Source organism: Flavobacterium jumunjinense (assembly GCF_021650975.2). NCBI lineage: Bacteria > Pseudomonadati > Bacteroidota > Flavobacteriia > Flavobacteriales > Flavobacteriaceae > Flavobacterium > Flavobacterium jumunjinense. Next base: position 524,424 of record NZ_CP091285.1, read on the forward strand.
CGAAAACAGCTATAGTTATGTCTTTAACTATACAGACCACTTAGGAAATGTTAGAGTAAGCTATTCGGACATTGACAAAAATGGTCTTTTAGGTAGTGAACACATACAGGAATGTCCTAAACAAATAGGGCCCACACCTCCTCCATGTCAAGACTTATACGTTTCTGCTATTCTAGAAGAAAGTCATTACTACCCATTTGGACTGAAACATGAAGGGTATAATTCTAATAATCAACAATCTAATTATAACTATAAATACAACGGTAAAGAACTGCAAACAGAACTTGGACTTAACATGTATGACTACGGGGCTAGGAATTATGACCCAGCAATTGGTAGATGGATGAATATTGATCCATTAGCAGAGAAATATATAGATTACAGTCCTTATAACTATGTATTAAATAATCCTGTAAAATTTGTTGACCCTGATGGAATGCAAGTAGACAACATTTATGGTTTAAACACAGAATCTGGAGACATAACACTTCTAGAAACAAATGATGATAAGACAGATACTTTAATTGATACTTCTAACCAAGAAGTCATATCAGACGATGTTGACAAAGGTTTATTATATGATGGACAAAATATTATGGAAGACGGACTCCAAACAAGAAATTACAAAGGAGGAATAAAATTAATCTACGATATTTCTTTACATACACATGACGAGATTGGCGGAATGATTTACAAAAACAGTAAAGGAGAAAAATACCTAAACGTATTACCTTACACACATAGCAAGATAGAAGTAGATGAAAACGGAGTAAGCATGATAGCTGGTTTCTCTCAAAAATTAGATTCTCCTTTTTTTACTTCTAAGGACAAAACTTTTTCGGGAACAATTTCAATTATGTTTCATACACATCCAGGACACCCCGACTATCCAAAATTAGGATACGCATTTCCGTCTCCTGGTGATTACTCAATAGCCTTAGATAACCACGACCTTATAGGTTCTAAAAATGGTCATTCAGATATTTATAAAAAAATTAAATATTTTGTTTTTGGCGCCAAAACAGAGACAAAAGGAGGAAAAACTTCAAATGTAGGATCATATAGATATGGACTAGGAAGAGAATTACATTCAAAAAATTTTAACGAACTAATGTCAAATTAATTTCCATGAAAAAAAACCTCTTTTTTTTAATTATTTGTGTTTTAAATTCATGTAGTCCTACTGAAAAAATTAAAACAGAAAACAAATCGTGCATTATTTTAGCAGAAAAAACTATTAATCATCTTTTCCAAAAAGAAAGTTTAAGTAAAATTAAATTTAGCTCCGAAGTTTTTTTTCATATTAATTTAAAAAAACTAAATTCAAACTATTATCTAACAAAAATTTCATTAAATGGACTAAAGCCTAAAACATATTCATATAAAATTAATTGTCAAAATTTTAAAACTTTTATTTACAACAGTAATAATTTAAACACTGATTACGATCCTGCTTTTTTTGTTCCAGATTCAAGAAGTTGGTTATTGTTACTACATGTAAAAAACAATGAAATAATATATGTAAAAAAAATAGAAAACTTTGAGTTAACTGATAATAATGATTTCGAATTATAAAACCCCAGCTCTTCGAGGTATTCCTATGAAACCGTGATGCTCTACGATGGTCTTCGATTTCAAAAGGGAGTCATGAGAGATCTACTACTGAAAGAATAGCAAATTATTTATGTGGGGCTTATTTTAATAACTTAACTTTAAAAAATCGTTATAGATTCAGTAAAACATATTAAAATATGAAAAAAGCACTAGTAATTTTGATATTATTATCGTTAATATCTTGTGATCCTTTCGATAATAGATTGATTATAAATAATAAATCAAACGAGGATATATATATAAAAGTTGCAAATATTGTTAATGACAGTATTGTATCCGAAACAATGCTTAGTTTTGGTAAAGTAAATACTAAATCTAATATTAAAACAAAAATTATTTCAACTTGGGAAAGTGAATTTGATAATATTTATCCTGATTCAACTTTAACAATTTTAATAATATATGAAAACCTTAAGACAAATCCTGATATTCTAAATCTTAATTTATACCTTAAAAAAGGGCAATATGAATATGTTAACTATACTATCAGTGATTTTAAATCTAAAGATTGGATTATTGAATATCCAAGTAGAGAATTTTTAAAAGGGAACAAAATTATTAATATAGACAGTACAGGTAATATTATTTACTGAAAAGGATATGTCCCCAGCTCTTCGAGGTGTTCTTATGAAACCGTGATGCTCTACGATGGTCTCCTGACCTCGTAACAAATTAAAAAAACAAAAAGCACTCTTGTAAAAAAGGGTGCTTTTGTTGTTTTAAGCGGAAGTATTGATGTAAGCTTTTAAATGCGTCTATAACAGGTATTACTACAGCTATATACACTATTGCACTTGGATTTATAGTAGGTTACTATAGATAGATGTACTGCTACACTTGTCTTTTGATGATACAGTATGCCTTTAAAGTAAAAAACTAAAGGGCAGACTCTCGACATTAAACGATAAATAAAAAAGCATCCTTTTTTACAGGATGCTTTTTTATATAATTTCCTATTTCAATAATTCTGGAAACTGCGTAATTGCTTTTTTATACCTAGGAATTGAGACACCACGAACATAGCCTTGGTTTGGGTTATGCTTCACATAATCTTGATGGTAATCTTCTGCAACATAAAATTTTTTATTTGCAACAACTTCAACCGCTATTTTTTTAGTATAGTTGCCCGACTGGTTTAATTTTTGAATATAATTTTCTGCTGCTTTTTTCTGTGTTTCATTATTATAAAAAACAATAGAACGATATTGTTTCCCTACATCATTTCCTTGTCCGTTTACTTGTGTAATGTCGCCAGAATTAAAATATACTTTTAATAATTCTTCATAGGATATTACGGAAGAATCATACGTTACTTCTATCGCTTCTGCATGTGCTGTACTTCCACTACCTACTTCTTCATAGGTTGGGTTCTTTTCTTTTCCTCCTGCATAACCAGAAATTACTTCTTTTACTCCTTTTACAGCTTCAAATATATGTTCTGTACACCAAAAACAACCTTGTGCAAAAACCACTTTTTCTAGTTTTTGTGCAGCTTGAAACTTTAAGGCAATTCCATCAATACAATACCTTAAACCTGTTGGTTGTGGTCCATCATTAAAAACATGACCTAAGTGTGCATTACATCGCGCACAACTCACTTCGTCTCTACTCATTCCTTCCGAATCGTCCTGACCTACCTTTACACTTTTGCTAAAATAGGGTGCATAGAAACTCGGCCATCCTGTTCCTGAATTGAATTTTGTTGTTTTTCCAAAAAGTGGATTATCACATGAAACACATAGAAAAACTCCTTTTTCTTTTACATCATTAAACTCATGTGTAAAGGGTCTTTCTGTTCCTTGCTCTCTCGTAATATGATATTGATCCTCTGTTAAGACCGATTTCCATTCTGCGTCTGTCTTGATTACTTTTTGTTTCCAATTGGTGTCTATTTCTGTTGTATGATCTGACAAATGACTAACAACTTCAATACTCTTTTCCGATTTTTGTGCACAGCTGATAATGCTAAATGCTACTGTTAAACCCACTACTGCAATTTTAAGTATTCTCATTTTTAAGTGTTTTTCAATTAATACTTTTTCATGTAACAACCTCTTCTACTCTCTTTAATTTACTTTAATTGTTATAATATCATTTATCACTAAAGATAGTAAATGCTTTTTGAAGTTCAAAACAGGTTTTATTTACAAGACAAAACTACAGCAATGATAATGCTCTTTATGTTGTATAGCTTACAATTATGTTTAATTAAGAAAATATTATAACAAAAAAAGTACAGCTTTCAACTGTACTTTCTTTATTTGTTAATCTCTCTTTTATTTTTTTACAACTGGTTTTATATATTTTTTCTTATTTTTCACTCTAAATGAATGAAGCATTTTATCCATTGCTTTTTCATGATCTAGTTTCTTGCTTAATAATGTCCAAGACATAATTTGATAATAATTATCTACACCATCAACATAGGCCATTTTATAAAAAACATCATATCCTTGAACCTTACCGTTAAAGTTAATGATCTTCGCATTGAAAGAATTAATAATAGTATCTTTTTGACTTCTATTTGTTGTAGGGATAGCTTTATTGAAATTTTCTGACATTAGTTTTACATAACCATCAAAATCATTAGAATAAATATTTCCAAATCCGTTCATTGCCATTGCATAACGAACATCTGTTTTCGTTTCGTCTATTACAATAATATATAATTCTTTAAATGCATTTTGGTATTGTAAAGAAGCATTTTCGTTTAAGTTATTTACTTCCGAAAGATGTGATGGAATATCTAAAGAATAGTTTTTTACTTTAATAGTTTCGTAAATATCTGTTTCCTGACAAGAAACAAAACAAGCAGCTATTGCTAATAGAAAAAATAGTTTTTTCATTATTGTTATTTAGAAATGCTAAAATAAAAAAATAAGAACAAATGAAGCTTAGATTTTATTACTAAATTCCATTTGTTCCTATATAATTTTAAACTATTAGGTTTCAATACTCATTGGCCATTGATGAATTTGTGCTGAATTTGCAGGGCGATTTGGAATTTTATTTCGTTCTGTATATGTTTCAATAAATGCAATTAATTTATTTCTAAAAACGACCAAATCGGTATTAATTGGATTATCCATACCTCCTTCAAAAAAGAGTTGACCTTCTACTCCAGATAAGGGTATAATTGGTTCATAGGGAGCCGAATCTACAAAAGTGAAATAGAATGTTATCATTTCACCGATTGTTCCTGTATTGGGTAAATATTCTAATAACTCTTGCGTATTGAATTCACTCGATGGATTTGGAATATGTGTACTTTGCAAACATGGAGGAAAATTACCTACGAATGTCATTCCTGGATTAGCTGTATTATCTAATCTAGAAATTCCATGAGCGGTTATTCTATACAAAATGCTCGTTAGAACTTTCGTTAAAGAGGCTCTAGAATTCATAACTGGAAGCCCTTTTATATTACCGCCATCTTGTTTGCCCGAAACTTCAATCCATTCTTGTAGTTCTTTATCATTAATCACACTATTATCTGTTGGATAAGCAGTGCGAACAAACTGAGTTACATATTCTTCCACAATATCCCAAATAGAGAACAGATAGCCAACAATTGGATAACAATCCCAAGATTCGGTAATGGTAAAATCTGCTTCATCTAATCCTAATTTTTCAATGGTTATTTTAGGGTCATCGTCGAAAAAATTTCTTCCTTTTGCAAATACATCTATTAGTTCTAAAAATTGATGTGCTGTTTTTATTGAAGTTGGTGGTGCTGCTTTTTTCCAAAGTAACAATAAGACATCGTTAAAACCTATAATATGCTTCGATTGTGGAGCTAGCATTTTACTAATAGGATTAGTGTCTGAAAATGAATTATACATCGTCATGACCATAGTTGCGGTTACCAAATGCCAATGATAGACATGTCCTAACCAAATACCGTAAACTGTAACAGCTGTTTTTACAGCTTGCAAAGCATATAGCCAAGCAGCACTACTCGATGAAGCATACCTGTAAAACTGTTCATTATTTCTATTATAGCCTGAAACATGAATTGCAAATGGTGTTATTTTTTTAGTTTTACTATCTCTTTTCAGCCAAGTAAATGTAGCTGGCGTAAACCTATCAAAACCTTCCGATTGTTGTGCTTCTAAAATAGTGTATATTCTTAGATCAATTATATATAGATTTTCTTCTTGATATAATTGATCCATATCTACTGTCCAAAATGATGAAAAGTAATCTTTATAGGCTGTATAATTTTTATCTGTTACCTTCTGAAGTATTAATAAGTTATAAGCCACTCCATATTTTGCAATAATTGGAAAAAAAGCTTCAGTTGCAACTTTTGCATCTGTTAATGTTGTTGACCATTCTGGTAATAATTCAGTAGACGCATCGCGATAGGTATTTCCAAAAGTAGTCCATGAAAGCGAAAATTGTTCTGGATGATCTAATGACAACGTGGTTAATTGTTCACTTCCGAATGCCTTGTATGGAGTGCCTTCTTTTTTTAACTTAGTTTCTACAAATGATGCGTTTTTATAGAACACGTCACTGCTTTTCTTCACTTCGCTTAATAAATCTTTTATCGATTCTTCTTTTGTATTCGATTCATTTTTACCAAAAGCAAAAGAATAAGCATTTGCAGTGAAATTCTTAATTGTAAATATCGTAGACAAACCCCATTTTGCTTGTGTTATTTCCCTACTTCTTCCCAATAGGTTTACTAATGTTTCTGCAACTTCTGTTAAGACAATAGGAAAAGCGGGTACATTTTTGAAGCCTAATTCTTGTAATGGTAAATGCAGAATGGTTCTTTCTTTTTTAATATATTTCCTGTAGAGTATCCAAAGGATTATTCCTACTAGAGAAACACAAAGTACGGTTAATAAAGTTTTCATATTTCATAGAATTTGTTTATACATCAAAACTATAAAATTTCACTGCTTTTATTATGCGTATAAATACCTGTTTTGATCCTTCTATAAAGCTAAACACCTAAATATGCTTGCTTTCATTTATTTTAAATTCCTATTTTTTCAGAAAGCGCCATCTATTCTCATTTGGATACTTTTTATGTATTACTATTTCAGGGCAAAAAATAATCTAAATAAAAAAGCAACTCAAAAAATGAGTTGCTTTAATTATAAAGACTATTTAATTAATTTACTATGTCGTGTGTTAACGAATAAAACATTTCCTAGTCCATTATAAGTATTAAAAATTTCTATTCCTTTCGTCTTTAGATTACTTTCATGAAACCCTAGAATCGTTAAATCTGCCGATTTCGAGGTTTCATTAATCAACTGAATTTTATCAACATTTTCATCTATTGGCAACATAATAATATTATTAGGTGAAATTGGTAAACGTCCAGTAGTAGTTAATTCAATCAAACTATCCTTTTCTTTTTCGATATTCGCTTTATCAACAACTGCAAAAATCTTAATCTCCGATTTTTTCCAATCTGGATGACCTAAGATAATATAAGACAACAAGATCATTAAATTTGCGTTTTCAAAATCTTCTTTCTTTATCCAAACATGAATTTCACTTCTATATCCAAAATTACGGTCTGAACTCGCTAAAATACATAAATCGTAATCAGCTGAGGCAATTAAATTATAATTATCCACAACATCAGTCAACCATTCTGTAGTTCCCTTTTTAAATTCAAAAAGCATCATATTATTATCATGACCTGAAATTCCTGGTTGTTGAATAGCCTGAACAATCGCATTTGTATTAGAAGGACTTATTATCGTTTCTAAAAAAACATTTGATTTTGTTGTATTTGCCATTTCAATCAATTTACTCAATTTTTCATCGGCAGTTTGTCTTGTTGCTTTAGAAAAATATCCTTTCTCAAAATGAATATACGTACCAAAACCATAACGATGAGAAATCCATTTCATCATATCAAAAGCAGCTAACCTTTCAAAACTATCTTTATTTAAACAAATAACTCCTGGCCTCCAATAATCATCAGAATTTTCTTTTTCTGTCTTTTGAAGAAAAACCTGAAGATTTCTACTAAATTGATGAATAACACCTTGAAAAATATTAGCCATACCTTTCTTATTACTGTTATTGAATGTAATATAAAAATAAATTCCAACCATCAATAAAATTGAAGCAACAGCATATACTGCATTAACTTTAAACATTAGATAGATACATAAAACAGCACCTAATAATGACAAATACCATTTTGATTTAAATGAAGGTCTATAGGATGGATCTGCAGCAAAATGTTGCATAAATGAAATTAAACATAAAGAACCATATGTAACCATAAAAAACATAGATATAACTTCGGCAACAGCATTAACATCGCCCATTAAAACGAAAACCAAAGCAATTACACTTGTTATAATAGTTGCATTTTTAGGTTCGTTATTTTTTGCAGTTCCTGCAGCTACAAATTCATTTACTTTCTTGTTTGGAATCACATTATCAGAACCAATAGCCTGAAGCGTTCTTGGAGCTACCATAAATGAACCTAATGCCGACGATATTGTAGCAGCTGCAAGTCCTAAAGGAATTATAGGTCCCCACAATGCAATTTTACTCATGATCAATTGATCATTAACCAAATCATCAGGTGAAGCAGAATAAACTAGCTTCAAGGCAATAAAAACATAAAGAACCATTCCTACAATTGTTGCTGCAAGTGTTCCCATTGGTATAGACTTCTTTGGATCTTTTAAATCTCCAGACAAGCCAACACCAGCAGTCATACCTGTAAATGCAGGAAATATAATTGCGAAAACAAAGAAAAATCCTTTTTCAGAGTCTACATTTTTAAAAATCAAGGAGCTATCGTACACATTAGAATAATCTGTTGATCCTAAAAAAAACATTACTAAGGAAACAAAAAGAATAGCTACAACAACATATAGAGCTTTCATTCCTAAATCTGCACCTTTAGTCACCATCAATCCAATTAACAATAATAATGCAGGTACACTGAAAATTCTATTGTCCGTAATTGTGTACCCAAGTTCACTACTTACCCATGGTTTAATAGCTTCAAATGATTCGGCAAAAGCTATTATATAAAACGCTACACTAATTGCTTGAGATAAATAAAGAGCCAATCCGATAGAAGAGCCTATATTTAAACCAAACGAACGTGAAATAATAAAATACTCGCCTCCACCTTCAACTTTTTGGTTAGTTGCAATTTCTGCCAAAGCCATTGCTGTTGGTATTGTCACTAAATGCCCTATTAAAATAATAAGTAAAGTCCCCATAAAACCAACTTCGCCTACTGCATATCCAAACCTTAAGAACATAACTGCTCCTAAAATAGTTGAAATAGCAGTTAGAAAAACCGGTAAAGTACCAAAATTAGCTTTAAAGGATTGTAGTTTATTTTCCATAATAATCAAATAATTGTTGTGCAATTTAGAAACATTAATCAATAAAAAGTCACAATATCAATCAAAATATACAAAAAAAGAACAAGAAAGGTTTAAATTAGAAATAAAGAAACAAACTGATAAAATCTATTTTTAGAAATTGATTTTCCTTAATTACAAAAACATTTTAAACTGTTTTTAACAACCAAAATACGATTGCTTCACTATTACTATCCGTTCAGTGCTAAAATAAAAGTTTTCAGATCGCAATTTACGAGGTGTGAAAAAAAATGTATTTTTCTAATTTAGATTATCTAATCTTTTTTACCTAATCCCCAACTCTTGCCCTTAATCCAAAATACACAAAATGAAAAGATATAAAAAGAAAAACCCCTTTAAATCATATGATTAAAGGGGTTTAGTTTATTTTGAGTCGTACTCTGCGGAGAAATAGTAACGGTACTACAGGTAATGATTACAGAACTACAGTTAAGAAATTTAATAATACGAGCTACTACTTAAATAGTTTAGAATTTGAAACCTCTATTTACAAGGATGCTTTAGATCCAAACTCTCCTGATGCAAATTTGTATTCAAGAATACGCAATGAATATAAAGTTTATGAACTTGATAGAAGCAATGGAAATAATCGTATTTTATCAAGTTCTGGTAATTTAGTCGCTTTGCCTTTGCCTTTTGATATTGGAGAGAGTGAAAGTAGAAAGCAGGCCATTGTATTGTTAAAGAAAACTAATACTATTGTTAAAGAGCTTAGTACAGATTTTATTGAAAACGAGATTCAGTTTAGTTATGATATATATGGGCGGGTAATTAAGTATGATGATCTTGGTGATTTACAAAATGGGCAAGACAATTATTATACTGAAATTGGATACCATGTATTATATAATAATATTTTGAATGTACCAAAAGCACTCAAAGCATTTGAGGGCTCGACTTTAAAAAGACATCGAACAACGGAAGTTTTAAATTCTAACACTGGAAATATTACTAAGATTAAAGCATGGATTAATGGTTCGGATTTTAGTAAAACTAATATTCCCTATGATTCTTATGGTAATCTTAAAAAAATTATTTACCCACCAAATGCTAGCGGGCAATCTATGTTTTATGAATATAGCTATGGTTCAACTTTAAATAAGTATATGGTGGGCATTAACGATGCTTTTGGTTATGAATCAAAAACAGTTTATAATTTTAATTTTGATGTTGTATTAAGCACAACTGATTTAGCTAGTAATGTGATGAAATATTCATATGATTCATTTGGTAGAATGAATACAATTGTTGCTCCAAAAGAAGCAAACAATACCAATTAAGTATGAGTTATAATAATACTCATGGAATTGTTACAAAAACACAATTACACACACAAGATAATGTAAACAACCCAACCAATACATATTCTAATAAGTACGATTATTATTCGGGTACACATAAAGTAAAAGAAATTGTAGATTTAGGCACTAATTTTACAGAAAATTTTGAATATGATTTTAATGGAAACCTAGTTAATAAAAGCAATTCAGATGGCGATACTAGAAGATTGTTTTGGGATGAAAGTAATAGATTACGTGTAATAGATGAAAACAATCAAATGCAACATTATATCTATGATGCAGCAGGAGAACACACATTAAAAGCTAGTTCACATGTAGAGCAAGTATATGAAAACGGACAACTCGTAAACAGTAGTACTATAACTTTTAGCAGCTATACTACCTACCCAAGTGCTTTTATAGTAATAGATGCCAACCAACAGTATAGCAAACATTATTATGCAGGATCACAACGCATTGTAAGTAAACTAGGAGAGCAAGATATAAGCATTTTTGCAGCAAAAAGGAAACCCTCTACAGCTTTAGAAAAAGAGGCTAAAGAGCCTAATGTATCATACGAAACTATTAAGCAAACACAAATTACCGATCTACAGGCTATTTTAGACAAAGCCAAACGAGGTAAAGTTTTGTTTAAAGAATATAAAACAGAAAACGAACCTGTAGTGGATAATGATGGTATCGAGAAGGAAAAGAGACCAAGTCAAGTAGGCATTTACTTTTTCCACCCAGACCATTTAGGTAGCAGTACTTTTTTAACAGATGGAAGTGGGAATCCTTATCAATTTTTCATAAATTTACCTTTTGGAGAGACCATGTATGAGCAACATAGTTATAGTGAAAACTTTATAAACCCATACAAGTTTAACGGAAAAGAGCAAGATATAGAAATAGGCTTGTATTATTATGGAGCTCGTTATTATGACCCTAAAACCAGTATTTGGTTGAGTGTTGACCCACTGGCGGAAAAATTCCCTAATTGGAATCCGTATAATTATACCATGCAGAACCCTATTAATTTAACGGATCCGACGGGAATGGCTCCTGAAGAAGGAACTGAAAACAAGCAACCATTTAATGAGAAGGATACAAAAAAAATTAATCAAGCAAAGGAGTATATAGGTGGTATTATTGACAAAAAAAACGATAAAATTGATAGATTAAATTCTAAAATTAATAAGTTAAAAAGTAAACAAGATGAAAAGTTCAAAGAAAGTAGAGAAAAAAGAATAGAAAGGAAAAACAATAAAAATAACTGAACAAAATTACCATATAATACAGCTAAAAAATACTATCAGTAAAATTAACATTCTAATGGATCCATCAAAACATAATTATAATTTTAAAATAGGATCTGATATTGGAAGAGATATGGGAGATAATATTCAAGAGGCAGGAAATATAATGTGGGGAACTACTAGTAATGATATAACTGTCAATACAAACGGTTCTGTAGGCACTCTAATACATGAACTGAGTCATTTATATGATGCAGTATTCAATAAATTTCATCACACACCTTTTTCTGCTAACACTAATATCAGTTTTTATAATGTATACAGTGAAGTAGTTGCTTATAAATTGACGTACGCATTAGGAGGAAGTCTACCCGCTCCAGTTACAGGAGGTATCCAAGGAATAAATGAAGATTGGTTTAATGATAAATTAAAAAAGAATTATTCTAAAAAGAACTAAAATGAAAAAAAGTATTTTGATGTTTTTAGTATTGCTTTCTTGTGCTTCATCAAATGCACAAAAAGTAAATATGATAGGTTGCTATGTTAATAATGATTCTGATTTTTGTTTTGATAACGATGGCAATTTTACTTATTATGATTATTCAATTTACAGATCAGATGTAAATATTGTTTTTTGTAATGAATGGAGTAAAGGAACGTGGAAAATAGTTGAGGGTTCTATTCAATTAAACTCCGAGTTTCATACGAATCCTATTAAAATTACTATAACCAAAACTATTGATAGGAATTTAAGTGAAAATGTTATAATTGATTTTAGAGGATTCAAAGAAAATTATAAAATATTTTTAGCGAAAAAAAATAGTGATGAATTAATTGAAGTCAATTTAAATAGCCCGTCTTTAACTATTTCTGGAGGTGATTATTACTTCAAGTTATATCCATTTAAAGAAAATCTAGAAAAAAGTATGATTATTAAGAATGAGAATTTTGATTCGGATAATTTCACTATTAAGAATGATGAAAATTATATTATTTCTATAGATTTTCCTCAGAATATATTTGCATTTAGAACCTTTAATAATTATATGTTAAAAGTAAAAAAAAATGCGATAATTTTTGACAAATGGAAATACAAAAAAAAACCAGATGGTTATAAATCTAAATTGTCAAAATTTTATTAAACTTATTTGTGTTACAAAAGGAAGTGTTGTTATCTAAACTTCTTTTGCAAATAATTTTATAAAAAGCACTACTTTACCAGATGGATTGCAGGTTGATGACCATTGAAAGACACACTATATATTGACCCACTGGCGGAAAAATCCCCTAATTGGAACCCGTATAATTATACCATGCAGAATCCTATTAATTTAACGGATCCTACGGGTATGGCTCCTGAAGGTGGTGAAACTGATCCTCGACAAGGTACATATTTGATTGTCTATGGAGCGGGGTCGGACAACCCAGTTTTCAAAACGCACAATGTGGCTGATGGATTTAAAATTAATGCAGAAGCTCAAAAAGAAAAATTGATTAAAAGTGGTGTTCCTGAAAGTTCTATTGTGTTAGTTCAGGCACTAACAGAAAATGATTTTTTAACAGCTACAAATACAGAATATGATAGTGGAAAAATTGTACAAATGGATGTTTATGCGCATATGTCTTATAATGCAATTAATTTTGGAGGAGACTCAAATAGCGAAAATTGGGATTCCACCGAAGGAGCTAAAGACTATAGACTATTAAATAATGGTGATACAAGTAAATATAATCCAGATAACGATAATGAAGTTTTAAAAATAAACGCTTCGAATTTTGAGAAAAATGCAAAAATCACGTTATGGGGATGTTTAGCAGGATATGATTATATTGGGATTGCTCAAGATTTTGCAAATCATCTTAATAGTAATCTTGTATATGAATTTAATAACTTCTCAAGATTTAAAACAACTCCAAAAGGAAAAAATATATATGATGGTACTATGATTAGAGAAAAAGATAAAAAAAATCAAAAAGTAAATTTAACTAAATTTAAACCTAATAACTAGAATGAATAAACTTAGTTTTCTTCTTATTTTTAGCACTTGCTTATTATTTTCACAAACGAATAGTAATAATAATTTAGATGTTATATCTAATCTAAATACTGCTAACAATGATAGTTTATATATAGACTTAAGTGAATTAAATAGCATTGTTAAATCATTTAATGATGGTGAGATAGCGGTTTTTTTAAAAAAATCATCAAAATCAACTAAATATAAGTCAGTTGTAGATAAATATTTAAATAATTTGAAATATTACAAAAGATATAGTTTTGCGACCTACTTCTCAGATCTTTTAATTGAAAAGAGTAATTCGGATTTGCTTGAGTTTTTAGAGGATTATAAAAGAATTATAAAAACGATAAAGCCAATTATTGACATAAAAGAATCTAAAATTATTAGTTGTTCAGTTTTTTTAAAGCCAAAATACTTAGATTTTAATTATTATTATTGCGAAATTAGAAGTAATAAGTATTTAAGTTCTGCAAACACTTTGCTTTCATATGAAAAATTAGAATTCAATCATAAAGATATTAAAATAATGGTTATGAAGAATTTAACACAAATCAATTACCCAATTATTTTAAATAATGATTATTACGGTAATTTAATAATTTGGTATGAACGAGAAAAACAATAATCAAAACCCAGTAGAATTTATAGAATGAGAGTATTAAACACAATAATTATTTTTTTTATTTCTACTTTGTTGTATTCGCAAAGTGAATTAAAAGAATTGCTTAATTATATAGAAACGAATCAAAAACAATTATCTGATTTTGAAAGTTATGAGAAAATTAGTGATACTATTGTTTATTGTAACCAGTTTAATTTTTTAGATTTTACATATAAAAAATTAAACTGGTTACAATATTTAAATTGCATTATCTAAATGATGAGATAAAACTTATAAAATTTAAAAGAGGAAATTATAATTATAAAATTTCTATATTTGATTATAAGGATTATAAGTTATGGATTTTTTTATCAGGCGATTTTTGCTTGATAAAAGATGAGAAAGTTTTATTTTTTCATCCTGATTTACAGTTAGGTGATAATGAAACTGTGAAAGTAAATGGTGTTAATGAAGTTTATCTTATGGATTCTAATTTTAATCCATTACGCTCACTCGAATTAAGTAGTGGTTTAGTTTTATCAAGTTCTGTTTTTAAGTATTCAAAAGATAAAACTTATGAAAAAATTATAATCGCTGATGGTAATACTAAGAAAAAGAACTGCTTTAATGTTTATGAAAAGAATATTAATTCTTTATTTTTAAAATTAAATTATGACTTCCCTGGCATTTGTTCCTATTTTAAAGAATTTACTATTGAGCTTGAAGATCATAATAAATCGTTTTTATGGTTTTTAATTAGGAAACAGAAAATAGACCATAATATAAATGACAAATATTAAAAATAGTTTATATATATTCTTTTTGCTTTCTTTCAATTTAATTTACTCAAAGAATTATCAAGAAAATCCAAGTGTAAAAACTATAGTCGAATATATTGTTGATAATCAAAAAAAAATATTTGGCAAAAAAGATGAAATCTATACGGACAGTATTTGTGTTAAAGATTTTAATTTCACAAACTTTAAATATTCTAACAAAACAAGTTTTGAGAATAGGAATGGATTTAAATTATATTTTGTGGATAAGATTCTAAAGAAAGTATCTTTTACTCACAATAAGAAAATAATTAATTTGAACATCTTAGATTATGAAAATTTTAAATTAATTGTTTCTAATTTTATAAGATATGATGTTATAGTAAATGATATCGTAAATGAAAAATCATTTTATTTTAATTTTGAATACAATACGATAAAGTATTACGCAGATGACATAGATCTTAGAATTGAAATCGCTGATTTAAAAAGAATATTACTTTTAGATGGTAAGCTTAACCCATTATCTACCTTATATATTGAAAACTTTGAACTTAGCAATTCCTCGAAATTTTTTTATTATCAGGATAAAATTTATGAAGAAATTGTTATCGTAAAAAAAAATGCTAGATGTAGTGAATTATATAACATTAAATATATAAATTTTTCAGATTTATATTTAATGCTAAAAAACCCTTTTGGGAGTTATTGTGAAGTTTTCAACAGATATCAGATTGAAATAACTAAAGGTAATCCTGATATTTTTTTTTGGTTTTTATATTATCGGCAAAAGGAAATAGATATACCTGACACTTCATTACATAAAAATAATTGATGATAATTAGAAATTATCATCGAAAAACGTAAAAAATAATTTAATTTAGAATTGAAAAAAATACTATTAATTTTAATCATTAGTTTACAAAATTTGTCTTGTAAAACAGAAGAAAACTGTGTTGATAGTTTTTTTTTCAAAAGAACTTATGATGCTCCTACTCCGGATAAAATATCATTTAAATCAAAACTGACGAAAGAGTACAGAGATAAAATTTCGGATGATATTTTTTGCCATATAAACTTTTATATCAATGATAAAAAAATATTTGTAACTCATGATGTATTTATATATAATGAAAAGGATTCATGTCGTTTTGTTATTAAAACAACAAATTTCATGAAAGAAAACTTTAAAGAAGAAGATTTTTATAAGTTAATCGATTCGTCTAAATCTTTAAAAGTAGAACTTGTTTATGATGATACTGGAGAAACATTTACTTTTACAAAGTGTAGGTAAAATGAACATTCTTTTTATCTACGTGAACATAGTAAGCTTAAAAGAGGTTGTCTTGTAATCAATAGCCTCTTTTAATTTATTTACTAATGCTATACTTTACGTATTTTTACTCTTAACTAAACTTCCACTTTCAAGACTTATTAAATTAAATATGTTTCGGATTCTAGAACGCAAGCAATTGCCACAGTACTTTTCAATTTATAATTCAACGAAAATATTTGCAGTAATGTGTGCAATTGAATTGTTACTCGTATTTTAGATAAAAAAAATAAAATATTGCTCATCATAGAAATTATATACTTATTTTTTTATAAACTATACAAGAATATAAATAGGCTATGTTTTCATCTAGTTCTATGAGCTTTACTAAATTCTTTGGATTTTTTGGTATTGGTTTGATTTCAATATTTTTCAGATGTTTTTTAAATGCCACTTCACCAATTGCAAAAACTATCATTGTTTCTATTTCCTTGTGAATCCCTTTTCTTTCCTTGCAAGGATGAAAAACAGTGATGTTTATTTTTTTTGAAGTAGTATTGAAATCTTCTAATTGTATATAAAGGTCGCTTATTTTTACTTTAATTTCTGAAAAAATATAATAGTCGTCTTGCTTATTTTTGTATGGTTCTTTGTCTGTTATTGGTTTTATAAATACTATAGGTTTTAATTGATTAAGCAAAGGCACCGTTTCTTCTAATGCTATTAATTTTGTAAATAGCTTTTTATATCCAAAGGCTGTTAGGTATAATTTCAATCCCGCTTTTTCATTCACAATTATGTAGCCAATTCTTTTGGAAACGTAGTTGAGGTTTCTTTCTAGGTGTTGTATAACTTCTTCTATCTTTATACCTAAGACCATTGCATTATAGATGTTTGCTTCGTTATCTTTTATCCAATTCCAGAAATTTTGGATGGTTTTTAGTTGTTTTGCGTTTAGTATTTTGTTCATGATTTTAATAGTTATGATTTAAAATCTTACGACTTTGTTTTGTTTTTTTATCCTAATTTACTTCCTTTTATCTAAACTTTCACTTTGAAAACTAATTAGATTGAACATGTTTCTCATTCTAGAACGCAAGCGATTGCCATAGTGCTTTTCAATCTCTGAAGCGGAAAGATTTGTAGTAATGTGTGTAATTGAATTGTTTTCTATGAAGTTTTCGTAACGACTTATTAGAATTTCTGCCATTACATTGCAATCGTTGCCGAAGTGTTTTATTTGTTGTTCGGTTCCTAAATCGTCGAAACAGAAGCCTGATAATCTAGCTTGATTCATCGTTTTCATTGTGTATGGCTGTAACGCTTCATAGCCATTTTTTGCAAACTCATAGGATATTTCTCTACAGGTTTTAATTTTGTATTCGTATTTTTGATACATGAAGGGTTTTAATAAATGCATAATTGACGTTTTACCGCACCCAATAGGTCCTGAAAGCAAAATACTTATTGATATCTAATCCTAGCTGTAAAGCATTCGATTTGTCTCTAATAGCGTAGATTAATAGTTTAAAGATAATTGGCTTGTCTTCTTCTTGTATTTTGAAGGTTTGACCATAGGTTTGTTTTCCATGGTATTCTAAAAAATTATAACATTGCTGTAAATCATAAATTTTACAGTTTTTCATAACTGCGAATGTGTTTTCAATTTTAAAGTGGCTCTCCATAATTTTTATGTATTGAAGTTTGTAAATGTTGCGGTTGAGGTTTGTTTGTTCCTGAGAAGCTTTGTGTTGCTTGTTTACTAAAGTTTTGACTATTTAAAATCCAATTGCGTATGGCTGCTTTCCAATCTTTCATTTTTGTTTTACCACCGACTAGCCAGCCATTACTTTCAAAATGATTGTAAAATTTTTCTGCTTCAATGGTTGGAGTATTTTTTTCTTTGAAATAAGCAATCACCTCATTTTTATCTGGAGGAATTGATTGCTCTATTTTGTTCTTTTTTTCGTATCGCTTTTTTTGAATTTCTTTTTGTTCTGTATCTTCTTTATTTTTGATTTCTTTTCTTTTATTTTTTTGAATTTGCTCGTTTGCAATGTTTATACTGTTTGTATTGTTTATATAAGGTACATGTTTAGCACTTGTTTGATACTTGTTTACTGCTTGTTCATTAACCTGTTTATCAACTTGTTCGTTAACTAGATTGAATTCTAACTGGGTTTTTGCTTTATTTTTGATTTTTTTAATATCTTTTTTTGCAATTGGTTTTGTATAAAAATCAAGATTTAAAACATTCAATGTTGAACCTTTAAATGGGTTGAAAGATGGGTTATATTCAATGTATTCTCTTTCCTGTAATTCTTTAATGCATTTATGATATGTTGCTGTTGATGCAATTTTACTTATTCTCATTAATTCATCTCTTGAAATAGAAATTGGATTTTGGAAACGGTTTTGATTCCATAATTGAAAAATAGCCATGTATAGACTTATGTGTGTTGGGTTGAGGTCGTAATCGGTACTTACTTTTTCAAAAAATCCTGTTAGGTGTTTGATGTAGTTCATTTTGTGAGTGATTTGTTATTCTTATTTGAGCTTCTCGATACTATTTTTAAAAGTAAAAATTGGCATTTTTACTTTTAAAAATCACTCGAAGTGACAGTTCAATAGTGTTATTTTCTTTACTTTTATTGATTTAGCATCTTTTCTATGTCATTGTATTTGTAGTAGATAATACCTCCAATACGTTTATAATTTAGTGTGCCGTTTACTCGAAGATTTTGTAAAGTACCTGGGGAAATTTTCAGCAGTTTTCTTACCTCCACAGACTTTAGCCACTGTGCAGGTTTTTCTGCTTGGTTTGTGTTGTTTCTGATTTCGCTTAGGAGTGCATTACCAAAATTTAATAGGTCCTTTTTGGTTACCACTTGATGGTTTAATAATTCGATGTTGTCGATTTCTGGGAAAAGTTTTTTAGGATGTAAATTCATTTTTCAGTAATTAATGATTAGTATTTAGTAAATAATCAAAAGGAGCAGTAAATAGTATTGGTTTGATTTTTATACTCTTTTGATTTGTTTTATTATGATACAAATCAACTTCATTTGGTGCATTTTTATTCCCAAGTAGTACCCAAGTTGGGAACGATTTTTATGCAAGTTGTAAGGAAGTGAGGAAAAATAAAGCTTTACATAGCGATTGATTGTAAAGCAATTATAAATAAGCTGAAAAATGAGGCTAAAATTGGCTATAAATGAAAAATTCCCAACTTGGGTAAGGGCTGGGAATTACTTTTCTTCTTCATTTATTTTATGGTTCAGTGTGTCTGATAGCTGTTTGAGAAATTTGGTTCTGTCAATTTTCCTTGATTTAATATCGAGATAACTTCTATAAATTGAATCTTCAATTTCTATATTAAACATTTTACTGAAGTATGCAGCTATTTCTTTGATATCTGAATTACCATTATTAAATGCTTTTGAGTGATGTAATGAATACACCAATTCTACTAAGTCTACTTTTGAACCAGACCAGTTTAAAACGGTATTATTAGGAAGAATTGTGGAGTAGTTTTTTTCTAATTCTTCAATTCTGTTTTCTAAATATTCAGTAAGCATATCGTTTGCAATCATTTTCGCCATAATGTAGTCATGAGATGTAGATAATTTAGAATCTAAATTAATACAATTGCAATCTTGTTTAAATATTACTTTCTTTTTTGATCTTACAAAATAAAGCGCATCATTATAAGTTGCTCTAGATCTATAGTATGTGTAAAATGTTTTATTCTCTTTTGAATATCTATAGATATTATTTATAGCTTTTTCATAAGCTCTAATTTTGTTTTTTTTAGAGTTAGGTAAGTCTATCTCTATATTTAGTATTGTTTTATAATAGATGAGTTTAGCAACAATAGTTGGTTTTATAACTTTAAAAAAATAAATTTCATCACTTATTTCATCAAACTTATGTTTTCTAATTCTTAAAAATAAATCTTCTAATTTTTTCTCTATAAATTCTATAACAGCATAACACTTTTTGATTATGTTTGTGTAAGTTATTTTAATTTTTTGATACTCAAATTCAAATTCATTAATAAATATATTACAAAAGGTATTCATAATAATTGGGATTGGGAATATAATGCTATCCCAAATTAAACTAAAACCTCTTAATTTTATTGTTAAACTCACTATAAAAAAAAGCTAAAAAATTCATTTACAAGCTTGAAACTTTATTTTCATTGTTTTTGATAGCAAATTTTGATTTTAACACCATCATATCCTCACTTATTTTTTTATCTAGAATCTTTGCATAATGCTGCGTTGTTTTCAAATTTGTATGTCCAAGCATCTTACTTACTGTTTCCAAAGGAACTCCATTTGAAAGTGTTACCGAAGTAGCAAATGTATGTCTGGCAATATGGAAAGTTAGTTCTTTACTTATACCACAAACATCTGCAATTTCTTTAAGATAGGCATTCATTTTTTGATTAGAAAGGATTGGCAACACTCTTTTTTCATTAACAGAAGCTGGATGATTTTTGTATTTTTCGATAATCTGTTGAGCGGTTGGTAATAATGGAATTTTTGAGATAGTTTCTGTTTTTTGTCGGTTTTTAAAAATCCATTTATCTCCATCTATACCAATACTAATATTATCATTAGTTAATTGTTTTACATCAATATAAGCCAATCCTGTAAAACAGCTAAATATAAAAATGTCTCTTACTAGTTTTAATCTTTCTGACACAAATTCTTTATTGCATATTATTTCTATTTCCTCTTCTGTCAAAAACTCTCTAACGACTTCTTTTACTTTTGCTTTGTAGTTAGCAAAAGGATCTTTGTTTAACCATCCATTAGCTAAGCATATGTTGATGATTTTATGAAAGTTTTTAATGTATTTAACCGCAGTATTATTTGCGCATTTACGTTCACTTCTTAAATAAAACTCATACTCTGTCACAAATGAATGATCTATCTTTTCAATATTAACATCTGTAATATTATACTTCCATAAAAGAAAATCTTTAGTATGCTTTAATGACGTCTCATATCGTTCTAAAGTTCCAGAAGCATACTCAATACCAACTAACTCTTTTATCTTACGATTATGCTCTTTAAAAATAGGAATCAACATTCGTTCTTTTTCTTTAATACCTAAATACTCATTTTTGAAATTTTCAAATGTCAAAGACATGTCTCTTTTCAACATTGATTTTTCAATTTCAAAAACATTTATTCTTAATAATTCAAGATGATTATTTAACAAACGGCTTTCTTCATTAGTGCCTTTCATTTTACTACTTTCTGAATTCCATCTACTAGCATCTATAAATTTACCAATACTTTTATCTAATCTTTTACCATCTATTGTAATTCTAAGAAAAATAGGTGTTAAGCCTTTCGCATTGGTTTTTACTCTCTTGAGATAGAAAATAACATTAATTGTTGCATTCATTGTTGGTGACCTTTAAATTGATAAATAAGTTCTTAAAAAATCAATCAAAAGTCAAGTTGTTCATTTACTAAACTGCCTGAAAATATTAGAGTATTCAAACAAGAGGGGCACTTTTTATATTTATTATATAGTACCCCTAATTGTACCCCTTTATTATGAAAAAATATATACGAAATGAAAAGGTATAAAAAGAAAAAACCCTTTAAATCATATGATTTAAAGGGTTTTAGTTGATTTTGAGCCGAGCTCTGCGGAGAAAGAGGGATTCGAACCCCCGGACCTGTTACAGTCAACAGTTTTCAAGACTGCCGCATTCGACCACTCTGCCATTTCTCCAGTAATAATCGCTTTACTTCCGTATTGCGAGTGCAAATATAGACGCTTTTTTTTAGTTTCAAAAAGAAATTCGAATAAATTTTAAAATATTTTTACATTAAAAAAACAAATATTTAATAATGAGAACATTAGAGTTTGAAATATATTAAAAAAAATAACGACCCATTGTAGAAATCCACAACAAGATCGTTATTTTATGTTATTTTTTAATAAATCATTATTCTTTTAATGCTGCAATTTTTGCATCTACTTCTAATTCGCTACCTTCAAATACTTTTTCTTCAACAACTTCTTTACCATCGATATTTGATTTAACAACAACTAGAGCTTTAACCAAACCATCATCACCTTTCTGCTTATCAATTTTTATATCAATAATTTTCTTTTCTATAGTATGGTTACAATTTGGTCCATGCACATGTGCTACTTCTCCTCCTTGTAGTATTGCACAATTTGGATTTACACATCCTTTCTTTTCACACTCAGAAATACTTTTCGAATGACATTCAACCAATTCTCCATGCTTATGACAACAAGAACCCGATGTTGTTGCCGCAGAATGACCACCTAATATTGGAGCCACAACTAAACCTATTAAACATGTAAGTTTAATTAATATATTCATTGAAGGCCCAGAAGTATCTTTAAAAGGATCTCCGACAGTATCTCCAGTAACGGCAGCTTTATGTGCATCTGAACCTTTAAAAGTCATCTCTCCATTAATTTCAACACCAGCTTCAAAAGATTTTTTCGCATTATCCCAAGCTCCACCAGCATTATTCTGGAAAATTGCCCAAAGCACACCACTAACAGTAACACCCGCCATATAACCACCTAGCATTTCTGCAATTGCTAATTTCTCCATTCCAAATAACAATGGAACAAAAGCAATTAGCAAAGGAAAACCAATTGTTAACATACCTGGCAACATCATTTCTCTTAAGGCTGCTTTAGTTGAAATATCAACACATTTAGCATAATCTGGCTTCCCAGTACCTTCCATGATCCCTGGAATTTCTTTGAATTGACGACGCACTTCATATACCATATCCATTGCTGCTTTACCAACAGAATTCATTGCTAACGCAGAAAAGACTACAGGTACCATTCCTCCGACAAATAACATCGCTAAAACGGGCGCTTTAAAGATATTAATCCCATCAATTCCTGTAAAAGTAACATAGGCAGCAAACAACGCTAAAGAAGTTAATGCAGCCGAAGCAATTGCAAAACCTTTACCTGTTGCAGCTGTTGTATTTCCAACTGAATCTAAAATATCTGTACGTTCTCTAACAATTGGATCTTGTTCACTCATTTCAGCTATTCCACCTGCATTATCTGCAATTGGTCCGAATGCATCAATCGCTAATTGCATAGCCGTTGTTGCCATCATTGCTGAAGCAGCTAAAGCCACACCATAAAAACCAGCTAAAGCATATGAAGCCCATATTGCTGCGGCAAATATTAATACAGTTGGAAATGTAGAAATCATTCCAGTTGCTAAACCTGCAATTACGTTTGTACCCGCTCCTGTTGATGATTTTTGTACAATTGCCAATACTGGTTTTGTACCTAATCCTGTATAGTATTCTGTAATTGAAGAAATAACTCCTCCAACAACTAACCCAACAATAGTAGCATAAAACACTCTCATTGAAGATATGTCTTTAATCCCCTCTCCAAAGAAACTCATTTTCATTGTTTCTGGTAACATATATTGCACTAAGAAATAACATGAAACAAGTGTTAAAACAATAGAAACCCAGTTTCCAATATTTAAAGCACCTTGAACTAGTTTTTCTTTTGCTTCATTATCTTTAATCTTCACTAGCAATGTACCGATAATAGAGAATATAATTCCAAAACCAGCAATAGCCATAGGCAACAAAATAGGACCAATTCCGCCAAAAACGTCATCAATCTTTCCATCCATATCTTTTATCACGTAGTTACCAAGAACCATAGCTGCTAAAACTGTTGCCACATAAGAACCAAATAAATCAGCGCCCATACCTGCAACATCTCCAACATTATCCCCTACATTATCAGCAATTGTAGCTGGATTACGAGGGTCATCTTCTGGAATACCTGCTTCAACTTTACCAACTAAATCTGCACCAACATCAGCCGCTTTAGTATAAATACCTCCACCTACACGTGCAAACAAAGCAATTGATTCAGCTCCAAGAGAAAAACCTGCTAATGTTTCCAAAACAATGGTCATTTTATCAGTTCCTCCATTTGCCCAATCACCACCCATAAAATAATGGAAAAAGAAAATAAAGAAACCTGTTAAACCCAAAACTGCTAAACCAGCAACCCCAAGTCCCATAACTGTACCACCACCAAAAGAAACTTTTAATGCTTGTGGCAAACTCGTACGAGCTGCTTGTGTAGTTCTTACGTTTGTCTTAGTCGCAATTTTCATCCCCATATTTCCCGCTAATGCAGAAAAAATAGCACCAAAAACAAATGCAACTACAATTAATATGTGTGTAGTAGGCACTAAAAATGAAATCCCTGCAAGCACGATACTTGCTCCTATTACGAAAAATGTTAACAATCTGTATTCTGCTTTTAAGAACGCTAATGCTCCTTCATAAATGTAATCTGAAATTTCTTTCATCTTTCCGTCACCTGCATCTTGTTTTAAAACCCAAGCTCTTTTATACCACATAAAAAGAAGCCCAACCAGCGCCATTGCAATTGGCAAATAAATCATTATTGAATTCATAAATTTTCAGTTGTTTTTTTGTTAAAAATTAGTAATCATCATTAACAAAAATAAACAAAAAAGGCAATATTCCTAATGAATATTGCCTTTTTTACGAATTATACTGAAAATTACTTAATACTAAATAATCCTTCTGGTCTATTTTCTATTTGATCAAAACGTTGTTTACATTTAATATAAATTTCTTTCGCTTCATTTATATCTCCCCAACCTTCAACATCAACTTGTTTATTTTCTAAATCTTTATATACTTGGAAAAAATGCTCAATCTCTTTTAATAAATGAGAGTTCATATCTCCTAAATCATTTAATTTATTCCAAATAGGATCTGAAACTGGTACACAAATCACTTTTTCATCTGGACCTTTATCGTCTGCCATATGAAAAACACCAATAGGTTTTACTTCCATTACACAACCAGGAAAAGTTGGTTCTGTAACCAAAACTAAAACATCTAATGGGTCACCATCAAGAGCAAGTGTTTCAGGTATAAATCCGTAATCTGCTGGATACATCATAGATGAAAACAACATTCTATCGTAACGGATTTTTTTTAAATCAAAATCATATTCATATTTGTTTCTACTTCCTTTTGGAATCTCAATAAGTACATCAAATGTAGTAACTTTATCTGCTGTCATTTTTTATTATATTTTTATAAAGGAGTGCAAAGATAATGAAACATTCGCTATTTCTTGTAGAAGAAACATTTTTTTAATATACCAAAGGTTTCCTGTTTCTTTTTTCTAAATAATAATGCCATAAAAAAAACGAAGCCATTGTTCTATATGGCTTCCATTTATTTGAAACCTCAAGGATTTGCTCATCTGAACTACAGCTATATAACTCTTTAATTGTATTTTTTATCGCAATATCACCTAAAGGAATAACGTTTTCTTTATGTAAAGAAAACATCAAATAGACATCGATAGTCCAATTACCAATTCCTTTAATTTTTATTAATTCCTTTCTAACTTCATCTGAAGATTTCAACGATAAAGTTTGTAAATCGATTTCTTTTTCAAGAATTGCGTTTGAAAGCGCTTTTAAATAGATTACTTTTTGTCTACTAACCGAATTCGCATTCAAGTCTTCACTAGAAGCTTTACTAATTGTTGTTGGAGTTATTTCTCCAAGAAACAATTTCAATCTTAAATAACATGCTTTTGCTGACGCCAAAGAAACTTGCTGTTCCAGAATCAATTTACACAAAGTTTCAAATCCTTCAGGTCTAGTTGAAATGTATGGTTTTTTATATTTATTATACAATTGATCAATTACAGGATCAATTGCTATTAAATATTCAATTGCTTTATCCATTTCTTAGAAATAAAAACCAAATGAAGCCTTAACTCCAAACTTCCTAGCATTAGGCATGTCTAAATAATTCCCTCTCCAAGCAAAATCAATTCTAAGCACCTTAAATATATTACCAACACCTGCGTGATATTCCCAATATAGATCATCTGGAGCTATATAGTTCAACCCAGAAGCGTTAATCATTATATTATTATCTGAAACCCTACCATAAACCCCTTTAACCCCTATAATCTCTCTAAGATTCAATTTTCTTAACAAAGGAATCCTAGAAAACAGTCTTCCATTAAAATGATGTTCAAAATGTAGCGATGCATATTCATCTGCAACAAAATCATAATAATCCAAAAGATTGTATGTGTTTTCAATTATAAAATAGGATTGATTTCCTGGAACAATACCCATTAAACCTAAAGGAACTGTACCAAATATTTTTCCTGTTTCAAAAGTAGTGAACAATCTACCAAACCCACCAACCAAAACTGGTTGCCTATAGTAGAATTGTAGTTTTTGATAATCAAAATCACTATCTAAAACTCCTTTCAGTCCTTGACTATAACTTAGAAACAATCTAGCATAATTGTTGTCAACTTCCATTCTTTCTACACCGTAACCAACTGTCTTTCTATTTGGCGTATATTCTAATTGGAAATTAATTTCAGATTGCTTCACTTCACTTTTCACCTTAGTTTGAGTTAAATCTTCATAATAATCCAAACTAAAATCGTTTGAAGCTGATTTCAATGTTCTATACGACAAATTGGTTTGAAAGGTGAAATTTTTAACAAATTCTATCTCAGCTCCAATATTCGTTAAACTAATATTCGTTAATTGATTATTTACACCACCAGCAAACAATGCAGAAGAAGCAAAACTTCTACCCAACACATCATTTGAAGTAGTTAAACTAACCCCAATTTGCTCAACATCCCTTCTATTTCCAAGAGACAGAATTAATCTATTTTTAGGATTCACCATCCATCTACCTGAAATTCCGTATTTTACCTTATCATCTTTAAAACCATAAGCTGTATATCCTTGAATCCTCCATTTATCATTTGGACCATAATAAGTTCTACCTCCCACTCTAATTCTTTGCCCTTCTACATCATTAAATCCAAAAGTTGAAAAAATTGGACCGTAATCAAAATTACCGATCTGAATATAACCACTTCCAAGTATACTGGCCAAATTATATATTCTCTTAAACTTAGGAACCGTTTGCAAAGTGTCCAACATCTTATAGATCCCGAGTTCATTATTATTCAGACGTTCAAATCTGTTTTCATTCCAAAAATCATCAGGTCTATTAAAAACAGAATTATCATAGAAATTCACTTCTTCTCTATAAAACTTATCTTCTTTAGGTATATTGAATTTATGATTTCTAAAGATACTTGTCCTTTTCCCATAAACCCCTTTAGACTCTTCTTTCTTAGAAAAACTAAAATCCGACATCATATAATCTCTTTTCAACAAGAAAACAGAATCATTCAAAACATCAAATTCTTGTTCAATATAGATTTCTTTAACCCAGTTAATATTTGCACTTTTACTTGCTTCAAGATTTATTTTCTTTATTGCAAAAGTTGAATCATTAACCCAAAAATCACCTTTAAAGGTTAACTCATTCTTTCGTCTCGGATAATAAACAATATTATAACACCACTTATTATCAATATACATACTATCACTTAAAACATAATTATAGACATTGATACCTGTTCTAGACAATGGACTCACAAAATTCTTATCGAAAAATTTTAGATAATTATCATAAATATCATATTCAGCATATAAATCCTTAATAAATGTATTCACTCCATCTCCATCTCCAAAACCAGAATTCTTAGTTGCTTTTAGAATTTCCTTTTCTCTTTTCGCAACATTATCACCATACACCTCACTTAGTCCTTCATTAATAAAAATAGGTAAAAATGATTTTCCTGTAATCTTAGAAGTATCCATATTATTAAAAACAAATTCCATGCCTTTGAATATTTTATTATTCATAAAGGTACTATCGATTGTATTCATGTCGAATTCAACCTTTTCATATTTATCATATTGATATTGATCAAACATCCTAAGACCGTTCTTTCTCTTTCTTTCCCAAATTTTTCGTAATATCACTAAAGCTGGATTGTCTTTCTTCGAAGTCTTACCTGAATAAATAACAACCTCCTTCAACTGAGTTCCTTCCTTTAGAACAATTTTAAGATTCTTATTTAACCCTGGTTTCAATAGAAATTCGTTTTTTTCAAACCCCATAAACGAAACTATTACATGAGTATAGCTTTCTGTAGATTCAAAATAGAAATCTCCATTCTCATCTGTAATCACTCCTTCTTTAGAGTTTTTAAAAATGACATTCGCAAATGGTATTGGCTCATTATACTCGTCTACCACTTTTCCACCAACTTTTGTCTGCGATATCCCTAAAAAAGAGAAAAAGAAGAACAAAATGACAATTTTTTTAATTTCCATATCTTGATAATTCAATAAAGCAAAAAAACTTCATCAATTGGGTGATGAAGTTTCAAATATAGTAAGTTTCTATTTATTTATAAGCAACTTTCTTAACAGCCTTAACAACATCACTTGCATTTGGCAACCATTCTTTCAATAAAGCTGGAGAATAAGGAGCCGGTGTATCTGCTGTAGTGATTCTTTGAATTGGTGCATCTAAATAATCAAATGCTTTTTCTTGAACCATATATGTAATCTCAGATGCAACACTTGCAAAAGGCCATGCCTCTTCCAATATTACTAATCTATTCGTTTTCTTAACAGATGCTAAAATTGTATCATAATCTAAAGGTCTAACTGTTCTTAAATCGATAATTTCGCAAGATATACCTTCTTTAGCCAATTCATCAGCAGCAATAAAAGCTTCTTTAATAATTTTACCGAAAGAAACAATAGTTACATCTGTCCCTTCTCTTTTTACATCTGCAACACCTAAAGGCAAAGTATATTCTCCTTCTGGAACTTCTCCTTTATCCCCATACATTTGTTCAGATTCCATAAAAATAACTGGATCGTTATCACGTATAGCCGATTTCAGAAGTCCTTTAGCATCATAAACATTTGATGGCACAACTACTTTTAAACCAGGACAATTTGCATACCAACTTTCAAAAGCTTGAGAATGTGTAGCCGCTAGCTGACCCGCTGAAGCTGTTGGCCCACGAAAAACAATAGGAATATTAAATTGACCACCAGACATTTGACGCATTTTTGCTGCGTTATTAATAATCTGATCTATTCCCACTAAAGAGAAGTTAAAAGTCATAAATTCAACAATTGGACGATTTCCATTCATTGCAGAACCAACAGCAATACCTGCAAAACCTAACTCAGCAATTGGAGCATCAATAACTCTTTTTGCACCAAATTCATCTAACATACCTTTAGATGCCTTATAAGCCCCATTGTATTCTGCAACTTCTTCACCTATTAAATATATAGACTCATCACGACGCATCTCTTCGCTCATCGCTTCACAAATTGCTTCTCTAAATTGGATTGTTTTCATTCTATCTTTTTTAAATTCAAATTGTAATTTCAATATTCATTAAATTACTGCTTGATATCTTATTTTATTTTTAAGAAAGCAAAAATAGCAAATTTTTGAATTAATACATTATTAATATTTAAAATTCACTTTTCAACTATCAAATATTACTCAACACTATTTTTGATTAAAAATAATGTTTATGCTTTTTATCAACATTAATCACCCTAATACAATCTTCTGTATCTTTCTGAATCCTAACATCTTTAACCCTATCACCTTTTTTCTTAACAGCATTAAAAAATTCTCTTAAAGTACTCGTTTTAGCATCTTTATAGATAACAATTGGCAAATTATACTTACAAAAATGTTTTAGAAAATTATCATAACTCGTTTTACCTTTAGCAACAGATTCAAGAAGACTTTCTAATTTCCCATCATCTGTACCTCCAATTTCCGGACCTTTACTCACTTTTACTGGAGCATTTACATCTTCAGGGGGTGCATCTGGTATGTTTTGAAATGGATTATGAGGGATATCACTTTTATATTTTTCGATTTTTATTTTCTCTTCCTTTTTAGGAACAACAAAGATTTCTTTAACAGTTACATGCTTATAGTCATTATTTACAATTAAGGAAATACTTTTCACCCCAGGAGAAGTAAACATATAAGAGCATTTTTCATCAAACGAATCCACCTTGCCACTTTCCCCAAATCTCCATTCCCAAGATTTTGCACCTTCAGTCCTATCTTCAAAATCAATTTTCTCACCTTCCAAAACATGACTTGCCACACTAAAAACAGGCATTTTAGAATTGTCAATTGCATTTTTCTTCGGCACAATAGTTACTAACTTCTCTATAGAACATTCATTATTAACAATTAACCGAATTAAGTATTCACCTTCTTTCATAAATATATGTCCTACTTTAGATCTAAAAGAAATTTGCGAATTATCACCAAAGTACCATCTCCAAGAATGAGCGTTTTGAGAAACATCAGAAAAGATAATCAATTCACCAACTTCTAATGATGTTGCTTCAACTTTAAACTCTCTTACACGACATTCTTCATCATTATTTAAATTAATAATAATAACAAAACTTGAAAGTAAAAAAACTGATAAAAAAACAAGAACAACTTTAATATCAAAGTAACCCTTTAGTTTCCCAAAAACAAACATACCCATTTACTTGTTTAGATGAATTGTAATTTAAACTCGTCTATGTTAGAGAGTTTTAATTTTCAAAAATAAGAATTTTCTTTTTCATAATTACACTTCGTATCTTATTTATCTTTCTTTCTTACAAAAGTTTAAAAAAGCAACTAACATTTTTTTTTTAAGGAATATTTTATAAAGAAATACTTGCTTTTTTTAATAAAAACTCATACTATTGTAGTTAGTTTTAAACTAAAAATGAGACAATAAAAATGAGACTAATTGCTTTTCTTTTCATTTCGTCTTTATTAATTAGTTGTGGCTCTAAAAAGAACACAAGCATTTATAATGACGAAAGTATTAATCCCGAATCTCCCGAAAACACCAGCAATTATGTTGTTTATGAGCCTGTACGAGAAGAAGACAAAGTCTATTTTGCAAACAAGCTAGGCGTAAACAAGAGTGAAATTTTAAATGGTAAACTCTACTCATTCATTAAAGAATGGGAAGGAACTAGGTATGTTTATGGAGGAGAAACAAAGGCAGGCATTGATTGTTCTGCCCTAATGCAACATTTATTTAAAAGAGTCTACAACTGTGTTCTACCAAGAACAGCGGAAGAGATGGGACTAAATGAAAAATTTGACTTATTTAAATCTACCAAACACCTACAGGAAGGTGATTTAGTATTTTTTAGAATTAATAACGACAGAATGATTACACATGTAGGAATTTACCTAAAAAATAATAAATTTTTCAATGCTAATTTATCTGGTGGCGCTTCAATTTCTGATTTAAAAAACAGTTACTGGAAAAAGTTCTATGTAGTATCTGGTAGATTAAAAACTCCAGCAAGCAAATGACAGAAGAACAATATTTCATAGACAATCAGAAGAAACTAACTACTTTTGACTTGAGAGTTGAGTTACTTTTAGAATCCTTACTAAAAAACAATGTAGATGATTTAAATATCGTATTAAACACTAAAGGTCTTTTCTATAGAAAATTTAGCAAAGACAAAATGCATTTATCGAATGATTCTATAGACAAAGAAATTTTAAACATTGAGATTAGTCGTGATGGATTTTATGATGTTCTGCCCGAAAGCATTTCTCATAACTTCAGAAACTCGAATCATTCAAACGATGTTGTTGCTGAATTTAAAGCAAGACGAAAAGAAGAAAAAGAGGCTAGGCATTTTTTTAATCCGATTGAAAACGAGCTTTTTAGATTTAGACATTCAATAGAGAAAAATGAGTCTGAATTCTTTTCAAATTTAAGCGCAAACGGAATTGTAGACATTATAAAAACAATTTTAGTTTTTAAAGAAAACATTCCTGATGAACTTGTGGTTAAAATGTTCTATGCTGTTTTACAACAGAAAGACAATGCTAATCAAAACATAAGTAGTATTGTTACTACTTTAGAACAAATACTTGAAGAAAAAATAACATATAAAACCGAAAATATAAAACTAGAAAGCCTTGTTGACAATGTTGAGAAATCTAACGATTTCATTATGGGAATCAACACTACATTAGAAAGCAATGAGGAAATTTATCTAAAAAAATACATTTTTACAATTGGTCCACTGAAAAATTCAGAGAATTTAAATCTTTACTTTAAAAATGAAGTTATGGATTCTTTTTTAAATAACTTTTTTAATTTATTTTTACCCTTTCATGTTCAGTTTGATTTTGAGCTAATTTTAAATAAAGAAGATGAGCTTTTTTCAATGGACGACAAACAATATAAATCAAGACTAGGAATATCAACTTTACTATAAATGAGAAAGTACTTAAATCAAGTTAACGGAGGTGAAGAACTAATATATTTATTATTAATTCTTTCATTCGGCTTAATAATTAGCATATTAATTGGAACTAAAATTCCAAAATTCAAACAATCAAAGAAAAAATATTTTATCTATGTTTTAATACAATCTTTGTTGTTTGCTATATTTTCAATTATTCTTTACAATTTAAAAGAGACAACACTTAATCAACGTTTCATATCTCTACAGGTCTACATGGGTATTGCTGGAATATTTCATTTGAAGTTTTTCCACGATTACTTTAAGAAATTCGAATTTGAGAAGTTTCTTGGAGAAGTTGTGATTGCAATAAATACTGTTGTTTTTATAGCGGCATTTGCTGTTGTAACTACTAAATATTTTGGTGAGAATAGTTTTGTTTTCTATGTATTAACCACTCTATTATTTTTTATATTACCAACATTATGTTTCAAACTATTTGAATATTCAATTTCAATACCTGTTAAGCTACATAAAAGATGGTTTTACCCAATGAATGACAGATATCCTTCACCAAAAATTTCTGAGATGAAAAATATAATCATCTTAAACTTGGTTTTTCAGAAAAAAGCGAACGATGACCAAATAATCAATTTTAAAGTTAAAGCACCTAGAGCAATCGATTTTGGTAGACTTTTTTATTACTTCATTAATGATTACAACGAAAAGAACCCTAATAGTCAGATTAATTTTGTTGATGAAAAGAACCAACCTTATGGATGGTATTTTTATACTAAACCAAAATGGTTCAGCTCATCTGAATATATAGACCCCGAATTAGCAATCGATACAAACAACATAATAGACGGAGCAACAATTATTTGTCAACGCATATAAACAAACTATGGCAGAAAATATCAAACATTTTCCAGTGAATTGGATTGATGGAATGAAAATCAACAAAAATCATTTCATTGAATTACAAGACAACATTGAAGATTTAATTAGAGATGCTAGAAATCTAGAAGTAAATGAGTTAAATTATGGACTCCTACCAACACTTTTAAGCAGACCTTTTAACTATACAATTTCTATTGATACTCATAACGAATTGAGTGTTACTATCAAAATGCTAAAGGCTATAACACCTGCTGGAGGAAGAATAGAAATTACAGATTTAACAGGTGAGTTTTCTGAAAAAATAGAATTGAAAGATTTGAATAATAAAGAGACTAACTTCTTTTTATTACTAAATGTAGATCCATACTCAAGAGTTCCTTCTGGAGAACAAAACATGGAAGAAGTGCCACCAAGGTTTCCACATGCGCTTTCAAAATACACTTTAACTTGTGTTGCTGAAACAGAAGTAAATCAGAATAATATAGGCGCTCTACAGTTCCCAATTGCAAAATTCAAGTCTAACGGAGATAGTTACGAAGTAATGACAAGCTATATACCTCCAAGTTTAACATTAAATAGCCATCCAAGCTTGGTGAATTTATTTGAAACTTATGACTTATTTTTCAAGCAATTAGAGTTTTATTCCATTCAAATAAATCGTAAAATAAAGTTCAGAACCAATAATGAAGACGAAAACATGATTGCCAATATGGTATTTGATGTTTGCGATAAAGCATTACGTTTTGTTGAACTTCAGATTACTAGAAACAAATGGACTAATTACAACTTAAAACCTATTGAATTACTTGATAATATTGTATCCTTTAGCCGTTCATTAAAGAATAGTTTTGATTATTTTTCAGGAGATGGAAAAGAAATGTTATTCAATTATTTTTCTGAATGGACAGACATTTCTAGTGGTGATTATGAAAGACTTTTTACAGACACTATCAATGTTAAATATAATGCATACGATATTGAACCTGTAGTTTTACAAATTAGAGATTTTGCATTAAAAATGGATCAGTTATTCTCCGTCCTTAACCAATTAGATTATATTGGTAAAAAACGTGATGCGGGAATATTTGTAAACGAAAACATATTGAAAAACGACAGAAAATCAAGTAGTATTTTTGGGAATGATAACGAAGATAGAGATACACCTCCTTCGTCTCCAACATTTTTAGCAGACTAACAAACAATTTATAGACTTTTTAAACAAACAGATATATCATGGATATTTTAAATAAGAAAGAACGATTCAATGCG
Source organism: Flavobacterium jumunjinense (assembly GCF_021650975.2). Classification (NCBI taxonomy): domain Bacteria; kingdom Pseudomonadati; phylum Bacteroidota; class Flavobacteriia; order Flavobacteriales; family Flavobacteriaceae; genus Flavobacterium; species Flavobacterium jumunjinense. Next base: position 559,045 of record NZ_CP091285.1, read on the forward strand.
TTCATGTTATTTTTAGTAATGTTTTTTATTACAACAGGTGTTTTAATAACAGCGATATTTTTCAATTTCAAGTTACCTCTAAAAGAGAATGAAGTTCTTAAAAAAGAGAATGATAAAATGAATGCTCAATTTACATTCAACAAAGAATTTTCAGAAAAAATTGAAGAAATTGGAAAACTTATCGATTCTTTAGACAAAGCTCCAGAAAGTTTTCAATTCATTTCGCAATCTATAAACTATGAATTAGTAGAATTAAAAGAAAAAATTCCTAATGATAGTGTTGTGAACCCTGCTTTATATGAAAATTTCATTATTACTACCAGCGAATATGTTAACACAAAGAAGAAATTATTTTTAATAAATGATTCTAAAAAAGAAGTAGATGATTTAAAAGATGATTTAAAAGAATTGCAAGCTGAAAATAAAGACTTAGCGAACAAGCTTCAAATGTGTGAAATTGTTAGTAAAATGAATAAATAAAAAAATGTCTGAAACAACATCTCAAATAATTCATATTGCAAAACAATATGCAAAAGAAAATTTTAATTCTAAATATTATGCTGCGCACATACTGAAAGCGCTTTTAAATCAACAATTTGATTTTTTAAAAGAATTAGACGCTAAAGGTATCGATGTCTTCTATTTAGATGAATGGGCTGATATTAGAATTAGTGAATATCAAAAAGCAAATAAACATTCGGATTCTCCAGAAGCCGATTCTAGTGCAATAATAGTATTAGAAGAAGCTGAAAACATTGAAAAAAATTCTGGAATTGATTCTGAGTTTGCATGTCTCCTAAGTGCATTATTAACACCAGGAGTTGGTTTCTCTCATGATCAATTAAAATCATTACCTGTTAGTCCAACAAGTATCATAGAATTATATCAATCTGGCGGAAAAATAGTAAATCCATCAATTGATTTATCAAACCCTGCTACAACCACTTCAAAAGGTTCGAATGCAGTTTCTAAATATTGTTTTGATCGATTAAAAACAATTAAAAAAAATGATACACATGCAATAATTGGTAGAGACGAAGAGTTAAAAACAATTACAGAAATATTAAACAGGAAACTAAAACCACACGTAATCATTACAGGTGAACCGGGCGTTGGAAAAACCGCATTAGTAGATGGATTCTGTAAAAAAATAGCATCAAAAACAATTTTAAATGCTTTTGACAATGCTACAATATTCGAAATAAATATTGGAGCACTTTTTGCGGGTGCTTCCTACAAAGGAGAAGTAGAAGACCGTCTTCAAAAAATTTTTAATGAGTTAAAAGATTTTGAAAAACCTATACTTTTCATTGATGATATTCATGAACTTTTTGACTCAAATCAAGGTTCTGGAATTGCAAGTATTATAAAATCTGAATTATCTAAAGGCATTATTACTTTTATTGGCGCGACAACGCAAGAAAAGTTTAGAAAAACATTAGCAAAAGATGATGCTTTATCAAGAAGATTTGAAACATTAGAAATTAACGAACCAAATGAAGAGCTTGCATTTAGAATGATAACAAGTATTATTCATTCGTATCAAGATCATCATAGTTTCACTATAGACGATGAGAATCAAAAAGAGGCTATTCGACTTGCAAAACGCTATTTAAAAGAAAAATCACTACCCGATTCTGCATTAGACTTAATCGATAGAACAATGTCTTCGTTGAAAGTTGCGAAAGAAACAATCAAAAAGGAAATTCCTGATTTAAAAATTCAACTCGAAGTCTTAAAAAAAGAAGAAGACAGGGAAGATAGAGACGAGAAAATTCAATGGTTATTTACAGATATTCTTCAAAAAACTGGAAAATTATTAAATGAAACAGATCAGAGTAATATCCAATTTAAAACCATAGAAGAGAAAGAAGAAAAAATAAATTTCATTGCTAATCTATTACAAGAACTTGAGAAGCTTGAAGAGCAAGAAAACACAGTTTTAGGAACTCATTTATCTATAGTTGTATCTGATATTACAGGAATTCCAGCTGGAAAAGTAAAATCTGATGAAAGAGAACGATTATTAGATATTGAAAAGACCTTAAAAAAGAGAGTTATTGGTCAGGATCATGCTGTTAAAGTGGTAGCAGATGCTATTATGGAATCGCGTTCAGGACTAACTAAACCAGGACAACCAATTGGATCCTTCTTTTTCTTAGGACCAACAGGAACAGGAAAAACAGAATTAGCTAAATCACTTGCAGATTTTCTATTTGGTGATGAAAATGCTATTATCCGACTAGACATGTCTGAGTTTAAGGAAGAACACTCTGCTGCTTTATTATATGGAGCACCTCCAGGTTATGTAGGTTATGAAGAAGGTGGTTTATTGGTTAACAAAATTAGACAAAAACCCTATTCTATTGTTCTATTTGATGAAATTGAGAAAGCACACAAATCTGTTTTTGATGTTTTTCTTCAAATATTAGATGAAGGTAAATTACATGACCGTTTAGGTAAAGAAGGAGATTTTTCAAACTCAGTAGTTTTATTTACTTCAAATATTGGTTCTGATTATATTGTAAAATCATTTGAAAAAGACATTATTCCAAAATCAAATGATTTAATTCAGTTAATGACTGGATATTTTCGACCTGAATTTTTAGGACGTTTAACCGAAATAATACCTTTTGCACCAATTAACGTTAAGAGTGTTGCAAAAATTTTCGATATACATCTTAAAAAAGAACTTCTTCAATTATTAGAAAAGCTAGAAATTACGCTAGAAATTACTGAGGAAGACAAAGAGAAAATTTCATTACTTGGTTTTAGTCCAGAATATGGAGCGAGACCAATTAAAGGTACAATTAGAAACAAACTGAAAAGACCACTTTCAAGAATGATAATTGCCAACGAAGTAGTTAAAGGAAGTAAAGTTACAGTTAGCCTAAGCAATGAAGAAGAAATAAATTTCACTATCACTAATGAAGGATCTTTACTATAAAATACCTTTCGACTACAAAAAGTTAAGCAACGGAGAAGACACTACTAAGGTGACTATTGAAGAATCTTTAGCGCAATTTATTTCTGTGATTATTTCTACTATTTTTGGAGAATATAAGTATGACGAAGAGTTTGGAACAATAATTTGGGACACCGATTTCAACTTATTAGCCAATCCAAACAAGTTAAAGGATATGATTAAAGAATCTATTCATGAAAAAGTAAATCAATACGAAAAAAGGTTAACTGTTACTGAAGTTACACTTGGTGTTAATGAAAACACATTGAGTTATGAAACAAACATTCGAGTAAAAAAGAGATTAGATATTACTGTTTATGGTGTTATTAAAAACACCAATGAGCCTTATTATTTTAAAAGCTCTTACTATTTAGCTCCATTTTCATTTAAATAAAAGACACGTAAATGAACCCATTATCAAAGAATCAGATTAAAGATAGAATGTTGAAGCGTGCTGCCAAAAAATGGGGGTACAATGATGTTGAGCTTGAAAATGTATTTGATCCAATTGTCAACCTACTTTTTGATGTTTGTGCAAAAGAACTTGAAAAAATATCGAATGAAATTTTTTCAAGCAGAAGAAGAATGACAGAAAGGCTTGTAGATATCTTAACTCCTACTGCTTCTGCAAAAGCAACTCCAGCTAGAGGTATTTTAAGAGCTTATCCAGTTGAAAACGAAACTTCATTACATGATTATCATCAATTTTTTTATCAAAAAAAGCAAGTAAATCCATATAATCCAGTTGAAAGTATTATTAAAAACTTTCATTTTGGATCAACCATTCCCGTTAAATTAAACAGAAACAAACTTTCATATGTAATTCTTCCTAATGGAGCACATCAGGTTGTAAAAGATCAGTTTAAAGAAATTATTTCAAATAAAGACTACTTAAAGAAGACACCACATGGTACAATTTGGATTGCTTTAAAACATGAAGGAGAAGGAATTATTGAAGATTTAATGTTTTATTTTTATTTAAAAAACATTGAAGATCGCTCGAAATTCTTTCATTTCTTACCTCGTGCAAAATGGTATCTTAATGAACAATTGCTAAGTATAGCAGAGGGTTATAATTGCGATGATCCGAATCAAAATACTGTTTACGACTTAAAACAGCACGATATTTATCATATTCAAAAGATTGAAGAGCATACAAATGATTTCTATAGAAAGAATTTCATAACTATAAAAGATAAGATAACTATTGATAAGGACAGTTATAATTTCCCGAAGGAATTTGAAAGTCTTTTTTCTGTAAAAGATCTTGAAAAAATTAAAATTGATAAAGACTTAATTTGGTTGCGTTTAGAATTTCCGAATGTTATAGGTCCAGATATTTTATCGAACATATTTTGTTCTAACAATTGTTTCCCAGTAATCAATAAGAAACTAAACGAAACTCAAGGTAACATTAAAGAGTTGCTAGATATTTATCCCTTAAAACTAAATGATGATTATTTTCTAGAGCTTTTTTCTGTAATGAACGACAGAAACAAAGAGTTTGACGTTATTTCTAACAATGCTGAACCAGAAGACGAAAATTATGCCTACCTACGTTTTGGTGGTGTAGCTCGTTTTGATGAACGTAATGCTGCTGAAGAGATTAATTATTTAATTGATCTGATTAGGGATGAAGCTGCTGCTTTTTCAAGATTAGGACAAGATTTTACAGATAATAATTTAAAAGAAATCAATCAGATAATTGCGCGTTTTAAATCTAAAATGTCGCAAATTGGAATGCAAAACCTCAACAATCCCTATTTAGTTTTGAACACTAAAAAAACAAAAGAGAAAGGAACTCTTTTTATTAAATATTGGACAACAAACGGAGAGGGTGCTAATAAAATTAGTACGTTTAGTAAATTAAATGTCTTTAAAGGTGCAGATTTCGAAAAAGATTCTATAACACTTCTTTCTGCAACACAAGGAGGAAGAGATGAACTTACTAATTCGGAAAAAATCTATGCCTACAGAGAGAATTTAATTTCTAGCCAACGTGTTGTAACTCGACAAGATATCATCATTTTATGTAAAAATCACTTTGGTGATGCTATTGAAGCTATCGAGATTAAAAATGGAATACAAACAGGTTTAGATAGTAATATTGGCTATACTCCTACTATTGACATTTGCCTTACACGTTCGGATAATGATATATATAATGAGGAAGAATGGAGTTTTCTTAGTGAAGATTTAAAGCTTATGATAGAAAAAAGAGCTTTAAATATTGTTCCGTTTAGAATTCTTTACGTCTAAATCTAATAAACATAAAAAAGGCTTTAAATGAATGTATTTAAAGCCTTTTTTATGTTATTATAGTTCTATTCAATGAATATTCTAGATAAGCCATAAAACAATTAAAACCGATAAAAAAGAAAATCGAAAAATCAAATTGTTCATTTTCAAGGGGTAAAAATTGAGAGGCAAACATTATTAAAACAAATAATTTAAAAACTCAAACTATCCTTTTAGAGTGACATTTATTTTTTCGATATAACGAATTTCTTCATTTATTAGAAATTGAAAAGAAGCTGATTTTCTTTTTATTTTTTTCTCCACATTATCAAAATGAGATTCAGCATGTAGCTTAACTGTTTGATCTTCCCATCTAATTTCTCTCTTAATATTTGGTTTTAGTATTTCAATTATATTATGAGTTAATCTTTGATAGGAATCGAAAGAAATGACTATATCTTTTGAATCTGGATTTAAAATTGTTGTTCTTCCAATACAAGGAATTTGACCAATAGCTTTAATATTCCAACTAAAAATTGTTCCAATATCTGGCAGATTAATGTTATCTATTGGCGGATTAAAGAAGAACAAGTTCCAATATGGTTCTTTAAATTTATTTTTAGTAAAGGTCTCTTTGTCTTTTATTATATTATAATAATATTCTTTTACATCTTTTGCTTTATCGAAATAATCAAAACTACCGATTAATTCATCTGCTTTTTGTTCCCATTCTTGCAACCATTTTTCGTGTTCAAAAATCTCAACAAAATGTCCTTTATAGTCTGTCTTAATTTTTATAGGATAATTCAAGGTTTCTAATTCTTCAACAATCCTTAAGAAAGCATTTTCTTGAACCGGAATAGTATTTATTTTTTCTTTATTTATTATATAAATACGTTCGTCTTCTGTTTTTTTAAATAATGAAAAATCAATATTAAATCTTGTTTTTATTTCTTTATGAAAACCATTCATTAGAATGGTTGTTTCTTCTATAATTTCAAAAACCATACATTTATTTTAAATTCTTTTGTTTGCTTGTTTGTTTTAACAGTAAATTGTTTATATCTCAAATATAAGAAAAGATTCACTTTATTTATCGCTTTTTACATTAAAAAAAGATATAAATAAATGACTTTGTGAACTTTAAATAATTTAAAAATAAGAACAACTTAGATGAACTCAATATTAAAAAGCAGTCAAATTTCAATCTTCACACTATCAACAAATAATATATTATAGGGTTCTTTTTTATGCATAAATTACATATGTCTTCTATTGCATTGCCTTATTGTATAAGTATATAATAAATTGCTGTTTTATCAATTAAGGTTCTTAGTCTTGAAACAGAAAATGTATAAATTGACGTCTTCTCAAAATAAAATTTTTATTTAATAGAATAATATGTTTTAGATTACTTCAAAATCTGTTTTCCCTTTCGGTATATAGAATGTTATATCAAGCATTAGCTCTTCTTGAGTTTCTTCATTAAATAAATATAGTGCTGACTCTCCATTAATTTTTTTAAATACCGCTACTTTTCCATTTCCATAAATATGCAGAACCCTGTCACTAGATAATGGCATAATTTCAAAACCGTTTTTAAAATCTTCAATTAACTCAGATGTTCTAGAAACCGACTCAACATTAGACAAATACATCGATTTAGACATGTTTTCTTCTCTTCTTTTTATTGTTTCTAAAAAAAAGTTGTAATTTTTATTTTTTATACTGTCCGAAATATTTCTATAGGCTTTAATAAGTTTTTGTTCAAGATCTTTTACATCTTTCAATTCTGCGCCATCTTGCCATGCTTCTAGTGCGTAAGGTACGTTTGCAATAAATGTAGAATTATATTTTACAAAAGGTATTTCATTTGAGCCATTAATAGCTTCTGACTTATATTCGCCAAACATTTCTTTAAAAACAAAATCATTAGATACATCAAATACTTTTATATCAAACTTCACTTCTGCTTTTTCATCTAATTTAGTTTCTCCCAACAATGGTAATATAGTAACTGCTATCGTTTGAGTACCACTTTCTAAAATAGCATAATTTATAGGAATCGTAGAAGCTACTTGACCATCCATATTCATTATAATAATTGGGTAATCATTTACTCTAATTTCAAACATACATGCTGATGCACTGAAATCTAATGTATAGTACATTTTTTGTTTCATAATTTATTGCTTATAGGTTTTTATTAGTCTATCAATCACATGCTCATTTTGATTTGGATTTGTTACCTTTATATTATCCGAAACGATATACGCTAAAGAAGCAATATTTCTTTTTCCATCAGTATATTCATATGATTGAGTAAGAACTATTGAGTGGTTATCCTTTAAACGCCATAAATAAGCAGAATAACCTAACAACTGATTTTCATCATTCTCTTTTGGTATTGGCATAAGAATTTCAGGTGTACCATTTATTTTTATTATTTCTTTCAAAAAAGAATCACTTGTTTCTGTATCCTCAACAGTAACAACTACCCCTACAATTTTTTTATCTGAACTATTTTCTAATAATACTCCTACTTTACTTAATACAATGTCATTTTCATCAGACTTTATAAACTTTACATTTCCATATTTATATAAATCCACATCATTTGTATAAAGTAATGGCAAGGTTGTGTTAATTTCTCTAGTTTCTAAAATAGTTTTTTTATTTTGAAACAAATCTTGTTTATTTTCATTAAGTGTTAATTCATCAAGAGAAACTCTATTCTGCGTATTACATGAATTCATTATAACACAAAACAATAATGTTGAAAATATTTTATTCATTTTATTTTTAATCTAATTTTTAATTAATGGAATATCAGCGCTTAAACCGAATAATTCTTCTAAACTTTTTATAACATCGAATTTAGGTATTACTTCGTTATATTTTCCTTGAGATATTACACCTTCATCTGTACTTTCAGGTTTCGTTCCTAGTACTGTTTTCTTTGAAGAAAGACCAACTTTTCCTTTTATAACATACTCGGCATTCAGCCCATCAAAACCTAACTGTGGCCTATAAATAAGGCCTTTTGAATCATAATTAACCTTATGCCCAAATGTAATTGAAGCACTACCTTTACCACTTACTTCAAAATAAACATCTGCTTTAACCACAACCAAACTAATTTCTGCCTTCACCCAAATACCCGCTTTAAGCTCTAATTTTAATGTATTTGTTGTTTCTAATTTTCCTTTTTTTGACTCTCCAGTATCATTTGCTGTATTAAACGAAAAACCAATTGCTGTTTTTATAACACTTGATATGACTAAATCAATAAAAACATCTGAGGATACTTTTGCACCAAAATCATCATTACCAAAATCGACACCAGTATTCATTTTTCCTTTAATAATACCATAAAGTCTAACGGCTCCAGGTGCAGCAGTACCACCACTAACGGCTCCAGCAACTAATCCAACAGCTGTACATAATAAATCAATTGTAAGCTCTAATCCAATTAACGGGTCTGCATTAAAAGAAATATCCACATTAGTCCCTACTACCTCTTGTGTACTGTTTTTTTGTTTAGTTTTTTCAAGAAACCAAGTTCCTTTTATATTCAAGTTTGGAGGTTTTATCGCAATTGTCATTGGCAAACCTTTAAAACCTATATTTCTAATCTGACCTTTTGTTTTACTTGTAATACCCTCTGAAAGAGCTCCTATAGAAGAAAAAATTCCGTATAACTTTTTAAACTTTGCTTCATATTCAGCTTTAAATTCTTTACTTCTATTAAAACTTCCACTATCACCTTTATCCCACTCTCCCTTTAAACTGAAGCCAAAAGAAGCATCTTTTTGTTGCCATCTCTTTTCTGCTCCAATCTTTCCTGCTTTCTTCTGTAACTCTTTTACTTTACTTTCCGGCTGATTTTGCCATTTGACACTTAAATCATTAGTTAAATTTAAAAAGAAAGCTAATTCCCATTTAATATCTGGATAGGCTCTTACTAAAACTGTAGAATGATCTTTTTCAGAAAAATAGCGACAAGAATGAATAAAAACATTATACTCTTCAGCAGAATCAATTCCATTTCCTATAGCTCCTTCTACTAGATTCCATTTTGGCCAAATATATTGTAATGGAGCTATATTCCAAGTAGATAAAGCAGAATGTATTGGAAATGTAATATGCTCACCAGACTTAACCAATGGCGCTTTATACTCTGTAGATGTTATTTTTGTCTCTTTTTTATGCTTGTCCGTTTCTCTAAAACAAGCATTAGTCTGAAAACCAGTAATATCGATTAACAAATCTTTGTCTTTACTAGGAGCTATAGTTTCAAATACAATAGTTTTTGCAGTATGTCCAAAATATTTAAAGCTTACATCTACTCTTCTAGCTTCTACATATACTTTTTCATCCTTATATTTTAAATTATCTGCACCACTTTTATTATCAGTAGCCCGAATTTCACCTTTACCAGTAGAAAAAATTCTTCTAGAATCCAACTTTCCATCAGCAAAAAACTTTTTCACTGCATCACTTCTTTTTTGAGAAAGTGATTTATTATATTCCATTTTTCCAATTACACAGGCGTATCCGTTAATTGTTATTGTCGAATGCTGATTTACTAAAAGAAAATTTAAAGTGTTTTGTAATTTTTCAAGACCTTCTTTAGTGAGTACATCACTATCAAAATTAAAAAAGATTGTTTTTGTTATCGGCTTTTCTTCATTCTTAACATCTTTGGCCCCTTTCCCATTATCAAAAATTAATACTTTTTTTTGTTCTACTTTTCCATCTTTATTGGTTGTTTCCGTTATAGACATTGTTTCAAACTTACACAACTCATACCTTTTTTCACTAACACTTGGCTCTCCTGTTTTTAAAGGAGTATTGTTAACAGGTGGTTCTGGAGTATTTGCTACTAATTTATTTTTAATCCTTAAAAAACGAGCATGTTCATCATCTTTATTATCATCTAAAACATATTGCCCAGTAGCTTGATCTTTAACTTTTATATAGAACTTTTCTTCATCTTGAATATTATTTATCTTTCCTTGCCATGTTGCAGTATTCTTAATTTCTAAGTTGACTTCGCCATCTGCTACTTTTACATTTGTATAAACATGAATTTGTTTATCTGCACGTAAATTTTGAATATTATATATTTCAACAATAAGTCTATCTCCATTTAAACCTTCCGTTTCTAAATTGAGATGAATATTATTCCCATAAGAAAATGGAATTTTTCTTTTATCTGAACCATCAACAGAACTACACCATTTACTAGCAGTAATCTTCTTATCGCATAGTCCATTTATATATACCCCTGTAGGATTCGAATCCGTTTTCCCTGACAAACTTGCTTCTAAATAATAGCTATAGGAACCACATAATTTTTTGGGCAATTTAATCGCATACTTAAACGTCGATGGATATAATCGCTTCCAAATAATTGTATTTCTATCATGCTCTTGCCAAATCCATGAGACATCTTTCTTTTTATCTTCGGCTGTTGTTCCTGTGTGCCATTCAGTAATTTTAAACCAAACAAATTCTCCTGGCGGAATAACCATTTTAGTTGAAAGGTTTGAACGACTTTGAAAAACTTTCCCCTCACCTGTCCATCTTATTTTTTTTATACCTCTAGCCATGATTATTTAGAATTTGATTCGATATTTTCGTGTTTTAGTGGCTCCTTACCTACTTTCTTAATATCTACCATCGGATTCAACTGACTATGAACATCTTCGTTTGCGTTATTAGCATTCTGAGAAGAGCCTTCTGCCTTTTGCCCGTGTTTGGTTATAGAAATACAATCTGGACCACCAATAGGACAAGTGGCTTTACTATCTTCTAGAAGTATTTTTCCTTGATTAGACATTGTAACTTTTTCATAGAAACCACTCCACTTTGTTATAAAGGCTTGGCAAGGTAAATAATCACTACTTGTTGGCTGTAGTTTACATTTACCAAAGGTGTTCTTTTCTAAAGTTTGACCAATTTCTTTATCGGTTGCAATGAGTTTTTTCGATGCGTCTTTGTCATTTGCATAGTCCTTTGTTTGTGATAAAACTTTAAGTTTATCTTTTTTAGGTTCTACGCTAAACTTACATTGGCATTCGGCTCCCTGTACCACAATATGTTTTTCGCTCATTTGATTTGTTTGTTTGTAACCCTTAAATATACAAAATTGCATTATTTTATTTATTGCTATTTTGCTTCCCAATTTTATAATATAGACACAACTACTTGTATCTTTTTTTCTACATTTAACGCTATTGAACTTTCCAAATATAATGATTCGATTAAATTAGATTTCCCATTTAAAAAATATAAAGACCTAAATTTTCCATTTGCTTTATCGTACTCTGGATATAACGTTCCATAATATGGAATATCCATTTCATTTTGCAAGTCGGATTTTGATCTTTCATCTTCTAAAATTCCATTTTGCTCGATTCGTATTAAATTATATTCATCTAAATATTCATTTATTTTTTGTTCTATTTTATATTCTACAGCTTTACAATTTGTTAGTATTGGAAATGAAACTGTTGTATCTAACTTAAATTTATGTGTATAATAAATATAAATAGAATTGAAATAACTATTTAAAAACCAATCTTTCATTAATGCTCTAAACAATAGATTTTCCTCTTCCAAAACCACTTCATTCGATGCAAGATATTGTTTTACCCATCTCCCTTCGTATTCGTCTAGAATTTTTTCTTTAACCGTTTCCCAACGTGTTTTAATTACTGCATAATTATTTATTCCAGTCCATCTACCTTGCTGACTTACTATTATTTCTAACGGATAAAGTACAGTATTCGTTTTTTCCGCCAATTCATCGGCTATACTAGATGCCTCTTCATCATTAATATATGTCTTTGAAATTCTATCTATTTCAAAAATAAAATCATTATCACTGTTTTTCCCTTTAAAGACTAAACTTATTTCGTACTTTAATGTATTACTATCCTCACCTGTTGTGATTGTATACATTACACCATAATTAATCTTATTTTGAGATGGTTTTAATTCTAATTTATAAGGCTCCGAAAATGATACTTTAGGAATTAATGATAATTCTTCTTGATTATATTCTGGATAGATAAATAATTCCTTTAAATGACAAGGAAGTTCATTGCCAATATAATCAGTATCATTACAAAAAACATTATGAAAGCTTTTTACTTCATGTGTCGATTTCTCTAATTGTAATGAAATACCTTCTAATGTATCTCCTCTTTTTATCTTATACTTTTTATATTTTGGTTTCAATACAGTTTTTAATTAATTTTAATAATAGACTCTATTTCTATCACTATTTGGGTCCATTCCTATACCTTCTCTTTTAGCAGACCAATGCAAGTATTCATTTCTAAGCTTTAACAAATCTGCTCTTTCAACTGGAGACAACGAATTGTCTAACAAATATTCCTTTTCATCTCCAAAAACATATCCTCTCAATTTTTCTTTTACACGTACTAATAAAGGGTTATCAGACATCTTATATGCATTCTCAAGCTTAGCTTTATTCATTTTTACTTGCTTATTCACACACGATTCGCCCATAAAATGCAAAGGAATATAACTATATGTTTTCTTTAGGTCCCTTGTTCCTTGCAGTGCCCAATATAAGTTTCCTCCAGTAATTTCTAATTGATCTGACTTGTACCACCCTTCATTAACTAGACGCTCTCTCAAAGGATCTAGTGAAGTGTTTTTACCCCAAGAAGTTTCAATCTCTTTAATAACTTCAACTCCATCATAATAACTTCCTCCAATGTCTGAATGTACTCCAGGAAAAGATTTCTGTATTCCAATATTTGTATTAGTCAATGAAAAATTTTCTCTATGTTCGTTTGCTGCAACATAATGAACTACATTACTTGCTGCCCCGATATCATTTAATCCTAATTCTTCTACATCATTAAAATTTGGAGAAACTGAAAAGTATTTAGAATATGAAGAAACCGTATCATAAATACCTAAAAATCGAACCCTAACAATATCTACTTCTATTCCCTTTTCTTCTAGTTGCAAACCTAAATGACCTCTTCTCGGAAAATCATCACGCTGTGTAACTTTCCCATCACTATCGGATTTTTGTGTAATTGTACTTTTACCTCTTCTAATAGTTTTTACCCTTGCTTTGTATTTTGCTTTACTTATCTCATGAACAAAGTTTCTTGCTGCGGCAGCTCCTCTACTAAAACCATATACATCAAATGTTAAAACATTAATTTTTGATGCTTTACCATTGTCTTTTTCTTGTTTAACAATATCTGAAATTCTTTCACAACCTTTTCTCACCTTACCTCTAATACCTGTGTCTCCTGTTCCAAAAGCAAAACCCATAGTAGAATCTTCTTCTCTATCTTCAGTTCCAATTCCTTCTACATAGATTTTATGTGGTTCTTCGTAAAATTCCCAAAGTCGAGCTACATTTGACTTATCATTATAGTAACTAGAGCTCTGCTTTTTATCAACACCGTTCTTCTTAAAATGCTCTGAATTATTTAATTTTTCTTGAGTATTGTTTTTATTATTAAGCGTACCATCGAAGAAAATACCAATATTTAAACTAATAGTTCCCTTAGGTGGTTCAGGTGGTGAATAGTCGCTAAAACTTACATTTATTGACATATGCTTATTTTTTAAATTTATTGTTTAATAGATTACTCTATTATCGTTTTAAAATTTTTAATCTCTATCTCTTTATCGTTACTTTTCAACAATAGATTTACTTTGGAATTGTTAACTATTTTAATTATTAAATCAATTTTTTCAGATTCATTAAAGCTTCCAAAAGCCTTAACTATTTCATTTTCATTGAAATTTTCTAACCAACAATCGGCAACTTTTTTATTATGTTCATCAATCCAACTAAATGAAATTGATTTTATGATTGCTCTTTTTTGATAATCGATTGCAATTCCACTTGTATTTGGACCATCTATTTCTACTTCACCATTATAAGTATGAAGAACAAACTCATTAAGTTTATTGCCATTTGGCAACTCTATTAAAGGTTTCCATAAATATCTATTTCTAAAAATTTCATAAACATCTAAGGCTGGATAAGTCTCTTGTTTAATTCTATCGATAGTATTATACTGTTCATTCAAATCTGACAAAACGATATCGTTATATTCCTTTTCAAACATATAAGCATTCTCTATTTTTGAAATATCTAAATGTACATCTTCAGTTGCTACAAAATGTGCCACTTCTATTTGTTTAGCCCCTCCTTGTAGCCAAAGAACAGCTAATCCATTTGGAGATAACCCAACAACAATAGTAGTGTATGTTATTTTCATATTCGTTGAAGAGTCTACAAAACCTTCTTCAAACAACTTATAAATTTGCTCCTTAGGAAGCTTCCATTTTCCTATAAAGTTTTTTTGATTCACATAGGAATGCCAAGCAATGTTTAAACTATCAGGAATGCTTTTAACGTCTGGTCCCATAATAACGGAAGCAGCATAATTTCCCCATCCTGTATTAACATCTCCAAAACCTGTAAAAGATTGTTGATAATCTTTTGCTATAATATTACCCTCATAAACTTGCACTGGATATTCTTTAGGTGCTGATAATGTTGCTGACCAATCAAATTTTTGTTCCATTTTAATATTTTGGCATGAAATAGTGAGTATGTTTGAGACTAAGATGATAAATAATAATTGTATAAACTTATCCTTTATTACCATCGGATACTATTTTTTTATTTGAAATTAGATTTAAGTTTCCGTTTTTAGCTTCTGTATTAAACTTACTTGTGACTTTGTCCAACTTTCCTCCAACCACCAAATTATAATCGGTCACAACAGTAATATGCATATTTTTTGCTTTTTTGTGAATAGCCATAATTAGAATAATTTAGATTTTTCTGCACTATTAAACTCTACTGTTTTTCCGCTTTGAAGTGTCATATTTTCTTTTTCACTGAAAATAGAAACCTCTGAAGCTATTTCATTAGAAATATCAGCTTGACGCATAAAATCTTTATCTACTATTTCAGTGCGTTTATCTGATGATTCCTTAATATCTCCTGTTGCACTTTGTATAATATCTGTACCCGCAACTGTTGTAATGTTTTCATTGGCAGAATTATCAATATTTGCTCCTGCACTTACTGATATATTTTTTCCTGCTGAAATACTCACGTTTTCACCTGCTGCAATGGAGAAATTTTTAGTCGCATTAACACTAATATTTCCTTTTCCATCCATCATCCATGTGTTTCCACTTGGATCTTCAACAAAAACACTTCCTTCTGCATCGTTCATGATTATTTTTGTTCCGCTTCTAGATTGTATCACCTTTTTATCGTTACCTGAAGTCGCATAGGCACTCGATGCACTACCGTTATACATTGCTCCAAGAACAAAAGGTTTCTCTGCATTTCCGGCTTCAAAACCAACTAATACTTCTTCTCCTATTTCTGGAATAAAATACATTCCTTTTCCTCCTCCTGCATGTGGATTTATCATACGAATCCATGGTGAGTTTCCGTCTTGCCAAGCAAACTTTACTTGCACACGGCCTAATCCTGATGGATCATTATTATCTGTAACAACTGCGGGTTGCGTATCTGCTGTTGGATGATTGTGTACGTTTCCATAAGGTGGTGCTAAAACGGTATCTGGAACGGCTTGAAAAGTGTTGTGATAGGAGCCCGATTCTTCACAAACATGAGTAATATCAGTAATGATATAGCTTCCAAAATTTTGCTCTTGCAGACCATCTAATAGATTACCTGTCATTGAAAAAGCAGGTTCTTGAATAGAAACGACGTCTCCAATTCGTAATCCTGTTTCGTCACTATCTCCTTTTGCAGTTACTAAATCGGCTGCTCGAGATTGCAATTGTGTGGTTACTCTATCTATTAAATGTGTTCGTGCACTTCCTTCTTCGATAGGGTGTGTATAAAGCATCGTTGAATCGTCTGGAAAAAGCTTTTTAGAACTCTCATACATTACTTTAGAATAGCCTTCTGGCTGGTAATTTACTTCTGTAGCATTCGCTTTTTGTGTTTCTGCATTACTAGAATCATATCCTAAATATTCAAAACCTAGTGGTTTCGCACGCATTTCGATATTGAAACTGTGCAACGATCGACCATATTCTAATACGAAATTTTTAGATTTTGGTTGACCGAATGTTAATTCTTCTCCATTATAATAGAACCATTGTCCTTTTTTTTGTGCCATTCTACAGGCAAAGCCAAAATCGCTTTCTCTGTATTGCACTACATAAGGCAAACTTGTATCGTTTTTTATATCAACTGTCGGTTGCAGTTCTCTTTGAGGATAGCTGCCTGTAATTTTTTTTATGATATCTGACAAAGAATCGTCTGAAAAAGATTGTGTTTTTGGTGTTCCTTCCATTGCAATGGTTGGACTATAACCATTTATTATGATTCCTCCTGCTGCTCCCGAAGTACGAATCATTTGTGCTTCTGTTATTATCCCATTAAACAAAAGTGGTGATGATGTTCTTAAACTTGAAGGTTGTATCTCAATTTTTATGGTTTGACCAATATAGCTTTGTGATTTATCTATTGCTTGACTCACAAATTCTTTTGGTAAAGGTTGTAATAATGAAAAAGTATGATGTGTATGTACTTTTTGATGTATCACTAACTTAGAAAATCGCGTAAGAGATTCGCCTCCAATTTGGATGCGTATAGTAGTGCTTATTGCCATGATGTATTTATTTGTTTGTTTTGTAAAACCTAAGAGGTAAATTTAATAAAAAAAAATCTTTTATTTAATGATTTTTAATTTCTTTTCTATTTCATAACTAATTGTTTAAAAGAATAAGTTTCAATTTTGCAGTTAGCTCCCTTTAATATCAATTTATTATTTTTATTATAACTGATAAATTGACATTAAAATAATAGCCTCCAAAATTTTGTTTTATCTGTAATAAAAAAGGATTTTCTTAGAAGAATATTTATTATAGGTTTATTTTCTCAAAATTCCGTGCATCCGAAATTTTAAATTTAATTATTTCTTTCAGGCTTAAACTTCCGTTTTCTAAAAATGAGTAATTTACTTCTAAGTTGATCCCATTCTCTTTCAATATATTCATTAGAAATCACTTCTTTTTCTTGAATTCCTGTAGTGTTTACACAAAACCAAAGTATGTTCATAATTAAATAGGTAATATTTCTTTAATCCATTTTCGTCGCCAATAATAGTATTTGAAAAAGTTACTTTATTTTTAACTTTAAATTCTAACTTTGGATAAGTTTTCTCTTGATTCTTTAAGGTTAACTGAGGTGCAAAAACTTTAAAACAAGGCTTTCCGAAGCATCCTCAACTAAAAACAGTATCAATATTAAAATTTTAAAAAATATATTAAACATAATAATTGTCTTTTTAAAAATAAAAATGAATAGGTTGATATATCAGTATGTCCATTCTAAAAGTAAAATGAGAATAATTATATATAATTATGCTCTTTTTGAAAATAAAATGAATAGGTTGATATATCAGTATGTCCATTTTAAAAGTAAAATGGGAATAATTATATATAAATATGCTCTTTTTAAAAATGAAATGAACAGGAATAAACTGCAAGGTTAAGCTGCTTCGTTCATTTTGCTTACTGAATCACAAAATATTTTGTCGTTCTCGTATTTTACTCATATGTAAACAATACGTAATCTTTTTATTTTTTGTATTTTATTCTATTTTTGCTTTTAGAACTCCATCCTTATCTAATGTATGCTTTAAGGCCAATATATGTACTAATTCTTTTTCTTTATTATATTGCCAAACACCTATTTTTAAATTTGTTGTGTCTTTTATTCCTGTTGTATTCACATAGAACCAACTTATATCATCATAATCTACTAGATAATGTTTTTTTAAGCCATTTTCTTCGCTTATAATTGGTTTTAAAACTAATTAATCCGCATTATAAATAATAGATTTTTTTACGTCATTATTCATTTTTTTGATTATTAATTCTGTCAAACCACCATCATAATACATTAAAACTTCAATTGCATTTTCATCTATAACATAGTCAATTGTGTTTAATCCATTTTGTTTAATCTCTAATGTTTTATTCTCTTTTGGCAATTGTTCTAAAAACCACTTTACATCCTCAAGTTCTTTATTAAGTATAACATTTTTATAAACTACTTCAATAGTGGTATTTTTAATTAAACATTCTTGACCACTACCCATTTCAACTTCTAAATCTATACAATCAATTGAAGGTTTCGTTATTTTTTTTTTCTCTATATTACAATTTTTAAAAAAATCATCCTCAACATGATATTTAAAATTTAAATTTTCAGGATTTTCAGGATCAGCTGTTATATTTAATAATTCGTTCCTATTTGGCAAAAATAAAAGCCAAGCTATTGTACTTTCTACAATTTGCTTTTGATTTACATTATCTGATAAATTATTTTCAAAATATACCTGCATTGTAATTTCGTCTTCTTCTATCGACTCAACTCTCACAAAGAAATTTTTAACGCCTCTAAAATCCAAATCACTAGATTGAACTACTTTAAATAAAGTTTCTTCACAACTATTCAAACTACTTTTTTCTACTGATTCTATAACATTTAGATTTGAAACGTCTTCGACTTGTTTTTTATTTTGCTTACAATTAATAAGAAATAAGGTAACTAAAAAACCTACAAATAAGGATGTTCTTTTTTTCATTTTTAAAAACTATTTACTATTCTTGGAACTGCTGTTTTAATATCTTTTTTATAATTATTTTGTATTGTAGCATCTAACGAATGCCACCTTCCAATATTATTATCATGTCTTTGAATAAAATTAACAACATACATCATTCCTGCTTCTACACTAGGAAACTTTATATATTTCTTCTTTTTATCATTAATCTGAGCATTTCCACCTTGACCACTCTTACCTTTACCTTCAAAAGCTTCCCATAATCCAACAGGCTTATACTCTGGATGACTTAAGTACAAAGTACCATCCCAACCATAATTAGGAGCAGAATTATTACCAGAAACTTCCATTCCAGGTGCTCCACAATTTTTATATTGTTCAGATTTAAAATGTTTACACTCCCATCTATACATACTCTCAATTGTTTGAGCCATTTCTTTTCCATAAAGATCATATATTTTCATTAATACTAACCTTGCATCATGTTCTGTAAAACCATCATCATCATTTTTTACTATTTGAGAAACAACTCCAAACGAATTCCTATAACCTTCTTGCAAAATAGATAATGAATCTATCAAATCACTTCTTCTACTATATGGCTTAGTACTATTAGAAAGTGACTCTTTTATATCTAATCCTTTAGCTCCAGTAAAATGCTCAAAATGCAACATATACACTATATCTTCACCAATTTTCATTAAAGGAGTATATTCTTTTTTAACTGGCAAGTATTTCAATAACTTTCCTGTTTTACCAATCTCATGTTCTTGTTCAATCTCTTGACCAACAACAACCTTTATACTCTTTGGGTCTAACTCTCCATATCTAATTATAAAAGAACGACCATCTTTAGTCTTATGAGAAATAACAACTTCATGTGTTTTACAGTAAAAATCTGAAACATCGAGAACAACTCCTGCACATATTGCTACAACAGATTCTAATTCATTAGTATATAAATCTCTCGCTGCATGTTTTCTTTTTCCCCCATCTCTATTTGCATTAAAAGTAGTCATATTTGCTCCTTGATTTGCCGTCCAATTCCTTGTTTTACCCCATTTTTTTCCTTTATCGTTTTCAGGCTTTACTAAGAGTGGAAAAATAACTTGTTTTTCTTTTTCAATTTTAACAACTGGACTTGTTCCCACCACCATAGCCGCTTTATTTTCGACCATTTTTACAGCAGTAGGAGTAAACTGCAAGGTTAAGGCAGCTTCGTTCATTTTACTTACTGAATCACACAGTATTTTGTCGTTCTCGTCTTTTACTCGTATGTAAACTATGCGTGATGTTTTTATTTTTTGTATTTTATTCCATTCTATTTTTGCTTTTAGAACTCCGTCTTTATCTAATGTATGCTTTAAAGCCAATATATGTACTAATTCCTTTTCTTTATTGTATTGCCAAACACCTATTTTTAACTTTGTTGTGTCTTTTATTCCTGTTGTGTTTACATAGAACCAACTTATATCATCATAATCTACTAGATAATGTTTTTTTAAGCCATTTTCTTCGCCTATAATTGGGTTTTCGAAGTTAATAGCGTCTTCAACGGTCAATTTTTCACTTGGAAATCTCGTATCGCTATTCTTTAAGGTTAAGTGTGGTGCAGAAACTTTAAAGTATAATTTCCCGTTTGAACCCGTTTTATCCTTTACTGTTTTATCCAGTTTGAATTCTAGGGGTTTTCCGTTATAACTCTTTGTATTTACAGAACCTACATGATCATTACCATCAAAATAATCTTGATCGTATACTTTTATATTTATTTCTTCTCCTGACAGATGTTTTGCATCTATATATATATAAACCGTTTGTTCCCAGCTTGCATTCTCAATTTTAATTCCGTTACTATCGGTAAAATGAGCGTCTAGTATTTCTGCTTCCGCAATCTCTATACTTTGTGAAACTCCTTTTTGATGGTTAATTTTGCATGTTACATTTTCTTTACGCGCATATCCAGGCGTTATGTCTATCACTGGATTGTTATAGCTTGTATTTTCGAGTATTTTACCAAAAACATTCCATACTACTTTTTCACCTGCTATTGGCGGCATTATAAATTTATCAGCTTTAAGTTGGGTCGTTTTTCCAACTTTAGGTACGCCACCTATATAGCCAAATCGAAGAACATCGTTTTTCTTTACTTCAAAATGCCAATCGTCTTTTTCATTGTCTTTATTTGAACCGCTTGTTACACTTGCATTAGCTGTATTTACATAAGCTTCAACTACATATTTCCCTTCTTTTAAAAAGTAAACTCCTGGAATTTCTACACACGAACCTGTTCCAACAAGCTGTCCGTTCAAATTCCATTTTACTGTTGCAGCTTCTTCATTGGTTAAACTTCCTGTAGTTTTAAATTGGGTATTAACCACTTTAAAATTCATAGGTGTTTCTGGACGAATAACTTCATCTGCATGAGAAATACTGTTCACATAAATACTTTCTGTAGTTGCACTGAAAGTTTGGGTTTCTACTTGTCCTTCTAAATTAGTATATTTCGCAAGAATGGTATACTTCGCTTTAGAATTTGTTGGTGTAAACGTGAATGTATTTCCAGATTGTGTTCCAGACGCAACAACATTACCCGAAGCATCGGTTGCATATATTTGTAGGTTTCCTAACTCTTCTTTATTTGGATCTAATAGAAACTTCGCTTCAAAAGTAGCTGGCGTTCCTTGTCGTAGTGTGTTTTCTTTCCCTTTAACTCTTGTAAAATTACTTGCTTCTTTTGGGAGTAGAACATTCCCGTCTAACTTGTTGACAATAACTTCAACATCGATAGAACAATCGGTATAATTTTTATCATTTTTCCCATCATTATACGTTGGTGTTTTAGGCTTTCCGTAGCCCTCTACACGATATGTTCCTAATGTTGAAAAAGTGTTTTGAAAAGAAGTCCCTTTTTGTTCTAAAGTGATAAATTTCGCTGCAACTTTACCCATTTTCATTTCATAGATTACCCACGAAGTAAGTTTTTCGTTTCCTTTATTTAAATTTGCCTTGAAGGTTAGCTCTTCATTTAAACGTATCCTTATTTTTTCAACACCTGAACCTTCTGACTTTATTTCGCCAAACCTTGCTCTTCCTGTAATTTCTTTTAAAACAATACTTGAAACGCTTGGGTATTTCATTTCCAAAACTGGCATTGGCACTGCAGGATTAACCAAGGCTTGTTCGGCTGCATTTGTATTTTCGGCATGCTCTTTTACAACACTATACTCTTGTCCGTGTTTTTTAATTTCTATTTTCCCTCCAATTGTACATTGTAATGTGGAAAGTTCTGTTAATATTTTTTTTCCATCAACGGTTTTCTTGTCATAAGCTTTTTCCCATTTAGGTAAAAACGCAGGCATACAAGCCAAATAATCACTACTTGTAGGTTGCAATATACATTTTCCAAAAGTAGATGATGCAGGTTTCATTTTAATATCTTCTTCGGTTGCAGCAAATTTTTTAGCATCGTCATTAATGATCAATTTACTATTTTTTGACACAACAATTTCAGCCTCTTTATTAACATCTTGAGCTTTGTTACAAACACATGTACCACCATTAACAACAAAGTACTTATCTTCGTGCTCACTTTTTTCTGCCTCTTTCTGCTCTTCCTTTTCGGCTTCTTTATTTTCTTGCTCAGCTTCTAAAGTTACAATTTTTGCTTCTCTTTCTTCATCTGTTAGTGGTTCCATGTTCTGTTGTTTGTTTTGTACTAAATCTTAGATTTTATGATTATTTTTTCTTCATATTCAAAGTGGTTCCCAAGCACAATCTTACATTTAGCATCTGTTTGTAAAACATTTAATTTATTACTTTCGTAGCATATTTTTACTGCAAACTCATTTTCTACTATTTCATCTTCATTGATACTGTTGTTTATTTTATTTGCTACAAAATAGTTACGCAACGAATTTATAAATTCCTTTTGATTCAATTCTTCAGAAAGAAAATTAATTTCATCCATTCTATTTCCATTCATTTTCAAATTCCAACAGGTAAGACCTAATGCTGGAGTTGTCCAATTAAATGGATAGTTAGTTTCTTTTAAGTATCGCTTTAAAGTCAAATTAAGAATATTTATAACATTCAAAGAGTTTACAAATGCTATCATTTTTATTTCGTCTTCAACTTTCTTTAGAAATTCTTTTCTGATATAATCTAATCCTTCTCCGTTATATTTGTTGATTAAGAAAATGTCTTTTTTAGCTATTCTTTTTTTTATTTCTTTATAATTATAGAGCTGAAATTCGTTATCAACAATTTTAAATTGCAACGGAAATAAACATTGAAAATAATCATTAGAAATACTTGAAAATTTATTGATTATTTCATTCCCATTGACTAAATAGTTTAATCGATTCATTTCTACATCATACTCTTCTTCTGGTTTTTTCTTAAATAGTAAATCATATGTTACTTTTGCTTTATGATTCGCATCAGCAAATTTAATTTTTATTTCGTTTGTTATTTCAAAGTAATTTGATCCTATTGCTATTGTTTTATTGAATGAATCAGACATGAAAATTAGTTATTTATGACTCTTTTTAGTATGACATTCATTTTCATCACTTCTTCTTTATTTGCATTCGAATAATCTGCTATTCTAATTGTATCTGATAAATAACCTTCTTTTTTGAAAATGATTTTACTTGGTAATTTTTCACTTAACAAATTTGTGATTCGGTAATCTCCTTTTACTTTTACTTCTTTAACACTGAAAAATCCATTTTCATCTGTTTTTAAAGACTTAGGGACAAATCCAAAATCGTCTCCATCATTATAGAATTTAACATCAACATTACTAACTGTTTCATTTTCTATGTTCAACACCGTTCCATTAATTTCGTTTTGTATGACATGTTTTTTAGCAGATGAACATGAAAACAAATAGAAAAAACAAATAATTAGAAAATTCTTCATCTTACTTAATTTTTAGTTTAGAACACCATAATAAGCCTAATACATCTTTCTCATCTGCAATAACTCGATCATAAAAATCAATTGGTTTGACTTCTGTATATTCAACATATTTCATTATATCTATTTCGCCTCCATTTTTAGGATATGTATATTCTCCATTAGGGCTTTGCATTACTGATGACGAACCTTTATGAGTAATTGATTTCCCAAAACTAAGATATTCTTTGAGGATTTCGTGTCCTAATTCATGAGCTGCAGTTTCAATAAAATCTTTTGTAGCATTACTTGGATAAATGTATAACCAATCTTTTGTAGTGCTACTATAACCATCTTGATGATAATAACCTTCTATATAAAATAACTTTCTTGATAATGCCCAGTTTCTAGATCTATTAGCTCCAAGTATTTCTTGAATAAGATTAAGTTTTGTATTTGTCCAATACGTTATTTCTGGTGCAGGCATTCCGTTTTCATCTTGACATATCGATTTCACATGTACTTCATAAACGTTCCCATTAATCAAAACACCACCATTTTTATTTTTTGCATTATTACTTTTTGTTCTACTCCAATAAGTATCAATCCCTTCTAGCGCCATTTTTTTTAGATCTTCATACGATTTATTTTGCTTTATAAAAGGTTGAATATTATAATGCGTAATAGCACTTTTTGACACTTTATCCGCATCGTTAATTCCTTTTGCCCTACCATCTTTAAGGTCTACTCTTAAAATAACATCAATTTTTTTAGCAGTATCATCTATCTTAATATCTACCCATTTTACTTCATCATATTTGGATTTAAAAGTATCCTTTGCCTCATTATCTGCTCCAGTAAGCTCTACGATGAGCTCTCCGTTTGTAAAAAATGTACTGTCATATATTTTTGAATCTGAAAACCCATCCCAATCCACAATTATTTTATCGCCTAAACGAATTGTTTCTTCTATTTTTTTAGTAAAAATGGCTGTCCCATCATGCTTTACATTTAGAATTAAGTTTTCGACTTTTCCTTTTCTTAAACGAATTTCAAATTGAATTGTTTTATTTTCTATTTCTCCCTTTACATTTTCAATCCCTAAGGGTAAAAAAGTATTATTTAATATTTTTATGGTAACTTCTGATGCTACTTCATTAGTATAGATTTCTGGTTCTCCATAGCTTACACCTTTCTCTACACCAGTTTCTGTTATTGTTGTTCCAGCACTGTATACAATATTTTCTTTCGTATAGATATTGTAATCTCCACCTGTTGTTTCTATTATTTTCCCTCCTACAATTCTTGTTCTAGTCATTCTTAATGTGCTTTTGCTTTTTCTCCACTATTATTCTGAATCTCTTTTTGAGAATGCTTATTAATAGCTCCACTAGTCGCTGCCTCATAACCTTTTTCACTACTAACAACCCTTTGTTTTTCAGTGTGTGATTTCAAATCACCCATAATAGTTTCCATCATTTCTCCTCCTACATTCAAAGTATTATTCCCACTTATACTTGTACTGTTTGAGTTACCAACAGAAATATTTTGATTTGCACCAACTCCTACAGTTTTATTATTCCCTGCTGAAATAGTAATATCATTTGAAGCTGAGATATTAATATCTGTTGCTTGAATATTAATAGTCTTCGGTGCAGTAATGTTTATATTACTGCCAACAGTATCAAAATGAATTTCATTTCCGCTTTTATCAGTAATAATAATACTTTCATCTTCTGTAAATTTTACAATATGTCCACTACGCGTATGAATTGCTTTAATATTGTTTCCAGAAGTAGTATACCCTGAAGATTCACTACCGTTATACATTGCACCAAGAACAAAAGGTTTCTCTGCATTTCCTGCTTCAAAACCAACTAATACTTCTTCTCCAATTTCTGGAATAAAATACATTCCTTTTCCTCCTCCTGCATGTGGATTTATCATACGAATCCATGGTGAGTTTCCGTCTTGCCAAGCAAACTTTACTTGCACACGGCCTAATCCTGATGGATCATTATTATCTGTAACAACTGCGGGTTGCGTATCTGCTGTTGGATGATTGTGTACGTTTCCATAAGGTGGTGCTAAAACGGTATCTGGAACGGCTTGAAAAGTGTTGTGATAGGAGCCTGATTCTTCACAAACATGAGTAATATCGGTAATAATATAGCTTCCGAAATTTTGCTCTTGCAGACCATCTAATAGATTACCTGTCATTGAAAAAGCAGGTTCTTGAATAGAAACGACGTCTCCAATTCGCAATCCTGTTTCGTCACTATCTCCTTTTGCAGTTACTAAATCGGCTGCTCGAGATTGCAATTGTGTGGTTACTCTATCTATTAAATGTGTTCGTGCACTTCCTTCTTCAATAGGGTGTGTATAAAGCATCGTTGAATCGTCTGGAAAAAGCTTTTTAGAACTCTCATACATTACTTTAGAATAGCCTTCTGGCTGGTAATTTACTTCTGTAGCATTCGCTTTTTGTTTTTCTGCATTACTAGAATCATATCCTAAATATTCAAAACCTAGTGGTTTCGCTCGCATTTCGATATTAAAACTGTGTAACGATCGGCCATACTCTAATACGAAATTTTTAGATTTTGGTTGACCAAATATTAATTCTTCTCCATTATAATAGAACCATTGTCCTCTTTTTTGTGCCATTCTACATACAAATCCAAAATCACTTTCTCTGTATTGAACTACATAAGGCAAGGTTACGTCATTCTTAATTTCTATTGTTGGTTTAAGTTCTTTTTGTGGATAATTACCTGCCACTTTTTTTATAATCTCGGAGAAAGAATCGTCTGAAAAAGATTGCGTTTTTGGTGTCCCTTCCATTGCAATAGTTGAACTATAACCATTGATTATGATTCCTCCAGCTGCCCCCGAAGTACGAATCATTTGTGCTTCTGTTATTATCCCATTAAACAAAAGCGGTGATGCTGTTTTTAAACTTGATGGCTTTATTTCAATACTTATAGATTGACCAATATAGCTTTGCGATTTATCTATTGCTTGACTCACAAATTCTTTTGGCAAAGGTTGTAATAATGAAAAAGTATGATGTGTATGTACCTTTTGATGTATCACTAACTTAGAAAATCGGGTAAGAGTTTCACCTCCAACTTTTATACTTATTGTTGTACTTATTGCCATGATTTTGTTTATTTGTTTTAGAATCTTACAAATTATTTAATTCGAAATCTCTTTAATTTTTTCAGCTGCTGACTGATAATCCGATTGATAAATTAACGCTTGCTTATAATCTGATAATGCTTTTTCTTTTTCTCCTAATTTATGAAACAAATCTCCTCTATTTGTTAATATTTGAGCACTCTTTGGTTCAATTTTCAAAGCTTTATTATAGCAAAACATAGCTTCTTCATTTCTATTAAAACCGGATAATATTCCAGCTTTAGAATTATAAGCAATAGCCCAATTTGGAGCTATTCTTAACAATTCATTAAATGTTAGAAATACTTCTTCAAATCTGTCAGCTTCATATAAAACACCAATTTTATTCATATAAAACCATTTATTATTAGCATCTAATGCTATAGCTTCATTAAATGATTGTAATGACAGTTCGGGATTATTTAATTTATAATACATTTTACCTTTAAAATTCTTAACATCACTGTTATTAGGTAAAATACTATCTAAAATTTTTGTAAACTCAATTGCCGATTGATAATCCTTATTTTTTAAAGAGGATGCAATTTTTGAATTTACAATTTTAGCTTTTTCTGGGAATAGTTGAATACGCTTTTTAAGCGCAGTATTTTCTTGGGATAGTTCTTCTAAATAA
Organism: Flavobacterium jumunjinense; assembly: GCF_021650975.2. Taxonomy (NCBI): domain Bacteria; kingdom Pseudomonadati; phylum Bacteroidota; class Flavobacteriia; order Flavobacteriales; family Flavobacteriaceae; genus Flavobacterium; species Flavobacterium jumunjinense. The sequence goes on from NZ_CP091285.1 coordinate 586,607, forward strand.
AAATCATCAAATGAATTATTCTCTATAATCGACTGAGAAATAACATTTTGACAAAGACAAAAAATCATTAAACATTGCAAATATATTTTTTTCATATCTATAAATTTATTGGTATCTATTCAGTAATTATTATTGCTTTAATATATTGTAGTTCACAATACTTTATGAGATATATCCTTCTTTTAGATAATTCTCCAAGTAATTGTTACACAACTTCTGATTAAAAGTTATTCAACTTAAAATCAATAATTTAAACAAACATACTAAATACTTAACAACAAAATTTATAAAATATTGCCTAAAGAAACTTAAAGTTCAATAGGATAATAAACATATTTTACTGTATTTGAATTTTTACTACTTTTTTGGTCTTTTAAAAAAATAGTATCAGAAACAACAACTCCATTTCTATAAGTGAATCTTTTTCGATACCAATTATAGGATTCTAAAAACACACTATCATTTTCAATTTTATAAATATCATAGTTTTGTTCTTTATCCATTTTTTTCACTTCTTTTATTAAATCTGCTAGACTATAAAATCCACCAGATTGTTTCCACTTTCCATTGTTTTCAAATTGACAATAAAAGTATCGTTTAAAAGCTATAACAGTATCTTTTGAGGGAATATTCCCTTTTAAAGCTGGATGTGTTCTTTCTAAATAATTATTTTTATAACTTTCTACCTTATAATCGAACAATTCATTAGAAACACAAATATAAACTCCTTTTGTTTTTAATGATGACTGTTCTGGTAGTGTAAAATTTTTATTATAATATCTATATTTCTCATTTGCTACACCTTCCTTTGAGTTATAAAGTGCTTTTTCACAACTCATTAGAATAAAAAAGAGAAATATGATTAACTTGTTCAATTAAAATTGGTTTTTTAATGGTGTCATTTGAAATTCCCAATAATTAGGAGTATTTGATGGAATCACGTGAAAGTTTATAATATTATGTATACTATTTTGAGACCACATATGACTTTTTCCTAAACCATTCACTCCAAACTCTCCTTCAGGAGTTTTTAATCGAAATGAGGTTCTACCTTGGTTTAAATCGAAATCGTGCATTTGACTATTCCAAGTTATACCATTCCTATGTTCATCGAGATAATCTTGATTTAATTCTGATGCAATATTGGGTTTATGTAGAAAATACTTCTCATAAAAGTTACTATCTTTTGATGCTGGAATATTTTTATCAAAAACATCCAATTTCATTTCATCAGAAGCAACAACTTCTCCATCTATAATCTGTTTTGAACGAGGTTCAACATCTGTATCTGCAGTAAAAACATCACTAGCAATTACTAATTGATAATCGCTATTATTGTTTCCTATAGTTATATTTCCTCCACCAGTCCACCAACGATCAAAGCCATCACTAATACCTATCTTTTTAAATCCTTGAAAATCATTGTAGGTTTGGAAGCTAAAATCGAATGCTCTAACTTGAAGAAAACCTACTTGTTGATTTCTATTGTGATTATTTAAGATAAAATTTGTTCCTAATGTTGCTGAATATTTATAACTATCCTCCATTCCAGAACCACTATTTAAGTGCAACGGACGTATTGTCATTGGTTCACCTTCTCCTCCTCCAACAGTCAATTTAGCAGTAACTACAGTGTCTATATTAAAACTAGAACTGTTTGTTAACGAACCTAAACCACCATTATAGAAATTAACACCAAGGTTTACACCAGGTGTTACAAAGTCCAATTTTCTGCTCACTCCAACTCCAGCAGTACCTGACATATAGTTCTTAGGTCCGCCAAAGTGAATGCTTAATCCTATAAAGAAATTAGCTTCTAACTCGTCCATGTTCCATTAAAATTTTAATGGCCAATTACGACTAAATTTAGAACCGTTCATAATTATCTCTTTTGCTGAAACAATTATTTCTACACTCATTGAAGAATTACTTTGAGCTAAAAACATTTCATTATAGCCAATACAGTATCCATCATTAAATTGCAGTTCTCTCATTTTCGAAACTGCATCTCTTCTAAAAAAAGTTACTTTTCCGTTTTTTGTTTGATTGTTACTTATCATCCAATCAAATAACATAGTACTTTTTGTAGATTCTAGAACCATTCTAAATCTACCACCTGTAGGGTCTGCTGAGGGCTTCCCGCTTTTATCAATATCTTGTCCAATTGAGAATTGGAACTCTAAGACATTCATAACTTCTCCATCAATCTCAAATTTTGCTAAAAAAGACATATCTATAAAGTTTGATTAATTAAAAAATGACAATAAAGGGTTAGCAATACTAACCCTTTAAAATTCATTATTATAAAGAAAGGAATATTATACCCATTCGTTAATATGCTCACCACCACCCATAGAAATTTCTTTTGCAGAAATTGTAAAAGTCTCTACTAATGGATTGTTTCCTGTAGCATCAAAAGTTTCTTTATACTTAATTAAATAACCTTCTTTGAAGTTTAATTCTTTTAGTTTTGCGTCAGTATCACGTTTCACATACTGAATAGTCCCGTCTTTTCTTTCGAAGTTATTCGTCATCCATTCGAAGAAGAATGAATCTCCCGTAGCTTCAACTACTAAATTAATTGTTCCACCACGAGTAACTGAAGAAGGTCTTCCGCTAGCGTCAACTTCTTGAAACAAGTCGTAACTTGCACTTAAAATGTTTAATTCTTTCCCGCCAACTTTTAGTTTTGATTTAAATGACATAATGTAATATTTAAAGATTAAAATTTATTGTTTATTGTTTGTTTGGACTTCAAAAGTAATAAAAATTTTATTTAAAATTATCTTTCGAAATATTATTTTTTTATTAATTATTTATGATTCAGCATAATCTGTATCCCAATCGTTCCCTTCATCACCTTTTTGACCATCCATTTTTATTAAGAAATTTTTAGCTGGAAAGTAAGGTTTTAACCTAATATCAAGAAATATTCTGTCTTTTTGATTAGGGTCTTGCTCGAATCTTTTAATATCGAAATCTTCGATTAATTTATCTGGTCCGGCAACGTTATCTAAAAATTTTACAATTTGATTTAAAATTTCTTTTCTAGTTTTCGCATTGAAGTTTTCAAATGCTCTTCTATTTAAGAAATCCATTAACACTTTAGTGATATAATCAAATACACGAACAACAGAATAGGTTTGAAGACCTAAATTATCACCATTAAATAAAGTTTTTCCAGAAAAAGCCATTACTTTACCATACTCATTAACCATAGGTATTAAACCTAAGTTTTCTAAGTTAGCAATTTCGCTTTTCTTTAAATCAAATTTAACTCCATCAACCTCGTTAATACCTCCAAATTTCTTACCCGCAGTAATTTGAGACATTAAAGTATTATACACTTTTCCTGCTAATGCCATAGATGGAGCAACATATAAATCGTCCTCTTCATCTATTTCATCATGTTTACCTCTACCAACAAGCCAGTTACAAGCCATCATTACATTTGAACGATAAGTATCTCCTCCTGTTAAATTTGCAGATTCAAACATTTCCATTACATCATCCGGTTCATCTAAATGTTGAAAGTCCGTAATTAACATTACTTTATTATCATATGCAATTTTTGCCCATTTCTCAACCACTTTGTTTGAACCTAAATAACCAGGAATAACAAGTAAAGAATAATTTTGTCTTAAATCTAAACGATCAAATCCATTAACTAATTCTTCTTGAATACTATCGATAAAACGCGTATTATCTAGATCACTTAATTGATCTAGCTCAGCATTTACAATAGAAATATTTTTTAACTTACTCTCTTCTGTGTTTTTATAAAAAAGAGCAATACTTCTATAGTTTTCTTCTAATTCTTTAGTTTCTTCTATTGCAATTTTAAGATTCTTCTTGAATGTCTTTTCAGACTCTTCCGATTTATTTGTACAGTCATTAACTAAATCTACCAAATTATCAGAAGACTTTAACGAATCTGACCACAATCTTAATATTTTCTTTAGGTTTTGACGTTCCGCTTTTTTACTTGATTCAGAAAGGAATATATTTTTTCTAGCTTTCCTTTCTGGGTTCAAATTCTGAACTCCTTCAATTGAACCTTCTAATAAATCGAATCCTCCAAATTGTATAAATGATTCTAAACTTTGCTCTAACGAACGTGATTGTTCTACTTCTTTATGCTCTTCATTAATCCCTGATAAAGCACTACTGTTTTCATTGTTTACCATAATTGTCTATTTGTCTGATTCTTCTATTTCTGAAATTAAAGTTTCTAAAGTTTCTATAATTGCTTTCTTAGAATCTGGATCTTGCAATGCTAGTTTAAGCACTTTATTTGTTTTCAGTTGTTTAATCATTTTTTTGTATTGTTCGTTTTTTGTCCTTAAGTCAGTCAAAATTGAACTTTGTTGCGATATTCCATTAATAGAAAAATCTCCAACATTCTTAAACTGTAATTCTTCTCTTATTGTTTGTCCTTTTTCATCTTCAAAAGCAACTTTTACTTTTGGATCAAAATGTTCAAAAACTTCATCCATATTCTTCAAACCAGTAACCACTTGTGGCTTCACTGGTGTGTTTGGAGTTAATTTATGAGCAATTAATGTTCTATTTTGTGGAATTTCCAAAATTCCTTCTTGTCCTTCTACCTTGACTTCGTTCCCACCGATTCCATAGCTATTTGAAAATGTGTTTGCCATACTATTTGTTTTTTATGATATAGATTTAAAAAAATGTTTTAAACTTGAAGCTTATATGTATTGATTCAATACATTTATCTTTTTCTTTGTTTATTGTTACTTTTCTTATTTTTATTCCTTTGTTCCTTATTGATTTATACAATTGATCTAAAGTCATAAATCTTTTGTCTGAATTTACCTTTATTAAAGGTGGAAAATCATAACAAAAATGATTTTTGAAATTACTCAATGTAATTTTATCCTCAGAAATTGAATACATCAATTCTGTAAATTCACTTTCGCTAACGGTTTTTATAACCGAAGGAACTAATTTTATCGTTTCAGCTTCTGGTAAAGCCCTAACCAAAGTATCTGGTCGTACTTCCACAGTCTTCTTTCTCTTCTTTTCAACTTTAGTTGGCGTTTTCGAAACCACAACAATATCGCTAAATTTAATATTTTTTTTATCACCATTAACAACTAATGAAACTGTTTTCACTCCAATAGTTCTAAAAGTATATTTTGGATTTTTAGACTTACTATCTACTTTTCCACTTTCTCCAAATCTCCATTCCCAAGTTTCTCCATTATTTGTTTTATCCTGAAACTGAACTAACTCACCTTGAGTAACTCTAGTTGGTGAATCAAAATCTACCTCTAGTTTTTCCTTAATTATAACAACTTTAGGAAAAACTTGTACAGTTTTCTCAATTTCACAAGTTTCATTAATCAAAAGTTTCACTTTATATTTACCTGGCTTCGTAAAAACATGCCCAATTTTAGACTTATATGATATATCAGTACCATCTCCAAAATACCAACGCCAAGAAAAGGAACTGCTAGAATTTTCGGAAAAAGTAACCAATTCACCTACAGTAAATTCAGCTGCTTCTACCTTAAAATCAGTCACTTCACAAGTCACTTCATTTGCTTTTTGGAATGCTAGTAATAAACATGAGAAGACAAAGATTGATATAAAAAAGATAATTATTTTAAAATCAAAATGGGTTTTAATCTGGCTTTTAGTATTCATTAATTTATAGTTATCTTAAATTCTTAAATAAAGAACACTCCAAATATATAAAAAAAAAATCTAGTTCATATTCATTCTATTTTACATTTTATCAATGTTAACAAAAAAAAATAAAAAAATAAAATTTTATTATGCATGCATAGTATTTTGTGATTTTTTTTTAGTAAATTCGTAACCTTGAAATATATATAATTTTAATTTAAAAATAAATGAAAATATTAGTTTGCATCAGCCATGTACCTGATACTACATCAAAAATTAACTTCACAAATAACGATACTGAATTTGATACTAATGGTGTACAATTTGTAATTAACCCAAATGATGAGTTTGGTTTAACAAAAGCAGTTTTATTAAAAGAACAACAAGGAGCATCGGTAACCGTTGTTAATGTTGGTGGTCAAGACTCAGAAGCTACCCTTAGAAAGGCATTAGCAATTGGAGCAGACGAAGCTATTCGAATTAACGCTAACCCTACTGACGGAATGTTTGTTGCAAAACAACTTGCTGAAGTAGTAAAACAAGGTGGCTTTGATTTAGTAATTGCAGGAAAAGAATCATTAGACTATAATGGAGGTATGGTTCCTGGAATGCTTGCTGGAATTCTTGGACACAACTTTATAAACTCTTGTATAGGTTTAGAGATTGACGGTACTAACGTAAAAGCCTCAAGGGAGATTGACGGTGGTAAAGAAACGCTTTCAACTACATTACCTTTAATCATTGGTGGTCAAAAAGGGTTAGTAGAAGAAAAAGAATTAAGAATACCGAACATGAGAGGAATCATGATGGCACGTTCAAAAGCATTAACAGTTAATGAACCAACTGGAGATAGCAATGCAACAAAAGCTGTGAAATTCGAAAAACCAGCTCCAAAATCGGCAGTTAAATTAGTAAATGCAGATAATTTAGATGAATTAGTAAATTTATTACATAACGAAGCTAAAGTAATCTAATTATAACGTTTTTCATGTTTTGGTTATCCAGCCAAACTTTTAAACCATTATTCATTTTAAACTAAAAAATATGTCAATCTTAATATACGCTGAATCAGCAGAAGGAAAATTTAAAAAAGTAGCTCTTGAACTTGCTTCATACGCAAAAAATGTAGCTGACAAAATAGGAACAACTGTAACCGCAATAACAGTTAATAACTCAGATAATTCTGAATTAGCAAAATACGGAGTAACTAAGGTTTTAAAAGTATCAAACGATAAATTAACTACTTTTAACGCAAAAGCATATGCAGATGTTATCAAGCAAGCTGCTGAAAAAGAAAGTAGCAAATTAGTTGTTTTATCTGCTTCAACAGATAGTTTATACCTTGCTCCATTAGTAGCAATTAGTTTAAATGCTGGCTACGCATCAAATGTTGTCGCTTTACCAGAAAGTACTTCACCTTTTCAGGTAAAAAGAACCGCTTTTTCAAACAAAGCATTCAATATTACAGAAATTACTACAGATGTAAAAGTTATCGGAATAGCTAAAAATTCATTTGGATTAGCAGAATCTGCTGTAACAATAACAGAAGAAGACTTTGCCGCTACTTTAAATGATGCCGATTTCGGAGTTAAAGTTGAAAACATTGAAAAAATAACTGGAAAAGTAACAATCGCAGATGCAGAAATTGTTGTTTCTGCAGGTCGTGGAATGAAAGGACCAGAAAACTGGGGAATGATTGAAGAATTAGCTTCAGTACTTGGTGCTGCAACTGCTTGTTCTAAACCAGTTTCAGATATTGGATGGAGACCTCACAGCGAGCACGTTGGACAAACAGGAAAACCTGTTGCTGCAAATTTATATATTGCTATTGGAATTTCTGGAGCAATTCAACACATTGCTGGAATCAACTCTTCTAAAGTAAAAGTTGTAATCAACACAGACGCTGACGCACCATTCTTTAAAGTTGCAGATTATGGAATTGTTGGTGATGCTTTCGAAGTTGTACCACAATTAATCGAAAAATTAAAAGCATTCAAAGCTAATAACGCATAATTTTAGCTGTTTAAAAATATATTATATTAAAATTAGAGTTATCTTTGTTTAGATGGCTCTTTTTTTTATTTTTGGAGCGCAGTGGCTTGCGCTTTTCTGCAAACCATTTTCCTGCTGTACACTTCAATCTGTTTTATAAGTATTAAGCATACTCATAAAGCAGGATTTACGTTTCCATCAGGGCTAAATTAGTAACATCTGTAACATAATAAAATCTTTAAGTACATATCTATGGGTAGATACTTAATATAAATTGGAAAATGAGTTTAGTAAAATTAACAATAAAAGGCATTTCGTACAGCCAAACACAAAATGGTGCCTACGCCCTCATATTAAATGAAGTAGACGGAGAGAGAAAATTACCAATTGTTATAGGTGCGTTCGAAGCACAATCAATTGCAATAGCCTTAGAAAAAGAAATAAAACCACCTCGCCCACTCACACACGATTTATTCAAAAATTTCGCAGACCGATTCGATATTATTGTAAAACAAGTAATCATTCACAAACTAGTTGATGGTGTTTTCTTTTCCAGTATTATTTGCGAAAGAGACAAAATTGAAGAAATTGTAGACGCAAGAACATCAGATGCAATTGCCTTAGCACTTCGTTTTAGTGCTCCAATATTTACTTATAAAAATATTTTAGACAAGGCTGGGATATACCTAAAGATAAATCCATCAGAAACCGAAGAAAACAAAGACACAGACGATATACTTTCTGTACCTGAGACCTTTGGTTCCGAAGAAGAAACACCTCAAAAAACAGATGATTTTTCAGGTAATACACTCCAAGAATTACACACAAAACTAGATGAAGCTGTTCAAAATGAAGATTATGAAAAAGCAGCAAAAATAAGAGACGAAATCTCTAAAAAAGAATCCTAATCCAAACGTATCAAAATGCTAAAAAATATTTTTTTATTAGTTACACTTGCCTTTTCGCTAACAAATATTAGTGCTCAAGAAATTGAAAAAAAATGGCAATCAAAAAATGCATCGAGTGATTTTCTTGAATTGAAAGAGGGCACATATAATCTAAAACTTACTTCAGATAGCATCTCTCAAAATGGAGATTATTTAATACAAGATAAGTTTCTTTTTCTTTTCGAAAACGACTCCGATTCGCCAACAAAACGTTTTGTTATAGATACAAAAACAGACTCTACACTAACTTTAAAAAAAGGCGATAAAGCCTATTCATTTTTCTCATCTAACAAAGCAAAAGAAACTGTTCCAAACGCTACTTTAATTGCAAGTACTGGTCTAACAGGTATGGGAATTGCAAGAGGAATACTTGGAATGATAGCATTATTAGGAATTGCATTTCTTTTTAGCGCCAATAGAAAAGCTGTAAATTGGAAAACGGTCGCAATAGGTTTGGGAGCACAATTAATTCTTGCAATTGGAGTATTAAAAATCTCATTTGTTAAAACTGCTTTTGAATTTGTAGGTAATCTATTCGTACTTGTACTTGATTTCACAAGAGCTGGTAGTGAATTTTTACTTGGAGGAATGATGAACGTGGAAAGCTTCGGTTTCATTTTCCTATTTCAAGTTTTACCAACAATTATATTCTTTTCCGCATTAACTTCATTATTATTCTACTTAGGAGTAATTCAAATTGTAGTTAAAGGGCTAGCTAAAGTTTTAACAAAACTACTTAACATTTCAGGAGCAGAAAGCTTATCTGTTGCAGGAAATATTTTCCTAGGACAAACAGAAGCACCTTTAATGATAAAAGCCTACCTAGAGAAAATGAATAAATCAGAAATGCTATTAGTAATGGTTGGAGGAATGGCAACCGTTGCTGGAGGTGTTCTTGCTGCTTATATTGGGTTCTTAGGAGGAAACGACCCTGTGCTTAGATTAGAATTTGCGAAACACTTATTAGCTGCATCAGTAATGGCTGCACCAGGAGCAATTGTTATCTCAAAAATATTATACCCTCAAACCGAAAGCATAGACACAAATGTAGAAGTGTCAAAAGAAAAAATTGGTTCTAACATTTTAGACGCAATATCTACAGGGACAACTGAAGGTTTAAAACTTGCTGCCAATGTTGCTGCGATGTTATTAGTATTTATTGCTTTTATCGCAATGATAAACTACACACTTGGATGGATTGGAGATTGGTCTGGTTTAAATAGCGTAATTACTACAAACACACCATACTCAAAATTCTCATTAGAAACTATATTAGGATTAATTTTCTCTCCATTAATGTGGTTAATTGGAGTTGCAACAGACGACATGATGCTTATGGGACAGTTATTGGGAATCAAATTAGCTGCCTCTGAATTTGTTGGATATATTCAATTAGCAGAATTAAAAGATATGTCTAGCAATATTCACTTTACCTATGAAAAGTCTGTTATAATGGCAACATATATGCTATGTGGTTTTGCAAACTTTGCTTCTATCGGAATTCAAATTGGTGGAATTGGTTCATTAGCACCTAACCAAAGAAAGACATTGTCAGAATTTGGTCTGAAAGCAGTAATTGGCGGAAGCATTGCTTCTTTATTATCTGCAACTATTGCTGGAATGATTATAGGGTAACCATTTCTAAATTCTAACTTCTAAATTCTAATTTTAAAATGCAACAATATCACGATTTAGTAAAACATGTATTAGCAAACGGAAACCAAAAAGGTGATCGTACAGGAACAGGAACCATAAGTGTATTTGGTTATCAAATGCGATTTGATTTAAGCGAAGGTTTTCCAATGGTTACTACAAAAAAGCTACACTTAAAATCAATCATACATGAATTATTGTGGTTTTTAAAAGGAGATACAAATATTAATTACCTAAAAGAAAACGGAGTTAAAATCTGGGATGAATGGGCAGATGAAAATGGAGACTTAGGACCCGTTTACGGACATCAATGGAGAAGCTGGAACAGTGAAGAAATCGATCAAATTTCTGAAGTAATCCAAACACTAAAAACAAATCCAAATAGCAGAAGAATGCTCATTTCTGCTTGGAATCCAAGTGTTTTACCCGACACATCCGTTTCTTTTTCAGAAAATGTTGCAAATAACAAGGTTGCCCTTCCTCCTTGTCATGCCTTTTTTCAATTTTATGTAGCAGACGGAAAATTAAGTTGTCAATTATACCAACGTAGTGCAGATATCTTCTTAGGCGTACCATTCAACATTGCATCCTACGCTTTACTAACAATGATGATTGCACAGGTTTGTGATTTAAAACTAGGTGATTTCGTGCATACTTTTGGTGATGCTCACATTTACAACAACCATATTGAACAATTAGAATTACAATTATCTCGCGAATGTCGTCCGTTACCCACAATGAAATTGAATTCTGAAATTAAAAATATTTTCGATTTCAAATTTGAAGATTTCACATTAGAAGGATACGATCCTCATCCACATATTAAAGGAGCTGTTGCTGTTTAAAACTCGTTTTATGAAAAAGATTTTACTTTTATTTTTATTTGTTTCATTTTTTGGTTTTTCCCAGATTGAAATTGAAACTACTGATATTAATTCTGAAAATAAGGAAGTGAGTATTTCCGTTATAGAAGAGATTCCATTATTTAAAGAATGTGAAAAATCTGAAAAAGAAAAACACATTGAATGTTTCAATGAAATGATTCAAAATCACATTAAAAGTAATTTTAATTACCCTATTTTAGCTGCAAAATATGGAATACAAGGAACAGTTCTTATTCAATTCATTATTGGCAAAGAAGGAAAAATAACTAGTATTACATCTAAAGGACATCAATTGCTAACTGATGAGGCAGAGAGAATTATTGGTTTAATACCTCAATTAAAACCAGGAAAACAAAGAGGAAAACCAGTAAATGTAAGATACGGTTTACCAATAACATTCAAACTTCAGTAATCAATTAGCCATTTAGCGGTAAATTTAATGAAAAAAAATCTGTTTTTTTCTACTTATCACATCTTCAATCTTTTCTGAAGAAGAAGGTTTCTCAAAAATTTTTTCAAACTTCGATAGTATTCAAAAGAAAGTAATTAACTTTTAAACTTTAATAAACTATAAAAAGCTATTATTTTCTTAAAAAAAAGACCTCCTTTTTTTTTCATTATTCTTTATTGTGTTATTTTTAACAAAAATGTATTCAACTACCAAAACAACACATTAAAAATGAAAAAAATCACACTTCTAATTGTAATACTATTGTCATTCAACAATAGTTATTCTCAATTTTGGAAAAAGAAAAAAACAAATAAAATAGAAACTACTACTCCTACAGAAAAAAAGAAGGACGATAAAATAAAAGAATACATAAGTGTAATTACAAAAGAAGCAAAAACTTCAAACGGATTGTTCAAAGTTCATAAAGTCATTGACAAATACTATTTTGAAATCCCGAACAATCTACTAAACAAAGACATGCTTTTAGTAAGCAAATTTGCTAAAGTACCAGAAGGTTTAGGTGGCGGCTATGTTAATGCAGGAACAGAAATGAACACCCAAATGATAATTTGGGATCGATTTGAAGATAAACTTTTAATAAAAGTAAAATCAGCAAATAGCATTGCCAATGACAGTCTTCCAATAAACATATCGGTTAAAGCCAACAACAACGAGGCTACGCTTTACGCATTCGATATTGCTGCTTTTTCAAAAGATTCAACTAACATTGTTATTGATGTAACGAAATTTTTCTCAACAGACATTAAAGCGATAAGTGGTTTATCTCCAGGAATTCGTGAGGCTTACAAAGTAAAAAACTTAGATGAAAGCAGAAGCTTCATTAATTACATCAAAGCATTTCCTTTAAATATTGAAATACTCCAAGATTTCACTTACAATGCAGCAAAGCCATCTGTATTAGAAAATACAGAAACCATAAGTATTCACATGAGTCAATCCATGATACTTCTTCCAGAAATCCCTATGAAGCCAAGACTATTTGACTCACGCGTTGGTTGGTTTACTTTAAACAAATACGACTATAATAGTGAAGAGTTAAAATCAGACAGAAAAACATACATTAGGCGTTGGAGATTAGAACCGAAAGATCCTGAAGCATACGCAAGAGGTGAATTAGTTGAACCTATAAAACCAATAGTTTATTATATCGACCCAGCAACACCAGAAAAGCTTAGGTCATACATAAAAAAAGGAGTTGAAGAATGGCAAAAACCATTTGAAGCTGCTGGATTCAAGAATGCAATCATAGCCAAAGATCCACCTACAAAAGAAGAAGATCCTGATTTTAGTCCAGAAGATATTCGTTATTCAGTAATTCGCTATGTAGCGAGCGCAACTAGAAATGCAATTGGGCCAAGTATATCCGATCCAAGAACTGGAGAAATAATTGAAAGTGACATTATTTGGTACCACAATCACCTACGTTCTTATAGAAATAGGTATCTTTTAGAAACAGGAGCTGCAAATCCTTCAGCAAGAACACTTCACACCAATGAAAAAGAGTTAGGAGAAATGATGCAAATGGTAATCGCACACGAAGTGGGTCATGCTTTAGGTTTTCCACACAACATGAGTGCTAGTTGCGCTTACAATGTAGAAGACTATCGAAAACCTGCTTTTACTAAACTTAACGGGATTTCAGCCAGCATAATGGATTATGCTAGATACAATTATATTGCTCAACCAGGAGATAAAGATGTTCGTTTCATTAGACAAATGGGGCCTTACGATACATATGCGGTGAATTGGGGATATCGATTAATATCGAATTCAAAAACACCAGAAGACGAAATACCAACACTCGACAAATGGATACTAGAAAAAGAAGGTAATCCAATTTATGAATTTGGAAAACAGTCAAGTAACTTCGATCCCTATTCACAAACTGAAGACATTGGTAATGACGCTGTAAAAGCAAGTACTTATGCCCTAAAAAATTTAAAAATTGTTGCTAAAAACTTACCAGAATGGACAAGCGAAGAAACCAACAACTACGAAGACCTTGAAGAATTATATGGAGAACTACTTTCAGTTTGGAGTAGGTATATAGGACACGTTGTAACGTATATAGGAGGTGTTAATGAACTAGAAAAAAAACCAAATCAATCTGGAGCTGTTTATAATATCATTTCTAAAGAGAAACAAGAAGATGCTGTAAAATGGTTAATTGAAAATGCTTTTTCAAATCAAAATTGGTTAGTTGATACAGCTATTTTAAATAAAATTACTCCCGACGGTTACAATCAAAAATTATTAAACTACCAAAGGAGACATTTGAATAATTTAATAAGCATTGAGAGATTGGGAAGATTATTAGATGCCGAATTTGTAGACACAAAAAACTACAAAGCTTTAGAGTTATTATCCGATGTTAGAAAGGGAATTTGGAAAAACAATAATTCAAATAATGATCTTGACATTACAGAAAGAAACATTCAAAAACTACATTTAGATCGATTAATTTCGCTGTATGAAGATGACAAATCAAATCATAGTTATAATGTTGCTTTATCTGATGTAAAATCTTTATTATATGGAGAATTACTAGCACTAAAAGCTGACTTGAACAAGACAAAAAACTTGACAAGAAATCTCGAAACTAAATATCATTTCCTTGAATGTATAAACAGAATTGAAAAAAGTATAGAAAACAAATAATATATTTAATTTATTCACCAAATACCTGATACAAGAATACCTTATGAGTTTGTATCAGGTATTTCTATGTTACAAGCTATTAAAAATAAAAATCACTATCAAAAAAACTTAATTCAACACAACAAAACAAAAATTTAACACAAGATCAAAACCTAGAACAAACCCTTAAAACACTAAAGAATCATCCGTATTTTCAATGAAAACTAAAGAAAATACTATTTTTTAATATATTTATTTTAATAAAACACAATAATTCTATTTATATTTTTTGTACATTTAAGTTACAAACACTCGATTTAGCACAACTAAATAAAATTTGGCTCGTTTTTTGTAAAGACATTTACAGAGAATGCAAAATAATATTTATTTAAATGGTTTTCAGGCTTTTATTAAAAAAAAAGTTATTATTTTTGATGAAAATTTAGTCTTAACTAAATAGTTTTATTATTTTTGCGCTCGTTTTTCAGGAATTTATAAAAAATTAAAAGAGAATTATGAAGAGAATTATTTTACTGTTATTATTAACTGTAAGCCTATCAGGGTTTAGCCAAGTCATCACTTTTTCAGAGTATGACGATTTCCTAAAAAAGCACGTATCTAGTAAAGGTATTGTAGATTTTGACAAGGTGTTAAAAAACATCAAAGACATTAACACCATTACTTACAATTTTTCTAAAATTTCACCAAACAAAAGTTGGTCTCCTGCAGAAGTAAAAACTTATTGGATTAATGTTTATAATGCTAATATTATTAAATTATTAGCAGAAAATTATCCTATAAAAAGTATTAATTATATTAGAGACCCATTTAAAATGGATTTCATCGACTTTGATGGAGGAAAAATTTCACTTGATTATATTCAACATGAAATTTTAAGACCAATGAACGATCCTAGAGTTCATTTTGCAATATTTTCAACAGCTATTTCATCCCCTTTATTAAGAAACACAGCATATACTTCAAACAGTATTGATTATGATCTAGATGTTGCAACTAGTCTATTCATAAATGATGCTTCAAAAAATATTCTTGGAACCGCTTCTTCTCAATTATCTAAAGTATTTGAGTGGTATTTCACAGATTTTATTGGACACGTTACTATTGTAGACTTCATTAATAAATACTCAACTACACATATTAGTGCAGAAACCAAACTTACTTTTTCAGAATACGACTGGAATTTATATAAATAATATTAAAATATTACATACCTTATGCCTGTTTGATTTTCTTAATCAAACAGGCATTTTTATTTACATTATTTCATTAAAATGAAAACACAAGTCAGTAATCAGCAGGTTTTTTTTAGCAACAACAAAACAAAAGATATCAATTTCAGAATTGAACAACTTAAAAAGCTTAAAAGTATTATTCAAGAAAATGAATCACTTTTAAACAAGGCTATCTATCTTGATTTCAAGAAATCTTCTTTCGACAATTACACAAATGAGCTTAGCTTAATCTACAAAGACATTGATGAAGCTGTAAAAAAAATAAAAAAATGGTCTAGTAAAAAGTCTGTCCGAACCAATATCGTCAACTTACCTGCCAAAAGCTATATCATTCCCGAACCCTTAGGAACAACACTTATAATTGGAGCTTGGAACTATCCTTACCAATTATCATTCTCTCCTGCCGTAGCAGCTTTAGCCGCAGGAAACACAGTAATACTAAAACCAAGTGAATTAGCCAAAAACACAAGTCAAGCAATAGCCAAAATTGTCAATGAGAATTTTAGTCCCAATTATTTTTTAGTAATAGAAGGTGGAATACCAGAAACCACAGCCTTACTAGATGAAAAATTCGACAAAATATTCTTTACAGGAAGTGTTCCTGTTGGAAAGATAGTCTATCAAGCGGCTGCAAAAAACCTTACTCCTGTTACTTTAGAATTAGGAGGAAAAAGCCCCGCAATTATGACTAAGAATAGCAATTTAAAAATAGGTGTAAAAAGACTAATTTGGGCAAAATTCTTAAATTCTGGACAAACCTGCATTGCACCAGATTATGTATTCGTCCATGAATCCATAAAAGAAAGCTTTTTATCCGAATGTAAAGTGGCAATAGAAAAATCAAATTATAGCTTTGAAAACAATAATTACGTTCAAATAATCAATAAAAGAAACACAAATAGACTTATCGATTTAATAGAAGAAGAAAAAATCTTTTACGGTGGCAATTATAATATCAACGAAAGATACATACAACCTACTTTACTTCATAACATCAATACAAACGACAAAGTAATGAATAATGAAATATTTGGACCAATTCTTCCAGTCTTAACTTATAACAACATTCAAGAAACTATCGATTATATTAAATCCAAACCAAAACCTCTCTCTTGCTATGTTTTTACAAATGATAAAAAAACAAAAGAAAGAATACTAAATGAAATATCTTTTGGGAATGGTGCTATAAATGATGCTATAATGCAAATAACAAATGACAAGCTTCCTTTTGGAGGTGTTGGAGAAAGCGGAATTGGATCATACCACGGAGAAGAAGGTTTCAAAACATTCTCACATTACAAAAGTATTTTAGAAAAATCAACATGGTTTGAGCTAAATCTTAAATATTTTCCTCAAACTTTAAGAAAATTAAAAATAATCAAGTTTCTTTTAAAATTTTAAACAATTAATTTAGCAAAAATTTAAACCATGATTACAATTATAGCTGCTGCTGCTGAAAATGATGCATTAGGAAAAGACAACGATTTAGTATGGCATTTACCTAACGATTTTAAAAGATTCAAATCTTTAACAACAAACCATTACATTATAATGGGTAGAAAAACTTTTGAAAGCTTCCCTAAACCATTACCAAACAGAACACATATTATAATTACTAGACAAGAAGACTACATTGTACCTGAAGGATGCTTTACTACAAATAGTTTAAATAAAGCAATATCAATTTGCCCAAAAGACAAAGAAACCTTCATAATTGGTGGAGGACAAATCTACAAGCAATCAATGGAACTTGCTGATAAAATTGAATTAACACGTGTACACACCGAAGTTGAGGCAGATACTTTTTTTCCAAAAATAGACGATCAAAACTGGGAATTAACAGAAAGTATTTTTCATCCTAAAGATGAAAATCATCAATTTGATTTCACTTATCTAACTTACATTAGAAAATGAAAATATAATTCGTATTTTTGCACATCATAAAAACACAATAATGTCTAAAAACATAACTCCATATAAAGATTCAGAATTAGGTAAAAAAGAACAAGTTGCACAAATGTTCGATTCTATTTCCGGTAATTATGACGGATTAAATCGTGTAATTTCTTTTGGAATCGATATCAAATGGCGAAAAAAAGTTTTAAAAATAGTCGCAGATAAGAAACCTAAATCAGTTCTTGATATTGCCACTGGAACAGGTGACTTAGCCATATTAATGACAAGTACTTCTGCTGAAGAAATAATAGGCTTAGATATTTCTGCAGGAATGCTAGAAGTAGGAAAGAAAAAAATCAAAGACAAGAATTTAGATCAAAAAATACAAATGGTACTAGGAGATAGCGAAAGCATTCCTTATCCAGATAATTATTTTGACGCAATAACAGTAGCTTTTGGAGTTCGTAATTTTGAAAACCTAGAAAAAGGATTAACTGAAATCTTAAGAGTTTTAAAACCCAATGGAGTATTTGTTATCCTAGAAACTTCTGTTCCAACGAAATTTCCATACAAACAAGGATATGCTATTCACTCAAAATTTGTTCTGCCAATTATAGGAAAACTCTTCTCAAAAGACAAATCTGCCTATAAATACCTATCCGATTCTGCAAATATTTTCCCTTTTGGAGAGGCTTTAAACAATATTTTAAGAAAAATTGGGTTTATAGATGTAAAGCATTTACCTCAAACATTTGGAGTAGCAACAATTTATCAAGCCTCTAAAAAATAATATGAAGAAAAGTATATTTTTATTTTTAATAACCGCAATAGGTTATGCCCAAGGTGGTATGTTTGGAAAAGACCCTATTATTAACCAAGAAAATTTCGATAAACAAAAAGTTCATTGGGGATATTATTTAGGATTCAATAGCCTTGATTTCAAGTTTGATTACTTAAGCCCAACGGAAGATGTGAAATCTGAAACAACAACAGGGTTTAATGTTGGTCTTGTTGGAAACCTTAGACTTATGGAATATGTTGATCTTCGTTTTGAACCAGGATTAGTAATTACACAAAGAAACTTAACTTTCCCAGGTTTTGAAAACCAAAGAGATGCATTAAGAGAAGTAAAATCTACATACATACATTTCCCTTTACTACTTAAACTTTCATCAAAGCGCACAGGAAACATTAGACCATACTTGCTTACAGGAGTTTCTACTACATTAAACTTAGGAAGTAATTCAGATGCACCAGATGACAATTATAACGATCGTTTTAGAGTAAAAAAATGGACTAACAATTATGAATTAGGTTTCGGAATTGACTTATATCTTGAATACTTCAAATTCTCACCTTCAATTCGTGGAGTTTTTAGCATGAACGATGAACTAATTAGAGATAATACAGCCGATAGTCCATGGACAGGAAACATTCAATCTATGAAAACTAGAGGAATTTTTATAAATTTCACTTTTCATTAAATTATCGTCTAAACTCACTCAAAATAATTGCCGTTGCTGTCGCTACGTTTAAACTTTCAGTTTGTTTAAGCTTACCAAATCTAGGAATGGCAATTCTTTTTGATATTAACTCTTCAACTTGTTTACTAATACCATTAGCTTCATTACCCATTACAATTACACCTTCATTTGGCATTTTTTGTTGGTAGATATTCTCTCCATCCATAAAAGTTCCAAAAACTGGTAAATCAATTTTGTTTAACGATTCAATTAAATTAGCATAAATAACATTAACTCTGCTTATTGAACCCATTGTAGCTTGCACCACCTTAGGATTATACACATCTACAGTTGCTTCAGAACAAATTAAAGTCTCAATCCCAAACCAATCGCAAAGACGAATTATTGTCCCTAAATTACCTGGATCACGAACATCATCTAGCATTAATATCAAACCAGAATTAACCAATTCCTTTTCTAACGGAATCTTAAAAAGAGCTAAACAATCATTAGGCGTGGTTAAAGCGGTGATTTTTTTAAGCTCATTTTCAGTAATGGTATGAAATTTTAATTTATCAACCGATGGAAATGAAACATCAGTAGAAAACAAAACTTCTAATTCATAATTTGCATCTAACAATTCTTGAATTACTTTTTTACCTTCTGCTAAAAATAATTGATGTTGCTTTCTATATTTTTTTTGTTGTAAACTTGTAATAAGTTTAATTTGGTTTTTACTAACCATAAAAATTGTATTTTTGACTAACTATTTTATATTACTTTGAAAAAAATCTTTCCAAAAATAACACTTATATTTCTAACTGGTATCATTTTCCACTCCTGTTCGGTCGTAAAAAAAGTTCCAGAAGGAGAACAACTACTCACAAAAAACATCATTCAAACCAATGATAGCATCATCAAGAACGAAAGAATTGATGCATTATTAAGTCAGAAACCTAACGGCAAACTAATTGGCTACCCTTTCCGATTGAGTTTATATAATTTAGCCAAAGAAAAACCTGATAGCTTATATTATGTTTGGTTAAACAAAAAACCGAATAGAAGAGAAAATTTAGCTAAAATAATATCAAACAAACAAGTTGACCGATTAAGTCAATCTTTTCTTGTTTCAGGTTTAAGCAGATTTCTAAAAAAAACAGGTGAAGCACCCGTTATAATTAATCCTATTAAAATTAGATCTTCAAAAAATAAAATTAGAGGCTATTATCATAATTTAGGCTATTTTGACGCTGAAGTTGATAGCAAAGTTGATTCTGTTGGATTAAAGAAAGCAAAGATAATTTTCACAGTAAAAACAGGTGAATATTCTACAATTGACAGTATTTCAAGAAGAATCGAAACACCTGAAATTGACAGCCTTTTTCTAAAAATACAGAGTGCAACATATCTAAAATCTGGAAAACAATACAATACTGATCATTTTGATCTTGAGAAAACAAGATTGACTGAATACTTCAGAAACAACGGAGTATATCACTTCCAAATAAATCACGTTCGATACGATGTAATAACTAACCAAAGAGATAAAACTATTGACGTAGTCTATGAAATTGAAGATAGAAAAATAAAAAAAGGAGATACATTAGTAAAAACACCCTTTAAAATTTACAAGATTAGTCAGGTAAACGTTTTCACTAATAACACTTCTAGAAAAACAAACAAAATAACAGATAGTGTTTCATATAAAAATTATAATTTTTATAGTAATGGTAAACTAAATTACAAACCAAAAGCCATTGCAAATGCAATTTTCATTGAAAAAGGCAATCTTTTTAGTGACAAAGAACGCTCATTAACATCTATTTCACTTAGTAACTTAAAGGTTTTCAATTTTCCAAATATAGAGTATATTGAAGATCCTTTCAATGAAAACAATCTAATTGCAAACATATACCTAACACCTTTAAAAAAGAAAAACCTAACTGCCTCGATTGATTTCACACATTCTAACATTCAAGATTTCGGAATAACAGGAAGCCTTTCTTTGACATTCAGAAATCTTTTTAGGAGAGCTGAAACACTGGAAATAGCGACAAGAGGGAATATAGGATCTTCTAAAGATTTAGCCAACCCAAGAGAAATATTTTTCAATATTGCAGAATATGGAGCCGATGTTAAAATTTCATTCCCACGAATTTTTTTTCCAATAAACACAAAATCAATAATAAGGAAAGAAATGTTACCTACGACTCAAATGAGTTTTGGATTAACAAATCAGAGAAATATTGGTCTAGACAAAGAAAACTTCACAGGGATAATCAATTATAATTGGCAACCAAAAAACAACACTAGCTTACGTTTTGACCTCGTAAACATTCAATTTATCAGAAATTTAAATAGTGGTAATTATTTCAATGTTTACACTTCTTCTTACAACAGACTGAACGATTTAGCTCAAACCTACAGTATAGACCCTAATGATTTTAATGGAGATAAACTTTCCAATGACGGAGCTGTTAATTTCATAAATGACGTAGTAAGCGGAAGCACTGCTTTAACACAAGGCGAAAGCGATTACGAATCTATAAGAAGCATTGGAGAAAGACGAAAACGATTAATCGAAGACAATTTAATTGTATCTAGCGCACTAACCTTTACAAAAAACACAAAAAAAGGACTTCAAGACGATACTTTCTACAGTTTCAAAGCTAAGTTCGAAAGTGCTGGAAACCTTACTTCTTTAATTGCAAAACAAACTCCCGAAGATAGAAGCAATAATGGAAATGAAACACTTTTTGGAATAGAATATGCTCAATATTTAAAAGGAGAATTTGACTTAGTAAAACACTGGGGATTAGGCAGAAAAAGAGTAATTACTTTTAGAACCTTTGCAGGACTAGCAGTTCCCTACGGAAACGCAAAATCTATTCCGTTTTCCAGAAGTTACTTTGCTGGTGGATCAAATGACAATAGAGGTTGGCAAGCCTACAGTTTAGGACCTGGAAGCAGCGGAGGAATAAACGACTTTAATGAAGCTAATTTAAAATTAGCAGGAAGTATTGAATATCGCTTCAATATTGTTGGAAAAATAAATGGAGCGCTATTTGCCGATGCTGGAAACATTTGGAACGTTTTTGATAATATTGAAGATAAATCATATACTTTCAACGGCATCAAATCTTTAGAAGAAATTGCACTTGGAACAGGAATAGGTTTTCGATATGATTTTGATTTTTTTGTTTTCAGGATAGATTTTGGGTATAAAACTTACAATCCTGCTAAAGAAGTAAATGAAAGATGGTTTAGAGACATCAACTTTGGAAAAACTGTTTTAAATTTTGGGATTAATTACCCATTCTAATTTTTTAAATTATTATTTTTGTAGAATTAATAAAACAAACAACTATGAACCACACTATAAAACCTGGTGTTGCAACTGGAGATCAGGTACAAGAAATATTTAGATTTGCAAAAGAAAAAGGATTCGCTTTACCTGCTGTTAATGTTACAGGATCAAGTACTATAAATGGTGTATTAGAAACTGCAGCAAAATTAAATGCCCCTGTTATTATTCAATTTTCAAATGGAGGAGCACAATTCAATGCTGGTAAAGGTTTATCAAATGCAAATGAAAAAGCTGCCATTGTTGGTGGAGTTGCTGGAGCTAAACATATACACGAATTAGCTGAAGCTTACGGAGCAACAGTAATACTCCACACAGATCACTGTGCGAAAAACTTATTACCTTGGATAGATGGTTTATTAGATGCTTCTGAAAAACATTTTAAAGAAACTGGAAAACCATTATTCAGTTCTCATATGATTGATTTATCAGAAGAACCAATTGAAGAAAATATTGAGATTTCTAAAAAGTACCTTGAGCGCATGAGCAAAATGGGAATGACATTAGAAATTGAACTTGGAATTACTGGTGGTGAAGAAGATGGAGTAGACAACACAGATGTAGACAGTTCTAAATTATACACACAACCAGAAGAAGTAGCATATGCATATGAAGAATTAATGAAAATTAGTCCTCGTTTTACTATTGCTGCAGCATTTGGAAATGTACACGGAGTTTACAAACCTGGGAATGTAAAATTAACCCCGAAAATATTAAAAAACTCACAAGATTACGTTCAAAACAAATATAAAACAGGAGATAATCCAGTTGATTTTGTATTTCACGGAGGAAGCGGATCAACTTTAGAAGAAATCAGAGAAGCTATTACTTATGGTGTTATTAAAATGAACATTGATACCGATTTACAGTTTGCTTTTACCGAAGGAACAAGGGATTATATCACTTCTAAAGTAGACTATTTAAAAACTCAAATCGGAAACCCTGAAGGTTCTGAAATACCGAACAAAAAATACTACGATCCTAGAAAATGGATTAGAGAATCTGAATTAACTTTCAATAAGCGTTTAGAAAAAGCTTTTGAAGACTTAAATAACGTTAATACTTTATAATAATAGAAAAACAGAAATAGTCCTTATAAAATAAGGGTCATTTCTGTTTTTTTTACTGCTAATAATAAATATATGGCTTGGTTTAAAAGAAAAGAAAAAGGGATTCAAACCCTTACAGAAGATAAAAAAGATGTACCAAAAGGATTATGGTACAAATCTCCTACTGGAAAAATTATTGATACTGAGGAATTAGCAAAAAACCTATGGGTAAGTCCAGAAGACGATTTTCATGTACGAATTGGAAGTGCTGAATACTTTGAAATATTATTTGACGATAACGTTTTTAAAGAATTCAATGAAAAAATGACTTCAAAAGATCCTTTAAAGTTTGAAGATACTAAGAAATATAGCGTAAGATTAAAAGACGCTATGGAAAAAACTCAATTAAAAGATGCCGTTAGAACTGCTGTTGGTAAATCTAAAGGAAAAGACCTAGTTGTTGCTTGTATGGATTTTGCTTTTATTGGAGGCTCAATGGGTGCAGTTGTTGGAGAAAAAATAGCAAGAGCTATTGATTACTCTATTCAAAACAACATTCCATTTGTTATGATCTCTAAATCTGGAGGAGCAAGAATGATGGAGGCTGCTTTATCGTTAATGCAACTAGCAAAAACATCTGCAAAATTAGCACAATTAGCTGAAGCTAAAATACCATATATATCTTTATGTACTGATCCAACAACTGGAGGAACAACTGCATCTTATGCGATGCTTGGTGATATTAATATTGGCGAACCTGGAGCCCTAATTGGCTTTGCTGGACCTCGTGTTGTTAAAGATACTACAGGAAAAGACCTACCAGATGGCTTCCAGACTTCTGAATTTTTATTAGAACACGGATTTTTAGATTTCATCTCTCACAGAAAAGAATTAAAGAACAAAATCAACTTATACTTAGATTTACTTCTAAATCAAGAAGTTAGATAATCATAAAAGCCAACAATTTTTGTTGGCTTTTTATTTACAAAATATTATTTTGATTTTTTTAAAAAAAATACGCAAAAGTATTTTGATACTATTAAAAAATAATACTATATTTGCACTCACAATATGACACACGCGGGTGTGGTGAAATTGGTAGACACGCCAGACTTAGGATCTGGTGCCGCAAGGTGTGAAGGTTCGAGTCCTTTCACCCGCACGTAAACTCTCAAAACCCCTTTTTTTTAAAAGGGGTTTTTTGGTTTTTAGAAAAAAACTTAGTCAAATCCTAGTCATTAACCTTTATAGTTCAGGAATTGGAAACCTACTTAACTTTATCTCTTATGTAATAAATCAATTTCATATAATACATAATCAATTGTAGTATATGTTTTGCTTTTTTTCATAGAATAAAAGCCATTGTAACAAAATTACAACGGCTTTTTTGTGGAGAGAAAACTATTTTAATAACGAAAATTTAAAACTTTTCCACTTCATTACTAAAAACCGTAAAAAAGCCATTTACTTTCTCCTTAATTTTACAAACACAATAAAAGCAAACAACACTTTTTTACAGAAATAAACCTTCTCTACGCATAAATACGTACAAAAAACAGATAAAAAATACGTATTTATACGTATTGCAAGTTTGAAAAATATAGTCTATATTTGAAAAGGTATGACACTTGTCATACATATACACAAGTTGGCAAATATTATGACGAACCTGTCCAAAACCAAAAAACTTCAGTCAATAAAAAATGAATGTTGATAAAGTATTAAATGAAATTGGAGTAATTTATTCACCGCTATCTAATGAATGTCATCAGGAATTCATTGCCAATTCAAAAATTAATACGTTCAAAAAAGGTGAGATTGTAGTACGTGAAGGACAATTTTCAGAAAAAGCATACATAATTGTACAAGGTTGTGCAAGAGCCTATTATTTAAAAGACGGAAAGGACATTTCTGACTGGTTTTCTTTTGAAAATGAAATTATGACTGCAATAGTTAGTTTTTTCAGCAAAGAGCCAAGTCCTCATTATGTGGAATTTGTAGAAGATTCTATTGTTATCGAATTCTCAAAAGAAACTGTTGATAGTCTTTCTAACAAATACCACGATTTTGAACGCTTTATTAGTAAAGTAGTAACCCAAACTATGTTAGGCCTGTGCGAAAGATTATATACTATTCAATTCAACAAAGCAGACGACAGGTACAAACACTTATTAAGTATTTATCCTGAAATAACAAACAGAATTCCACTAACACATATCGCTTCTTATTTAGGAATTACACTTGAAACTTTGAGTAGAATAAGAAATCCTAAAAACCGAATTTGATTTATATCAAATGATACGTTTCCCATTAGTTTGACCTTTGTCAAATGGAAGAAAAAAACAAACAACTCAAATCAGTATGGGGAAAATGGTGGGAACCTATTAGAAAATGGTTTTACCCAAATTGGTTACTTTATGAACTTTCAATTCGTTTTTACGACTATTCAATAGATGTTCATAATTATTTTACTGATCAGCAAGATTATTTCGCTTCATTTATAGGAGAGTTTGGCACTCAAGCTTTAGCTATTTTTTGTAGCGTAGCCACTTTCGTTATTTGCACATTTTTTTTAACAGTATTTACTTGTTTCGTTCTTTATAAGTTCTTCAAAATCGAAAATTTAACAAACACTCGATTTGAAGAAAAAACGAAAAAATATTTCTAACGTAGATGAAAAAAATACTAATTATAAACGGACATCCAGACAAGGAAAGTCTCAGTTTTGGACTTTCAGAATCCTATAAAAAGGGTGCTGAAAAATCAAATGCTGAAATAAAAGAAATTAATATCAGAGAATTGAACTTCAACCCAAACCTACAATTTGGATATAGAAAGCGAACAGAATTAGAACCTGACCTATTAGATGCTCAAGCCAAATTAAAATGGGCTGACCATTTAGTTTGGGTATATCCTGTTTGGTGGAGTTCTGTACCTGCAATAATGAAAGGATTTTTAGACCGAGTTTTACTCCCTGGATTTGCTTTTAACAAAAGAGAGAATTCATTATTTAGTGATAAGTGTTTTACTGGAAAAACAGCAAGAATAATTTGCACATTAGACCAACCTGCGTGGTATTACAAATGGATTTATGGAAACCCTAGCCACAATGCTGTAAAAAAAGGAACATTAAAATACATTGGAATAAAAAAGGTGCGAATTACTACTATTGGACCTATAAGACTTTCTAAAGAAGATTTTAGAGCAAAATGGTTGAAAAAAGTTGAAATGTTAGGTCAAATGAACAAGTAATAACGTACAACAATTAATATGCTAGATGGAAAGATAACGATTTGTGTAAACATCCGTTATCTTTAAGCATAACTTCACAAAAAAGCCGTTGCAACAAAAAATTGCAACGGTTTTTTTTTATGGAGACAAAACTATCTAAATAACCAAAATTTAAAACTTTTTTGCCTCATTACTAAAAACTGTAAAATTACTATTTACCTTCTCTATATTTTTACAAACACAATAAAAGTAAACAATACTTTTTGACAGAAACAAACCTTATCTACGTATTTATAAGTTTTGCAAGTTTGAAAAATATAGTTTAGATTTGAAAAAGCATGACACTTATCATACATATAAACAAGTAGTGTATCATTAAAAAAACCGAAATGAATATCTCTGAAAGAGCTCTAAAATATTTAAAAACTTTAAAAAGAGATTCTAATTTTGTTTCACGCGAAGAAGAAACAAAGGAATATCTTTCTAAACAGAATATTGAGCGAGCGGATGAATTTTTGAAATTTCAAATCCAGTATTCGGGATACGAATTGACCATAAATAATGATTCTGGAAATTCATTCTCTGCTTCTTTGTTTTCCAAAAATCAAATTCAAGGAAACTTAAAACTCGAAATTGAAAAAGCAGGTGATAGATTTATAGAAATTTGTGGTGACCATAAAACAGCTCAATTTACTTTTTATCTGACTGATAAAGGGGAATTTTGCACACTAGATGATGATGACTTACCAAATATCCTTCATACCTCTTTTGATAAACTAATTGAAGAGTATGCTTTAAGAAATGAAATTTCAGATTGGGCTTCAAATCCATATTATCACGAAATAAAAAACATTGATAGATTAGAAAGCATAATGAATGCTGATTTTGAAATTATTGAGGAATGTTCGGATGAATATTCGACTTGGTGGAAAAAAGACAATTTAATTGCTGTAAAAGGTATTTGGTTAGATAGACCAGAATTTTATTTTCATATTTATGGAAAAAACAAAGGTGAATGTTATGATTTTATTGAGGGATTGAAAGACGATAATATCCTAAAATAACGAACACACAACACTATATATAGCAAATTGGACTATTAGTGTTTAATCGAAAATTTGTGCCTATTTTCAAAGTCGCCAAATCTTTTGATTTGGTATTAAAAGAGAAAAATTAAAACAAAATACAAAAGATTTAGCTTGTGGTTAATCCGAAAGTAATCGCTTATTTTCTGCCCAACTTGCCATATATTTGACGTTAGAGCAAATTAAAATATGACTGCAAAAAAATTAGCTGAAAAATATATAACGGATTTGAATATCCCAGAAATGAAACTCAGGGAGATTGAAGATACGCCTAACTATTATTGTTTCAGTTATTTCCATCCAACTGAGACTTATGTAGGTCAAGGATGGATATTCATTAAAAAATCAGACGAAAGGTTTTTTATTTATGGTTCTGGAAATAATAATCCTAAAACTGACTTCTTAGAAAAAATAGAACTTGAAAAAATAGCTCGAAAAACATTTCCTGAATTTGATATTCGAAAATCTTACGATATTGAAATAAATCGGATTCTGCGAAAAATGAGTTTCATTGAAAAATTATTGGAATTAGATTTGGTTTATACTACACCAGAAATTGTTGGAAGCGATATTTTCAGAATTCCTAAACCATATACTCAAAAACTGTTTGAAAAGCGTTTAAGTCAATTACCTTGCGAATTCACTAATGTTCCTGCTGAAAAAATCAGTGACATCTTATCTCTTAATAGAGAGAAAAAAGTAGTTGAATTTACTATATCTGAACATATTGAAGCCATAAAAGTAAACAGAGCTGAAAGAGCAACAAATGCTGATTTACAAACTTCTTGGTAAAAACAACTTGCCCTAACTCTATAATAGCAAATTGGACTATTAGTGTTTAATCGAAAATTTGTGCCTATTTTCAAAGTCGCCAAATCTTTTGATTTGGTATTAAAAGAGAAAAATTAAAACAAAATACAAAAGATTTAGCTTGTGGTTAATCCGAAAGTAATCGCTTATTTTCTGCCTAACTTGCCATATATTTGACGTTGGTGACAATTTTAAAAATCGGTAATTGTAACAAACTATTTTTTTAAAAGTCTAATTAAAGAAAAAGAAAATATGGAACCGAACAGAAGACTTTGGCTGAAAAAAATTGGAATTGGAGTAGCTGGTATTGGACTTACAAGCTTCAATTCATTTGCTTCTCCTCTTGCATCAGAAAATTTAATTAATAGTTTTGAGAATGATGCTAACTTGATTTTTTTACGCTCAAATGAAAACCCATATGGTCCATCTCCATTAGCAAGGAAAGCATTTGCGGAAAATGTGAATATTAGCAACAGATACAACTGGGACATAGAAGCACAAATAATTTCTGCTATTGCGTTGAAAAATAGTGTTAAAGACGAAAACATATTATTGGGTGCTGGTTCAACTGAAATTTTAGATTTAGTCGCAAAATTTGTATCATTAGACAAAGGAAATTATGTAATCGCTGATCCAAGCTATGATTATTGGACAGTTACATTAGACAATTTTGGTTTAACCAAAAATAAAGTACCACTTACAGCCGACAAGAAAATTAATCTAAAAGCTATGGTCGAAGCTGTAAACCAAAATACAAAACTTGTATATATCTGTAATCCAAATAACCCAACAGGAACAATTTGTAAAAGAGAAGCATTAGTAGAATTTGTAACAAATATTTCACAGAATACAATTGTATTAATTGATGAGACATATTTGGACTTTACCAAACAGCAATCCCTTAGCAATATCGTCACTGACCACAAAAATATTATTATCGCTAAAACATTTTCCAAAATGTATGGTTTGGCTGGAGCACGTATTGGGTATGCAATTGCAGACAAAACATTAATTGATAATTTGTCAAATTTGCAATCCAATACAAATAATAGCGTTAGTGTATTATCAAAACTTGCTGCTATTGCTTCGTTGAAAGACGAGAAATTTGTTTCAAATTGCTACTTGCTAAATGAGAATGTAAGACAATATACTATCAGCGAACTCAAAAAATTAAATTGTGAGTGCATTACTTCTAATACAAATTTCATCTATTTTTCACTTGTAAAATATAACAAGGATTATTTCAAGCAATTAGAAGATAATAATATTGAAGGGGGAAGAATATATGAAGAGCAAGGAAAATGGACAAGGATTACAGTTGGTAAAATGGACGAAATGAAAAAATTTATCAAAGCAATACAATAAAAACAGCCACCAACCGCTGTTTTGATATAGCTGGAATTTAGTGGAATTGCCGTTCCGCATTAAGTTTTCGTTAAGCTGAAAATTGAGCGGTTACGATTTTCCAGCCATCTCAAGTGGCGAAACGTTTTGCCTCAGTTTGGCAGAACAAAAACAGAAAAGAGAATGTTAAATTATGAAGAAAAATATATTAATAATATTGGTTTTAATTTCAACAATTTCATGTGGGATAAAAACATATAAACTTAAAAATGGATATTCAAAAGTTGCAATTGATCAAAAAGTTTATCAAAACAAAAAATATTTTGAAAAAAGCATTTTAAAGAAGGTCGATACTTTGGCGGTTTATGAAGAGTATAACACAACATATTATTCAGGAGACAAACCTGTTAATGCTTTAGCAAGGGAAAATTATGAAAACGTAAATACAATATATGGTGTTTACAAATTTTATGGTAACGGGAATTTTAATTTGTTTATGCTTAACAGAGAGAAACCCTTATTAGAAAGTAAAATGTTCGACCCTGAATATACAGGATGGCGTGGAATTTTGTATTCTGAAAATAATGTAATTAAAGGAGATTTAATAACTCAAATTACAGGAATGGGAGAAATTGGAATAATAAAACAAACATTTGAATTTTATGGCGATACATTAATTGTAAATAAAAAAGGTAATAAATTTGGAAATGAAATTTATATTAAAAGAAAAATACCAATTGAATTGCTAAAAAATAATGCTAAATGGTAAACAAAACCGAACGCACAATCGTGTAGACAGCTCTATTAGTAAATAACAGAGTGCGCCTCTCTATTTAGCGAAGCGGTCTCATGAAATACCAATAAATAAAATAAACGCTTCATTTCATACTCCACCGAGCGTACTTACGTACTCGGTGATTTGTAAAAAGATGAGCTAAATTCAATGTAAACATCAGTTATCTTTAAGCATAACTTCACAAAAAAACCGTTGCAACAAAAATTGCAGCGGTTTTTTTATTCCTTGGTATTCCTAAGTCTGACGTTGGTTTACTTCATATTTCAATCTTAAATCTACAACCGCAATTCACTTTCTTATCCAATCACCGGACAATAATGTGAATTGATAAGCATTAAAAATATTCTTTGCTTGTAATCTTTTTGCATGCTTTCTACCACCCCCCCAAACATCTTCTATTTTTGTCCATTTTAATGCTTTAATTCTTTTTTCTTCATTATCTAATAAACCAAGTGTTGAACCGAAAGTTTAGTGCTTCTAAATCCGCCACTAACCATACACAAAGCATTGTGCGTCATTAAAAAAAACCGATAATCCATTGAACTCAACAGTTAATCAATTGATGATTTTTTAATACTGAGTATCAACCTACATTTGAATTAAAGGGTGAAAAAACCTTTTAAAAAGGGTTAAACACCTTATAGAGGCAGAACAAATAAAACTGACATTTACAAAAATATTAAGTTTTCTAAAAAAAAAGAAAAAATGACTGAACAACAATTTTTAACACAACTAGAAGCATTACTATTAGATACTCAAACATACGCTGATAGTATTCCAATTGCATATAAAAATTATGCTTTACCAATAATTACAACAGACAATGAACAAGTCTACAAATTTATAGTAGATCAAAATTGGCAAGATCTTAAAAGCTTTTCAGAAGCGAAACTTTTAAACTTAGAATCTAAAATGCTAGATATGGCAACTCATCAATATCAAATAAATTCTTTAACAGAAAGATTATTCAACTTAAAAGATGCCTTCAAAAAGCATTATAGAGAACCTCAAACAAAAGATGATTGGGTAGCTAAAAAAAATGCACTTATTACCAGTTTAAACAACAACAATACACCACAAGATAAAATTGATGAATTTATAAAAAAAGTTGGAGGAACAGGCGGTCTAAATGCATATAAATATCAATTAAAGCAATATGACATTCTTGCTAAATATTTAAATTATGCTTTTGAGAGACATTTAGCTCATTCTATGTATCATTATTCTGCTATTGTTTTTTCTGATTATAACATAAATATTCAAGTGAATCAAAATATTACTTTCAACACATCTACCAAAATTAGAAGTTTAAGTAATAGCATAAAAAGGAGAAACTCAACTCTTCTTAATAATATTAAAGATAACAATCAAATAAGACTTAAAAGTAACAGCAATAATTTAAACCATTGGACAGGTAACACTATAAATCAATTTGGATTACCTATTTTAATTCATTGTTTCCAAGAAAGAATTTTACAAAATTCATCATTCTTATCAGATGGAAAAAAAGCATTAAAAGCGAGTAGTTTAATTCAAAATTTACTTTTTAATAAAGCTTCATCTAAATGGATTAATTGGACTAGTGGTTTTCATAAAGAATTAAATCTATCAGAAAATTTATTTGATAAAAAAGAAAATTTAATTAATGAAGATATAACACTTACAGAAAATTTAATTTCTATAAAAAAAATACTCAAAAACCCAAATCAGTATAACAATCAAGAAATAGTAATTAGAGGAGTTGTAACAAACCTAGAAGTAAAACATATAGGGCCAACAAAAGTTATTTCAACAGCAGATATTTCAGATTCAAAAGGGCGAATTTTAAAAGTGTGTTTACCCCATATAAAACTAGACTCAGGAGGATTAGTAAACAATTCGTTTGTTTACATTTCAGGAAGATTTTTAGTAAACAATCCAGAAGCAAATAATGCGCAAGCACTTTCAATAGATAGGTTATCAATAGGTGAACTATCTAAAACTAATTGGATAGCATGGGCAAGATATGAACTAAGAAATATATTTGAGCCAATACCCCATAACTTAAACCTAAAATTCACCCTTGAATCAGGAAATAATGGCGCTTTGAATCCAATTAAATACAATGTTACATTTTCAAAAAACAATTTATTAAACTTTAAAAACATATAATTATGGCTTGTGAAATAGAAAACGACGCTTTAGAGAACGCAAAACACAATCTTACTGAAGCCAATGATGCATGGTGGGAAGCAACTGGAGACATGACAGTTAGCACTTTAGGTGTTATAGGAGCAACCCTAGCAGAAGGGATGTCATTAGGATTAGCAACTATGGTTTTTGGTTCTGCGGTAATCAATGAAATTAGATCTGCAGCAAAAATGGATGATGCAAATGAAGACTACGATTTAGCAGAAGACCTCTATAATGACGCATTAACAGCATATTGTAATTGTTTAGATCTAAACTAATGAAAAAGGAAATCCCATATTACAAAAGAGATAAGTATATATTCATTTCTAACTTAAATGATGTTACTGCAAACGAACAAGAACCTTTGTCTTTAAAAAGAGAAGGATATTTATTGTCAGAATACTATTCTTCAAAAAGTAACGAAGAATTAGCTAATTATGTAAAAATAAAAAACAACTTACTCATTAGCGACAATGGAAATTTTTCAAAAATGAAGGCAATTTCTAAGTTATTTGAAAAAAAAGGATTCGCAATATTAAATAAAGCAATAAATGAGGAAAGTGAAATAGGCAATGTTAGTGAATTTGTATTAAATGAAAGATTAGAATTAATCAAGCTTATAGAAATCGAATGTAAAAAATCTATGGCAACTACAAATTTTAATACCATTTTAGAGAATCAAGTTTACATTAAACCTGATTATATTATATGTTTTGAGGACTTTAATATACCTGTATTAATGATGTGTGGATTAATGCATCCAGTTTTCAAACCAAAAGCTTTAGATGTTAAAAATTATCAACTGCAAACTTCTGAAATATTCAATAAGCAAATCAAAGGAGACTTTGGTCAAATTGATAGCTTATCTCAAATAAATAAATTCAAAGTATTACATTCCTATGATTTCAATAGTGCAGTTCAATCTGTTGAAGTCGCTAATAAATCAAAAGCTAATGGTTATGCTATAAGTTTTGGTGGCCCAATGAAAAGTAAAAGATGGATAACATCTCTTAATATGGGAGAAAAAGAGATTACTTTTAAAGAAAAACTTCCAGAACCCTATTTAATTTCTACAGCAATTTCTTTAGGTGTAAATAAAAAATTAGATAATAAAACACCTGTTCATATCTTGGGAGTTGGCACACCAATACTAATTGCTTTATTTGGTTATTTATTTAATAATTCAAAAGCCATAAGTATTGATTCTACTGCACCATTCAAAGACGCATATGCAGGAACTCTATATGGTTCTAAATCTGCATTTTTAAAAATGGATATGTATAAAGTAGCTGCAAATTGTTTAATTGAGAACAAAGCTTACAAATCGTCAACACCATTCTTTAAAAGATTTGAGAAACAATTCCCTTCTAATTGGTCAAACCTAAGAACTGAATTGAAAATAAATAAGAATTCAAGCATAAAGTCAGTAGCTAATTTACTGATTGAAAACCCAAGTTTAGTTGAAAAATACATTCCTTTTTTCTCTAAAATGAGGTCTGGAAATGATGAAATGATAAACATTCTTAGAACTTCACGAGCTGGTCATAATTATTGGGTTTTAAGAAAAATTTGTATTTCAGTTAGAAATAGAATGAACGACCCAATTAAATTAGAAAAATGGACTGAATATCAAGTTAACAGATACATTAAAGTAACTAGCGAAAAATGGGGCTTAGCAGTTTTAGAATCATTTAGAATTGCGAAATTACATAATACTGTTAAAAATAACGAACGAATCGAGTAGACTGTCCTGCTAGAAACTAGCAAGGAAAGCCTCTCAATTTAGCGAAGCGGTCTCATGAAATACCAATAAATAAAATAAACGCTTCATTTCATACAACACCGAGAGCACTTACGTACTCGGTGGTTTGCAAAAAGATGAGTTAAGTTGAATGTAAACATCCGTTATCTTCAAACATGACTCCACAAAAAAGCCGTTGCAACAAAAATTGCAACAGCTTTTTAATACAGACAAAACTATCTTAATAACGAAAATTTAGAACTTTTTTCGCTCCATTACTAAAAACCGTAAAAAAACCATTTACTTTCTTATTAATTTTACAAATACAATGAAAGTAAACAATACTTTTTGACAGAAATAAACCTTCTCTACGTATAAATACGTACAAAAAACAGCTAAAAATACGTATTTATACGTATTGCAAGTTTGAAAAATATAGTTTAGATTTGAAAAAAGTATGACGCTTGTCATACATATTTACCTCATTTTGGGTGTATATGTATGATTTAGTCATACATATACACAAGTTCTACACCATTTGAAGAAACACCTAGACAAATTAATGAAATGTATTTTTTGCGATAATAAAAATGATGCCAAATCTATTGAGCATATTGTTCCGGAGTCTTTCGGAAATAACTTCTACACTCTTCCAAAAGGAGCAGTTTGTGATGACTGTAATAGTAGATTTTCAACTTTTGAAGGAAAGGCTTTAACGAATTCTGTTTTTGCAATGGAAAGAGCTCGTCTTGGAGTTGTAACTAAAAAAGGTAAGAATTCAAAAGGAAAAGTAAACGAACTTATTATTGAAGGAGATAAAAACTTTAGAAAAACATATTTGACAATTAAGGGAATTGACCAAAACAATTCTAGAAATTACGATTCTGAAAAAAGAACAATTCAAGTAGTAGTTCCTGCATTTGACAAAAGTGAAGTAGCAACTTCAAAGTTGCTTTTAAGTATTGGTTTAGAATCGATTTACAAATCACAAAATAAAATTTTTAGCAAATACGATTTTACGGACATGAAAAACTATTTGACTACAAAAGAAAATCAAGATTGGCCTTTTACAACGAGTGAATATGAAATCGGAAAATTTAAAAGTGTTCCGACTTTCTATGACAAGTATAGATTAAAAAAGGCGCATTGTAAACTTACGATTTTGGAATTTGACGATGACACTCTTATTTTTCAATTTGATTTTGGAGGAATATCAATGATGATTAACTTACTAAATAGAAAATTAGATTGGTTTAAGGAATTAATTAAAAAAGATAAACAAGCACAAATTTACCCTGAACATTACAGAACAAAACTCGGAATAAAAGAGGTTTAGGACATCAAAATAAAATTAAGAAGTATGCAAAAAGAAACAGAGTTTATATCAAAAGAAATATCTACACTATTACATAAATTGGAAGTCGCTTTTTGGGAAGTTCATGTTTATCCTGGTAATTTTGATGGTAATGATTATTATGAAGATGAAAACGGTCAAATACAATATTACCCGATTATGAAAGAGATGATAAAGAAACTTGGTTATTTTATGGAACTAGAACTCTTTATTTTAAAATATGTGTATTTCTTGAATTAAAGAATGTTCCTCTTTATTATAAAATGTTCACCGACAAATTTCAACCTATTATTAATGATAAAAAAAAGGTGACTGAAAGTCGCGGACCTTTATACGAAGATGCTGAGCCATCAATGATAATTCACGATGATTTTAGAGAGTTCTTAATGTCTTTTCAAGAATTTAACACAGATTACTCTAAAAAGCTTGAAGTTAACAAACTGAAACAAATTTTAGAAAACACCAATTCCATATTGTCAAAAACTAATACAACTGTAACTAATGAAACTTCCATTTACACACCAGTCAAATGGCTTGTTGAAATAGTTTATCCTTCAATGAGAAGTTTAGGGAAAGCTAGATTTATTAAAAAATTCAGTACATATCACCCAGATATATTAATCCCAGAAATTAGTTCAGCAGTTGAATATAAATACATAAGAAAAGGAGTTGGAATTGAAACCTATCTTGACCAAATAAAGACTGATGCTGACAATTATGAAGGAGATTCAGAATATAAGTTCTTCTATGCAATCGTTTATTTTGAAGATAAATCTGAAATTAATCCTGCTGGATTTAAACAAGCAGTATTTGAAAAAAAATTCCCCGAAAACTGGGTTTTAATTCCATTATAATAGAGGAAAAACGATATAGAACACCATGCATAATTAATTGCTTTGGCAAGTGCTTATTTGGAAAATTCCTTCGGAATTTTCTCGCGTTCATTTTTGTTTACTAAATTAGTTACTGAAACACGCAACTAACCACACACAAACACGTTGGCAGTAATTATACCTCAGAATCATGAAAAATATGGTAAAAGCACATTTTGAAAATATAAGACAAAATATTATTGATGAATTGGACAAAGCAACTGAAAAAATTGTAGTTGCTGTATATTGGTTTACAAATCAAACTTTATTTCAAAAATTGATAAGCAAAGTAGAAGAAGGCTTAAAAGTTGAATTAATAATACATAATGACTATATAAACAACAGAGATTCAGGATTAAATTTTCAGAATTTTATTGATATTGGAGGTGAATTTTATTTTTCAAATACTTTCAATCCAATGCACAACAAGTTTTGCATAATTGACAACAAAGTTTTAATTAACGGCTCATATAATTGGACATATTATGCTGAAGATAGAAATCGGGAAAACATTTTGATTATTAAAAATGAGCAAGAAACATTAAATTCTTTTTCTTCCGAATTTGACAGACTTAAATCTTTAACAGAAAAAGAAGAACAAATTAGGCCTTTGACAAAATTTGAGGTTGATGAATTTAATTTATTACGAGCGAGAGATTATTTAGCTAATGATATTGTTTTTCAAGCAAAAGCAACTGGTAACAAAGATCTAATTGAAAGTGCTTTTCAAATAGCACCTGATAATATAGAAGTTCAAAAAAATGCTTTTGATTTGAAACTTACAAAACGACATAAACTAAAATTTTCAATTGGGTCAAGTTTGCAAAACGATAAATTCCTAATAATTGTTCCAAAAGACACATATATTCCTGTTACAAAAACAGAAATTGTACAAACAGTATTTGACAATCAAACAAGTTCTGGTTCAACAATTCATTACGGCGAAAATCTAAAAGCGAGTAAAAATGTCAAGTTTGCTGAAATGAAAATTAATGGATTACCCAAAAAACCTGCTGGAGAAGCAAAGATGAAATATCATTTCACAATCGATATTTACGGTAATCTGAAAATGGATAAGTTCTCATTAGATAATGGAATTAGACAGAGTATAACCAAAAAAATTACGGGATTACTTGAAGAGGAAACAGAACAATAACTACCACCAACAGCCGTTTTGAATTAGTGTGTGATTTAGTGGAATTACCGTTTCGCATCAAGTTTTCGTTAAGCCGAAAAATTAGCGGTTACGAACTTCAAGCGATCTCAGGTGGCGAAACATTATAGCGAATTTAAATACTGTGAAACAATACAACAACTGTGTGTATTTAATTCATGACAATCTTACAAGAAAACCAAATTCACAAATTAAGCAGAAAATGACAGGAGAGGAATTTTACGATTTATTGAATAAAACTTACATCAATAAAGATGAAGGTAAATTGTTATATAACAATTACCATTTTAAAAAATGGCTTTACAAGAAAAATAACACCTATTCATTCCAGTTTAAAGGAAAAACACAACTAAAGGCTATACCAAAAGAATGGCTTGTTGATGCAAAAAACGCAAAAAAAAGGAAAAATAATCAATAGAAATTGGTTTAACAACTTTTACAACAAAAAATACAATAATGATTGTAGAGCTAGTGTTGCAATTTGGTTAATCAATAATAATTAGAGATAACAGATTTAACCCAAAACCCTTATTTTGCATGAAATTTAACTTTATGCCTACTTCGTGTTAAAAATGTCCATTTTTCTTTTCCACCACCTAAAGCTTTATTAAAAAACTTTATTTTAAGTGGTTCGTCTTGCAAATAGTCTGAAAGCTTATTTACAGAAGTTAATTTGGTGTTTTTGAGTGAGTTTTCCTTTGGGTTTTCAAGAACTCTAATAATGAAATTTTTATTGATTAGAGCGTATAAAGGTTTATCTGATTTTATGGCTTTTCTCATAACTAGTCGTTGTTATTAAAGGCATGGCAATATAACGATAAACAGAAATAACTTAATCTACTGACACAAAGTAGATAAGTCTATCATCTTTTATCTATTATCTTTCGTCGGGTTAATAAATCCAATATTTTTTTTTAATAAATGTTGCATCCAAGTTATAAGTAAAACAACTTTGTTGCAACGCTTTTAGTTTCTCTTCGGTTGTGTTTAATTTTAGGAACTTCTTTCTAATTTCTGTAATTCATAAAATGACACATACAATAAACGATAACGAAATTGTTTTAGTAGATTTTTTAGTAAATTGATTAGACCTATAAGACGAGATAATAGGAGTATATATTAAGAATAAATGAGTAATAATAAATTTGGCATTTTTTTTGCTCTACTATACTATCGTTCTACTACAAATAGTGGTGACAAAAATATATTTGTTTTTCAGTTTGTCACAGAAAGTGTGACATTTTTCGTTTGGATTTGATAATGTCACAAAATCTGTGACATTTTTTTTTGTCAATAAAAAATGTCACAGGTTTTAAAAATGGAATGCGACCCAGATAGGAATACTTAGGCTGTATAGCGATCAATATCTTTTTTCTATAGGGATTTGATCTTGGTTATTTTTTTTGATAAGGATTGATGTCGTTTGGTTTTAGGATCTATTTAAATTACAACTTATAACTTATTGAAAGCATAATTACTCTAGGAAGAATATAGGTCGTGTTGTTTGATATTAAAAAATCGGAAAAAGAATTGTTGATTTTTGTACCGTTGTTTAAATAATTTTGAGCCGAAAGTTCAAAGCGAAAAGGATGGTCTTTTTTATGATAACTTAATGAAGCATTACCTATTCTATAGTTTGTTTTTTGATTGTTACTGTTTTCATTGAAGGTAATTTCGTAATCGGTTTTGAAATTAAAATGCTGCAAGAAATCAATATCGAAATCAAAAGAAAACACATCATTTGTAAAGGAAGACTTTGTTAACCCACTAAACTGACTAAAACTTTTGTCGTAACCAATACTTACGCTTGGCCACTTTTTAGTTGCAGTACGAATTTTTAAACCAACAGATTGATTGTTTCTATTGTTAGAAGTCGTTTGTCCGTTTAGGGATTGGATATAATTGAACCAACTTAAATTACTGTTAAGCTGTATTCTAATTCGGTTGATTTTTTTGCTTAGATTTCCATAAAATCGCCAGTTAGTTTCAGGATTGTCGGTTATAGTAGGTGTTGTAAATTGATTGATTCCTGCCAATTCAATGACATTTCGAATGGTTTTAATTTTTTTATTGTAATTTAAATTGGCAAACAACATTAAACCTCGATACATACTTGTTTTCGAATAGCGTAAACTTGCTGTGTGAAAACGTTCGTTTTTTAGTAAAGCATTTCCTTTAAAAACCGAATTGTAGCTTTGTAAAGTATAGCGTTCTAATAGTTTTGTAGCGTCTGGAAAATCGTTTGAAAGTTTGTAGTTAAATTTTAACGCTTCCGATTGATTGAATTCATATTCACTATTCCATTGTGGTTCAAAATAGGTTTTATTTGTGGTATAATTTTCTAAAATTTGTCTCGTTTTTAAATGATAGAAATGCGTGTAAAGTGCCGGTTTATTAACCCATTTTCCAATTTTAAATTTATATTCAAAACCTACATAAAAATCATTTAATAAATAGTTCAAATCATTACCAAAACCACCTGTAGCAAAATCGTTTATTGTACCATCGGTTAAGTATTGCTTTTCGGTAATTTCTAAACTGGTTGTTCCAAAGTTGTTTCCAATATTGGTATAGATATGATTGTAATTATTCAAAATCCAATAATGTTTGAACAAAGCATCAATACTGTTATTTTTTACTTTTTTAATTTGCTCAATCGTATAAAAACTATCATTCTGCAAAGGAATTAGTCCCGTTAAAAACTCGGTATCGGTTAACCAACTATTTTGCGGCTTTTTGTTTTCATAACTTTGATTGATTACAAAAGTAGTCGTGTGATTTTTGTTTTTATATTGTTTGTGCCATTCTAAAAACTGTTTCACCTGACTATTGTCGGCATTGTTTATGTTTTCGAAGGTGTTTTGTTGTCCGTCTCTTATAGAAAGAATTTGCGAAGTAATGTCGTTAGTGCTAAATTGATATTGTGAGTTGTAAAACCATCTCGATTGATCGCTTGGGCTGTAATTAAGCTTAATGTTTCCTATGCCTAGAATACTTTTGTTATTTCCTTTGTTTGTTTTGTCTTCGAAGGTGAAGCTACTGTTTTGTAAATATTCGTTTTGACTTTCAGAAAGTGTTGCTGTAAATAGTTTTGAGAAGA
Source organism: Flavobacterium jumunjinense (assembly GCF_021650975.2). Classification (NCBI taxonomy): domain Bacteria; kingdom Pseudomonadati; phylum Bacteroidota; class Flavobacteriia; order Flavobacteriales; family Flavobacteriaceae; genus Flavobacterium; species Flavobacterium jumunjinense. Next base: position 627,548 of record NZ_CP091285.1, read on the forward strand.
TACCAAAACCTTCAACATCTAATTTACTATTGATTTCTTGACGAAAATTGAATGCTCCAAATTGCGATTTGTTTTCAATAACATCGGTGTTTCCTGTCGCAAAACTGTAAAGGTTCGTAAGTTGTTTTCTACCCGAAATGAAACTACTTGCACCACCTTGAAAACGCATCATATCCTCAAAAGTAAAGGTACGTTTCCCTATGTTGTTGATGTCTCCAATGAAACTTACGTTGGTTTTTGGACTATAGTAGAACAAAGCAGTATGTAGTAAATGAAAACCATTGTCGTTGGCTACTTCTGCACCCGCTTCAAGATCGCCAAATACAAATTTCTTTTTATCTTCTTTCAGCTTCACATTCATAGCAAGTTCATCGCTATCCGATACTTGTTTTAGAAAACCTACTTTATTAAAATTGTCAATTACTTCAATTTTGTCTAACGCATCGGCAGGAATATTTTCTACAGCCAATTTGGAACCACCACCAAAAAATGATTTTCCTTCCACCATCATTTGGGTTACTTTTTTCCCTTGCACAGTTACCGAGCCGTCTTTGCCAACTTCTACACCAGGCAATTTTTCAAGAACTTCTTTCATTTTTCGTTCGTTACCATTAGCAAACGATTGCACATTATAAATGAGGGTGTCTTTTTTTACAATGATGGGTTTGTATTCATAATCGATAACAATTTCTTTGAGTTGTTGTCCAGTTTCTTTGAGTTTAAAATGATGCTCTTTTAGTTCGCTGTTGGCTTCAAGGTTTAAAATAGCCTCTTTATATCCTAAATAGGAAACACGAACTTCATAGGGCACTCCTTTTTCTAATTCTAATTTGTAGCGTCCAAAATGATCGGCAATAGAAAATTTTAACCCTTGTTTTTCTACTAAGGGCTTGGCTATAACATTGGCATTGGCTAACGGATTTCCTAACGAATCTTTCACGGTCCCTGTTAGGGTTTGAGCGTGAGAAAAATAGCTTGCAAGTAGTAGGAATAGGTATTTGTGCATTAATTAAAAAGTAATTTTGTTTAAAAATTTGATTGTTCTTTTAGTTTTTCTAAATGTTCATCCTCAGAAATGATTTTTCCCTTTGGCATTTCAATCATCGAATATTTATTGTCAAATTCAATTTTATCAACAGAATAAATTAATTTATTATCCTGAAGTTCTAAAATTAAACCTGGCAAACCATTATAATCAAGTGGTCCGAATGGGTATGAAATTTCTGAGCAAAACCAAGCAGTAATTTTTTTAACTCTTTCTCCTTTATTATTAAAAAAAGATTTATTTGTAGTTGCTTTAATACATAAATAGCCGTCAATTTTTTTACTCTCAGTTGTAATTTGCCAATTTAACTTATCATTTAATTTTATAATTATTCTAGATTCAGAATTATCAACTTTATAGCATTCTTTACTTTTTAAATTAAAAAAATATGAATATTTAGAATATAGGTTATAGTTGATTTTTTCTATTGTCGAATTTTTATCATTCTCTACATTCAAATTTTCTTCACTTCTAAATAGTGAAAAATCTGTATTGAAAAATAAACTAAACTTTTTCCTTTTTAAATTTTCATTAAATTTTTCAAGAAATTTTATTTCATTAACATTAGTAGAATCTTTAAACTCTATCTTAGGAGGTATAACCTTATATGTAATCTTCCCTGATGTGTTTTGTCCTAAAGACAAATAGCCAAAAAAGAAAGTTAAAGTAAAATTTAATACGTTTTTCATCTCATTGTTATTTATTTAATTACAGTCATACTTTGTGTTCGTCAAAACATTTATTAAGGTAGGGCTGTTTTTAATGTTTAAAATGATTTTTCTATATCTTAAATAAGTTTCTTTTTCTAATTTGTAGCGTCCAAAATGATCGGCAATAGAAAGTTTTAATGTTTTTAAAATTAATTCTTTAGCATATTTTCTCTTTCCATTTTTAATTTTTTATATTCCAATTGGAACTCTTTATTTGTTAAAAATCTGTTAGCTTTTGGAGGTTTAATTTTATTAATCGTTTTTTTATCTAATTTAAAATTTATTTTTTTAGCTTGATAAACAAAAATATCATCTTCAAGTATTAAAATTAAACCAGGAAGACCATAAAAACCTAAAGGTCCTGCATTTATATTTATTGAAGGACAATACCAAGCAATAGTGTTTTTTTCTTTTTTAATAACTTCAATTTCATTTTTTTCGTTTTCAATTTTCTTTTCAATAATTTGTCTATTAATCGCTTTATAGCAAAGCATATTGTCGATGAGTTTTGTTTCTTTATCATCTATTTCCCAATTGTAAGAGAGTAAAGAATCTTTAATGGTAAACTCTTCACCAAAAACAGTTTTATTTTGAATTTGTATTTTTCCCTCCAAGTCCTTGTAAATAGTTCCTATCAGTTTAGAATTAATATATAATAGGTTTAATTTATCACTTTTTTTTTGAAGATTGTTTTCGCAAAAAAAGATACTTTGATTACCGTTTACAAGGAGAGTATAAAATATTTCCGATGCGTTTTCGTCAACAATATTTTCTAATTCTTTGTTAATATAATCTGATGCCTTGTTTTTGAAAGAGGCGACATATTCAATTTGTCCTAGTTGTGAAAAGCTTACTAAATTTAAAAATAGTAACGTAATGATAAGTGTTTTTTTCATGAGTTAAAAATTAAATACTGTTCCAGTCAAAATACTAGAACAGTATTAAAAGGTTAAATTAATCCAATATCATCAAGTGTATTGCATAAACTTACTGCGGCATCAATGGTTTGATCAATTAATTCCTCGTTTTCTGAAACAGCGTTTAATTTTACTCTTAACCATTTACCGAACGCCCAACATTTAAGAGAACCTGCTTCTTCTGTTGAAGTTGTAATCTCAATAGCGTTTTCAATCTTTACGATTTCAATAGATTTTACTTCAACTTTCTTCTCAGTCTCATTTGCCATTCCAGAAAACGAAAATGCTACTAAAGTAATAATGCTAAATGCAAATTTTTTCATAATATTGTATTTTTAAATTAATTACAGTCATACTTTGTGTTCGTCAAAACATTTATTAAGGTATGGCTGTTTTTTTATAGGTTGAATTTTTCAAGTAAACAAAAGCAAAGTCAACCGATTCTTTACCTTTTTTTTTAAAATTAAAATAACTAAACTAAAAGATAATTAATCTTGATTTAAGATACCTCTTTTTAATTCTTCGTCTCTTTTCTTAATTTCGTCATCATTTATTTCTTCTCCGTCAACAGGGATTTTAATTTTGACAGGAATATCTGTAAACTCAATTTTCTCAACAACAAATCCACGTTTGTCTTCATGAAGTTCTAGTATTAATCCAGGCAATCCACTATATCGAGTTGGCCCAATAGGTATCGGTATTGCTGGGCAATACCAAGCTACAACAGGCCAAGGAAACTCACGCCCTTTCCATTTTTGAATGTAGGTATAAGTAGCTTTGTAGCATAAATAACCATTGATGTCTTTACTTTCTGATGTAAGTGTCCAATTGATAAAACTAGCTTTTTTCTTTTTTAAAAGAATAGCAAATGAATAATATAATTGTTCCACCAAACTGTCTTGTTTTCTATTGGTATAGAATTTGTCATATCCATAAAACGCACCAGTAACATAGTTTTTAGTACTTATACTTTCATAATCTGATATTAAGCTTTCAGAAAGATAAAACAAAGATTCGTCAGTATTGAACTCAAGTTTAAAACGAAGCATTTTTGCCATCATTTCCTCATCTAAAGCTTCTTGATATTGCATCCTGCTTCTCTCTTTGAGTTCTTCTGTTGCTTGTGTTGTTGCATAAAAAGATTTATAAGTAACATACCCGTTTTTTTGACTAAAAGAAATTAAGCTCAATAATAAGATAAAAAGATTTAGAAATTTCATGTTATTGTTAAGTTTTGTAGATTGATAAAATTTTCCATTTCCTCACTATTGTCGTTTTGGAAGTTCTGATTTTATTGCATTATAATAATCGTCTTCTTTAACTTCTTTTAATGTTTCTAAATCTGTCATTTTTGTGTTGTCTTTTTTTAATGATAATGATTTTAAGACAAAGTGATTTGCGGGCATTTCAATGAGTTCAACTATTAAGCCAGGTAAGTTGTTGTATTCATTTGGACCGTAAGAAAAAGGTATTTCTGGACAAAACCATGCGGTGACTTCATGGTTAAATGTTCCTTTTGAGTTAACTACTTTTTTAAATTTAGTAGCTTTATAACAAGTAAAGTTTTGAATTGTTTTGCTTTCGTTAGATATAACCCATTGAGAAGAATCAATTCGTTTTTCATAAAAAACGTTCCCATTTATAACAAATAATTGGTTGTCTTTCTTTTTAAACAGATGTTCTCCTTTACTAATGATTTTTGAGGCTAACTTTTCAGGACTGTTATCATCTAAAATCATTTTTCGTGATAAAGAAAAAGTAGAAATGCTGTCATTAAATTTTAATTCGAATTCTAAATTTTTAGATGCTTCAGAAATTGTATTAAAAAAATTAGATTCTCTTTTAGGGTTGTTGACTTTGAATAACACATTATAAGTTGCAACATTATCTTGTGCATTAATAGCAATTAGACTAAAAATAGCAATTAGTAAAGTTAATTTTGTTTTCATGTTTTTTTATGTTGAACTGCAGAGACTAAGTCTCTGCAGTTATTATTGTTATTCTACTCCTTGTCCACCATCACGAATTAAGTTCCTGTTCATAAGCCAACATTCTGCATAAGCCCCATTTCCTGCATCAGCAATTTGTTGTTGATCTAAACCTGCTTCTGCTGCCCAATCCATAGCATCAAACATAGCGTCATCACAATAGCTCCCAGTAACTGTAGAAGCTTTTTCTTCTTCATTAGAAAAGCAAATTATAGAAGAAGAAACGAAAATAATTAAAAAAAGATTTCTCATTTTGTTATAAATTTAGTTGTTAAAAAGAAGGATTTGATTCTGAGTTTTGTCGTAACCAACAATTTGCATAAGCCCAATTTCCCATGTTACTTACTGTTTGGTCATCAAAGCCTTCTTCCATAGCCCAATCCATTACGTTAAACATCTCGTCATCACAACTTGGGTCGATACTTTTTATTTCTACACTTTTTGCAATTGAAATAAATGAAAAAGCGACTACAGCAATAATGCTAAACCCTAATTTTTTCATAATATTGTACTTTTAAATTAATTACAGTCATACTTTGTGTTCGTCAAAACATTTATTAAGGTAGGACTGTTTTTTTAAAGGTTGATTTTTTCAAGCAAACAAAAGCAAAGTCAACCGTTTCTTTGTTTTTGTTGGTAGTGTTGTTTTAGAAAGCTACCCAATTCCTAGTAATGCTCGTTTTTTTGTGCGGGTTACAAACAGCTGAAACAATCCCGAATAGTGGCCGACTATATGTTTAGAAAAATAAATAGCAGTAGTATTTTTCTTTTCTCATTCTTTATTATGTTTGTCTATCAAATGTAAAACTTTTCTAAATAGTTTCACTAAAAAATAGAGAATCACTAGTAATGTTATTATTAAGACAATTTGTAATACTTGTGTTGTAATCATTTTTTTCTTAATTATTTAAAACCATATAGAAACATAGTCTACTTTTTATTTTATCTTTTTTCAAAGCAATTCCATTTTTTTTCGTCTATGTTTCTATTATGGAAAAACCAAACCAATGAACCCAATCTATATTTTTAGAAATTGTATAAAGAAATTGCTTGTTATTGTTTCGTTTGCCGTTAAATAGGAATCGAAAGCTTTCTTATTTCTGAAATCAAAACTACAGGGGTTTTTAGTTTTGTGCAAACAAAGTATGTCGGAATTCATGAATTCCGACAAGTTTTTCATGAATTCCGAGGAGTAAATTGCTAGAATAACAGCTGAATATCCTATTTTTGAAACAAACAATATACAAACAAACATGAATCGTCTTTTTATCTTTCTATTTGTCTTTTTATCTTTTTTAACCACTGCACAAACAAGTAAAAATGAATTAAATAGTAAAACATACAAAGAATTACTTACGGCTTTTGCAGAAGCTGAAAATAATTTTGATTTACAAAAAAAATATGCTGATGCCTATTTATTAAAGGCAAGAAAAGAAAAAAAAGACTTAAGAATAGCAAAAGGATATTATATGATGTCAAATATCCATAATTTTTATGATGCTATTAAATATTTAGATAGCGTTACTATTTATGCTGAAAAAGAAAGCAATGATAAATTTCCAATGGTTGCTTATTATGAAAGAGCAAGAAAATTAGATGCACTAAGAGATTTTAAGCTGGCTATAGAGAATTATATTAAGGCAGAAAATTGGGCAAAAAAGAATAATGATCTAGATTATATTTTTAGAGCTAGATTAGCAATTGCAATTATTAAGTCTGAAGATATAGGAGAAATTGAAGAAGCATTAGAGTTATATAAGCAATGTTATAGTTTTTATAAAAAAAATAAGGAGAAAGAAGTTAGGTATTTTAATAGTTATGTGAGTACAATTTTTGCAATTGCAGATGCACATAGAGCGTTACATCAGTTGGATTCGGCATCTTACTATAATAGATTAGGATATAGAGCATCAATTGAATTTAAAAATGAAAGATTAAAAGGTTTTTTTGTTTTAAATGAAGGAGCAACCCAATGTTTAAAGAGTAATTACAAAACGGCAATAGACAGCCTTGATAAAGCGCTTCCTGTAATGATAGAGTATGATGAAAAGATGAATCAAATTGCGTCTTACTATTACTATGCAAAATCGTATACAGGTTTAAAGAAGATAGACAAAGTTGTTAAATATTATGAAAAAGTGGATAGCGTTTATAAAGAATTAGAATATATAACCCCTGAGTTTGTTCATGGGTATCATTATTTGATTAAATATTATAGGGAGAATGGTAATAAAGAAAAGCAATTATATTATCTCAACACCTTAATGAGTATAGATAGTATTTTTCAGATTAATTATAAAGAATTAACTAAGAAATTTAAAAAAGAGTATGATATTCCAAATTTAATGCGAGAAAAGGAGGAAATTATTGAAGGATTACATGAAGATAAAAAAAGTAATTATGGTATAATGACTGTTTTAGGAGTAATTGTCATAATTAGTTTGTTTTTGGTTATACAACAAATCCAGCAAAAAAAAGTCTATAAAAAACGCTTTGAGTCTTTAATGCAAACAAAAGAAGAAGGTGATAATATTGGTAACGAGATTGAAGTAATAAGTAAAATAAAAGACAATAATTTAAATATTGTTGAAGAAACAGCTAACAGCATATTAAAACAACTTGCAGCTTTTGAAAAGAAGAAACAGTTTTTGAAACCTAATATTTCCCTAAACAATATAGCTCAAGATTTTGGGACAAATCCAAAATATTTATCCACAATAATTAATACTAAAAAGGAAAAAAGCTTTGTGCATTATATTAATGATTTACGAATTGACTATATTGTTTCGGAATTAAAAAACAATGTGCAAATACGAAAATATACTATTAAAGCCATTGCAGAAGAAGTGGGTTTCAACAATGCAGAAGCTTTTTCAAACGCTTTTTTTAAGAGAACGGGAATTAAACCTTCCTATTTTGTTAAAAAATTACAAGAAGGTTAATTAGTTTGTTTTTAGTTGTTTATGCTGGTTTTGAAACACGGAATTCATGAATTCCGTGTGCTACTTTACATTTTATGATATGTTTTTTATAATTCAAAACTATATTTGTTAAACAACAATTCAAAATATAATATTATGAAAAAAGAAACAAAAAAAAAGTTTAATTTAGAAAAATTTGAAATCGCTAAACTTAGAAATCAGAGAGTAATAATTGGAGGAACTGGAGCTGGAGATGGTACTCAAACTGATTCAACAAGACCAAAAATCCCAAAAAAACCAAACGATCCAAATAATCCAAATAACCCAAACGATCCAAACAATCCAAATGATCCAGATTCTAGTATACCTTGTCAGACAGATTTTTAGCATAATAAATAGTAAAGTAATGAAAGTATCTCTTTTTTTGTTTTTCTTAGTCTTAACTGTATCCTGTAAGTCTTATTTTAATAATTCTTCTGATACTTATAAAAAGACAGATACTTTGGTAAATCTCTGGCATCATAAGGATTCTTTTTTAGATAGTATCTACGGCATTTCTTTAGAAAAATGGTACAATGAAAAACCTAAAAAAATAAATCGAGAAATAATTGTAGCAACATTAGATGGACAAATTGATTTGAATCATGAAGATTTACAAGGACAATTATGGATTAATGAAGACGAAATTCCGAATAATGGTATTGATGACGATAACAATGGTTATGTTGATGATATTAATGGTTGGAATTTTATAGGGATAGGGGATGGCGATACTCAGGCTTTTTCAAATTTTGAATATGTTCGCTTCATTAATAAATATAGAGAAGAATTTGAAAATAGTGATAGTATTAAAAATCAAAATAATTCTTTGTATCAAGAATATCAAAAAGCCTTAAAAGTATATGAAAGAACAAATAAATATTACAGGAATTACTTAAAAATTGAGGGGATGTTGATTTCTGCATATTATCCAGCTAAAGATACGCTGAAACACTACTTTCCTAAAGAAGATTATACAGCAAAACAATTAGATAGCTTGTATCAATTGCATAAAATAGATGATAAAACATTTAGAGATAGAATAAAAGAAAATGACACTTGCAGGTCATTCCCAGATTTGATTTTTTATATGAAAACGATTAAAGAGTTTCGATATACAATTGAGTTAATGGAAAATTCGAGTAGGCATAAAGATTCTATTGTTAACAAATTATTAAACTTCGAATATAATGATAGAGCAAGAATTAAGAATGGTAGCCTTGAAAAGGGATATGGCAACAATAAACTAGACTCTAATCTTCGATTAAAAAAGCATAATACTGAAGTTTCAAGTATTATTGCAGCGAATAGAGATAATAATAAAGGAGTAAAAGGGTTTCATAATAACATTAAATTGATGACTTTAAATATCTCTCCATTCGGTGATGAATTTGATAAAGATATTGCAAATGCTATTTATTATGCTGTAGATAATGGAGCTAAAGTGATTAATATGTCCTCTGGGAAAGAGTTTTCATTAGAACATGAAAGAGTTGCAAGAGCCTTAATATACGCTAATAAAAAAAATGTTTTAATAGTTCATAGTGCAGGGAATAGTTCAACTGATATTGATAAAGAACTTTATTACCCAATAGATTGCTCAAAGACAAAAAATGTTGAAATAGTTGATAATTTTATTAATGTTGGATCTATATCAAAAAGGATTGATAGCACTATAATTTCTGACTATTCAAATTATGGCAGAAAAAATGTAGATCTTTTTGCTCCAGGAGAGGAAATATATTTAGCTATCCCTGATAATCAGTATGAATTTGATTCAGGAACTTCCTTTGCAACTCCTATGGTTTCGGGAACGGCTGCCTTAATTTGGTTGTATTATCCGAACTTAACGGTACAAGAAGTGAAAAATATTATTTTAGAATCGGGTGTTACTATTGACAAGATGGTTGTTAAACCGGGAACAAAAAATGAAATGGTACACTTTTCTGAGCTGTGCAAAACTGGAAAAGTGCTCAATACTTATAATGCTATGAAAATGGCAGCGGAAATGAGTAAGAAGAAATAGTGAAAAGAGTTTAATAGTTTTTAATTGTATTCTATCCGTTCGAGTAGGGTTTGTAGAATGCGAATAGCAATTTTACAAACCATGTATCGAGAATCGTTTTAATGAATTTTTTCTTGTATATAGTTTTCTATCGAAAATCACTCAGGTTAATGTAAATTTTATTACATCGACTTCATCTTATTTATTGTTTCTTCTTAGCAAATTGATTAGACCTGTAGGATGACATAATAGGAGCATATATTAAGAATAAATGAGTAATAATGAATTTGGCATTTTTTTTGCTCTACTATACTATCGTTCTACTACAAATAGTGGTGACAAAAATATATTTGTTTTTCAGTTTGTCACAGAAAGTGTGACATTTTTCGTTTGAATTTGATAATGTCACAAAATCTGTGACATTTTTTTTTGTCAATAAAAAATGTCACAGGTTTTAAAAATGGAATGCACTCTTAAGTGTATTGCTATATGTAATCTTATACCTAACACTATTTTCTTCATGAATCTTCATAACATAAATAAATTTGTGTTTTTTGGAATTTCTAGAAGTCACTACCAACTCTTTCTTTGAGAAATTATCTAGAATAATTAAATCGTTTTGGTTATTCACGCTAAAATAGTCTGCAATACGATTATTTAAGTTTGTAATTGGATAGGAAGAATAGACATTCTTACCATTCTGCTTAACTTCTATCTTCTCTCCTTTAAAACCTTGCGTTAACAACAGAATACTTTTTTCTTTTGAAGTTGCATTATTTTTTTTCAAAAATACAGCCACCTCTTTCTCGTTCATTCCTCTAAAGTCGTCTCTAAAATCGGTTTTTACTATTGATTTGCAACCAACAATACTCATTCCTAATACAATTAAAAGATATTTTTTCATAGAACTATAACACCAAAATTTAAAATATAGTATAAAAAAAGCACTAATTTTTAGTTAAAATTAGTGCTCTTAAAAACAACCAAAACTCAAATATTTATTGTTTTACCATTTTTTGCACAACAAAATTTACATCATTATAAAACAATTTCGCAAGATATATTCCTCTCTCTAAATCTTGAACATTCAATTCATTATTAGCAGATACGTTTGAAAAAGTTTTAACTTTTTGCCCAGTAACAGCAAATAATTCTATTTTTTCAACTTCTGTCGAAACAGAAAACACATTCTTAACTGGATTTGGATAGACTATAATTTGTTTAGAACTATCAAAGACTTCAGAAGAAAGGACACTTGCCTCGTTTCCATACACTTTAAATTCACCCGCAGCAATTGATATAGGAGCAGCAGTATTTGTAACAACAAAAGAAGTATCATCCATTAAATCATGCCAATTTCCTGTATATGGAAAATCGGGAACAATCGTTAGATCTGATGTGGAAAAATTAGCCAGTACAACTACATTTTTTAATGCAGTTGAAGGCAATGAATTATCATAAATATAAATTCTTTGCTTTAAATTATTTCCAGACTCAGGACTTATCGTATACTCTCCATTAAAAACTACTTCTTGATTTTTTAAATGAATCAATTTTGCATAATCTTGATAAATCGCTCCTCTAACAGGATCATTTAACCAATTTTCAGTCCATTGCGGTTGTGGCTTCGTATCTAACTTACAATCGCCTGCAATTCCATCAGACTCTGTATTTACAGTTCCGTTAGAACATGTGTAAATAGAATCGTCCATTCCTAATTCTTGAAAATGCCAAATCATTTTTGGACCAGGAATTAAAATACTTGTTGCCCCAATAGCTCCTGCTCTATTTAATGCATTTGGTAAATTTCCTCCAACAGGACTTGTTCCTCCAGTAGCTCCATAAGTCACCGCTTCATACATTAACCTGTCCTTATCATGACTTTCTGGATAACCCATCAAGCGCTTTCCTGTAAAACCTCTACTAACATGCCCCATTCTTGAAATATTTCCATTAGAAGCGTATCCTAAAGCCAACTGTTTGTAAGATGAAAACAATTCTCCCCACATCATTATTCCTTTTCCTTCTCCTATTCTATAATTTGCCCATTCTTGTTCTTCTGTATCAGATCCTAAATGCTCAAAAATTACATAGTGATCTGGATCCAAACTCCATGAATAATCGGCATACTCTTTAAGCACATCTACTCTATCTTGCTGGAATTGATTTGTCAAAGCATCACTCCCTGTTGCATTTTGAGTAAATCCTTTCGTTAAATCCCATCTAAAACCATCTATCTTAAATTCGTTAATCCAATATTTCAACGTTTGCTTCACATAGTTTTTTGTATAATCAGATGTATGGTTAAAATCTTCCCCAACACTATAGCTGTGCGTTGCAACTGTATTAAAATATGGATTTTCTATACTTGGACTTCCCCAACCGTCTCCATCTGGGTCATCCATCCACATTCTTACCATTGGATTTCTTCCAAAAGCATGATTAAAAGCCAAGTCCAACACAACCGCTATATCATTTTGATGACACAAATCTATCAATTCTTTCAATTTATCCTTTGTGCCGTAAAACTTATCCAACGCCATGTGAAAAGAAGTATTATATCCCCAACTTTCATTGCCTTCAAATTCCATTATTGGCATCAACTCTATTGCATTTATTCCTAAATTTTTCAAATAATCTATTTTATCAATAACATCTTGAAAATTTCTATCAGCATCAAAATCTCTAATCAAAATTTCATAAACCACCAAATTATCTTTATTAGGCTTGTTAAAGTTTGTCACTTGCCAATTATAAGGCGTTTGACCTGTTTGAAGCACAGTAACTTCTCGTTCTTGTTCAACAGGATAAGTTGGTAAATTTGGATAGGTTGCCGACGGAATCCAAGAATCATCAAACGGAGACAAAACTAGCGTTGAGCAAGGATCTGCAACTTTTACCAATATAGGAGAATTTGCAATTGGTGTTTCATCTACAACCCAATATTGATAACTTTCAATTTGTTCAGCTGTTAACCCGGTTAGTTCCAACCAAAATTTATTTGTAGCTGGATCTTTCTTCATTGCATAAGAAGATGTTGGTTCCCAGTTATTAAAACTCCCTGCAACATATACAAAATCTTTACCTGGTGCTTCCAATACTAAAACTGCTTTCGTATTATCAACCAAATAATTAATCCCATTTTCTAATCCGCTTGTCATTGCTTCTGACACAGTAGAAGGGTTAACAATTACCATAAACGATTTTGTTTGCGTGATTGCACCTTGTGTTATCTCTAAAACATAATTTTGATTTGAAACGATATTCGTATGATTATATGAATATGTATTTACTCCTGAAACTGTATTTATAGAAACTCCATTTGCTTTTAAATTATAATCTGCAATTCCATTATTATTGTTTGCTTCGACCAACAAACTTCCTCCTGAATTTATAATAGTTGTTGAGCTTACAACTGGTGATGTTAATGTAGATTGAAACAAACCTACTTCTACTAAAACATCTTGTGATTTTTTATCTCCAGTACCATCTTTTGCCTTAACCAAAAAACCAATTCTCCCCATGTTAGTTCTTGCATAGAAACTTGAAGGTACGAATGACATTGTATAAGTATCGTTTCCTGAATTATAAGTCAATCGATTTGCTTCATTAGAGTTAGTCCAAGAACCATTCGTTGGACAATCTAAAATATTTACATCATTACTATCAAATGACCAAGTCCACAAATACAATGCATTCCCTGCAACACCCCAAGTAGCTTCATTTACTGAACTACCATTTATGGTTATTGTAATATTTTGATTCTCATCAAAAGAAGCGGGAGTAACAGAATATGTAATTGTTTGCTGTTGCGAAAAAACAAACACAGAAATTAAAAAAGTTAATATTACAGTAATTTTTTTCATATTTATATTTTATTTATTATCACTTAAATCTATAAAAAAAGGTTGCCTAAATTTTTAGACAACCTTTTTTTTATTGAGGAATAATTATATATTTTCCATCTAAATCATTAAACCAAACATCGTAATTACCAGAAGCTTCAGTGAAAGGAAAATTACTTCCTGTTCCTGCTAAAATTGCTGTTCCATATTGATTCTGAGAACCATTATACCTCCATACATTTGCCCAAGCATCATCTGCTCTAATTAAAAACTCATTTCCAGAAGTAAAAACCACTCCTAAAGCATACCATAGATGAGGGTTATTAGCATCCTGAGTAAAATTAACTTCATCAGAATCACCCCAACCACCAATAGCTGCACCAATAATCCCCATATTTGTATAGACAGGTGCTGCTGAAGCATCATATGGCGCAACAGTAAAAGTTCCAGATTGACCAACAGTTGTAAAGTTATAAGTATAATATCCAGCCGTAGAAACATTAAATGTACCTGGATCTGAACCACCTCCTGGATTAACTGCAAGCGTACTTCCATCATTAGTTCCCCATTGCGGAGTCCATTGTCCTTTTACTTCTAGCATTTTGAATGCTCCTGCTCCAAAATAGCCAGTATAAACATAATTATTAGGTACATTTTGGTTTCTAAAAACAGGTGTATTATTGTTATTATTATTCCAGTCTGAAGAAGTTGCATTACCTACAAAGTATAAATTTGGAAATACAACACTAAAGGGAGTTACAGATATAGTAAGCGGATTAGAAATTCTTTCCAAAACACTTCCATTTTCATTCGTTGTTCTTGCTACAATTCTTAAGTCCATATCTCCGGCAACTCCGGCAACCAAACCTATTCCTAAAGCCACAGAATTAAAATCGCCATGAGTTGAAGTTAAAGTCGTTAAATTTTCGACATTACCAACTGCAACAGGAGAAGTAAAACCAGATCCAGACAATGCTGCTTCTATTGTATAGCTTACATCTATACCTAAATTAGATCCCAAAACAGCATCTGTCCAAGTTGTTGTAATTGCAACACTTGATGTTGAGCCAATAGACAACACAAAGCTATCGTTTGCTGCTGGACTTGTAAATACTGCTGGATCTGTTGGATATGTGGTCACTAGAAAAAGAACTGAATTACTTAAAATACTTCCTGAATTAACTCTTAAATAGATTGCTATATCTCTAAATGTAGTTGCGCCCGCATCATGAATTGCTGTATTTAAATCTTCAACTGATATAGAAAACGTGTTAGAATTTGAGTTTCCTAAATTTACAACATTCGTAAATTCTGCATTTAAAGACATTTCAACTCCATAACTAGACGCTCCTGTTAAGTTATCATTCCATGTAACTGTAAATGCTGAATTTTGTGGAAGTCCAAAATTTAAAAAAACATTATTAATTCCTGGTTCTTGCAAAACAAATGCTGCATCTGGCGTTTTTATTTCTAGACTTTCTTCATCATCACAAGCTGTAAAAATAAAAACTAATGATAATAGCAAAAGGCTAGTTATTTTTTTTATATATAAACTCATATTTTTATTTTTTTAAAGGATTATAGATTCAACGGAATTAATATATAATGCCCCGTTAAATCATTATACCAAACATCATAATCATCTTCAACAACTACTGGAACATTCTCACCATTTAAAGTAGCTGTTCCCGAAAAAGAAGTTGAACCACCCCAAACAGAACCTGCACTCGTTAAAAACTGCAAATCTCCAGGCGTTAAATGCAAGCCATTCACATACCAAATATGATTATCAAAACTAGATTGATTCATTGCTGTTGTTGTAATTGCTGTCCCTTGCAAAGACATTGTTGTATAACTTGGTAAAGCGGCAATATCGAAAGGAGTAAAAGAATATGTATTCGTAGCATAATTAATTGTAAACGAATAATATCCTGCAGTTGCAATTGGATTGTTATTACTTGGAAAAGAACCAGGATCTGATCCTGATCCTGTATTTACATCAATACTAGAACCATCATTAGTACCCCATTGTGGTTGCCAAAGCCCTTTTGTTTCTAACACCTTAAATTCACCTGCTCCAAAAAAACCTGTATAATGATAGATTTTTGAATTAGATGCATCTCTAAACAAAGGGTTATTATTATTGTTATTGTTCCAATCTGAAGCAGTTGCATTTCCTACCAAATAATAATCCATAAACGGATAATTAAAATAAGGATACACATTAAATGAAATACTATTTGATGCTACTGGTAAACTAGTCTGTGTTCCTACAGACGAGACAATCCTAGCATAAACTGCGTTCCACGCAAATGGAGGCAAACCTACATTACCAACTGCAGTATTCAATTCTGCTACAGAAAGCGTTATTGTATTATTCCCATTTACTGTACCTGTTGCTACAGGGTTTGTAAAAGCAGCATCTGAGGAAAGTTCTAAACTATAGTTTACAGCTGTTTGTTGTCCGTAATTAGCCATTGTCCAATTAAAAGTAACCGCTGGGTTATTGTTATTTACAGGATCTAATTCAATATTAGAGATTGCTAATTCTGACAGAACTACTGGATTAGTCTCTGCAACCTTTAAATCATCCATTGTATCTTCACATGAACTCAGAAAAAAAATTGCACATGCAGTTTGTATAAAAATTGATATTTTTTTCATTTTCTTTTACATTTAATTAATACCCAATGTTTTGAGATAAATTAGGGTTTGAGGCTAAAGAAGCCGTTGGTATTGGAAAAACTTTTAAATTATTTGAAATAGCAATTCCATTAGACCCATTTCCTTTCCATGCCCAATTATAGCTTCCTCCAGTATATTTTCCAAATCGAATTAAATCTTGTCTTCTGTGAGACTCCATATACAACTCTCTAGATCTTTCATCTATAAGAAAACCAAGCGTTAAGTCAGATGCAATAATGTTTGCTGTCGTTGCCCCATTATTAGCTCTTTCTCTCAGCATATTAACATACAAAACAGCATTAGCCATTGTTGCATTTGAAGCACCTCTGACAGCACATTCTGCATACATTAAATACACATCTGCCAATCTAAACAAAGGAAAATCTGTATCTACAAACGTTGAATTTGAACCAACAACTCCTGTTGATGAAATATTTGAATATTTACCAAACACATAACCTTGGTCCTTATCTGCTATAGACGTAATTTCGATATCTCTTCCCGCTGAAATA
The DNA here is from genome assembly GCF_021650975.2 of Flavobacterium jumunjinense. Classification (NCBI taxonomy): domain Bacteria; kingdom Pseudomonadati; phylum Bacteroidota; class Flavobacteriia; order Flavobacteriales; family Flavobacteriaceae; genus Flavobacterium; species Flavobacterium jumunjinense. The sequence continues at coordinate 644,215 of NZ_CP091285.1, forward strand.
ATTGTATTTCTCGTATCATTTGTAAAAATAGGATCGCTAAAAACTTGAGAAAATTGCTTTCTCAAACGAATAGCTCCACCCCATCCACCAACTCCAAAGGCACTTCCATTTGCCTCAATAGAACCTACTTGCCCATTACACAAAACAGTTGTTGGCCCATAATTTTGAGTTGTTACAGCATCTGATTGAAGTGTAAATATTATTTCCGAAGAAGTATGATTATCTTTTTTGAAATTGTTTAAATAATTTGCATTTAAAGAATAACCACCAGCAATTATTTCATTACATTTTGTTACACACTCAACATATTTGTTTTGCCCAATAAAAACCTCAGCATTCAAATACATCTTAGCTAAAATCATATTTGCAACTGCTTGATCCAGTCTTCCATACTCATTAGCCATTGGTGCTTTTAAACTTGGTAAAACAGTATTAATTTCAGACTCGATGAAAGTAAAGAGTTGCTGTCTATTGTATTCTGGACCTTGAAAATTGACTGGATTATCTTCTGTTATAAAAGGTGCTTTTCCAAACAAATCCATCAAGTTATAATATGCTAATGCTCTTAGCACTCTAGCTTCACTTCTATATTGATTAATATTTGCAATTTCACTTGAGTTTGTAATGCCTCTAGAACTTAATTTTTCAGGAGTTGATTGTCTTAAAAACTCATTTGCAATTGCAACTTCAACCATTGTTCTACTAAACATCCCTAAAACAATAGGATTATCTGCAGACCATATATTTCGTTGTAATTCTCTCGTTCCTGGGTCATTTTCATAACTCCATATTATTTGATCTGCTGTTAAATCTTGCATATACCACAAGCATCTACCATATTGACTCGTTCCTGCATCAACGCCTTCTAAGAAAGAAGAACCTGCGTCTCCAGTACCTGTTAACGATAAATTACCATAAACCCCAGCAAGTGCTTGTTTGTATGCACCTGGTTGAGAATAAAACTCTTCAGCTGTTAACACATCGTCATCATCTGGCGTAACATTTAAATCGTCTGTACAAGAAGAAAACAACAGTAGAAGACCTACTAACGTTAACAAATTAAACTTAAAATTTTTCATAGTTATATTTTTTAAAATTTAATATTTGCTCCAAACAATACAGATCTTTGTCTTGGATAAATTGTTTTATCAATACCATTGTTCGTTATTTCTGGATCTAAACCTGAATATTTAGTTATAACAAAAGCATTTTGAATACCAGTATAAAGCCTTAAAGACGCCTTACCCTCTAGCCACTTAGGAAAAGTATAACCTAAAGTTACATTGTCTAATCTTAAAAATGAAGCATTTTCAATATATAAATCAGACAAAATAACGTCTGAGGTAGTTGTAAAACCTGTTTCTGTAACAGAAGTTGGTACGTTTCCTAATGCCGAAGATTGTTGATTTAGTAAATTATATTGAGCATTACCCGCATTTACTCCGTTATAAATTCTATTTCCTATACTCGCTCTCATATTGAAAGAGAAATCTAGATTTTTATAATTAATATAATTCGCAAAACCGAAAGTAGCATCTGGATCAGCATTCTTATACACATATCTGTCCTCGCCATTAACAATTCCATCACCATTCAAATCTGCATAAGCTCCTTCAATTGGACTTCCACTAGCATCGTAAAGCTGCTTATAAACATAGAACGAAAAAGGAGTAAAACCTTCTCTATGAATTTGAACAGTTCCACCCGTACCTGTACCTATATCACCTAATAAAATATCAGAATCTAATGCTAGCTTATCAATTCTTCTTTCAAATTTTGTAGCATTAAAATTTACATTCCATTTAAACTTATTATTTTCAACTATTGTTGCATCTACAGAAAGTTCAATTCCTTTAATGGTCATATCTCCAACATTCTGAACTCCTCTATTTGAAAAGTTTCCTCCATCAGGCAAAGCTGTTCTAACCAATAAATCTTCTGATTTTTTATAAAATGCATCAAGTGTTCCTGTAATTTTATTATCGAACAATCCGTAATCAAAACCAACATTATATGTCGTAGTTTCTTCCCATTTTAATTTAGAATTAAAAGCAGTAGAAACTGCGATCGGAGTTGCTAGAGTTCCAAAAATATATTGCGATGAATTCCCTCCCGTAACATATTGTTGTAAATAAGACAAACGATCATTAATATCTTGTTGTCCTGTAACTCCGTAACCAATTCTTAACTTCAAATCGGAAACTAATTTAGAATCTTTTAAAAACTCCTCTTTCAACTTCCATGCGAAAGCTGCTGCTGGAAAATTCCCCCATCTATTTTCTTCAGAAAAACGAGAAGAACCATCTCTTCTATAGGATAATGTTAGAACGTACTTATCGTTATAAGTAAAGTTTGTTCTTCCAAAGAAACCTATCAAAACTAAATCTGGATAACTATCTACATCTGCTATATTACTAGTGTAATTAGGCTGAAGAATATTACCTGTAGTAAACTTACGCCCTTCAAATTTTTGATAAGAATAACCCGCTGTAGCATCTACCTCTAAAGAATTAAACGTTTTTTTATAGTTAAAATAAGTATCTAATGATCTATTTATTCTAATCTCATCTGTAAATTCATCAGCACCATATGTTTTGTTATCATTATTCGGTGAAGATCCTGTGAATGGTGAAACCGATTTACTTCTTTCTCCTTTAGACTGATCGAAACCTAAATTAACTACTGCTCTAAGATCTGGTAGAAAATGTAATTTATAATCTATTCCAAAATTACCGAACAATCTATTATTAATACCTCTATCATTTGTTTGAATTAATTGAGATACAGGATTTCTAACCACACTCGGTGTTAATTCTGCATTGGCTGGATTTGTTGCTTGATTCCAATATTCGAAATAACCACCATAATGCGAATTCACATCATAAATTGGCTGTGTTGGATCAAAACGTATTGCTGAACCTTCAACATTTTCTGCAAACCTATTTTTTTCATTTGCATAATTTGCAGCTATATTAATTTTTAAATGATTATCTAAAAATGTTGGATTTAACGCTAATCCTATAGTATTTCTGTTTAGCTCGTTTGTTAACCTCAACCCTTCTTGATACGTATTACCTAAAGACAGTCTTGCTGGTATTTTTTTAAATAAGCTCCCTCTAATTGAAACATTATTATCAATTAAATCTGTTCTTCTATAAATTGCATCTTGCCAATCTGTATTCGCATTCCCTAAAAGTCCAACACCTGCTGGATATTGTGTTGCAACAATATCTCTAAACTCATCCGCAGAAAAAACAGCTACTTTCTTAACTAATTTTCCTGCCGCATATTGAAAGTTGTAATCTACATTTAATTCTTTCCCTCCTTTTTTTGTTGTTATAATAATAACACCATTTGAGGCTCTAGAACCATAAATAGCGGTTGCAGAAGCATCTTTCAAAACTGTAAAGGAATCAATATCACTAGGATTTAATGCTGCTAAAATTGAAGTTGAACCCGTATTGGAAGAATTCTCTATGGGAAGACCGTCAATAACAATTAAAGGATCATTAGAAGCCGTTAAAGAAGCACCACCTCTAATTCTTATTTCAGAACCAGAACCAGGAGCTCCACTCGTATTAATTGTTAAACCGGCAACTCTACCGTTTAATAAATTTTCAGCTGTTACAACTGCACCTCTATTAAATTCTTTTGAAGAAATAGTTGTTACCGCTCCAGTTGCGTCCTTTTTCTTAACAGTACCATAACCAATCACAACAATTCCTTCTAATTGGTTAGTGTCTTCTACTAAAAAGACTGTTATTTCTTTTTGTCCATTATATTCTATAGTCTGTTTTACAAAACCAAGGTAAGTAAAAACAATTTTATCTCCTTTTTTCAAGTTAGACAGCGAGAAAATACCGTCGAAATCGGTAGCAGCTCCTGCACTACTTCCTTCTACTGCTACATTAACACTAGGCAAAGGCTGTTGTGTCGTACTCTCTAATACAGTACCTTTCAAAATGTTTTGTGCAAACATCCCTAAAGGCAACATGAGCATGAAAAGAAATAATTTTTTTTGTAATGTTTTCATACATTTTATTTAGGTTAAACGCTTATATTATTATGCTTATAAATCACTTCTAATGTTAAATTTATGTAAAAAAGCGAGATAAAAAAACTAAGATTTGTTTATACAGCACCGAAAACGTTTTCGTGTTGAAAACTTTATTAAAACTGACAGATTTTAGAGTAAAAATTGTGATACTAAGAAAATAAAAGTACTTTTATTAAAAATATTGAATTTTATTAAAAATTTCATGAGACGTAAAGTAACACTCAAACAAATAGCAAAAGAATTAGATGTATCCATTTCTACTGTATCGAAATCTCTAAAAAATAGTTCCGAAATTAGCGAAGATACCCGCTTAAAAGTACAAGCTTTTGCAAAGTTATATAATTACAAGCCCAACAACATTGCATTAAGTTTAAAAAATAAAAAAACTAAAACTATAGGTATAATTATTCCTGAGATTGTTCATCATTTCTTTGCAACAGTAATTAGCGGAATAGAACAAGTTGCTAATGAAAAAGGATATAATGTAATTGTATGTCTTTCAGACGAATCGTTCGATAAAGAAGTTATTAACCTAGAGATGCTTGCAAATGGAAGTACAGATGGTTTTATTATGTCTTTATCTAAAGAAACGCAACAAAAAAAAGATTTTCATCATTTACAAGAGGTAATTAATCAAGGAATGCCTATTGTTATGTTTGATAGAGTTGCCAATGAAATTTTATCTGATAAAGTTATTATTGATGATCAGCTTGCCGCCTATCAAGCAGTGAGTTTTTTAGTTGAAGAAGGACGCAAAAAAATAGCTTTAATTACTACAGTGGACTATGTAAGCGTTGGAAAACTAAGAACAGATGGCTATTTAAAAGCTCTTACAGATCATTCAATTGACATAAACGATGATTTAATCATTAAAATAGAAGATATAGATAATTGTTCTGAAGCAATAGAAAAATTAATATCAAATCAAGATATAGATGCTGTTTTTGCCGTTAATGAACTATTTGCCGTAGTAGCCATAAAAGCAGTAACGAAGAAAGAAATAAAAATTCCTGAAGAAATATCTGTTATTGGTTTTACTGATGGAATTATATCAAAATTCTCCTCTCCAAGCATAACAACAGTGAGTCAGAATGGAGTTAAAATGGGCAGAAAAGCAGCAGAAATGCTAATTGAAAGACTTGAAGATGAGGATGAAGAAAACGAAAGATATCGTACAGAAGTAATAGAAACAAATCTAATTCAAAGAGAATCTACGAAAACGTGATAGTAACACTCAATGATCTAAAAAACAATACTTTACATTTTAAAAAACAAAAAACAGGAAGAAAAAAACTTACTAAAAAATAGTTATTAGATTAAATTTAAATCTATATTTGTACTCTATCAAAGCTTGTATTTCACTTCTAAAGAATAAAAGTTTTGATAAGCCATAAACGCTTATCGTAAATAATTTAATAGATTACGATATTATGGAAAAGCGTAAGTTAAGTTTTTGGGAAATCTGGAACATGAGTTTCGGTTTCTTAGGGATACAGTTTGGTTTTGCCCTACAGGGAGGATTCATGTCAAGAATTTTTCAAACTCTAGGTGCTGAAAAGGACGCAATACCACTTTTATGGATTGCAGCTCCACTAACCGGTTTAATTATTCAGCCCATTATTGGTTACTTAAGTGACAATACTTGGCATTCTAGATTAGGAAGAAGAAAGCCCTATTTTTTATTAGGAGCTATATTATCTTCCATTACTTTATTTTTTGTTCCCTATTCCCCTGCACTTTGGATAGCAGCAGGTTTCCTATGGATTCTCGACGCTTCAATTAACATTAGCATGGAACCTTTTAGAGCTTTGGTTGCTGACAAACTTCCAGATTCTCAAAGATCCTATGGCTTTGTTATGCAAACATTAATCATAGGTATTGGAACATGGGTAGCTAGTAATTTACCTTGGTTAATTACAAAACTTGGCGTTAGTAACGAAGCTGCTCCTGGAATTATTCCAATGTCGGTAAAGATTGCATTTGCAATTGGTGCATTTGTATTCTTAATAAGTATTCTATATACCATTTTTACAACTAAAGAATATCCGCCCGAAAACTTAGAAAAATTTGAAAAAGAAAAGAAAGAGTCTCGTTTCATTAAAGATCTTTTCTCTTCATTAAAAGAGATGCCATCAACAATGAAAAAACTAGGTGTAATTCAATTTTTCAGCTGGTTTGCTTTCTTTACCATGTGGAGTCTTGCAACTCCTTCTTTAACAGAACATGTTTTTAAAGCACCCGCACCAATTGAAAAAAATTATAATCTAGAAGATGCAACTCAATTAGCACAATTTAATGAAGCTGGAGCTAAATATCAATCTGCTGCTGACTCTGTAGGTTCTGCAATGGGAATTTATGGACTTTCATCAATGGGATTTGCATTACTATTGACTTTCTATACATCAAAATTTAGAATAAATAGAAAATACATACACATGTTCTCGCTAATTCTTGGAGGAATTGGTTTTTTAATGATGAAATATATAGAAAATCCATTTTATCTAAACATCTCATTTATTCTAATTGGTATTTCATGGGGAAGTATTCTTTCAATGCCCTATGCAATGTTATCTAGTTCTGTAAATGAAAAAAAGATGGGAATGATGATGGGTCTTTTCAATATGTTTATTGTATTACCACAAATCATTGCAGCATTAGGAGGCATTAACTATATATCAAAACTATTTGGAAATACTGCAATTGCATCAATGACGTTAGCTGGTGCATCATTAATAATTGCAGGATTATGTAACTTTTTAATAACCGAAAAAAAAGCAATTAGCTTTCAAATCGATTAAACATGAATACTAAAACATTCATATTCGACCTTGATGGAGTAATCGTTGACACTGCAAAATATCACTTTTTAGCATGGCAAAGATTAGCATCTCAATTAGGTATCGAATTTACACCCGAACACAACGAAGAACTAAAAGGAGTAAGCAGAGTAAAATCATTAGAATTAATTCTCGCTATTGGAAATATTGAAGCATCGCAAGAAGACAAAAACAAATGGCTCATACAAAAAAATACAGAATACTTGTCCTATATAGACGATATAGATCAAAGTGAAATTCTACCTGGAGTATTATTTGTTTTAGATTATCTTAAAAAAAACAAACACAATATCGTGTTAGGTAGTGCCAGTAAGAATGCACGTCCTATACTAGAGAAGACAAACATTATGCACTATTTCGACGCAATTGTTGATGGTAATGATGTAACCAATGCAAAACCCGATCCTGAAGTTTTCCTTCAAGGAGCAAAGAAAATGAATGACAATCCAAAGAACTGTATTGTATTTGAAGATTCTGTTGCTGGAATTCAAGCAGCAAACATTGCAAATATGATAAGCATAGGAATTGGAGACAAAGAAGTATTACAGGAAGCCAATTTTGTATTTCCTGATTTTACTCATATCGACATAAATTTTATAGATAACTTAGTGAATAGATAAAAAATGAATCAAGATTATATTGTACCAAACAACTGGTCGATTATTGAAGAAGGATTTGAAGCTGAAAGAGTAAAATCTTCTGAAAGTTTATTTAGCATCGGGAATGGTGCTATGGGACAACGTGCTAATTTTGAAGAAAAATATTCTGGGGACACTTTCCAAGGAAGCTATATTGCAGGAGTTTATTATCCTGACAAAACAAAAGTAGGTTGGTGGAAAAACGGTTATCCTCAATATTTTGCAAAAGTCTTAAATGCTCCAAATTGGATAGGTATCAACGTAGAGATCAATGGAGAAAACATTGATTTAGCAAGTTGCGAAATTAAAAAATTTCGACGTGAATTAAATATGAAAGAAGGTTGGTACAATCGCACTTTCAATGCTATTCTTAAAAACGGAATAGAAATAAAAGTAAACACTACACGCTTTCTTTCTTTAGACATAGATGAATTAGGAGCCATAAAATACGAAGTAACACCTATTAATAGTGATGCTAAAGTTGCTTTCAAACCCTACTTAGATACAGGAATTGAAAACGAAGACACTAATTGGGAGGAAAAATTTTGGGAAACATTAGAAGTAAAACACGATGAAAACAGTGCTTTTATAATGGCTCGCACTTTAAAAACTAAGTTCTCCGTTGCTACATATATGCAAAATAGCATACTGGTGAATACTATTTCTGCAAATGTTAAACCTGTTGAGGTACAAAAAGAGGCCACCACGATATCTTTTACTTATGAAATTGCAGCCTCAAAAGGTCAAACAGTAGCTATTGAAAAACTTGGTGGCTATACTGTTTCTACAAATCACAAAGAAGAAGAATTAATTCGCGCAGCCAAAAACGTATTAGATCAAGGAAACAAATTAGGATTCGATACATTATTAAAACAACAGAAAGAAGCTTGGGCTAAAATCTGGGAAATGAGCGATATTACTATTGAAGGGGATGTTAAGGCGCAACAAGGTATTCGTTTTAATATTTTCCAATTAAACCAAACTTATCTTGGTAAAGATTCTCGTTTAAACATTGGTCCGAAAGGATTTACAGGTGAAAAATATGGTGGTTCTACCTATTGGGATACAGAAGCTTATTGCATTCCTTTCTACATGGCAACAAAAGATCAAAATGTTGCAAGAAGCCTTTTAGAATATCGTTATAACCAACTAGACAAAGCAATAGAAAATGCCGAAAACAATCTAGGTTTCAAAAACGGAGCTGCATTATATCCAATGGTTACCATGAATGGTGAAGAGTGCCATAATGAATGGGAAATTACATTTGAAGAAATTCATAGAAATGGAGCTATTGCCTTTGCTATTTTCAATTACTATCGTTTCACAGGTGATTATTCATACATTCCAAAAAAGGGACTTGAAGTATTAATTGGAATCGCTCGTTTTTGGCATCAAAGAGCTACTTTTTCATCAGACAAAGACAAATATGTAATTCTTGGTGTTACAGGTCCGAATGAATATGAGAACAACGTGAATAATAACTGGTACACCAATTACATTGCAAAATGGTGTATTGATTATGCCTACGAACAAATTGAAAAAGTAAAATCTGAATATAGCAATGATTACTCACGTATTATGAGCAAAGTAAATCTTGATGAACCTGAATTAAATGAATGGAAAAAAGTGGCAGACAACATGTACTTCCCATATTCAGAAAAACATGATGTATTCCTTCAACAAGATAACTTCTTAGACAAAGAGCTTATAAAAGTAGCTGATTTAGACAAATCGCAACGACCAATTAATCAAAAATGGTCTTGGGACAGAATTCTACGTTCTCCATATATAAAACAAGCAGATACATTACAAGGATTCTATTTCTTTGAAGATCATTTTACGAAAGAACAACTAGAAAGGCATTTTGATTTTTATGAACCCTTCACTGTTCATGAAAGTTCCCTTTCTCCTTGTGTACATTCTATTCAAGCAGCTGTTTTAGGAAGAATGGAACAAGCGTATACTTTTTACCTAAGAACATCTCGTTTAGATTTAGATGACTACAATAAAGAAGTTCACGAAGGTCTTCATATTACATCAATGGCAGGAACATGGATGAGTATTGTGGAAGGCTTTGGAGGAATGAGAGTTAAAAATGATATATTACATTTTGAGCCAAGAATTCCAAACCAATGGGAAGGATATTCTTTTAAAATTAATTTCAGAAATCAAATTTTAAAAGTTGAAGTATCTCAAAAAGAAACTAAATTTTCTCAAGAAGGTACTACTGCAATTAAAGTCTCTGTTTTTGGTAAAGAAATTTTAGTGGAGCCAAACCATTTAGTTACCGTATAATTTTTTCATATAAGTCATAAGAGCATTCTTTTATGGCTTATATTTTTTTAGATAAACATATTCTTCCATTAGAGAATAAAAAAGAAAGAAATTATGATTAAAAAAGACAAATAGATAACTTTGGGAATAAACCGTAAAACAAGGATAAGCTTTTACGGAAAATAAAAAAACAAAAAAAATTTAATCTATGAAATCGCCATTAACAACATGTTTGGTGTAAACAAACACCAATGATTAAAAAGCGACACCATATATGACCGCTAACAAATTAAATTTTACATATATGAAAAAAGTATTTTTATTATTTCTTATTGGAACAATAACATTTGCACAACAAAAAACAAATATCCTTCCAGAATCAGACAAAGTAGAAGGTACAATTACAAGAATTGATAATTTTCCAACAAAAAATATCACTCCTAGAAATGTAGACATTTGGCTTCCAAAAGAATACTCAAAGTCAAAAAAATATAGTGTTATCTATATGCATGATGGACAAAATTTATTTGATGGTAATTCAACATGGAACAAGCAAGAATGGATGACAGATGAAATAGCTTCAAAATTAATGAATGAAAAAAAGGTTGTTGATTTTATCATTGTTGGAATTCACAATATACCTAACATTCGTTTTCTCGATTTATACCCTACTAAAACATTAAACTATATTCCAAAAAAAGTAAAAGATTCCGTTTTTGCAGAAGCACAAAAAAGAGGAATGAAAATTACAGAAGAAGATTTTAATGGAGATAACTATTTAAAATTCATTGTTGAAGAATTAAAACCTTATGTTGATGCTAATTTTTCAACCCTAAAAGAGGCTAACAACACATTTATTGGTGGTTCAAGCATGGGTGGCTTAATGTCTATGTATGGAATTTGTGAATATCCAGAGGTATTTAGTGGTGCAATTTGTATTTCAACACATTGGCCAGGAATGATACCACAAAACAACAACCCTATTCCTGCATCATTCTTTGCTTATTTAAAAGAAAAAATTCCTTCTCCAGAAAATCATAAATTCTATTTTGATTTTGGAACAGAAACCCTAGACCAATTTTATCCACAATATGAAGACACAGTAAACAAACTGTTTTACGACAAAGGTTATTCTATTCAGAATTTCAAGAACTTACGTTTTGAAGGAGAAAACCACACCGAATTATCTTGGCAAAAACGTCTTGATATACCATTCTTATTTATGTTAAAAAAATAAAATGAAAAAACTAGTACTACTATTTCTTATCACAACGCTCTCATTTTCTCAAAATGCGAGTAGACAATTTTCTAAATTTGAATTAAAAGACAAAACAATTTCAATTCAAACAAATGACGGTGAGTATTTATTCAATTATTTAAATAATAAAATAATTGAAACATCATTCGTTCCAAAAAATGAAAAATTCAATTCCAGTTCACATTCTAAAGTAATGGAAAATGGATTCTTCAAAAATGAAATTTTAGAAAACGAGAATGAGATTAAAATAGTAACTGATAATATCAAAATAGTAATTACTAAAAAACCATTTCAAATTTCTTACCTAGATAAAGAGAACAAACTCATCCTTTCCGAAAAAAACGGTTACATTAAAAAAGACAGTACAGAAACACTCGATTTCAATTTAACTTCAGATGAAGTTTTATATGGTGGTGGTGCACGTGTTTTAGGCATGAACAGAAGAGGAAATAAACTACAACTATACAACAAAGCACATTACGGCTACGAAAACAAGTCGGAATTAATGAACTATACTTTACCAATAGTCATTTCTTCAAAAAAGTATATGCTTCATTTTGACAATGCTCCAATTGGTTATTTAGATTTAGATAGCAAAAAAAATAACACTTTAACCTATGAAACCATTTCAGGAAGAAAAACTTATCAAATTATCGTAGGCGACACTTGGGAAGATTTAGTTTCAAACTACACCTTACTAACAGGAAGACAACCCTTGCCTCCAAGATGGGCTTTAGGTAATTTTTCCTCACGTTTTGGTTATCATTCAGAAGCAGAGGCTAGAAAAACCATTCAGAAATTCAAAGATGAAAAAATTCCTGTAGATGCAATCATTCTAGATTTATATTGGTTTGGAAAAGAGATGAAAGGGACAATGGGAAATCTTGAAGTCTTTAGAGATAGTTTTCCTAATTTCGAGAAAATGGTAGCTGATTTCAAAGAACAAGGTGTAAAAACGGTTACCATAACAGAACCTTTCATTTTGACTAATTCTAAAAAGTGGAAAGAAGCAAAAGCAAAAAAGGTCTTAGCCACAAATAACGATAGTTCACCTGCAACTTGGGATTTTTATTTCGGAAATACGGGTTTAGTAGATGTTTTTAAACCCGAAGGAAAGGAATGGTTTTGGACAATTTATAAAGATCTACACAACAAAGGTGTTTCAGGAATTTGGGGCGATTTAGGTGAGCCAGAAGTTTTTCCTTCATCTGCTAACACTTTTGCTGGAAAAGCAGATGAAGTTCATAATATTTACGGTCACGAATGGGCTAAACTTATTTATGACGGTTATCGAAAAGATTTCCCCACAGAAAGGCCTTTCATTTTAATGCGTGCTGGAGCAGCAGGTTCGCAACGCTACGGAATGATTCCTTGGAGTGGTGATGTAAACCGAACTTGGGGTGGACTTTCAGGACAAACAGAGATTTCATTACAAATGGGAATGCAGGGTTTAGGTTATATGCATTCTGATTTAGGTGGTTTTGCAGGAGATAATTTAGACGATGAATTATACATTCGTTGGCTACAATATGGAGTTTTCAATCCAATTTTCCGTCCACATGCACAAGAAGATGTTCCTTCTGAACCAGTTTTTAGAAGTGACAAAGCAAAAGCACTCGCTAAGGAAGCTATAGAATTGCGTTATCAATTATTACCATACAATTACAACATTGCTTTTGAAAATTCACAAACTGGAAAACCTTTAATGCGCCCCTTGTTCTTCGAAGAAGAGAATAACAAAGCGTTACTTACAAAATCTGATGGTTATTTATGGGGAAATGATTTTCTAGTTTATCCTGTTACAGTATCTAATCAGAAAACAAAAGAGGTTTATTTCCCAAATACAGCCAATTGGTATGATTTCTACACAGGAAAAAAATACCAAGGTGGCACAACACAAATAGTTGAACTAAACGAAGATAATATTCCAACATTTGTTCGTGGTGGTAGTTTTATTCCAATGGCAAAATTGGTTCAAACCACAGATAATTATAATTTAAAACAATTTGATTTGCATTTCTATTTTGATGATTCAAGGAAAATTTCATCAGGAAAGTTATTTAATGATGATGGCTATTCTACAAATACTTTTAAGGATAATAAATTTGAAAAAGTAACATTCAGAAGTAAATTCAAAGAGGAAAAACTAGAAATTAGAGTAGCATCTGATCATGAATTAATTTCAAATACAGACAAAGAAGTCACTTTAAAAATTCATAATATTTCTAAAAAACCAGAAATAATAACAGTGAATTCTAAAAAAACAAAATATAAATTAGATTCCTCCACAAACACTTTAGACCTAAAAATTGTTTTAGAAAACGATAAAAAAGCTCAAATAGAAATACAATTTTAAAAATGAAAAACACAATTCTATTCTTCCTTACATCTATACTTTTAATTAGTTGTAATCAAAAAAAAGAAGCAATTGGTAATAACACAGAAAAAACACCAACTCCTTTTGTTTGGAAAGCAGCCAATGTCTATTTCCTTTTAACCGATCGTTTCAACAATGGTGATACTTTAAATGATAATCTTCTAGAGAGAAACAAATTAGCAGCTAAATTACGTGGCTTTAAAGGTGGAGACATTCGTGGAATTATTCAAAAAATAGAGGAAGGCTATTTTACAGATTTAGGAATAAATGCTATTTGGATGACTCCAATTGTGGAACAAATTCATGGTTCAGTAGATGAAGGAACAGGAAATTCTTATGGTTTCCATGGCTATTGGGCAAAAGATTGGACGAACTTAGATCCGAATTTTGGAACGCGAAAAGATTTGGCAGAATTAGTTAAAAAAGCACATGCAAAAGGAATCAGAATTATTTTAGATGCAGTAATTAACCATACTGGTCCAGTAACTGAAAAAGATGAAGTTTATCCTGACGAATGGGTAAGAACCTCACCTAAATGTACCTATGACAGCTATGGAAATAACATCAATTGCACTTTAGTTGAGAACCTTCCAGATATAAAAACGGAAAATAATGATGCTGTTGAATTACCTCCAATGCTTGTCGAAAAATGGAAAAAAGAAGGACATTATGAGGAAGAAATAGCAGAATTAGATACTTTCTTCAAGGAAACAGGCTATCCAAGAGCTCCAAAATATTACATCATGAAATGGCTTTCTGATTATATTGTAGATTTTGGGATAGACGGCTATCGTGTTGATACAGTCAAACACACTTATGAAGATGTTTGGAGCGAATTTGCTAAAGTTTGTCAAACAAAATTTGATACTTTCAAAAAGAACAACCCAACAAAAGTTTTAGACAACAACGACTTCTTTTTAGTGGGTGAAGTATATGGTTATGGTATTTCAGGTAAAAAACTTTATGATTTTGGAGATAAAAAAGTAGATTATTTTGCTCATGGTTTTAATAGTTTAATCAATTTTGATTTTAAAAGTGATGCTAATAAATCTTATGAAGAACTATTTGCTCCGTATTCAAACACATTACAAAATGGCCTAAAAGGATTCAGTGTCATGAACTATATAAGTTCTCATGATGATGGTTCTCCTTTCGACAAAAAACGAGAAAAAGCAATTGAAGCGGGAACAAAATTACTATTAACTCCTGGAATTTCACAAATATATTATGGAGATGAAACCGCTCGTTCTCTAGACATTTCAGGAACTGAAGGAGATGCTACTTTACGTTCTTTGATGAACTGGGAAGACATCAAAACGAATCCGAAAACAAAAGAAGTGTTAAATCATTTTCAAAAACTAGGACAGTTTAGAAAAAACCATCCTTCTGTTGGAGCTGGAAAACACACATTAATCGCTTCTTTACCTTACACATTTAGTAGAGTCTATTCAGCATCTGACTATGAAGACAAAGTAATCATTGCCTTAAATATACCGAAAGGAGAAAAAGAAATAGCAGTTGGAAGTATCTTCAAGAATGAAGACATTGTTATCGATACCTATTCGAATACTAAAGCAACTGTCCAAAATGGAAAAGCTACTTTCAATACACCATTTACCATTCTATTAATTGAAAAACAATAAATAACAAATGAAAAAAACAATTCTAACACTAACACTTCTAGCCACTTTATTTAGTTGTAAAGAAGAAAAAAAGGAAATAGTAGCACAACCTGTTATTGAAGAGACAAAAGAAATAGCACAATTTTCACCAGAAATGGCTGAAAATGCTGTTATTTATGAAGCAAACATTCGTCAATATTCTCCAGAAGGGACATTCAATGAATTCACTAAAGATATTCCGCAACTGAAAGAATTAGGTGTTAAAATTATTTGGGTAATGCCAATTTTTCCTATTTCGGAAACAAAAAGAAAAGCAACTGGAGGAAAAGACAGCAAATTTGCTTCAGAAATGCCAGAATCAGAACAATCAAAATATTTAGGAAGTTATTATGCAGTTTCTGATTTTAAAGCAATAAATCCTGAATTCGGAACAATAGAAGACTTTAGAAAATTAGTAAAAATGGCTCACGACAATGGCATTTATGTAATATTAGATTGGGTTCCTAATCATACTGGTTGGGATCATGTATGGTTGAAAGAACATCCCGAGTTTTATACAAAAAACGATAAAGGAGAAATTACACATCCAAAAGATACCGATTGGACAGATGTAGCCGACTTAGATTATTCAAATGAAGGTTTACGAAAAGCCATGGTTAACGACATGAAATATTGGTTAAACAATGAAGGTATAGATGGATTTCGTTGCGATGTAGCAGGTTCTGTTCCTACCGAATTTTGGCAAGAAGCAGTTCCTCAATTGCGTAAAGAAAAAAACATATTCATGCTGGCAGAAGCTTGGGAACCAGAATTATTCAAAGATGGATTGTTTGACATGGGTTATGCGTGGGATGGCCATCATGCAATGAATAAAATAGCTCAAGGAAAAGAAGATGTATCTGCTTGGGATAGCTATATGGAAAAAAGAACGAAAGAGTATGAAGCAAACGACATCTTAATGAATTTTGTAGACAATCATGATGAAAATTCCTGGAATGGAACTATTTCTGAAAGAATGGAAGAGGCTTCAGAAATCATGATGGCTTTGTCCTATTTAACTCCAGGAATTCCACTAATTTATAGTGGTGACGAATATGGACTAGATCACCGTTTAAAATTCTTCGAAAAAGATACTATTCCAAAAACAAAAGGTAAAAACTGGGAGATTTTCAAAAAATTAGGAAAACTTAAAACAGAGAAAACTGCACTAAATGGAGGAAAAGACAAAGCTTCTTACAAAAGAATAAATACAACGTCCAACGATAAAGTTCTCGCTTTCGAAAGAGAGAAAAACGGAAAAAAAATCATTTTTATTGGTAACATGTCTAAAGAGAATCAAGAATTTACAATTCAAACTATGGGTAAGTTTAAAAACATTTATACTAACTCAGATTTCTTCATTGAAAAGAATCAAAAACTTAAAATGAAACCTTGGGAATTTGTAATCTTAGAATAATTAGTTTATTTATTTTTCACAAAGCACGAATCGATTAAGTTGATTCGTGCTTTTTTATATAATAGTTTACAAAAAAACGTTTTAGTAAACCATAGATTTGATACAGATTGTCTAATTAATTTTGATTGTTTAACAAAGAGAACAGCCTTATTATTAATTATAAAAAAACATTTTAAAGTGGGTATCAAATTAAAAAAAATCTTTTTTTTCTTTATTTTTTTCACATTAGTCAGTTTTGCTCAAAACAAGGTAACAGTTTCTGGGAAAATAATTGACAAGACAACTTTGGAAGCACTTCCATTTGTAAATATAATTCTAAAATCAGAAAAAGATAATGTTATGATTACTGGAGTAGCTTCAAATGAAGAAGGAAAGTTTACATTAACTGATATTCTGAGCGGAAGTTATATTTTAGAACTATCCTATATTGGATACAAACCTAAAACACTACCTTTATATGTGGGTAATGCAAGCGCTTATCTGGATATTAAAAACATAGAAATCGAAGAAAACATTGCAACGTTAAACACTGTTATTGTTACAGGAACACAAAGTGAAGTGAGCAAAAAGCTCGATAAAAAAACATATACTCTAGCAGATAACGTGAGTCAAAGTGGTGGTTCAGTATTACAAGCCATGCAAAATCTACCAAGTGTAACCGTTCAAGATGGCAAAATACAATTGCGAGGAAACGATAAAGTAATGGTTTTAATTGATGGAAAACAAACTGCATTAACTGGATTTGGAAATCAATCGGGTTTAGATAATTTACCCGCTTCTGCTATCGAAAAAATTGAAATTATAAACAATCCTTCTGCTAAATTTGATGCTAATGGAAATGCAGGAATCATCAATATCATTTATAAAAAAAACAAGAATAAAGGTTTAAATGGAAAAGTAAGTTTAACAACTGGTTTAGGAAGTCTTTGGGAAAGAAAACAAAATTTGCCGACAATTCGACCACAGTATACTTTTACTCCAAAAATAAATCCTTCCATTGCTTTAAATTATAAAAAAAACAAAACCAATTTATTTCTACAATCGGATTATTTATATACTCAAAATTTGAATAAAAACGAATTTGTAACTAGAACTTATAATGACGGAACAATCATAAACCAACAAACAAAACGTAATAGAGATACTCATTTCACAACTACAAAAGTGGGTTTAGATTATTATATTAATGAGGCTAATACATTAACTGTTTCAGGTTTATTTGGTACAGAAAAAATCACAGATAACGGTGACGAACCCTTTTTCAACGCTGATTTTAGTAACCGAATACGATTATGGCAATTCTTAGAAGACGAACTAAAAACAACAGCTATGGCAACAGCTTTGTTTACGCACCAATTTAAACAACCAGGTCATCAATACACTACTGGATTAAATTATACTTTTCATAGAGAAGATGAAAAGTATTTTTTCACTAATACATTATCAACCTATACAGGCTATGACTCTTTCAAATTACTTTCAGATGAAAAAGTATTTGACTTTAATTTTGATTATACAAAACCCTTACAATTTGGAAAAATAGAAACAGGAATTAAGTATCGGAAAAGAAATATCCCTGTAAACATGCAATTTTTTCCTGGATTAAATTCGCCTTTAGATGTAAATGCTGGTGGTTGGGCAAATTATAACGAAAACATTCCTGCTATTTATGGAACTTACTCTTTTGAAAACAAAAATTATGAAGCCGAAATAGGTTTAAGAATAGAATATGTGAATTTACAATATGATGTAAATCCAGATCACAATACCTATAAAAGTAGTGGTTACAATTACACACAACCTTTTCCTAATCTACGATTTGGTTACAAATTAAATGACAATAGTAAATTATCTATTTTCTATAACAGAAGAGTAGATCGTCCAAACGAAGTAGATATTAGAATTTTTCCAAAATATGATGATGCAGAAATTATTAAAGTAGGAAATCCATCATTACGACCTCAATTTACGAATACTATAGAGTTAGGTCATAAATACAATTGGGAAAGTGGTAGCATTTATAACGCTTTGTATCACAAGTTTGCTAATCAAACCATTACTAGAATTGCTTCAACAGTAAATAGCAACCCAACAATTTATGCAATTTTTCAAAATGCAGGTAAAAGTTCCAATACTGGTTTAGAAACCGTCATTTCTCAAAAAATCACTAATTCTTATAAGTTGAATATTAATTTTAATGTGTACCAAAACCAAATTAATGCTTTTAGTGTGATTAATTTATATCCAACAATAAATACTTTTTCAGCAGAAACGCAAAAAATTGTATCCGGAAATTTTAAAGTGAATAATAATTTCAGTTTTAAAAACAACCTAAGCGCACAATTTACAGCAATTTATTATGCACCTGATATTATTCCGCAAGGAAAAATAAAACAACGTTTTACGGTAGATTTGGGACTCAAAAAAGGCATACAAAAAGGGAAAGGAGAATTTTTCATAAATGCTTCCGACTTGTTTAATACCTTAGTCATCAAAAAAGAAATTCAAGGTAGCAATTTCAATTACACAAGTAGTGATTATCATGAAACACAAGTAATAAAGATTGGGTATAGTTATAAATTCTAATTTGATTCGTACATTTTTTATACATTTGAATTATGCAAAAAATTGGACATAGAGGTGCGAAAGGATATGTTGTAGAAAACACATTAGAATCCTTCCATAAAGCAATCGAATTGAATGTTGACGCTATAGAATTAGATGTTCACATCTGTAAATCTGGTGAAATCATCGTTTTTCATGACTTTACTTTAGAAAGATTAACTAATGGTTTTGGTGAAATTTCAAAAATGACACTTGAAGAACTCAACCAATTAAAAATAAGAGAAAAACATAAAATCCCAACACTTGAAGAAGTTCTCGACTTAGTTGATAAAAAATGCAATATAAACATTGAATTAAAAGGACATAATACTGCAAAACCCGTTTCCGTTTTAGTAGAATACTATGTAAACCATAAAAAATGGGACTATTCGAACTTCATTATTTCCAGTTTCCAACAAGAAGAACTATCTAATTTCTGCAAATTCAATCCAAAAATTCCGCTTGCAGTTTTAACCCAGGCAAGTGTAGAACAAGCAATCGAATGGGCAATCGAATTCAATGCAGATTATATTCATCCTCATTTTTCGCTATTAACCACAGATAATTGTAGTTTTGCAAAACAAAAAGGTTTAAAAATTAATACTTGGACAGTCAATGAGGCGTTAGATATTGAATATATTAAAAAATTCAATATTGATGGCATCATTTCCGATTTTCCAGATCGAATTTAAACCCCTTATTATTATCTCTATAAAAGTTAGAAACTTTGAAAGAGATTCAAATCTAAACTATGAATTCAAAATATAACATTATAATTGTTGGTGGTGGTGCAGCAGGATTTTTTACAGCTATAAACATTGCAGAAAAAAATCCAAAACTTAAAATCGCAATTTTAGAACGTGGAAAAGAAGTACTTTCTAAAGTACGTATTTCTGGTGGAGGACGTTGTAATGTTACTCACGCTTGTTTTATTCCAAATGAACTAGTAAAATTCTATCCAAGAGGAGAACGAGAATTAAAAGGTCCATTCCATCAATTTTGTTCTGGAGACACTATTGAATGGTTTGAAAAACATGGAGTCACTTTAAAAATTGAAGAAGACGGAAGAATGTTTCCCGAATCGGACTCTTCTCAGACAATTATTGATTGCTTTCTTAAAGCTACAGAAAAAAATAAAATTGATATCTTAACACTACAAAGTGTTCAATCTATTTTCAAAAAAGACGATAGTTGGAAAATTGACACTAATACCGAAACTTTTCTTTGTCAGAAATTAATAATGACTACTGGAAGCAATCCTAAGGTTTGGGAAATGCTAAACGAGTTAGGTCACACAATTGTTCCTCCAGTTCCTTCCCTATTCACTTTTAATATTAAAGACAACAGAATAAAAGATTTAATGGGACTTTCCGCTACTGCAACAGTTAAAGTTAAAGGAACCAATTTAAAATCTTCTGGACCACTATTAATTACCCATTGGGGAATGAGTGGACCAGGAATACTTCGTCTTTCTGCTTGGGGAGCTAGAATACTTTTTGAAAAAAACTATCATTTTATACTTCAAGTTAATTGGCTAAACGAAACTACTTTTGAAGAATGTTTAGAGGAGTTAAAAGAACTAAAAGACGTAAATAGCAAAAAATTAATATCAAAATTCTGCCCATTTGATTTCCCTAAACGCTTATGGGAAAGCTTAACACTCGCTGCTGGGATTACAAATGAATTAAAATGGGCTGATTTGTCTAAAAAACACATGATTGCTTTAGCAGAACAACTTACAAATGGACAATTTCAAGTAAATGGAAAAAGCACATTTAAAGAAGAGTTTGTAACTGCTGGAGGAATTGATTTAAAAGAAGTCAATTTCAAAACGATGGAAAGTAAAGTATTACCTTCTCTTTATTTTGCAGGAGAAATTGTTAATATTGATGCAATTACTGGCGGATTTAATTTTCAAAATGCTTGGACAAGCGGATTCATTCTTAGTAACGCTATATCATAGATAAACCAGCATTAGCTGGTTTATCTATCTTTTATCTTTCCTTTCCTCCATCTAGAATATCTTGCCAATCTTTTAATTCTTGCCACTTACCTTCATAACAAAGTTTAGCTTGTCTTGGCCATGTTCCCGGATCATGTATTTGGAAGCGTTCCCCTTCTTTATCCAAAATTTCTTGACACTTTTCAACTGGCATTTCAGATAATACTTTCCATGTTAATACTCCAGAGTTTTTAAATAATTCTTCAATTTTAGGCCCTATTCCTTCAATAATTTTCAAATCGTTTTCATTAATTTTCTTTCCAAATAATGTTTTAACAGCTGTCCCATCAAAAGGAACAACACTCTTCTTCTCTGGAATAGTTTCAGTAAAAGAAGCCCGTTTTGTAGCTGCATCTGTAACTTGAAATCGCAATCGTTCCATATCCAATCGTAATTGAGAATTCCTTCTGTTACAACTATCCAAATCATCTTTCAAAGAATTATATTCCTCATCAGGAGCAACTGAAGCTCGCTTACCTAATAAATAGCCTAATATTCCGCAAATAACACCCACCAAAGCAGGTATTAAAAAACAAGTTAAGTTCATAGTTTAGTATTTGTTAGTTAATGTATTTCCTTATTTAATTGTCACTTCTACTCTTCTGTTTTTCGCCCTACCTTCTTCTGTCTCATTCTCTGCAATAGGATTAGCAGCTCCTTTCCCAAAAACTTCAATTTTTTGAGCAGGAATTCCATTCGAAATAAAATAGTTCTGTGCAAACTCAGCACGTTTTTTTGAATAATATTCGTTTGTATTTCTCTCTCCAACAACATTATCAGTATGACCTTCAATAGCAATCTTAGCATCTGAAACATGATTGAGATAATCTACAATGACTCCAAGTTTTTTTCTGTCACTTTCGGTAAGATTAATGATCGACTGACCCGTTTCAAAATAGAGCACTAATGGAGTTGCCTTAATCTCATTCCTAACAACATTCCAATCTTTCTTTTCTGTACTATTTATATCCTTAGATAACCATCCAAAAGAAGTAGATTGATGAACAATATTATCATCTATGATTAACTTTTTATCATTTAGTTCACTAAATAATTCCAACTTATGTTCAGGAATACCTTTATCTACTAAATAATTTTTTATTGCATTAGCTCTTGCTAAACCTAAATCTGGAAAAATAGAATTATTTTCTTCCTTAGAAGAGTAAAAACCTTTTATTGCAAATTTTAAATCGGAAGAATCTAAAACTGTTTTTAATTTAGAAATTCCTAAATCTATCGAATCTGATATAGGCAAGACTACTTTTCCATCAGAAAAATTAAAAGTAAAATTATCGGCACACGAATAATGCAAATTAGAGGTTGTGAACCCAAAACCATTTTTACTAAACGCTGTTTTGGACTCATTTTGCGCATTATTTAATGCTTTCGATTTAGAGTTTAGATCCTCTTTAACCTTTAAACAACAATTGTTGCAACAAAATAAAGCATACAACCAAGTTCCCAAAAGGATTGTGAGAACTATTCCTAGAAGGTAAATTGCTTTTCTTGACATAATACCTGTTTTTGAATTCACTCAAAAATAGGGAAAATTAACAAAAAAACAATTATAAAAACCTAAAAATTAAACCTTTAAGAAAAAACGGACTTAAAAATTAAGAAAATAAATAGATGCGGTTAATAGAGTTGCAAAAGAAACCCATACTAAATAAGGGATTAATAATCTTCCTGCTAATTTATCAACTTTCTTAAAAACAGTATACGTTTCGAAAATAATCAACAATAAGAGAACAATTTCAATAGTAGCAAGTAATAAATTCTTTAAACTAAAAAATATATAAGACCAAAAAATATTCAACAACAATTGTATTGTAAAAAGAAACAATCCTTTTTTAACCAATTCTCTATTCTCTTTTAATTTATCCCAAACTAAACCCGCTGCAATTCCCATCATGATAAACAAAAGCGTCCAAACAGGAGCAAAAACCCAATTAGGCGGATTAAATATTGGTTTTTTAATCGTTGGATACCAAGTTTCTATATTAGCTTGCGTTACCAAACTAGACAAATAACCCGCTGCTAAACAAACAGCCACAACATATAGTATTTT